>CAYMAU010000009.1:0-28316 GCA_964388525.1 uncultured Aquiluna sp. | reverse complement strand
GGCTTGTAGCCAGATCGAATAATCGAATAACCCAAGAAAAGAATGTATGCAAAGCCCAGATATTTGAGGATCTGATAAAGGCCGGGGAGAGTAATAAAGACAACCCCAAGTCCCAATCCAATTGCTGCAAGAATTACGGTCAGGCCAAGCATGATTCCGAACAAAAACGGTAAGGCTTTTTTCACGCCGTAATTGACTCCCGTGGCGAACAAGATGGTGTTGTTAGGCCCCGGGGTTACCGAGGTCACAAAGCCAAAGGTAGCTACCGCCAAAATTAGTTCAATGGGCACTCGGTTATCTTGGCACAACAAAATTAGAAGGCTAGTATCCATCAATCCTTTGGATAACTTCAGTCGCTTGGTGGTATGCTTTTGCGCTGATGCGCCTCTAGCTCAATTGGCAGAGCAACTGACTCTTAATCAGTGGGTTCCCGGTTCAAGTCCGGGGGGGCGCACCAAGAAAAAGCAGACAAATCTCTGAATTACAGGGGTTTTTGCTCTCCGGCACATTCGGCCATAGAAGTCCGCTCATAACCAAAACGTTTGAATTGGAAGCACAGCGGGCTTTAAAGGCGATGGATAACCAAGCTCAGCTGTGGTTTACTCAAGAGCATGGCCTCGTATTTGCCGCAACGCATTTTTTCCCTAGCGAGCTTTGGGTTCGTGCTGGTCATGAATGGGGTTGCCACAGCCCTTCCACTTGGCGGGCTTTCAGTCGGCGAGGTGTCTAGAAGATACGACACCTTGTTTGCGCCAATAGATTTCACCTTCGGAATCTGGGGTTTGATCTACCTGGGGCTTGCTGTCTATAGCTTTACTCAGCTGGCAGCTAATACTCCAGTCATCAGAGGCATCACACCCCGGTTTATTCTCGCCAACTTACTAAATGGCTCTTGGATCATTGCTTGGCGCTTAGAGCTGCTTTGGCTCTCGGCGCTAATTCTTGCGCTGTTGTTGTTTACGCTTTTCAAGATTAACCAGATAACCACGGCAAAGCGAACTGACTTCGCCAGCACCCTCTCAGTTAGGCTCCCGTTCGCCATCTACTTCGGTTGGGTGACTGTTGCAACCATCGCCAACATCTCTTCGCTGTTGGTCCAGTTGGGTTTTGAGGAAGGCTTTGGCTTGTCAGCTGAAGCTTGGACAGTGGTGATATTGGTGGTTGCAGTGCTTATCGGCTCAGCCACGGCACTGGTGAATTCCTCGCCAGGATACTCTCTGGTGTTGGTGTGGGCCTTCTGGGGAATTTACTCTCGCCACATATCTGAAACAGAATGGGATCAGCAATACCAAAACATAATCCTTGCGGTTCAGATTCTTCTGCCCGTGCTAGCGCTAGTCACGATAGGAGCATTGGTCAGGTTGCTAAGGCAGCCGGTTGGGCAAGGAATGCTTACCCAGCCAACCACCTAATCAAAATTGCTTACCAACTCCGCGAACTGAACAAGACCTTGAATTTAGCTTGTGAGCTAAAGCCCCAGTGTTCCGAGCACGATTACCCAACCAAGTACTGACTTTGATACCAGGCTCAAAACTATGTAGGCCTTTTCGCCGTATGGGTAGTCCTTCCACTTTCCAACCTTCTTGTATTGCAAGAACATGTTGATGGCGAAGGTGTTGAAGAAGATAAAGGTAAGCAGGAAACCAAACTGCGCATAGACGGGGATAGCGTCCGCAATGTTGTTGGTGGAGACCCAGAAGTAAAGCCCACCCATTATCCAAGGAACAATTCCGGCTACAACTCCGATGTTGAATGGCAACCAGCTCACCTTTTCGGTCAGTTGGTTGTACTTTTCCATCACTAGACCCATCAGATTCATGATGAAGTTCAGCGTGAAGATGAACACTATTGCTGAAATCTCTATGAGGCCACCCAGCATCAGTAGCACGACCAGCATAAGTGAGGAGCTGATTGAGTATTCCCACCAGCGCGGCGGATTGATGCCCTTGGCAATGTTTTGCTCATAGCGCTGGATGTAGAACGGAGCGGAGATGAGCAGGTGCGCGATTGCTGACAGCAACAGGAAGATCGGAGCAATCAAGGCAATTGGAAATTCGAAGAGGGTCTCGCTCATTGGGCGGATGCCCTCCGGGGTATCGGTGAAGAACCTTGTGATAACTGGAATCTTCGTCTCGCTGTTCAAGATGAAGAACAGCACAACGGCCTGAATCAGGTGAAACAGCCCAGCAAATCTGTTGAATGTTTGCAGCTGCTTGCCAAGTTTTGTTTCTGGCTTCATTATTTTTTTCTCTTTCGATAATGAATTTTGTTCACAACTCTAATTGGGCATAACGACGAACTCTGGGAAAATCATGAGAGGTTTCTAAATTGGCCGGGCTGTGGTTTCAGGCCCCCAAGTCCAATGCTCTGAGCCAAGGTGTTGCTATTGCCAGCAACTGTCGCATTGGAACGAGGCGCAAACGCTGTAAGCCCTGGGGATGCACCCGTAAAAACTCCCTGCACTCCTTGAATTCCAAGTGATTTTTTTTATTCTGTCTTATGATTTAGCTACGAGCGAACAGCAACCAATAGCAAAACTCTCGGGCAACCAACCCAACCACGTCTAGTTGCCAACGCACAAGAATTGGAATCTAATTGAAACCCAGCTCACGCTTGACTGCTCGACTTGGAGTTTCTCAATTCATCGGTTGGAGTTCGGGTTTCTATCTCCCGGCAATGATGGCCGTGCCGATATCAGAGTCTCTTGGAATAGCCACTGAAACCTTTTTTTGGGCCTTCACTGTCGCCCTTTTAGTAGCGGCCTTTTTGGGTCCCCGTGTTGGCAAGGCGATTGATCGGCTAGGGGGAAGGCGTGTTCTTCCTTTTGGAAGTATCGCTTTTATTCTGGGTCTTAGCACCTTGGCGGCAAGCACCTCAGTGCAGATGCTTTTTGTTGCCTGGGTGCTCATTGGCATCAGAGCTGCGATGGGCAACTATGACGCTGCATTTGCAACCGTAGTTACTTTTTTTGGTGACGAGTCGAACAAGATTATCGCCGGAATCACGGTATTCGTCGGCCTCTCCTCGACCATTTCCTGGCCCCTAAATGCTTGGGTGACCGAAAATTTTAGTTGGCAGTGGGCAGTGATGGTTTGGGCCTTTGCACACTTGCTAATTTCGCTGCCGCTAAACCTAACAATTCCTCGACTAGAGCCGAGACCTGCTGCAGATCCTTCGCCCGAAACTCCGGCCGGTAACAAAAGGCGTATTCGTATCGACCTGCTGATCGTAGTCTTTGCGGTGATGTTTGCCCTAGAAGGTTTTATGGTTGCCTCGGTTAACACGATCTTGCCTTTTTTGTTAACTGAACTTGGCGCCTCTATCGGGGCGGCACTTTTCGCAGCTGCAATCCTTGGACCATCTCAAGTGTTGGCCAGAGTGCTGCTAGTTGCCCTGGGAAAAATGATGACCCCGATGCGCGTTGCGGGGCTGGCAATGCTTGCTCACCCGCTCGGTGTTGTATTGGTTTTGGTCTTTGGCGTGGATGCGCTGATTCCATTCGTTATTTTGCAGGGCATTGCCGTTGGGCTCGACCCATTTATTCGCGGAACACTTCCGCTTTTGTTTTTTGGGCCCGAGCAGTTTGGTGAACGTCAGGGATACATAATGATGTTTTCAAAAATTGTGGTTGCTTTTAGTCCGTTACTGCTGACGGTGATAGTGCTCAGAAATCCAGTCGCGGGCATCTTGACCACCATGAGCATGGGCCTAGCTGCGTTTCTACTACTCCTGGGCTTGGCTTTACTGAGAAGCCGGCGCGAGTTGGTTCTGGCTAGATCTAATACAGGTCAAAGCTAATTAAGTCTTGTTTACATTGGCAACATAGAGCCCAAGCATGCCCCTAGTGAATATGCGTGGTCTTTGCATGACGAGACTAATCAGTAGGTTCCCGGTTCAAGTCCGGGGGCGCATCACTAAAGTCCATCTTCAACCCTCCTATTCGCGCAGCTAAGCCGCCTGACTAATAAGCACTTAGTGACAATGGTGAATGAACTAGTTAGGCTTACCTCACTCGATTCAAATTTACTTGGTCGTGAAACCACAGGAGATAGTCTGCATGGAAAACCAAGGCACCTGCCCAATAGTGCACGGATCCCAGACCACTGCAGCAACAGGCAAGATGGACTGGTGGCCAAATGCGCTAAACCTTGACATCCTGCACCAGCACGATTCAAAGACCAATCCACTTGGCAAAAACTTTGATTACCAGGAAGAGCTCAAGAAGCTAGATGTTGATGCTCTCAAGCAAGACTTGGATGCCCTCCTGAAAGACAGCCAGTCTTGGTGGCCAGCGGACTGGGGGCATTACGGCGGGTTGATGATTCGCATGGCCTGGCACGCTGCTGGATCCTATAGAACCGCTGATGGTCGAGGCGGCGGCGGCACCGGAAACCAGAGATTTGCACCACTGAACTCCTGGCCAGATAACGTGAACCTAGACAAGGCCAGAAGATTACTTTGGCCAGTAAAGAAGAAATATGGCAACAGGGTTTCTTGGGCCGATCTGATGATCCTTGCTGGAAACATTGCCTACGAGTCATTTGGCTTGAAGACCTTCGGTTTTGGTTTTGGAAGAGCAGATATTTGGCACCCAGAAACCGACATCTACTGGGGAAGTGAAAAAGAGTGGCTGGAGCCCTCCGAAAGTCGCTACGAGAACGTTGATGATGCCTCAACCATGGAAAACCCTCTGGCTGCAGTTCAGATGGGTCTGATCTATGTGAACCCAGAGGGTGTCAATGGAAACCCAGACCCGCTGAAGACCGCCCAGCATGTCCGCGAGACTTTTGCCCGAATGGCCATGAATGATGAAGAAACCGTTGCGCTCACCGCAGGTGGCCACACCGTTGGCAAGATGCATGGAGCTGGCAGGGCCGAAAACTTAGAGGCGACTCCGGAGGCCGCTGGTCTTCACGAGGCTGGTCTTGGGTGGATGAACCACACCACCCGTGGTGTTGGTAACCAAACAGTGTCTTCCGGTCTTGAAGGGGCTTGGACAACAAACCCAACTAGGTGGGATAACGAGTACTTCTACCTTTTGTTCACCTACGAGTGGGAGAACGTCAAGAGCCCTGCCGGTGCTAAGCAGTGGGAACCGATCAACATCAAGGAGGAAGACAAGCCAGTTGATGTTGAGGATCCAACCATTCACCACAACCCGGTCATGACCGATGCCGATATGGCAATGATCAAGGATCCGATATATCGCGAAATTTCAAAGAACTTCTATGAGAACCCCGATCAACTGTCCGAGGTGTTTGCAAGAGCATGGTTCAAGCTCACTCACCGTGACATGGGACCGAAGGGTCGCTACTTCGGGCCCGATGTTCCAGCCGAAGACCTTATCTGGCAGGATCCAGTTCCTGCGGGAAACAAGGACTATGACGTAAAGGAGCTCAAAGCAAAGATTGCCGCTGCCGGCCTATCGGCAGAAGACATGGTCTCAACCGCTTGGGATTCAGCAAGAACCTTCCGCGGAAGCGACCTGCGCGGTGGCGCGAACGGTGCAAGAATCCGGCTGGAGCCTCAACGCTCTTGGGAGGGCAACGAGCCAGAGCGCTTAGAGCGAGTTCTGTCAGTTCTTGAGCCGATCGCAGAATCTAGCAACGTAAGCGTTGCCGATGTGATTGTTTTGGCAGGCAACTTAGGCGTTGAGATGGCAGCTCAGGCTGCCGGTCACGAGGTTGAAATTCCGTTTGCCCCCGGTCGCGGAGACGCGACACCGGAGTGGACCGACGCAGAATCATTTGCGCCCCTTGAGCCAATTTATGACGCTTTTAGAAACTGGGTCAAGAAGGACTACACGGTCAGTCCCGAAGAGCTGATGCTAGATAGGGCCCAGCTGATGAGGCTGACTGCTCCGGAAATGACAGCCCTCGTTGGTGGCCTCCGAGCAATTGGTGCGAACCACGCCGGCACTAAGCACGGTGTTCTGACCGAGCGGGAGGGACAGCTAACAACTGATTTCTTTGTGAACCTAACCGACATGACCTACGTTTGGGAGCCAAGCGGTTACAACTCATACAACATGCGCGACCGCAACAACGGTCAGGTGAAGTTCACCGCCAGCAGGGTGGATTTGGTATTTGGATCCAACTCAGTACTGCGTGCGTATGCCGAGGTTTACGCGCAGGACGATTCGACTGAGAGGTTTGTTGCCGACTTTGTGGCTGCTTGGGTAAAGGTCATGAATGCAGATCGGGTCGATCTGCCCTAGGCAGAATCTGAGACTAAGTGCGCAGAGGAAAGTCGCAGCGGACGCTACCTCTGTCGAAGCGTGAGCCTTACTCTTAGCTAGTGCTCATAATTTCAGTACCGAATGCAAACGGTCATCCAATTGGCATCGAGGTGGATCAAGCGGGCAAGCCCGAGCTTCCGGACGGAGGCCGGGTAATTTCCGGATCCCTTTGCAGGTTAGAACAACTTAGGGCCGAGGCTCACGCCGTCGATCTCTTTGAGGCATTTAGCCTTGACGCATCCGACTCACTTTGGACCTACTTGCCTCAGGGGCCCTTCCAGTCTGTAGATGACTTTTCGGATTGGGTGCAGCAAGTGCAAGGGCAGCAAGACCCCGTTTTTTACGCAATCATCGACAATCAGACAAATAAGGCAATCGGCATTTCCTCGCACCTTCGGATTGACCAAAGGGCGTCCTCCATCGAGATTGGCTGGTTAACCTACTCGCCGTTGATGCAGAAAAAGCCCATTGCTACTGAGGCCATGTACTTGATGATGAAAAATGCATTTGATCTTGGTTATAGGCGCCTCGAATGGAAGTGCAACGCGCTCAACGCACCATCCATTAGAGCGGCCGCGAGATTAGGCCTATCTTTTGAAGGAGTTTTCCGGCAAGCCACAATTGTCAAAGGTCACAGTCGTGACACAGCCTGGTTTTCAATTTTGGACTCCGAATGGCCGCAGGCTAGGTCTGCGATTGAGACTTGGTTGTCGTCGGATAATTTTGACGAGGCGGGCAACCAAAAGCTTCGCCTGAGTGATCTAACTTCCCCCTTGTTGCAAGATTCTTGGCCGCAAATAACCGTAAGGCTCGGCGCTCAAAACTGAGTTTGGGTATGTGTCCACCTGCTGTTTGCGTGCCTTTAGCACTCTACTTCTAGAGATTAATGTTCCAAGGAACACTACCGGGGGCATTTTGGCAGACATGGGAATTGGTATGGCCGCATCCGTGTTATTGATGTAACTTGCCGGCAAAGACGCTTGGCAGTTCAAATCTAGTTACAAATTAGCAATTTCGAGCGTCTATAGGGAGTCAAATGATAATCAAAGAGTTCGTCACAAAGCTGGAAAGTCAGTTCGACAAATACATGATCCGATTTTCTACCAAGATTGGTGTTCCGTTTCTCAGGTATGCCATTGGAATCATCTTTATTTGGTTTGGTGCTCTAAAGATGATCGGTGAATTATCTCCTGCCTATGACCTAGTTGCGGCAACCATTTACTGGTTGACACCGGAGATTATCGTTCCGCTGCTTGGGCTATGGGAAATTGCAATCGGTGTGGCTTTCTTGGTTCCGGCACTAACGCGAGCCGGCATAGTGCTTCTGGCGTTTCAGATGCCTGGAACCTTCTTGCCACTTGTGTTACTTCCAGAGGTCTGCTTCACGGTTATTCCTTTTGGTCTAACTCTCGAAGGTCAGTATATTGTGAAGAACCTGGTAATCATTGGTTCCGCCCTTGTGATCGTGGCGGGTATGTCCACCAAAAAACCCGACAAGCTCGCGGCGTCCGTCTCTAGGAAGAATGAGGCGTTAATTAGCTAGCTTTACTGGCACTATGTAAACATGACGTGGCAAACCTGGTCTCTTTATGCTCTTGCGGCAATTGGACTATCCCTTACGCCCGGTCCAAATGGGCTCTTGGCCCTGACTCATGGAGCTTTGCATGGAACCAAAAAGACTCTTGCGACAATTGCTGGAGGGTCTCTAGGTTTCGGGTTGATTATCGGGCTTTCAATGTTTGGCATCGGAGCCCTACTGACGAAATGGGTAGGACTGTTGGTGATCATGAAGTGGCTCGGAGGAGCGTAC
This sequence comes from uncultured Aquiluna sp., assembly GCA_964388525.1. Classification (GTDB taxonomy): domain Bacteria; phylum Actinomycetota; class Actinomycetes; order Actinomycetales; family Microbacteriaceae; genus Aquiluna. The sequence goes on along the minus strand of CAYMAU010000009.1, from coordinate 20,268 downwards.
TTGGTCTGGCTGGGTATTCAACTGATCAGGTCCGAACCGATCAATATTTCACGGTCCAAAAACACTGACAGTGCCGGCTTTAGAACGCTGTTCGGTCAAGGGTTGATTTCAGCAGTTAGTAACCCAAAGGGCATCCTGTTTTTCGTTGCATTTCTGCCCCAGTTTGTGAACCCGCGAGAATCGCTATTCACACAGTTTTTGCTGATGGCCATGACTTTTATCGTGATCGAATTCGCTTATGAATTCACTGTGGCTTTATTGGCTGACCGAATAAAGCCACTTTTGGTTCGAGCCGGCAAGAATTTCAACAGCGTTTGCGGAGGCGTTTTTATTGCGATCGGGGTTTTGCTTCCGCTTCGTGGCTAAAGGCCTAACTGCTCCCTCAGGAATGCAACATGGCCGGTTGTCTTGACCTTATAGAAGGCGTGGCTAATCTTGCCCGCCGGGTCAACCACAAAAGTTGAGCGAATCGTGCCCATATATTCCTTGCCGTACATTTGCTTCGCGCCAAAGGCGCCGTAGGCCTTTTGAACGAAGCTGTCCGCATCGGAAAGAAGGTCGAAGTTCAGGCTTTGTTTTTCTTGAAATGTTTTTAGCTTGCTCTGCTTGTCAGGAGAGATGCCAAGCACCACGTAACCGAGAGCCTTGAGTGAGTTGATGTTGTCTCTAAAATCGCAGGCTTGAACCGTGCAGCCCGGTGTCGAGGCTGCCGGGTAGAAATAGATAATTACGTTCTTACCCATGTGGTCAGAAAGAGAGACGTTTTGACCATCTTGATTCATAAGAGTAAATTCTGGGGCCGCGGTTCCGGTTTCTAGATTCATGTAATTGTTCAATAGGCTTTGATGAGGCTTTATTTCCAATTTTCTGTCAGGTCGAATTCTCAGTTAGGGTCCCGTGCTAGCAATCACTACCGGTTTTTCCAGCGGCTTGGCCTTGATTATTGCCATCGGAGCGCAGAATGCTTTCGTTCTGAGACAGGGGCTGAAGCGGCAAAATATTTTCGCTGTTGTCCTTTTTTGCGCGGTCGCCGATGCGCTTTTAATAGGCGCTGGAATCTTGGGCCTGGGGGCGGTTATCGAATCTGTTCCTTGGTTATTGGTAGTTCTGCGCTTCGGTGGAGCTGCCTATCTGATCTGGTTTGGAATTAGCTCAATTCGAAGGGCAATTAGTCCCAGCACCCTGGAATCAAGCGGGCAAGTAAAATCGAACTTGGCCAAGGCAATCGGGACTGCGGCAGCGCTTACGTTTTTGAATCCTCACGTGTACATAGACACCGTTATTTTGCTTGGATCAATTGGCAATCAGTTTGTAAATGACAGGTGGTGGTTTTGGTTGGGTGCCAGCATTGGAAGCTTTGCGTGGTTCTTTGGCCTGGGTTACTTCGCGAGACTCTTGGCGCCTCTCACGGCATCGATGAAGTTCTGGCGCATTCTTGATTCGCTGATTGCACTCGTGATGTTTTTCATTGCGGGTTACTTGCTGTTTGGCTTCTAGGGCATAATCGAAGCATGCAAGACCCAAATAGTTTTACTAATTTTGCCAATCGATCAAGCTCTAAGTGGCGAAGGTTTCCAGAAGAAGTTCTGCCGATGCACGTGGCGGAAATGGACTTCGATGTCGCAAAGCCGATTCGAGATCGACTCAGTCAAATGGTTGCTAATTCTGACCTTGGCTATCAGGGCCCATTTCCTGAGATTGGTCCAGCATTCGAGGCGTTCGCCCTCAACCGTTGGGGCTGGAAAATAGAGCCCGGCGGCATAAAGCTGGCCACCGATGTGGGCGTGGCCGCGGTTGAAATCCTGAAGGCAGTTACCACGCCGGGCGACAAGGTGCTTATAAATTCTCCTGTGTATGCGGCATTCTTCGGGTGGCTAAAGGAAGCACAATGTGAGCCGGTAGATGCGCCTCTGCAGCTAGACGGCGACACTTGGAAATTGGACTTAGCCGCTATTCGAGAGCAGTTTGAAAACGGTGTGAAGGTGTACCTACTCTGCTCACCGCAAAACCCCGTGGGCCGCATTCATTCGGCTCAGGAGCTAACCGAGATTGCCCTGATGGCTCAGGAGTTTGACGCACTGGTGATTTCTGATGAAATTCACGCTCCGCTTAGCTGGGGCCCATTCACTCCCTATTTGTCTCTTGGACAGCACGCCATAGAAACAGGGGTGACCATCACTTCCAGTTCGAAGGCTTGGAACACTGCTGGACTAAAGGCGGGCTTTTTAATAACCCAGTCCGATCAGGTAAGAAAGAAACTTTCAAGGCTTCCAGATGCAATGCAGTGGCGATCTTCGATTCTAGGTGCTCACGCGATGGTTGCCGCCTACGAATCTGGGACCCCCTGGCTCGATGAAACCGTAAATACTCTGCAGGAAAACCTCGAGCACTTGCGCCACGAGGTTGCCACCAGGCTGCCAAGGGCAAAGATGTTCCAAATGGAAGCTACTTATTTGGCGTGGATCGACCTCGAGGCTTATCGAATCCCTGACTTGGCGAACACTATTTTGAGCGAGGCGAAGGTGTCCGTGAACGCAGGGCCCGATCACAGCCCACACGATGACTTTAAGGGCTTTATCCGGTTCAATTTTGCAAGTTCTAAACCGAGGATTACCGAGGCTGTCAGGCGCATCAGCGAGCTATGCGAGGGCTAACCGTAAAAGCATGACCTCTCTAGAAAAAAGCGATTCGTCAGTCACCAAAGCCCAGGTTGAACAGATGGCGCATGACCTATTCCAGGCTCACGGAGTTATCAATTACTCTTTTGGCTTCGATCGGGCAATTAGAAGAGCCGGTCAGTGTGACTACTCAAAAAAGCGAATCACTTTGAGCAAGCATTTTGTTGCGACTGCAGATCTAGATCAAATTCATCAGGTGCTGCTTCACGAGGTTGCTCACGCTTTGGTCGGGAGGTCTGTTGGTCACGGAAAGCTTTGGAAACAGCAAGCATCTTTACTTGGCTATCGTCACGAAAAACTCGATGGTGCTGAGATCGCCGAATCCAGTGCTAAGTATCTGGGGGAGTGTGCTGCGAGCCACAAGCACTACCGAATACGCAGGCCCAGTTCAGTTCTCAGCTGCAAGCTATGTGCGCCGAGTTTCTCAAGATCGCATCTAATTAGCTGGAGGGCTATTTAGCTGGGGCCAATCAAGAGTGACGAGATAATCGCGCCCGCAAAAAAGTTCAGCCAGATAAACCTCTTCCACCCTCTGTTGGCAGTTTCACAGGTCTCATCAGTGATTCCGAACTCTCTTGCAGTGACAAATAAGTACGGGAGAGCGGCTATGGCCGCAAACTGAAATCTCCCCGGAAACCCCAGCAGCATTAGAGCCGCCAATAAGTAAGCTCCGAATGCTAGCTTCACCGTCAACCCGGCTCCAAAAAAAGTGGCGATTGATGCGATGTTCGCGTCCTTATCGGCCCTTATGTCTTGAACCGCTCCAAAGGCGTGGGAGGCCATACCCCAGAGAAAGAATGCAATTGTTGCCATCACCACAACTTCGCCCACGAGACTTGTCCCGGCAAGCGCAAGCCCAAAGAGCATGGGCCCAATAAAGTGCAGGGCGGATGTGAAAGAGTCTAGAACCGGAATCTCTTTGAAGCGCAAGTGCTTGGCCGAGTAGGCCACCACTGCGAAAATAACGAAAAGCAACAATGCCCCAGAAAAGAGGCTGCCGACCACAAGAAGATAAATCACAAACGGTGCAGCAAGGCTGGTTGAGATCCAGAGGGTTGCTGCGTGATATTTGGGCTCCAGAAGAGCGCCTTCTAGCCCACCTTTCCTAGGGTTCGTGAGGTCAGACTCATAGTCGAAAACATCGTTGACCCCGTACATCAATAGGTTGTAAGGGATAAGAAAGAAAAAAGCGCCAATAATCAAGGTTATATCGATGTTTCCGGTGCTAAGAAAATACGCAACTGCGAACGGGAAGGCAGTGTTTATCCAGGAAATCGGCCTTGAAGAAACCACCAGCCTGGAAACTAGTTTCACAATTTAGTCCTGAAAAAATTGAACAGCGATGGAACCATAACGATCGCAAGCACTGTGTATGCGAAGTCTTCGATGGGAGCAACGCCTATCTTGATACCGGATATCTTCTCCGCGTCATAGGCGACAATACCTGTTCCAATTATCACGTTGTCAAAAATAGCAGTGAGTGTCAGCATTACGGCAGCAGTTCCCACTAGAGGTTTGGCAACCAACCAGTGGCGCATCAAGAATGCGTAGATCGCCACAAGGGCCATGACGGTTAAGGTCAGCAAAAGGTAGGTCATTTTTTCAGCCACCTTGCAAAGCCTAAGTAGACAAGCAGCGAGTTATAGCTCAGCACGATTAGGAAAAAGAGCTCCTCAAGCGGCAGCTCTGGGGCAAGCAGTAGTCCAGAAAGATGAGGTGCGTCACCGCGAAAAAATATCCCAAGACCTATCCCGACTAGATCCCAAACCAGGAACAGGGCAACTGCAATTGCGATCGAGAGTGCCGCAGCCTTAGGGGATGTAGCGAATGCTAACTTGTGACGTCGGTCAAGAAGATAAAGCCCGATTATCGATAAAACAAGTGCCGCCAGGTAGGCAAAGGGGGTTAGGGCATCAATCAACTAATGCCTTTCCACCTTTGAACCTCGGTTAGCTCTTTTTGAATTGGCCCAGAACTGCGGTCGTTTGTCAGGTGCTTATAAACCAACTCAGCACCAATCAGGCACATCGGCAGACCGATGCCTGGAATGGTGTTGTGACCGGTGTAGAACAGGTTCTTCAGCTTCTTGGAGTAGTTTTTTGGCCTAAAGAATGCGCTCTGGGTCAAAGTGTGGGCCATACCAAGTGCGGTACCGCTCCAGGCGTTTAGTTCCGCCTCAAAGTTGCCTGGCCCCATGGTGCGCCTAACCACGATGCGGTCATGGAGGTCAGGGATATCACACCAATCTGCTATCTGATCAATTATCTTGTCGGCAGCAGCCTCAAAGTCCTCATCACCACTTCGCTCAATGCCACCTCGGCCAATAACCGGGTCTGGGGCAATCGGTACTAGTACGAAAAGGTTCTCGTGCCCATCTGGGGCAACTGATGCATCTGACTTAGAAGGGTTACAGATGTATAGCGATGCCGGTGACGGTACGTGACTCTTTCCATCAGCCCTCCTAAACACCTCGGCGAAATTAGTGCTCCAGTCCTTGGTATACAAAAGCGTGTGGTGGTCAAGCTGAGTTATTTCGCCCTTGACCCCCAAATAGATGAGCATCGCCGAAGGCCCGGGAATTTTCTTGTCCCAGAATTTTTGTGGGTAAGTCTGGTGCTTTTTCTCAAGCAATTTAGTCTCGACGTGATGCAGGTCGGCGCTCGCGACAACGACATCCGCCAAATACTCAGACGAACCGACTTGAAGACCAACTGCCTTGTTGCCGTCGGTCAGGATCTTTGTAACCGGCGAACTGGTGTGAATCTCGACGCCATATTGCTGGGCAAGCCTGGCGATAGCCTCAATGACGCTGTGGAGCCCACCCTGCGGGTAAAAGACCCCCTGGTTCATGTCGACGTGTGTCATTAGGTGATACATGCTCGGTGTGTCGTAGGGGGAAGCACCTAAAAAGACGGCTGGAAAGTTCAGCATTTTCTTGAGGCGATCGTCTTTTACATATTCTCCGGAAAATGAATAGAGCGGCTTTAGTAGTAGCTTCATGAATCGGCCAAGTTTCGCAATTACCTCTGGCTGTACGAAGCTTCTGGCATCTTGGAAGTTTGTGTACAAAAAGTGCTTGATCGAAAGATTGTAGGCATCCTCTGCGCTGTCCAAATATCTCTGCAGGCCTTCGCCGGCCCCAGTTTCAATCGATTCAAAGAGCTCCTTTATGCCCTCGACGTTGTCCGGCATCAAAAGTGCATCGCCCAAGCCCTCGTTGCGGGTTTGGTAGGCCGGGTTAAGTCTCACTAGGTCTAGTTGCTCCTTGGCCGAGGTTCCCATTAGCTTGAAGAACTGCTCAAAGGCATCCGGCATCAAGTACCAGCTTGGACCCATGTCAAAGCGGAAGCCGTCTTTCTCCCAGACATCGGCCCTACCCCCCAGGGTGGAGTTCGCCTCGAATAGCTGAACTTTCATCCCTGCCTTAGCCAGAAGTGCTGCGCTTGCAAGACCGGCGATTCCTCCACCAACGACAACGGCAGTTTTATTACTCAAGGCTTTACTCCTAATAGGGCTTTGGCAAGCACGAATAGCTTCCGTAAATTGTTAACAGAGATACGGGCCTGAATTAGTTCCTCGGCGGGGGTTTTAGATATTTTGTCGTTGAGCTCCTGAAACAAAAATTGAGCTGCTGTCACTGCTTTTCTTGCGGATGATTCCAATAGCGGCAGCGACAGTGCTGAAATTTGCAAATCATTTTTGATGTCTTGGACCAGCCTGTTTTTGGTTTCCTCGTCGAAGGTCTTTATGGCGACATCCGGAAAATAGCTTCGCCCAAGTTTGTCAAAGTCGGCAGCAAGATCTCTTAGGAAGTTCACCTTCTGAAAGGCTGCTCCGAGAGCACGAGCGCCTTTGACCAGGAGCAGTTTTTGCTCTTCGGTGTAATCCCTGCCATGGACAAATGCCGCGAGACACATCAGGCCGACAACCTCGGCGCTGCCATATACGTAAACCTGGAAGGACTTTTGATCGTGGATCGTTTCGGTCAAATCTTGCCTCATCGAGAAAAAGAAAGGTTCAATGATGTCTTTCTTGATTCCAACTTCTCTGGCGGTGAGAGCAAACGCATGTATCACCAGGTTCGTGCTGAAGCCACGTGTCAACGCCAGGTATGTTTCGTTTTCAAATTCAGTTAGCAGCACGCCCGGGTCAAAACCATCTGATTCCGCGGAAGCCTGAGCAGCACAGCCATCAACAATTTCGTCGGCCACCCGCACCAGCGCGTAAATGTTCTCGACGTGGTCGCGTAAACCTTTGTTTAGGACCCTGGTAGCCATGCCGAAAGAGGTCGAATAGGAGTAGATAACTTCTTTGCTGGCGCGGTGGGCGGCTCGATTATAAAGCGCCAGACCGGTCGGGACCTTTGTTGTGTCTAGATTTTCCACACGACCAGAGTATCGCGATATAAAACGTAAGATTAACCCATGACCAATCACATGAAGCCAAGAAGCCATGATGTAACCGATGGAATTGAGCGCGCACCTGCCCGCGGGATGCTCCGAGCCGTCGGTATGGGTGACGACGACTGGGTTAAGCCTCAAATCGGCGTTGCCTCCTCTTGGAACGAAGTGACTCCTTGCAACTTGTCTCTAGATCGTCTTGCGGATGCCGTCAAAGTTGGCGTTCGCCAGGCAAACGGCTGGCCCATGGAGTTTGGAACGATTTCAGTTTCGGACGGAATCTCAATGGGTCACGAGGGCATGCACTTTTCACTCGTGTCCCGAGAGGTAATTGCAGACTCTGTCGAGACTGTAATGCAGGCTGAACGGATGGACGGCTCAGTGCTACTTGCCGGCTGTGACAAGTCGCTGCCCGGAATGCTAATGGCAGCCGCAAGACTGGATCTTGCATCTGTATTTCTGTACGCCGGCACAATCGCCCCAGGTTGGGTGAAGCTAACCGACGGCACCGAGAAGCAGGTAACAATCATCGATGCTTTCGAAGCCGTTGGTGCCTGCAAGGCCGGCAAAATGAGCGAGGAGGACCTCGGTCGGATTGAACGCGCAATCTGCCCGGGAGAAGGCGCTTGCGGCGGTATGTACACAGCTAACACGATGGCCTCCATCGGTGAGGCGCTCGGTATGAGCCTTCCTGGATCGGCCGCTCCACCATCTGCGGATCGCAGACGAGACATTTGGGCCCACCGTTCCGGCGAGGCGGTAGTGAACTTGATAGACAAGGGAATCACAGCCCGTCAGATTATGACCAAGCCGGCTTTTGAGAATGCGATTGCGGTTCTCATGGCGTTCGGTGGCTCGACAAATGCTGTCCTCCACCTTCTAGCGATAGCTCGCGAGGCAGAAGTTGACCTTCAGCTTGCGGACTTCAACCGCATTGCTGACAAGGTCCCTCACTTGGGCGACCTAAAGCCGTTCGGGCAATACGTGATGAACGATGTTGATCGCGTTGGCGGCGTTCCGGTGCTTATGAAGGCACTTCTCGATGCTGGGCTTATGCACGGAGATGTCATGACCGTGACCGGCAAGACCTTGGCCGAAAACTTAGCGGAAATTTCCCCACCGGATCCAGATGGAAAAATCATTCGGGCTATGAATAACCCAATGAGCAAGCGCGGCGGGATCAATGTGCTGCACGGTTCGATGGCACCAGATGGCGCGGTCGTAAAGACCGCAGGTTTTGAGTTGGCCACCTTTGAGGGTCCGGCACGCGTTTTCGATCGCGAAGGAACCGCTATCGAGGCTCTAAATAACGGCGAGATCATGTCTGGCGATGCAGTGGTGATTCGGTACGAAGGACCCAAGGGTGGACCAGGTATGCGTGAGATGCTTGCCTTCACTGCAGCAATCAAGGGTGCGGGATTGGGCAAAGATGTCCTACTATTGACGGACGGCAGATTTTCAGGCGGCACAACCGGACTGTGTATCGGCCACGTTTCTCCAGAGACCACCGAAGGTGGACCAATTGCTCTGGTTCGCAATGGAGACTTGATTCGAGTCGACATTGCTGCTCGTTCGCTTGATTTACTCGTCAGCGAAGAAGAGCTGGCTGATCGTCGTAAAGACTGGCAGCCATTGCCACCGCGCTATACCAGCGGTGTGCTAGCTAAATTTGCGAAGCTGACTCACTCAGCTTCCCAGGGCGCATACTGCGGCTAATTATTGAGTTGAAAAGGACACCATGGCAACCGAGACCCTAACCGGGGCGCAAGCACTAATCCGTTCACTCGAGCTACTCGGGGTAGACACGGTGTTTGGCTTGCCCGGTGGCGCAATCTTGCCTACATACGACCCGCTAATGGACTCAAAAAAGCTTCGCCACATCTTGGTTAGGCACGAGCAGGGTGCTGGTCACGCCGCCGAAGGGTATGCGGCTGCTAGCGGAAGACTTGGCGTTTGTATTGCGACAAGTGGTCCGGGTGCCACAAACCTGGTAACAGCAATCGCGGATGCTCACATGGACTCAGTCCCAATGCTTGCAATCACCGGCCAGGTGAATTCATTTGCAATTGGAACCGATGCCTTTCAAGAGGCGGACATTGTTGGAATAACAATGCCGATTACCAAGCACAGTTTCTTGGTTACTCGCGCCGAAGACATACCCGGCGTAGTTGCGGCGGCCTATGAAATCGCCACTACGGGCAGACCAGGCCCGGTTTTGATCGATTTTGCCAAGGACGCCCAAAATGGAAAGTTCGAGTTCTCTTGGCCGCCGAAGATCGACCTTCCTGGTTTTAAGCCCATCACTGATCCTCACGGTAAGCAAGTGCAGGCGGCGGCCGAACTTATTCTTAAATCCCATAAGCCAATTCTTTATGTTGGTGGTGGAGTTATTCGGGCCGAGGCAAGCAATGAACTTCTTGCATTGGCTGAGTTACTTCACGCTCCGGTCACCACGACCTTAATGGCCAGAGGTGCGTTCCCAGACTCGCACCCTCAGCACTTGGGTATGCCGGGAATGCACGGAACGGTTCCAGCTGTAACTGCTTTGCAAAAATCAGATCTCTTGATCACCCTTGGCGCCCGTTTTGATGATCGAGTAACCGGTGACATCAAGAGTTTTGCTAAGGGTGCAAAAGTAATCCACGTCGATATTGATCCTGCCGAAATCGGGAAGATTCGCCACGCAGATGTGCCGATAGTTGGAGATGCCAAGGTTGTGATCTTGATGTTGATTGCCGAGCTGAAGGCGCAGATGAAGAGCGCAAAGCCGGATTATGAAGACTGGTGGGTTTTTCTAAACGGACTCAAGGAGCGCTACCCTCTTGGATACAGCGAAACTGACGACGGAAAGCTATCTCCGCAGTATGTCATTCAGCGCATTGGTGAGCTCTCCGGCCCAGAGGCAATTTTCGCCGCTGGAGTGGGCCAACACCAGATGTGGTCTGCACAGTTCATTAAGTATGAACGACCTAATTCTTGGCTTAATTCCGGCGGACTGGGAACCATGGGCTACGCGGTTCCAGCTGCTATGGGCGCCAAAGTCGCTCAGCCAGACCGTTTAGTTTGGGCGATTGATGGTGACGGCTGCTTCCAGATGACAAATCAGGAGCTTGCGACCTGCACCATCAATAACATTCCAATCAAGGTTGCCATTATCAACAACTCTTCGCTTGGGATGGTAAGGCAGTGGCAGACCTTGTTCTATAACTCTCGCTACTCCAACACGGACTTGAATACTGGAACCGACACAATCATGGTGCCGGACTTCGTGAAGCTTGGGGAGGCCTATGGCTGCCTAGCAATCAGGGTCGAGAAGATCGAAGATGTGGATGCGGCGATTAAGCTGGCGATGGAAACTAACGATCGGCCCGTAGTAATCGACTTCATAGTCGGCCGAGACGCCATGGTGTGGCCAATGGTGCCATCAGGAATCTCGAATGACGCGGTTCAATATGCACGAGATGCAGCACCGATTTGGGATGGTGATGAGTAATGACGACTCAGCATGTACTTTCGCTGCTGGTTGAAAACAAGCCAGGAATTCTTACCCGAGTAGCTGCTCTGTTTGCGAGGCGCGGCTACAACATCGAATCACTAGCCGTTGGAACCACCGAAATTGAGGGAGTATCCAGAATAACCGTTGTTGTCAGTCTGGATGGCCTGCCACTTGAGCAGGTAACAAAGCAGCTCAACAAGCTAATCAACGTTCTAAAAATCGTTGAACTGGAAGAAGAAACATCGGTTGCCAGAGACCACATGTTGGTAAAAGTTCGCACCGACTCGTCAACCAGGTCACAGGTTTTAGAGGCCGTCACTTTGTTCAGGGCTCGAGTTATTGATGTTGTGAGTGATGCGGTAGTAATAGAGGCCACCGGAGATACTGCTAAGTGCCAGGCTTTCTTGAAGGTCTTGGAGCCATTTGGCATAAAAGAATTGGTTCAGTCAGGCGCGATCGCTATTTCGCGAGGATCTAAGTCAATGAGCGAAAAAGTCCTTCGCTAGGGTTTACTAAATAACAATCAAGGAGAGCAAATAAATTGGCAGAGATTTTCTACGACAAAGACGCAGACATCAGCATCATTCAGGGTCGCAAGGTAGCTGTTCTGGGCTTCGGCTCTCAAGGGCACGCTCACGCGCTAAACCTGAAGGACTCCGGCGTTGACGTCGTAGTCGGACTTTTGGAGGGCTCCAAGTCAATCTCCAAGGCCACTGACCAGGGTCTAACAGTTCTTACTCCAGGCGAGGCTGTCAAGTGGGCAAACGTTATCGTTGTGCTTGCCCCGGACCCAAAGCAGCGCGATCTTTTCAAGACTGACATTGAGCCGAACCTGGAAGCGGGAGACGCTTTGGTTTTTGGCCACGGCTTCGCAATTCGCTACGGTCAGATCCAGCCACCAGCAGACATCGACGTATTCCTTGTCGCACCTAAGGGCCCAGGCCACTTGGTGCGTCGCGAGTACGTCGCCGGAAAGGGTGTTCCTAACCTGATTGCGGTTGAGCAGGATGCAACTGGAAACGCAATGGCGCTTGGTCTTTCTTACTCTTCTGCAATCGGTGGCACTCGCGCCGGAACCATCAAGACGACCTTCACCGAAGAGACTGAGACAGATCTATTCGGCGAGCAGGCAGTTCTTTGTGGTGGCGCATCGCAGCTTGTGATGTATGGCTTTGAGACTTTGGTTGAGGCCGGCTACCAGCCTGAGATTGCTTACTTCGAAGTTCTTCACGAGCTGAAGCTAATTGTTGACCTGATGTATGAAGGTGGCATTGCTAAGCAGCGTTGGAGTGTTTCTGACACCGCCGAATACGGCGACTACGTCTCCGGCCCAAGGGTTATCGACCCATCGGTCAAGGACAACATGAAGGCAGTTCTAACCGATATTCAAAACGGAGCCTTTGCCAAGCGCTACATTGACGACCAGGACGCTGGAGCACCAGAGTTCGCGGAACTTCGTGCCAAGGGCGAGGCTCACCCGATTGAGGCTACTGGCCGCGACCTACGAAAGCTGTTCAGCTGGATCAAGAACGACGACGACTACCAAGACGGTAACGTCGCACGATAACTAAGTTCATAAAGAACACCTCGGGAGCATGACTGCCGAGGTGTTCTTTATTGTCTCAGGACTTGATTGCAGGCAGTCGGTTATACGCGATAAGAATCGGCAGTGCCAAAACTAAGTGCAGAACCTGCAGCCAGATGATCGTCGCGTCGGTTGAGTTTGCGATAAAGGGGCTGAAGGCCATCAAACCTAGAACCAGAAAACCAACCCCAAGGGCAAACCTTCTCGGGTTCTTTGTGCGAAGGGATATCAGGGCAACGACTGATGCCCCCACAACAGACATCACAGGAATAAAGATGAAGGCGGCAAATGGAATTGGGCCGGAGATAGCGGGTGTCTCAACAGCTAGTTCCTCACCGGTTCCAAGTGCAATAAAGTATGCGATGAGCGTTAGTGCGACACCAACTCCACCCCCGATGATTACGTTTTTGATTTTTGCCATGTCTACTCCAATTCTTATTCATTTGAAAAGCTAAACTACCGTCAACAAGCTAGCAAAGGATGAGAATTATGTGCTCACAAGTAAGTTGTTCAAGTTGTCATAAGCCAACCTGGGAGGGTTGTGGCGAGCACATTGAAGAGGCGCTAGCTGGCGTTGCCGAGGCAGACCGCTGCCAGTGCGGAAGTTAGATAACAACCCTTCGGCTACTAGACTTGGGACTATTCCAATGTCTACTTTCTCGTTAGGTTAATCCGTGTCAAAGCCAATTGTTTTAATCGCAGAAGAGCTTTCGCCTGCGACAGTAGATGCCCTGGGCCCAGATTTTGAAATTCGCCATGTAGATGGAGCGGACAGGGCCAAGCTGCTGCCTGCCCTCGCTGAGGCAAACGCGGTTCTAATTCGCTCTGCCACCAAAATGGATGCTGAAGCACTGTCTGCAGCACCAAAGCTTAAAGTAATCGCCAGGGCAGGTGTCGGTCTCGACAACGTCGACATCAAAGCCGCAACCACTCACGGCGTGATGGTTGTAAATGCCCCGACTTCAAATGTTATTTCTGCGGCTGAGTTGGCAATTGGTCACATCATGTCGCTGTCTCGCAACATTCCTGATGCACACTCCTCAATGAAGGATGGCAAGTGGCAGCGAAGTGCTTTCTCAGGGATCGAGCTCTATGAAAAAACCATTGGAATCATAGGTCTTGGTCGAATTGGAACTCTTGTCGCGCAGCGCCTGGCAGGCTTTGGCGCAACGCTAATCGGTTATGACCCATACGTCACTCAAGCCAGAGCCGAGCAAATCGGTGTTGAGCTGGTGGACATGGAAGAGATCATGAAGCGCAGTGATTTCATCACGATTCACATTCCAAAGCTTCCGGAAACAACCGGCATGATTTCAACCGATCAGTTCGCCATGGCAAAGCCAAATCTTCGCATCGTCAACTGCTCACGCGGAGGGATTATCGATGAGGATGCACTCTATGCGGCTCTGAAGACTCGCAGAATTGCCGGTGCTGGGTTGGATGTGTTTGTAAACGAACCGCCGCTTGATTCACCACTTTTGACTCTGGATAACATTCAGCTCACTCCACACCTGGGCGCTTCAACCGAAGAGGCACAGGAAAAAGCTGGGGTGTCTGTTGCAAGATCCGTCCGACTTGCACTCGCAGGAGACCTAGTCCCTGATGCGGTAAACGTGGCAGGTGGAGAGATTGACTCCTCAGTAAAGCCTGGAATTCCACTCGCCGAAAAGCTGGGTCAATTAGTTGCAGGTCTTGCTGGTCAAACCTCCATCACGGCAATTGAATTTGAAGCCCTTGGTGAGATTGCCTCTCACGATGTCACGGTGTTGAAGCTTGCCGCATTGAAGGGTCTATTTCAGACCATGGTCACCGAACAGGTCTCCTACGTGAATGCCCCCCTGCTTGCTGAGCAGCGCGGGGTTGAGGTGAGGCTAACTCAGGACACGACCAGCGATGAGTATCGAAACATAACCACGCTAAAGGCAACGCTCTCGGACGGAACTACCGTTTCTGCCGGTGGCACAGTAATTGGGCCAAAGCACCACCAAAAGGTAGTTTCGCTAAACGGTTACGACGTTGAGCTTTCAATGGCAGAAAACTTGGTTGTCATGATCTACCAGGACAGACCGGGAATCGTCGCCATCTATGGCAAGGCCTTTGCAGAGGCCAGCGTGAACATTGCTGCGATGACCATTGCAAGGCAACAAAAGGGTGGCAAGGCACTCAGCGTCATTACAGTTGACTCACCTGTTTCAGCAGAGATCTTAGACAAATTGAGAACAGAGATTCAAGCTGATTCTCTGTGTCAGGTGACCCTTCACGAGCAGTACTAACTACTGGCTAGCTGCCCGCTGCTTGGCTAGTCGTCCCTGATTCCAGGTTGTATAGCCACCGTCTAAGTTCTTGGCTTTGATTCCATGTCCCTTTAGTAGCTGCACAGCGGTGTGACCTCGTTGACCTACGGCGCAGTGAACAATTACGTTCTTGCCTTCAAGTTGTCTCAGGTGCTGCCTGAGAGAATCAACAGGAATCAAGACTGATCCCGGGATTGACCCAGCTGCGTTCTCAGACTCAGATCTCACATCAACCAACACATGCGAATCGGCCTGAAGCGCTTCTAGCTCGTGCCACTGGACCGTCTCAGTTTTGCCGGAAAGTACGTTGTCGCCGACGTAACCGGTCTGGTTTATTGCATCCTTTGCAGAACCAAAGGCCGGCGCGTAAGCAAGTTCAAGATTCATGAGGTCCTGAATTTCAAGGCCCGCGTAAATTGCAGTTGCGATTACATCGATGCGCTTGTCCACGCCATCAAACCCGGTCGCCTGAGCCCCAAGAATCCTCTTGGTCTCTGGATCGAAAAGCACCTTGATCGAAATTGGGTGAGCACCTGGGTAGTAGCCAGCGTGGCTGGACGGGTGAAGGTGGATGATGCCGTGGGCAATTCCCATTCTTTTGGCTAGTCCTTCAGTCAAACCAGTCAGCGAAGCGGCCAACCCATAAGCGCCGATGATGCCGGTCCCAATTGAGGGTCGTGCACTCACGTTTTCACCGGCTATTACATCGGCTACCAGGCGTCCGTGGCGGTTGGCAAGGTTTGCCAACCAGATCATCTGAGGTTCCCCGGTTAGAGCACTAGTTTTTTCCGCAGCATCGCCGACGGCGTAGATGTTTGGGTCACTGGTGCGCATCTGGTCATCAACCTTTATGCCACCGGCAGATCCAATTTCTAGCCCAGCATCAACTGCAAGTTTGTGATCTGCAACCACACCTATTGCTGCTACCACTAGGTCCGCTGGAATAACGCGACCGTCTTTTAGGACCAGTGTGTCAGGCAACACCTTTGATGTCTCAGCGCTCAGCGCAAGCTTGATGCCGTGATCGACAAGCACTTTTTGCATGGGTTCGATCATTTCTGGGTCGAACTGGGGGAGTATTGTGTCGCGGAATTCAACGATCGTGGTCTCAATGCCACGGTGCTGAAGGTTTTCGGCAAGCTCGACACCGATAAAGCCAGCACCAATGATTGCCGCTGACTTTATTTTCTTTTCGTCGACCAGCTTCTTGATGCCAACGGCATCGCCAACGTCCTTGAGTACGTGGGCTCTCTCAAGACCTGGAATGGGTACCATTCTTGGCTTGGCTCCGGTCGACAGCACGAGCTGGTCGTAGCTCTCTTCATACTCAGTGCCGCCTGCTAGGTCAGCAACCTTGATTGTCTTGGCTAATGGGTCGATGCTGAGCACTCTGCTGTTTACTCGAACATCTAGGTTGAACCTTGCATTTAGAGACTCAGGAGTCTGGAGCAGCAACTGCTCTTCTTCTTTGATTACTTCGCCAATGTGATATGGCAGCCCGCAGTTTGCGTATGAAACATTCGGACCCTGCTCGAAGACGATGATTTCAGCATCTTCTTTTAGTCTGCGCAACCTTGTTGCCGAGGACATGCCTCCGGCAACTCCTCCAACGATTAGTACCTTCATTTACTTCGAAACCTTCAATCCTGCTCTTCTCCAACCGGCCATTCCGCCGGCAACATTTTTGACGTTGTAACCATTTTTTGCTAGCAGGCCTGCGGCTTGGCTGGAGCGCATCCCGGACTGGCAGATCACCAGGATCTCCCTCTCAATTGGAACAAGCCCAAGCTTGCTGCCCAAGACAGAAACTGAAATGTTTTTGGCTCCAGGGGCATGGCCGGTGCGGAATTCATTCGGCTCGCGAACATCGATTAGAAATGCACCAGTGGTTGAAAGCTCACTTGCAACCTGAGGGCTAACGGTTTCAAACTTCTTCTTCAGAAAATCAAATAGACCCATTAGTTACTTACCTCCAGTGAAACATCATTGCCCATTGCAATCCAAGAACCGGTACCGCCAGCTACAGAAACTGCCTGGTAACCCAGGGTTCCAAGGTAGTTAGCGGCAGTCATCGACCTTCCACCGGATTGGCAGATAACCCAGATGGTTTTGTCCTTGGGAAGAGCTGCCAGTTGATCTGGAACAGTGCTCAGTGGGATGCTCAGCGCGGTCGGGACATGACCAGATTCGTATTCCCAGCCTTCACGGACGTCAATGATGACCTCCTTGTTCCCCAGAGCGACTGCTAGGTCGCCAATTGTTACTTCTTGAGTCATTACTTTTCCTTCGTCTTTGTTTTATCTAGCTCAGCGCTAAGAATGCTTTTTCAAGTTTTTGCCTGTCGGCATTACCGGATTCCCCGGCGGCGCAGTGAGACATACCACTGGCAATCAGACTGAAAGCTGCTCTGTTGATGGCTGCCTGCGCGGCAGCCATTTGGGTCAGAACATCGGTGCACTCACGGCCCTCTTCTAGCATGCGAATGATGCCGCCAAGCTGTCCCTGAGCTCTAGCAAGTCTTTTTCTGATTGCTTCGGTCTCTAGTTCTGGAATTTCCATTGCCGGCTCCTATAATTTTTTACACTTTTGGTATACTATAGCAGATACCCCTAGGGGTATGACAGTAAGGATGGTTATGAAGATCTTAAAGTTTCTGATTGCGGCACTGGTCGCAGTTTTCGCGGTCACCTCTTTGACCGCTTGCACTCCAGCGGAATCAAGAACAAGTGACGAGTTCGCTGCGGTGATTGACGTTCGCACTCTTGACGAATGGAACTCTGGCTACTTGGAGGGTGCTATTCGCATCGGAATTGCGGATTCAGATTTTGTGAGGCAAATATTGGAATTAGACAAAGCTGCTGATTACTTCATCTATTGCCGCTCTGGAAACCGTGCGGGGCAAGCAATCGACATCATGGTTGACCAGGGGTTCACCGGTGAATTGGTCAATGGCGGCTCAGTTGCAAATGCCTCCACAATTCTTGGATTGGATGTTGTTACCAATTAGTGGCTTGAATGATCATGGAGCGCTTTGGGACTCTAAGTATCGCGCCACAGATAGGCTCTGGAGCGAGGAACCAAACGAGTTTGTGGCCTCAATAATCGATGAGATTCCAGTTGGAAGGCTGGTCGACATTGCTGGCGGTGAAGGGCGCAACGCGTTAGCTTTTGCCCAACGTGGTTGGTTCGTAGAGAACGTAGAAATTTCGAAGGTTGCCCTGGAGCGCTTTGAGAAGCACGCGAGACAACTGGGTGTTGAGGAGTATTGCTCTAGTACTCTTGCCGATGCTCGAGAGGCACGGTTTCAGCTAGAACCCTCGCTGATCCTGGTCGCCTATCTGCAAATACCAATGGCGCATCTTGAACAAGCTTTGGACAATGCTCTTGCACAGCTGAAAGCCGGAGCACTGCTGGGTGTGTTTCACGCTCGCCGAAATTTGACTGATGGCTATGGAGGACCCCCTTCACCAGCGGTATTGCCAACCATTGAGCACTTGGAGTCATGGGCTCAAAAACATGGACTCAGCGCAAAGGTTCAAGAGCGCATTCGAAGCCTGATAGTAGATGGTCAACCAAGACAGGCAATCGATGTGACCATTGAAGTTCAGAGGTAATAACCTCCCATAGGAGATAAGGTTTAATAAATCAACTTTGTGAGGCTTTTTGAACCAGATAAACCTTGCCGTAATCCCCGGGGATGGCATTGGACCGGAAGTGACTAGCGTTGCGCTCAGCGCACTGCGCAAGGCTCTCGGCGATGTGATCGTTACTGATACCACCTACGAACTTGGCTCCAACCGGTATCTTTCATCTGGCGAGGCGCTAACTGATGCCGATCTAAATTCACTCAAGTCGCATGATGCAATTTTGCTAGGTGCTATTGGAGACCCCAGGGTTCCCTCTGGTGTGCTGGAGCGTGGGCTTCTGCTAAAGCTCAGATTTGCATTCGACCACCATGTGAACGTTCGCCCGTCAAGACTTTATCCGGGAGTTTCCTCACCGCTTGCTAATGCCGAAAACATTAGTTTCTTGGTTGTCCGAGAGGGAACCGAAGGACCATACGTCGGTAATGGCGGAGTGATTAGGGCGGGAACCGACCACGAGGTTGCCAATGAAGTTTCGGTCAATACTGCTTTTGGTATAAAGCGAGTCGTCGAATACGCATTTGAGGCAGCCTCAAAGACTGACCGCAAGCACGTGAGCCTTATCCACAAGTCAAACGTTTTGGTTCATGCTGGCGGCATCTGGACCAGGATTGTTGGCCAGGTCGCTGAGCACTACCCTGCAGTCACACACGATTACATGCACATCGATGCCGCAATGATCTACATGGTCACAAACCCTGAGCGCTTCGACGTTATTGTCACAGACAATCTTTTTGGTGACATCATCACCGATCTTGCTGCCGCTATTTGCGGTGGCATTGGGCTAGCAGCTTCGGCTAACCTAAATCCGACGGGCTTATTTCCGTCCATGTTCGAACCTGTTCATGGTTCGGCACCAGACATCGCTGGAAAAAATCTGGCAGATCCAACCGCAGCGATACTCTCTGCGGCGCTGTTGGCAAAGACTCTTGGTTACCACCAGGCCGCCACAAGAATTGAAACCGCCGTTGAGGCTGATCTATTGGAACGCGGCACTTTGCCAAGATCCACGGATCAGGTAGCCAAAGCAATAATCGCCCGAATTTAGAAAAGGCCAGTCATGGATTTCAAGTTAACCAAAAACCAAAGCCCAACCCCTGATTCTGAGCGTGAAGCGATCATCGCCAATCCGACATTCGGAACGCACTTCTCGGACCACCAGGTGGTTATCGTCTGGGAGAAGACCGAGGGATGGCATTCTGCAGAGGTTTTGCCGTACGGGCCAATTTTGATGGACCCATCTTCTGCGGTTCTGCATTATGGGCAAGAAGTCTTTGAGGGCATCAAGGCATATCGGCATGAGGATGGATCCATCTGGACTTTCCGTCCCGATAAGAATGCACTTCGCTTGCAGCGTTCGGCAAAGCGCATGGCGTTGCCGGAACTCCCAGCCGAACTTTTTGTGGAGTCGCTAAGGCAGCTGATTGCAGTTGATGGGGCTTGGGTCCCGGAACCAACTGGTGAGAAAACTCTTTACCTGCGTCCATTTGAAATTGCTGCCGAAAACTTCCTTGGAGTTAGAGCCGCCGAGCGAGTCGAATATCGTGTTATCGCGAGTCCAGTTGGTCCCTACTTCCCCGGCGGCGTAAAGCCGGTATCAATTTGGATTGCACTTGATAGCGCAAGGGCTGGAAAACATGGAACCGGTGAGGCAAAGACCGGCGGAAATTATGCAGCCGGTGTCTTGGCTCAGCAGGAGGGTTATGCCCAGGGCTGTTCTCAAGTTATGTATCTAGATGCAGAAACCTCTACCTATGTTGAAGAACTTGGCGGAATGAACCTGTTTTTTGTCTACAAAAACGGCTCAGTGGTCACGCCCTCCTTGGATGGAACAATTCTCCACGGAATCACCAGAGATTCGATCGTTACCCTCTTGAAAGACTCTGGACACGAGGTTCAGGAGCGCAAGATTACCCTTGAGGAGGTCCGCGAAGCCCTGAAGTCCGGGGAGATTTCCGAGGTATTTGCCTGTGGCACTGCGGCGGTTGTTACACCGGTTGGGTTATTCAAATCACTCGAGGAAGAAATTCTTATCGGCAACAACGAACCCGGCGCTTTGACTGTCGCCATGAGAGAAGAGTTGACAGGGATTCAGTACGGAACCGTAAAAGATCGTCACAACTGGATGCATAAGCTGGCAGACTAAGCACGTGCAAATTGTTAGAGCGTTA
>CAYMAU010000008.1:4695-50575 GCA_964388525.1 uncultured Aquiluna sp. | reverse complement strand
GGCTCTAGATCTTTGTAGTGGGCAAAAAAGTGCTCAATTTCATTTTTGGTCTGAGAAGGAACATCGCTTAGATCTTGAATGTGGTCCCAACGAGGGTCCTTGGCAGGAACGCAGAGTACTTTTTCGTCTACGCCTCCATCGTCTTCCATGACCAGCATGCCAACAGCGCGAACCTTCACGCCGACACCCGGGAACAGTGGGTGCTCAAGCAGAACAAGGGCATCCAGCGGGTCGCCGTCGCCACCGAGGGTTTTTTCAAAGTATCCATAGTCGGTCGGATAGACAAACGGGGTGAACAGAACTCGGTCTAGGAAGACGCGACCGGTCTCATGGTCAACCTCATATTTGTTTCTGGAACCGCGTGGAATCTCAATAATTACGTCGTATGGCAAGGCTTCTCCTCAATAGGCTTAGCTAAAAGATTAGCGAATTGGGAGCGATGGTTATTAGAAATCGACTGACTCCGGCGGTTGCCGATGTTCGTCGAGCCGTGCGGGACAGTCTTGAGGCGCTAAATCTTGAACCAGACTCGAGAGTTTTAGTGGCTTGCTCCGGTGGTCCAGATTCCATGGCGCTGGCCGCAGCATTAATTTTTGAAGGTCCAAAACATGGCCTTCGGGTAGCGGCAGTTGTTGTCGATCATGGTTTGCAAGAAGCATCCAGCAAGGTCGCGCAGTCGACCGCTGCAAAACTGGAAGAACTCGGGGTTGACCCAGTTGTGATCGAAACCATTACTGTTGCCGAATCCGGCAATGGACCGGAGGCAGCCGCTAGGACGGCAAGATATGAGTCTCTTGAGCGCGCCCGAAAGCTTGTCAGTGCCGAGGTTATATTCCTGGGCCACAACCTTGAAGATCAAGCCGAGACTGTTTTGCTGGGACTCACTCGCGGCTCGGGCCTGCGCTCAATTGCGGGCATGCAAAATTTCGATAAAAACAAAAAGCTAGTGAGGCCTTTGCTCGGCATCAAGCGCGATGTGCTTTTGCAGGCCTGTAATGACCAAGATATCGAAGTCTGGCAGGACCCTCACAACAAAGACCCTAAGTTCACAAGAGTTCGTATTCGGCAGCTACTTGACACGCTGGAAGCCGAGCTTGGTCCTGGATTCGCGAGTGCTCTTGCCAGAACCGCCGAACTTGCCAGTGAGTCAGATGATGTTTTGTTTTTCATGGCTAACGAGCTTGTTTTAGAGGCAACCGTCTCAAGTTCGAGTGACGAAACTAAGTTATCGATTGCAAGACTAACTGGAGTGCTGCCGGGGCTTCGCCGAAGGGTGCTTTTTGAAACGGCAATTGCTGCCGGCGCAAAGACTGTTTCTCGATCTCAAGTGATCGGAATCGATGAACTGATTACCAATTGGCACGGACAAAACAAGCTGGTTCTTTCTGGCATTACAGTAGAGCGAGTAAGCCAAGAGCTTGTCTTTAAAAGCGTCTAGCCATTTATCAACCGGGAGCCGTGAATTGCACCTAAATCACCCAGACATTACGACGGTGCTAGTCACTGCAGATCAAATTGCCGAGAGAATCATAGAGCTTGCTGGCGAACTTGATTCTTATTACCAAGACAAGGATCCGCTTCTCGTCGGTGTTCTAAAGGGTGCCGTGCCATTCATGGCCGACCTTTCCAGGGCAATGCAGCTTTCAACCTCCCAAGACTGGATGGCAGTTTCTTCCTACGGTTCCGGAACGACTTCTTCAGGAGTAGTAAGAATCCTCAAGGACCTCGATACTGACGTCACCGACCGACATGTGTTGATCGTGGAGGACATCATCGATTCTGGGCTGACTCTTTCTTGGCTAACCACCAACCTTGCCAACCGAGGTGCAGCCTCGGTTGAGGTAGTCACTTTGCTTCGCAAGCCAGATGCTGCAAAGGTTCAGATAAATGTCAGGTGGGTGGGGTTTGATATCCCCAACGAGTTCGTAGTTGGTTACGGACTCGACTACAACGAGCGTTACCGATCATTAGACGGAGTTGGCGTGCTGTCACCTGCGGTCTACTCTTAAACGAATGGCATCGAATAAAGACATGGCAACTAAAAAAGACACCGCACCCAAAAAAGACCTGACCAAAAAAGACCCGACTGAAAAAGACCTAGCTAACAAAGATGCAGCCAAAAAAGACGAAGCTTCTTCGAAGGATATGGCCCCTAAAGACAAGAGCAAAGCAAAGACCCCCATGACTTTTAAGAAGTTTTTGCGTGGTCCGTGGCTTTGGATAGCGCTCGCGCTGTCGGTTCTTCTGATCGGCACAAGCCTCATTGGCGCCCAGCAGTTCACCAAGGTAGACACTCAAGTTGGCCTGGAGATGATTAAGTCCGGTGACGCTGAAAAGGTCACCATCTTTGATGGCAACCAGCGAGTCGACGTAGAGCTTAGGAACCCGGATGCCGAGTTCGGCCAGAGCGTTCAGTTCTACTTTGTGTCAGGTCGAGCTGTGACCGTTGCTGAAATTGTTGCTGACTCTCAAATTTCAGAGGGCTGGACAGACGAAGTTCCCTCTACCCCCTGGTACCTAGCAATCCTCGGCTCCTTGCTGCCATTCATAATTATTGGAGCACTGTTCTGGTTCCTGATGAGCTCCATGTCTGGCGGCGGCCGCGGGGTAATGCAGTTTGGTAAATCCAAGGCGAAGATGGTCACAAAAGAGACATCCAACGTCACCTTCGAAGATGTTGCGGGAATCGAAGAAGCTATTGAAGAGCTCACAGAGTTGAAAGATTTCCTAAAGAACCCGAAGAAGTTTTTGGACATGGGCGCAAAGATTCCTCGAGGTGTACTTCTTTACGGACCTCCGGGAACCGGAAAGACCCTAATCGCAAAGGCCGTGGCCGGCGAAGCCGGCGTTCCATTTTTCTCGATCTCAGGTTCCGACTTCGTGGAAATGTTCGTAGGAGTTGGAGCTTCTCGAGTTAGAGACCTGTTCGAGCAGGCCAAGCAGGCAGCCCCCGCGATTATTTTCATCGACGAGATCGATGCAGTTGGTCGTCATCGCGGCACCGGAATTGGCGGTGGTAACGATGAGCGCGAGCAGACTCTAAACCAATTGCTGGTTGAGATGGATGGCTTCGACACCAACGCCAGCGTCATTTTGATTGCGGCAACGAACCGACCGGATGTTTTGGATCCAGCCCTGTTGCGCCCGGGCAGATTCGACCGCCAAGTTGGCGTGACTGCTCCTGACCTAAAGGGTCGTGCAAAGATTCTGAAGGTTCACTCAAAGTCCAAGCCAATCGCCGAAGACGTTGATTTAAGTCTGATTGCAAGACGTACACCGGGCTTCACTGGTGCGGATCTTGCAAACGTGTTGAACGAATCTGCACTCTTGGCTGCGAGACTCAACCGAACCGAGATAACGGATGAAATTATCGATGAGGCAATTGACCGCGTGATCGGTGGACCTCAGAAGAAGTCCTCGATCATGAAAGATCAAGAGCGTCTTGTGACTGCATATCACGAGGCTGGTCACGCACTTGTTGCTGGTGCAGGAAACTACTCGGACCCGGTTACCAAGGTCACTATTTTGCCGAGAGGGCGAGCCCTCGGATACACCATGGTGATGCCAATGGAAGATCGATATTCGATCAGCCGGAATCAGCTTTTGGATCAGATCGCCTACGCAATGGGCGGCCGCATCGCAGAAGAAGTTGTGTTCAAGGATCCGACTACCGGAGCCTCTAACGACTTTGAGAAGGCGACGAGCATTGCCCGCCAGATGGTTACCAAGTACGGAATGAGTCAGAAGATTGGCGCCATTTCTCTTGGCAGCGGAAACAACGAGCCGTTTTTGGGCCGCGAACTTGCGACTCACGCGAACTATTCAAACGAAATGGCGCAGCAGGTGGACGCGGAAGTAAGTGCAATTCTGGATCGGGCTCAAGATGAGGCCTACAAGGCCATCACGCTGAACAGAGCTGTTCTGGACAAGCTGGCTAAATCACTTCTTGAGCAGGAGACCCTAAATCAAGACGAGATAGCAAAGATCTTCAAGGCCGTGAAGAAGGTTCCGGCGAGAACCGCATGGCGATCCTCAACCAAGCGCACCGGAACCAACAAGGGCCCGATTGCGGTTCCCAAGCGCAAGGTTGTTCAGCTGGAGGCTCTTGAAGACAAAACAGAACCGGAAGCCAAAAATGCAGACTGATCGCATAAAGGCGGCCGTTGTCGAACTTCTCGAGGCAATCGGCGAAGACCCCAATCGACCTGCCTTGAAAAATACTCCCACCAAAGTTGCTGAAGCATACGCCTCTTTTTTTCGCGGCATTGGGGTCGATCCTCAAAGTGTGATCGGCGACATGTTTGATGCAGTCAATGCCGAGGCCGTAATCCTCAAGGACATCGAGCTGGTGTCGATCTGTGAGCATCACCTACTTCCCTTTACCGGAGTCGCTCACATTGCCTATTTGCCGAACAAAAAGCTGGCGGGTCTCGGAAGACTCGCGAGCGTTATTGAGGTTCTGGCGGCAAGGCCCCAACTGCAAGAGAACCTAACCGCTGAGGTGGCGGACGCTCTCGAAGAGGCCCTAGATGCCAAGGGTGTTTTAGTTGTTATTGAAGCTAGGCATCAGTGCGTTGCATCCAGGGGTGCTCGCCAACCAGATGTAAACACTGTGACCCTGGCATCAAGGGGCCTATACACAGAACCCAGCTATCGCGCTGAGGTCCTGGGGCTGATAAATAAAAAATCATGACGGGCTGGACTAGGCCGCTACTAATGGGCGTGCTCAATGTAACCCCCGACTCTTTCAGTGACGGCGGGCAATTCCTAGAACCTGCGAAGGCTCTTGAGCAGGCAAGCATGTTGAGCGCTCAGGGAGCGCAAATCATCGATGTCGGTGGTGAGTCGACAAGGCCAGGAGCTGTGCGGGTGACTCCGGCCGAAGAGCAGGCAAGAATCCTTCCGGTCATTGAGGCCATCAAGAGCGATCTTGATATCACTATCTCGGTTGACACAATGAACGCCACTACGGCAAGAAAGGCTGTCAAGGCTGGCGCAAGCATCGTCAATGACATCTCCGGTGGGCTTTCGGACCCTCAGATGTTTGCGGCTATCCAGGATCTAGATTGCAAGTATGTGCTCGGCCACTGGCGCGGTCACGCGGACAAAATGGAATCCATGGCTCAGTACTCCGATGTCGCACGCGAGGTTGTTGCGGAGCTAGCTGAACAGGTCGCCATGGCGGTTGCTGCCGGGATCTCAAGAAGTCGAATTGTCGTTGATCCGGGCCTAGGTTTCGCCAAAGATATTTACCAAAACTGGGACCTAGTGAATCGATTAGATGAGCTTGAGCAACTGGGGTTACCGGTCTTGGTTGGGGCTTCCAGAAAACGCTTTTTAGCTCACGCGTTGAGCGCGCGAGATCCAGCTTCGGTGTCTATGCCGAGACGAGATGTTGCAACCGCGGTCTTGACAGCTTTGTTGCTTCAGCGAAAACTATGGGGTGTAAGGGTTCACGACGTTCAAAGCACCAGCGATGCAATTGCCATCGTTTCTTCCTTGAAGAATCATCAGGAGACCAAGTGATTTATAAAATCAGAATCGACGGCCTATCTGTTTTTGGCTTTCACGGTGTCCAGCAGCATGAGAAGGACTTCGGGCAAGAGTTTCTGATTGATATTCACCTGGACGTTGATTCTGGTTTGGAGGATTCGATTGATTCCACCGTTTCCTATGCTGCTATCGCTGATTTGGTAACTGAACTATCGGCAAGAACGCGATTTGATCTAATTGAGTCGCTGGCAAGGGCTCTGGTTAGTGCTTGTTTGAAATATGATCCGCGGGTTCTTCGCTCAACAGTCACCGTTCACAAACCAAATGCCCCTCTAAGCCAAAAGTTTCAAGATGTGTCAGTAACCCTGGCTGGATCAAGAGATGAAAACTAGGGCTGTCATAGCTCTGGGAGCAAACCTGGGCGATAAAGAAAAAACTATTTCTAGGGCTCAAAAACAAATCGGAAAACTTCGCGGTGTTGAACTGGTTGCGAACTCAAAAAAGTACCGCTCCCACGCCCTCACTGAGCAGGGTGTCGATCCAAATGAGCCGGAGTATATAAACGCCGTGACGATCATCGAAACTTCTCTTTCTCCGAAAAAGTTACTTTCGAGGCTCAACGAAATCGAGAATAAATTTGGCAGGATTCGCTCGACCAAATGGGCAGCGCGCACTCTAGATCTTGACATCATCACATTTGGGACCAGCGTCATTGAGACCAAATCGCTTGTCATTCCTCATCCCAGAGCCCAAGAGAGAGCATTCGTTCTGATTCCCTGGTTGGAAGTAGACCCAGATGGTGAGCTCACCGGGGTTGGCCCAGTCAAGGAACTGGCAAAGGGCATGGATTCAATGGTCTGGGTAATCAAGTGAATGGATCGATGAGTAAATCAGCGGCCGGATTTTCAGCTGTTGGCCTAGTCCTGGGTCTTACTGTGGCCCAGCTCTCAGCAGGGTTTGGCTATGTTTTTCCTGCCAGTCCAATCAGCTTGACAATTAGCTTGCTGTTGCTGGGTCTCGCAAACTACCTATTCAGTTTTCCGATTTACCGATATCGCAAGCAACTTGGACGCTACAAAGAAGGGATAAGACCAGAAAGGCCAAACCCCTTTTACGCCGTTCGAGTCTTGATTCTTGCAAGAGCTTCGGTTTTGGCTGGCGCGTTGTTCGTTGGCTGGCACGTCGGCGTGATTATTTGGCTCGTAAGTTTTAGCGTTGCGCCGGAGAATTTGATGCTATCCAGCTCGTTTGGGTTAGTTGGCGCCGTAGCCTTAGCAATCGGAGGATTGGTTTCGCAGTGGAACTGCAAAACACCACCGAGTTCTGATTCTGATTGAAACTGGAAGGCTAGCTAGATGAAGATTGGTGTTGTCGGGGATGACCCAGCCGGCCCGGTACTTGCCAAAGCTTGGGCTGCAGCCGGGCATGAACTAATCGGAGTATTCGTTGAAAGCCCGGAGGCAATTGATCGAATCGAAGCACTGATCCCCGACGTGCCAATCGCCAATATGGCAGCGGTTGTTGAGGATGCCGATTTAGTTTTGCTTGCAATCCCCTGGAGTGACTTGGAAATAACTTGCGCAGGTCTGGCCGACCTTGGATTGTTTGGACCAAAGAAAATTGTGGTCCATCTGTCGCCATTGGTCGGGTATTCGGTATTGGCGGATGCTGCCAGATTTGGAGCAATTCCGATCGCCATGCATCCGGTGATGCACTTCACTGGCACATCAATGGACCTAACGGTTCTAAAAAACACCTCTATTGCTGTGAGCGCGCCAGAGCCCCTCACACCCATTGCCGAAGCCTTAGCCATTGAGCTAGGCGCTGAGCCAATGGTTATAACTGAGGACCAAAGAGCCGCCTACGCAGAGGCTTTTGAGGTTGCGAATAGTTTTTCCTCTTTGGTTGTTAGACAAGCTCTTGGCATTTTGGAAGACGCAGGAATCCAAAACCCCGCCAGACTAATAGCACCGGTAGTTAGAAGTGCTGTCGACACTGCGCTCTCGCAGCCGGTTAGCAAGATTGACCCGAAGGATGCGCTCTGATGCAGCTAGCTCAAAAGATTGTGGAATTGGAACAAGCTTTAGTGATCGCTGATACCGACGGAAAACGCGTCGGGTTTATCCCAACGATGGGAGCACTTCACAAAGGACATTTGTCCTTGGTCAAAAAAGCTCAAGACCAGGGTTTGTTTATTGTGGTGTCGGTTTTCGTGAACCCTCGTCAATTCGGGGAAGGTGACGACCTGGAAAACTACCCGAGAACCCTAGGCGTTGATGCCAGGGTGCTAAGTGATGCCGGTGTTGATGTTTTGTTTGCCCCGAGTAATCACGAGGTTTATCCGGCTACTGGCGTCAAGGAAATATCCGCCGGTGAACTGGGGACTCTGTTTGAGGGAACAGTTAGGCCCGGCCACTTCGACGGCATGCTGACAGTTATCAATCGCTTGTTCAATTTGGTTCAACCTGATGTTGCGTTCTTCGGGTCTAAGGATGCGCAGCAGTTGATGTTGGTCACCCACATGGTTAGGCAACAGGTTGCCAACGGGGATCGCGAACCAATAAAAGTAGTGGCCTGCGAAACAGTGCGTGACGAAGAGGGCCTAGCTCTGTCAAGCAGGAATCAGCGAATCCCCAAGGACCTAATTCCGGCCGCAAGGACACTCCATAAGGCCTTGATTGCGGGCTCAAAAAAGAAAACAAAAGCTGACTGCTTCGAAGCTGCAATGTCGCAGCTTGATCCAATTATTAGACTTGACTATCTAGAACTAGTTGACCCGGAAACTTTTGCGGTTACCGAAGGCGTAGCAGGCGCCAGAATGGTGATCGCCGGATGGGTCGGGGAAGTTCGTCTAATCGATAATTTATTAGTGGGTGGTGTCTAAAGTGGGCGAAGAGTACGAGGAGATAGACCTCCCCGAGCAAATTGCAGTGCGGATGGACAAGCGCGAGCGGCTAAACGCCCTGGGATCTGCATATCCTGTGACGTTGCCAATCACCCACACCATTGAGGCGACCAAGGCTAAGTATCCAAATCTTGAAGAAGACATCGCCACCGGTGACCAGGTTGGCCTGGCCGGAAGAATCATGTTTCTTCGAAACACCGGCAAACTTTGCTTTGCCACTTTGCAGTCCGGCTCCGGGGAGCGAATCCAGGCAATGATAAGTCTGGATAAGGCCGGTCAAGAGCAGCTTGACAGCTGGAAAGACCTTGTCGATTTGGGCGACCATGTTTTTGTCGAGGGCGAGGTTATTACATCTAAGCGAGGCGAACTAAGCGTCTTGGCGACCAGGTGGTTAATGGCAGCAAAGACTCTTAGGCCACTGCCTAACCTTCACAACGAACTGGGTGAAGAGTTTCGAGTTCGACACCGCTACATCGATTTGATTGTCCGTGACCGCGCTCGCGAGGTGGTAAAAATTCGCGCTGGGGTGATGCAGTCGATTAGAAACACTTTTGCTAAGCAGGCCTTTATTGAAGTTGAGACACCGATGCTGCAGGTTATGCACGGCGGCGCATCTGCAAGGCCATTTAAGACCCACTCCAATGCCTTCGACACCGATTTGTATCTTCGAATTGCACCAGAACTATTCCTGAAGCGCGCGGTTGTCGGCGGTTTGGAAAGAGTGTTTGAAATAAACCGAAACTTCAGAAACGAAGGCGCTGACAGAACTCACTCACCTGAATTCGCAATGCTCGAGGCCTACGAGGCATACGGGGATTACCACACCATGATGGATCTGACTCAAGCCCTAATCCAGAACGCCGCGTCCGATGTTCTGGGAACTCAAGTGGTTCAGCTCGAGGACGGCAGCGTGAACGACTTAAGTGGCAATTGGCCAAGGGTTTCGATGTATGAATCTTTGTCCGAGTCCTGTGGCGTGGCAATTACACCAGAAACCTCAGTCACGGAATTGAAGAAGCTTGCTGACTCCGTTGGTATTGAGATCGACCACCCACTGCACGGCAAGTACGTTGAAGAGCTTTGGGAGCACTTTGTGAAGCCGGGGCTAACCGGGCCTGCGTTTGTGATTGATTTTCCGGTGGACACTTCACCTCTGACTAGAGACCATCGAAGTAAAGCTGGCGTTGTTGAAAAATGGGATCTCTACATCATGGGTTACGAGCAAGCCACTGGCTATTCCGAGTTGGTGGACCCGGTTGTCCAGCGAGAGCGTTTCGTGGCTCAAATGCAATTGGCAGCAACCGGAGATCCGGAGGCCATGAAGCTGGATGAAGAGTTTTTGAAGGCTTTGGAGTTTGGTATGCCACCATCGGGTGGCTTGGGGCTTGGTATCGATCGACTCTTAATGTCGCTCACCGGCCTAGGTATTCGGGAAACTATTTTGTTCCCGTTGGTGAAGTAGGTGGAGATGACTGCTTGGGAGGCCGTGCTAGATGTGTTAATTTCACTGATTCCGCCAGCCGCGGTCGGAGTGATATTTTGGATCATGATGCGCTCCATCTTGCGCGCCGATAAAGGTGAGCGCGATGTCTACGCGAAGATCGAAGCAGAAGAGCGGGCTAAACGCGCTAACGCCTTGGGCGAACAGCGCTAGTTTTGTGTCAAGCACCCACGTAGCATTTTGATTACGGATTTGGAAAGGTGCTAACTTGTTCGAGAAATTTACAGACAAGGCTCGCAGAGTCGTTGTGCTTGCTCAAGAAGAGGCGAAGCTTCTAAACCACAACTACATCGGAACTGAGCACATCTTGCTCGGTCTGATTCACGAGGGTGAGGGTGTTGCCGCGAAGGCGCTTGAGGCGCTGGGCATAAACCTCGAGCAGGTTAGAGAACAGGTCCAAGACATTATTGGTCAAGGCCAGCAATCGCCGTCTGGCCACATTCCATTTACCCCAAGGGCCAAGAAGGTTCTTGAGCTAAGCCTTAGAGAGGCACTTCAGCTCGGTCACAGCTACATCGGAACCGAACACCTACTTCTTGGGCTAATTCGCGAGGGTGAGGGCGTTGCTGCTCAGGTGCTAACTAAGCTCGGGGCCGACACAAACAAGGTTCGTCAGCAAGTTATTCAGTTGCTATCTGGTTACCAGGGCAAGGAAAGCGTTTCAGTTGGCGGAGACGCCCAACCTCAGGCCAAGGGCTCCACGATTCTTGACCAGTACGGCAGGAACCTCACGCACGCTGCCGCAGAGGGAAAACTAGACCCAGTAGTAGGTCGCGAAAAAGAAACCGAACGCGTAATGCAGATTCTTTCTCGCCGAACCAAGAACAACCCAATTTTGATCGGTGAGCCGGGAGTCGGAAAGACAGCCGTTGTCGAAGGGTTAGCTCTTGCAATCGTTGCTGGAAAGGTTCCAGAAACTCTTCGTGGCAAGCAGCTTTACACCCTTGACATGGGAAGCCTTATCGCGGGGTCTCGTTACCGTGGTGACTTTGAAGAGCGTCTAAAGAAGGTCACCAAGGAAATCCGCACTCGCGGAGACATCATTACTTTTATCGATGAAATCCACACCCTTGTTGGTGCCGGAGCTGCAGAGGGCGCTATCGATGCCGCTTCAATCTTGAAGCCGATGCTCGCAAGAGGCGAGCTTCAGACCATCGGTGCGACCACCCTGGATGAATATCGCAAGCACTTTGAAAAAGACGCTGCGTTGGCCCGGAGGTTCCAGTCCATTCAGGTTGCCGAGCCATCTCCAGCACTTGCAATCAACATTCTTAAGGGACTGCGCGACCGGTACGAGGCTCACCACAAGGTCTCGATAACCGACGGTGCAATCGTTGCAGCAGTCTCAATGTCCGATCGCTACGTGACCGACAGGTTCCTGCCGGACAAGGCCATTGACTTGATTGATGAGGCCGGTGCCAGGTTGAGGCTCAGCTTCCTCTCAGCCCCTCCAGAGCTAAAGGCAATGGAAGAAAAAGTGGCTGTCGTGCGACAGGCCAAAGAGCAGGCGATTGCCGATCAAGACTTTGAAGCCGCAGCAACCAAGCGCGATGAGGAGAAAAAGCTCACCGCCGAGAAGGTTCGTATGGAGAAGGAATTCCGCGATGGCAGCTTAGACACCCCAGGTGTTGTTGACGAAGCACTCATCGCCGAAGTCATTGCCCAGGCAACTGGCATTCCGCTATTCAAGCTGGGTGAGGACGAAGGCGCCAAGCTTATTTACATGGAGGACGGCCTCCACAAGCGAGTAATTGGCCAGGAGCAGGCAATCGCCGCGCTCTCAAAGACCATTCGCCGCCAGCGTGCAGGATTGAAAGATCCGAAGCGACCATCCGGTTCGTTCATCTTTGCCGGCCCGACCGGTGTTGGAAAGACCGAGTTGGCCAAGGCACTTGCCGAGTTCCTATTCGAAGACGAGGACGCACTCATCGCGCTTGACATGAGCGAGTACAGCGAGAAGCACACTGTTTCCAGGCTGTTTGGAGCCCCTCCGGGCTTCGTTGGCTACGAAGAGGGCGGTCAGATGACCGAGAAGATTCGTCGTAAGCCATTCTCAGTTGTGCTGTTCGATGAAATCGAAAAGGCTCACCCGGACATCTTCAACTCGTTGTTGCAGATTCTCGAAGAAGGTCGTTTGACTGACGGCCAAGGACGAGTTGTGGACTTCAAAAACACAATCATCATCATGACCACAAACTTGGGCACAAGGGAAATCACCGGCAGCACACTTGGTTTCTCTCTCGAGGGTGACAGTCAGAATGACTACACCCAAATGAAGGGCAAAGTGAACGAAGAGCTGAAGAAGAATTTCAAGCCCGAGTTCTTGAACCGAGTTGATGACGTAATCGTCTTCCCACAGCTATCTCGTGAGGAGCTCTTGCAGATCGTTGACCTGTTTATTTCGAGGCTTCAGCTTCGTTTGGACGACCGCGATTTGAAGTTGACTTTGACCTCATCGGCCAAGGAAAGGCTAATCGAGCTTGGCTACGAGCCGACGATGGGAGCCAGGCCGCTTCGAAGAGCCGTGCAGCGTGAAATTGAAGATGCAATTTCGGAGCGTATCCTCACCGGCTACATCGGCAACTCGCAGGACATTTTGGTTGATTACCTCGAGGGCGAGTTCAGTTTCGTTGCAAACTCCCGAGAGACTGAGACCGCAGCCAAGGCATGACCGAGGTCCAAAAGTACGAGGTGGTGAAGTCTTATAAGGACTTTGAAGTGCGCGCGTATTCGCCCTTCATCACCGTCTCTACGCATGAATCTGGAAACATGCTTTCCGCTGGCAATCAGGCCTTTAGAAAGCTCGCGAATTTCATTTTTGGGGGCAATCAAGAGTCAAGGCAAATTCCCATGACTACCCCAGTCACTGAAGTTCCCGTGGATGATGGATTTGAAGTTTCTTTCGTGATGCCTCACGACATGGCGATGAGCGACATGCCCACCCCGGCCGGAGCAAACCTAAAGATTACCGAGCATCCGGCGGTGAAAATGGCGGCCATCAGGTTCTCTGGCACGGTGGGCAATCACTCGTTTCCAAATAACGAAAGAAAACTCAAGGATCTGCTCTCGGCCCAAGGAATTGAGTTTGAACCGACGCCGATTTATGCGCGCTACAACGCCCCAACAACCCCGTTTTTTCTGAGGCGCAACGAAGTCTTGCTTTCTCTCAGGGCTTGAGTAGTTCATAATTACCTGATGTTCCAAATCCGATCAGCTCAAACCACCGACGTCCCAGCCATAAGAAATATCGCTGCGCCCTTGGTCGATAACCGAGTGCTGCTTGGCAAAGAAATGGTCGAGACCTACGAGGCAATTCAAGAATTTGTGGTTGCGGAGCAAGATTCTAAGCTGCTGGGATTCGGCGCGCTGCATGTGATGTGGCAAGATTTAGCTGAGGTCAGGACCTTAGCGGTTGACGAGCAGTCCAAGCGCCAGGGTATTGGTAAGGCGCTGTTGTTCGAACTTGAAGCCAGGGCAAAGGCTCTTGGCGTGACAAGGGTATTTTGTCTGACATTCGAAAAGGAATTTTTCTCTGCAAATGGCTATCAAGTGATTTCCGATGTTCCTGTCGACCCTGCCACCTACGCGGAGCTAGTTCGCTCTCACGATAACGGTGTCGCAGAATTTTTGGATCTTGCAAGAGTTAAGCAAAACACGCTTGGAAACTCGCGCATGCTCAAGCACCTCTAGCTAGATTTGTCCCATGACCCAACTAGACCCCGTGATCATTAGAAGAAGACGAGTCGCAGCCTTGGGCATCCTGGCGGTTTTAGTGATCGCAATTTGGTTAGTAGCCCAGCTTGT
The DNA here is from genome assembly GCA_964388525.1 of uncultured Aquiluna sp. Lineage (GTDB taxonomy): Bacteria > Actinomycetota > Actinomycetes > Actinomycetales > Microbacteriaceae > Aquiluna. Next base: position 36,872 of record CAYMAU010000008.1, on the reverse strand, counting down.
AATCGGTCAGGGGCAAACACAGGTTGTTGCCGCGCCCGAGGAAACCGAGGTCGCTGTCTCAGCCGAAATCACAGATTGTGCGCCAGGCGTGGTCTCGTTGGCGGCAATGATCGGGACCTTCGATCAGGCAACTAAAGTCAGCGAAACTCTAAATAATTTTTCATCCGATGCGATTCCGAATCTTTGGTACGAAGTAACCAACACTGGCTTAGTGGACTGCCGGTTCAATGTTGGATCAAGAGTGACTTTCTTCACCATCACATCGGGCGAGCAAACCTATTATTCGTCAAGGGACTGTGATCGGTCCGACAGCAAAGATTTGACTGTTTTGCTTCAGGCTAACGTCCCGCTGAAGGCCGAGCCATCTGCCTGGGATCGGGTTTATTCATCTTCTGAAGGCTGTAGTGCAGCACAGGGGATGCAGGCAGTTCCCGGCGGCGGCGCTACCTACAAGCTAAAAGCTGAGGTGAACGGAGTTATCTCCGAGGACGTTCGCTTTATCCTCAACTAGATACCTGTTGCGACTGGTCCGAATGGGCCAGTGCTTGAGTGAGGGCCTTTTTTAGCTGCCCACTTGTTGAATCAATAATTATCTTGTGGCCCAGTCGACTGGCCTCATTGGTTCGCTGCGAGAGGTTAGCAACACCGCGAACCTCCCCCGATAGGGATATTTCACCGAAGGCCGCGACTTTGGTTGATACGGGTTTGTCGCTGACTGCAGAAGCAATGGCAATGGCGATTGCCAGATCGGCGGCGGGCTCAATAATTCTCATGCCGCCAACCGTTGAAACATATACATCCTTGTCGCTAAGCGAGATTCCTGCTCTTCGCTCCAGCACAGCAAGTAGCATTGCCACCCGGGAGCTGTCCACGCCGTTTGTAACACGCCTTGGTTGCGGGGAACTACTCTTCACCACAAGTGCCTGAATTTCAGCCCTCAGAGGGCGCCTGCCTTCGACCGCAACGGTTATGCAGGTTCCAGATACCGGCATGGTGCTGCCGGAAACGAAGAGCGCGCTCGGGTCGCTAACCTCCACGATGCCCTCGCCGGTCATTTCGAAACAGCCAACCTCATCGGTGGGACCAAATCTATTTTTTAGGGTCCTTACGAACCGAAGTGCTGTTTGACGGTCACCCTCGAAGTGACAAACAACATCAACTAGGTGCTCCAGCGTTCTAGGGCCGGCAATAGAGCCGTCTTTAGTGACGTGGCCGACCAAAATAACCGGCGTCGAATTCTGCTTTGCTAGCCGAATCAGGTTGGACGCAACTTCTCTAACTTGCGCCGGCATTCCAGCTGCACCATCAATATCATCAGAGCTAATGGTCTGAACCGAGTCCACGACCATCAAGTCAGGCTTTACCTGTTCGAACTGCCCAAGTACGTGTCCTAAATCAGTCTCAGCTGCCAGGTAAAGATTCTCGCTCAGAGCATTGGTTCGTTGAGCACGCAGTCTTACTTGGCTGGCGGATTCCTCTGCGGAAACATAGAGAACTTTTTTACCGCTCTTTGCAAGTCTCGATGCAACCTCTAGCAATAACGTGCTCTTGCCAACTCCTGGTTCACCGGAGAGCAGTATCGCGGCACCCGCAACCAGGCCGCCACCTAAAACTCGATCAAATTCAGAAACCAAGGTTTTTCGATAACCATCGGTCACCACGGCTACTTCGGTTATCGGCCGAGCTTCGTGCCCGACAGCGATTCTGGCGGCCTTTGCCTTGGTGGTTTGTGTGGCCTCAGCGATTGTTCCCCAGGCTTGGCACTGACCGCACTGGCCCGACCACTTTAGAGTCGTCCAGCCGCAGTCGGAGCATCGATAATCAATTTTTGTCTTGGCCACAAGAACAAACTACCGTGGGTCACCCCCAGCTAGATAACCTAAGTGAACAAGCCTTAAAATTTTGAGTTCAAACAGTTAGGTATTAGATGCGCAAACACTCGCAAGAACTGTGGCTGGTGCTAATGGTTTCGCTCGGTGCAAGCGCGATCTATTCGATTCTTAGTCTTGCTAGAAAGCTAACAAGCACCCAAGGCCTGGCTGGTTCAGTAACGACCATCAACCAACCGTTGGCGAAAACTCCTTGGCTAGATTTAGTCAGCCAACTTGCCTCAATCTCACTGGCATTGGTGCCAGTGCTACTGGCGCTTTATTTTTTGCGGATGGACAGCATAAAAATCGGCCTAATGCCTGTGAAAAAGGACTGGGTTATAGGCATCTCGCTGCCACTGATTATTGGCATTCCCGGCATCGCTCTTTACGTGGTCGCTCTGAATCTTGGTCTAACTTCCAGGATTGTGCCGAGCTCGTTGGGTGATTACTGGTGGACGCCGGTCGTGCTGGTGCTTGCTGCACTGCGATCAGGCCTGCAGGAAGAAATCATCGCGGTTGCATTCTTGGCGAAAAAACTAAAAATTATCAGGCCGGAAATTACCATCATTTCGGTGGTGGTGATCTCCAGCTTGTTTAGGGCCAGCTATCACCTGTATCAGGGTTTTTCTGCGTTCCTTGGCAACTTTGTTATGGGCTTAGTCTTTGGCTACTTGTTCATGAGAACTGGCAGGGTGGCTCCACTGGTGATTGCTCACACCATTATGAACACCGCAGTTTTCATCGGCTTTCCGCTGGTAGCTGGTTTTCTCTAGCCCTCGTAAGCTTTGAAGATGGAAAAACTAAGAGTGTGTTTTTTAGGAACAGGGTCGATGGGCTCGGCCGTTCTAACCGGTTTAATTGCCAGCGGTCACCCGCTAGAGCTAATTTCCGCAACCACTAAATCGATAATCTCCGCCGACGCGTTGCGTGCCAGGGGAATCAGCGCGATGGCCATCGAGGAAGCAGCTGACGCTAATGCTTTGCTCGCCGGCGATGCCGATTTGATCGTTTTGGGTGTTAAGCCCTATCAAATCAAAGACGTGCTGGCTGAAATACGAGATGAAATTGCCCCGAATGCGGTGGTTATTTCTATGGCTGCAGGAATCAAGCTAGCTTCAATGGCAGAGGTCTTACCGGGAAACCCCAATCTCATTCGCACCATGCCCAACACCCCGGCTCTTGTGGGCATGGGTGTAACTGGAGTGGCAGCTGGACTAAGTGCATCGGCCGATGCAGTGTCGGCAACCATGGAGTTATTTGACTCGGTTGGCGCGGCTCTGGAGATTAGCGAAGAGCAGATCGATGCCCTAAGTGCAATTTCCGGCTCGGGCCCAGCTTGGGTGTTTTACATCATGGAACAGTGGGAGCAGATTGCTCAAAACCACGGCTTTAGCAAGGAACAGGCTGCAGTTATGGTTCGCGGCACTTTGGCTGGATCCATCGACCTACTGGCTCAAAGCGACGAAGAGCTTGCGACATTGCGCTCAAAGGTCACAAGCCCCGGAGGTACAACCGAGCGCATTATTGACACTTTGGAAAAAGCCGACTTACAGACAATATTTGAAGCCAGCCTTCAGGCGGCACTTCAAAGGGCTAAAGAAATTGGCGCCAGCTAGCTCTAAGCTGTAGTTATGGCAGATATTTTTGAAGCAGTTGCAGACCCTACCCGTCGCAAGCTCCTAGAAAGCTTGCTGAATTCCAACGTCGGTGGCTCCGGCGAACTGACGGTTTCACAGCTTGTTGAAATCACTGGACTTGGGCAACCTACCGTTTCTAAGCACTTGAAGACCCTTCGTGAGGTTGGCCTGGTTGCCGCACGCGAAGAGGGACAAAAACGCTTTTACTCGGTCACACCCGAACCACTTGAAGAAATCGAAGACTGGATGATCGACTTCCTGTCGCTTGATTTTGAAAGCGAAGAAGAGATGGCCGATGATCTAGCTCACAGTCTTGCTGGTGCCGGAGAGCAGCTTGGCCACTGGCTAACCGAGCGTTCGAGTTGGCTAACGGGTCAGCTGAAATCCAGGGCCTCTGAAGTCAACATCGACTTTAATGCAGCAGAGATGGGCCACAGACTAGGTCGCAAGCTCGCCGATGCCAGGTCGGAAGCCGAGAAGTCGGTCAAGGATTTTGAGCGTATCGCTAAGCAAAAAGTTGAAGAAGTAATCGACGATGTGAAATCAGAGGCTCAGCACTTGGCCGAAGAAGTTCGCAACCGAACTTCGAAGAAGTAACATCATGGCAAAGGGTGCTCAGGATGACATGAGAAACTTCGCCAGGCAACAGCTTAAGAAAAAGCAGGGATTCAAGAATTATCTTGTCGTCTACGCGGGTGTCACCGGGCTGGTGACTGCAGTTTGGTTTTTGTCTTCTCCTGGAAGCTATTTTTGGCCAATCTGGGTTATTTTTGGCATGGGAATCGGAGCGGTGGCGACTGGTCTAGATGCCTATGGAACCAATTGGTCGAAGCCCATCACCGAAGCAGATGTTGATGCAGAGGTTGAGCGTCTTGGCCGTAGAGGCTAGACTGTTGGCGTTGACCATTCGGGCAATCACAAGTTTTATGAGGTTTTAATGGGTTCAGTTATAAAGAAGCGCCGCAAGCGTATGTCGAAGAAGAAGCACCGTAAGCTCCTTCGTAAGACTCGACACCAGCGTCGCAATAAGAAATAAGAATTTAGTAACGAACCCGCCTTCGGGCGGGTTTTGTTTTAACTGCTTTTTAGGTCGCGCTTTTTGAATCTAAGAATGTCCCAGTTCGCTGCTTCGGCATATCTTGTGAGCGCTTTATCGGGATTCACAGCTACTGCGTGCTTTACAAGTGTCAGAAGTGGAAGATCATTTACTGAATCCGAGTAAGCCCAAGATCTACTCAGGCTAATCCCACGCTCCACAGCCAGTTTCTTGGCGGCCTTGCGCTTTGCTTGCCCGTGAAGCGCTTCACCAACAAGTTCACCGGTCAACACTCCGTTGTTTCTTCCAACCACAGTTCCGAGCGCTCCGGTTGCACCCAAGTCCTTTGCGATAAGTTCTGCAAGTTCGACCGGGGCGGCAGTTACAAGCCAAACCTCGTGACCTTGGGAAAGGTGGTCTTTCACCGCGGCGACCGTCTTCGGCCAAAGCCTCGGCTTTATTTCGGAGTCATAAACGGTTTGCATCAATGGTTCCAGCGAACTCACGGAGTAGCCCTTGGTGACCGATAGGGCACGATCCTTGATGTTGGCCAGTGTGTGATTTTTTTCGCCTCGACGAATAAACATCATTTGCTCAAAGGCGAATTTCCAAATGTCTCGGCGTTTGATTGTTCCATCCCGGAAGGCCACCTTGCCAAATAAAATTGTGGTTGCGCCGCGGACCAAGGTGTTATCGACGTCAAAGAAGGCCGCAACCTTTTTCTCGTTATTCGTCTTATTTACAGCCACCGCCACAGTCTATTGGTCTAGACATTTCTAGTAGGGTGAAGGTGTGAACCCCAAAATTAAGCTGGAGCTAATTACCAGGCAGGGGTGCCACCTTTGTGACGAAGCCCAGGATGCGCTAGCTGGAGTAATAGCAAGGTTCAACATCGAGAACCCGAGCGTTTCCTACACCGTTGAAACCATCGATATTGACCCGAGTCCAGAGCTTTTAGCTAAGTACTCCGAAGAGGTACCGGTGCTGCTGCTAAACGACGAGCAAATTTCATTTTTCCGGATCGACGCCGACCGAGTTCTAACGAAGCTTAGGGAGCTAGTTTGACTAAAAGAGACAGTTTCCCCGATGCCCTGAGGGGCTTCGCGCTGATTGGTATCGTCCTTGTTAATGCGCCGTATTTGGCAATTAACACAGTTCTGGGCCTCGGTGGGGCTGACGTTTCTAATGTCTGGAACTCAGTCACAGCATTTTTTATTACAAGTCTTGCTTTGGGAAAGTTTTATCTGCTGTTTTCTTTTCTATTTGGCTATAGCTCGGTGTACATTCTCAAAAGCGATAAAGCCAACATGAAGAGATGGCTTGCCAGGGCGCTCCTTTTGATCTTCTTTGGGGCTCTGCATGCAGTCTTCCTGTGGCACGGAGATATTCTTTTCATGTACGGACTTCTCGCTATTCCTCTTGTGGCCCTTTATTTCCGGAGGGAAAAAACTATTCGTCGCTGGGTAAAAATTATTTACATCGCTAACGCGGCGGTACTTTCTCTACTCGCCTTGCTCTTATTCGCAGGGGAAATGCTGGGTGAGGATCTTGGCGAAACAGTAATCTCCAGTTCGCTTGATTCCTCCCTGGTAGCGGGGTCATTTCTGGATAACGCAGGGGCTCGCTTTGATCTCTGGTTCACTGGTTTACCAGGTAGCTTCGCACTTCAGGCACCCTTTGCTTTCGCGGCATTCTTGGTCGGGATGCTGGCCGCTAGAAAACGATTTTTGGGAGATGGAGCTGACGCTGTGACAATGAAGAAGCTCGCCGTGTGGGGGTTTGCTATTGGCCTACCACTGCAGCTAGTTGCCGCTTGGTTCTCACTCGTAAATCAACAGTCGGTCAATTACTCCGTTGGAGCAGAACTTGGCTGGTTCACAGTTACATTCGTCTCCGCTCCTGTCTTGAGTGCCGGGTATCTCGGCGCGTTATGGCTACTGATGCAACGCTATAAGCGCGGCTTTGGTTTGTTGGCAGCGGCAGGGCGTCATTCGCTCACTGTTTATATCGGTCAATCGGTTATTCTCGTCTTTGTCTTTTCAGCCTGGGGCCTTGGTTTGTTCGGGACGCTGAACCTAACTTTGGTCACCTTCATTGCTTTTGGTAGCTGGCTAGTGCTCGCTGCCCTAGCGGCTCTGAATTCGAGGTATTTCTCCTCCGGTCCACTGGAGTGGGTCTTGAAAAAAACTACAGAACCATTTAGGGCAAAAGTATGAACCTAGAACAGCTCGGGCTGTTCGGGGTTTTTCTTGCTGGAGCAATTCCTTGGCTAGAGGCAATCGGTGTTGTTCCGGCCGGGATTCTAATAGGGCTGAATCCTTTACTAACCGTTTTGTTTGCGGTCACCGGAAATGCCATAACAATATTTTTGTTTGCCTTTGGAGCCAGCAAGCTTCGCGGTTGGATGCGGAATAGACGCTTTGCCAAGGGCAAGAGCGGAGAGTCACCCAGAATCATTAAGGCCCAACGTTCGTTTGACCGCTGGGGTATTTATGGGCTGGCAATCCTTGGACCCTTGTTCATTGGCACTCAGTTTGCGGCTCTAGTTGCAGTGGCTGGCGGCGTCAAGCCTCTAAAAGCATCGATTGCAATAATTGCTGCGACAATCCTGTGGGCAGCACTAATTGCCCTTGCCTTTGTGGTGGCAGGTTTCGATGGAATTCCTGGTTTTGACTACGAATAACTAGCTGGATTTAGTCCGTCGGTCTTTTTTATGGTTCCAGTCGGTTTGGACCGCGGAACAAGAAGCTGGCCTCGCGAATGTTGGAAAGGTTTAGGAGCAACATGACCACTCTTGTTAGACCCATGCCAAAACCACCGTGCGGCGGGACGCCGTAGCGGAAGAAGTCAAGGTAAGAATTCAGGCCCTCTGGCTCTAGACCCTTTTCCTTGATCTGCTCTGTCAGAACCTCGACGCGGTGCTCTCGCTGCGCTCCGGTGGTGATTTCGGTTCCCTTCCAAATCAAGTCATAGCTCTTTGTCAGATCAGGGTTGTCAGCGTGCCTCATGTGATAAAACGGGCGAATGTTTTTTGGGTAGTCAGTTAGGAAGACAAACTCGTGATCGAGAGTCTCTTCCACGTGAGCAGAAATCTGACGTTCGCCCTCTGGGTCTAGGTCTCCGTCTTGGCGCGGAACCTTATAACCACGTCCCTCGACGATTGAGTGAGCCTCAGCCAATGGAATTCTTGGGAACGGGATGCTCGGGACCTTCACCTCAAAGCCGTATAGCGCTTCGATTTGGGCTCCGTGCTCGTCTTTGACGGCCTGGATTGCCTTGACCATTAGTTTCTCTTGGAAGTTCATTACGTCTTCGTGAGAGTCAATCCAGCTCATTTCCATGTCTATCGAAACGAACTCGGTCGCGTGGCGAGAGGTAAAAGATGGGTCAGCTCTGAACACCGGTCCAATCTCAAATACTTTGCCAAGGCCTGCGGCCATGGACATTTGCTTATAAAACTGAGGGCTCTGAGCGAGGTAGGCGTGAGTTTCGAAGTACTCAAGCTTGAATAGCTCGGCATGAGATTCTGATGGCTGCCCCATTAGTTTCGGGGAGTGAATCTCAACGAAACCATTTTCAAGCCAGTGCTCGCGCCAGCTTTTCTCGATGGTGGTTTGAATCTTTAGCATCAATGCCACTTCTGGTCTGCGGTAGTCCAGGAAGCGCCAGTCCAATCGCTTGTCGATTGAGGTGTCATCCGCGATTGGGCTGTCGGCCAATGCCGCTCCAACAACTTCCAGCTCTTCTAACAAAATCTCTACTCCGCCAAGCTTCACGCGCTCATCGTGCTTTAGCTGGCCCTTGATAATCACAAAGCTGCCGTGGCTAAGCGCACTAACTTGGTCAGCAAGTGCATCTTCATCGGCCGGTCTCGGATAGGTCACCTGGACGCTACCGGACTCATCGCGAATAATGATGAACTGAATTCGCTTCTGGTCTCTGAGGGTTTCAACCCATCCGCCGATTGTGACGGGGCCGTCTTGGCCTTGGCTAAGTGCGCTGGTGAGTGTGCGGTCTAGCATTATTTAGAATCCTCTGAGTATCTGCAGTCTGGACTAACTAACCTCAGTTTAGCGAGGGTAAACTTGAAGCTATGCCCGCTTCGCGCCTTCATCTAGTTCGCCACGGAGAGGTATTTAATCCTTCCGGTGTTTTGTATGAGCGGATTGAGGGCTTTGAGCTTTCGGATCTGGGCCATGAAATGGCCGGGGCAGCAGCAAAAGAGCTCTTCAGCCAAGGCCGAAAAATCAAACGCCTGATCTCGTCACCTCTAGTGAGGGCTCAGCAATCGGCTGCGCCAATTGCCAAGCAATTCGCTCTAGAACCTGACCTTGACGAGCGGGTTATCGAACCGTGGAACAAGTTCAAAGGGATAAAGCTTGCACCAGCGGCTTTCCTGAAGCGCCCGAGTTTGATTCTAAATCTTGTAAACCCGAAGCTTCCGAGTTGGGGTGAGCCCTACGACGAAGTGGTGGCTCGCATGCAGACTGCGGCCCTAGATGCTTGGGATTCAGTCGATGGCGGAGATGTCGTGATCGTGTCTCACCAGCTACCGATTTGGATGCTTTATCGATCAAGCGCCGGATTAGAGCTTCCTCACAGCCCAAAATCCCGCAGGTGCTCCCTGTCCTCCATAACAAGCTTCGAAGTCGTGAACGGGAAACTAACAGAGGTTTTGTATTCCGAGCCTGGCCTAGCTCATGCCGCCAACGCCATCGACGGTGGTGCAGTGTGAAGCTAAGAACAATTCTTAGAACAGCCATTGGCTTCGGCCTAATAGCCGCGCTACTGGTGGGTTGTGCCAGTGATCCACTGGCCGACCAGTTCCGAGCCGGAGACAATAAAAATTACATTGCGGGCGATGGAACAGTCACTGAGTTCGCCCTAGGCTCCAGGCCGGGGTTTGAAGCTTTTGTCGGCACCACTGAAAGTGGTCAAGTTTTAGACAGCTCAGCGTTTGAAGGCAATGTAATTGTTATGAACTGGTGGTATTCGGCCTGCGCTCCATGCCGGGCGGAGGCCAGTGACCTAGCAATGCTGAGTGTGGAATTTGAAGACAGCGTTCAGTTTGTCGGCGTGAATGTTCGCGATACCGCGGAAACAGCATTGGCTTTTGATCGAAACTTTAGAATTGAATACCCATCTGTGATTGATGCTCAATCCGGACAGGTTTCACTTGCTTTTACTGGCGTCGTGTCACCGCAAGCGGTGCCGACAACAATCGTGATTGATCGTGATGGCAAGGTTGCCTCTCGCATTTTGGGTCGAATAGAAGCCTCGATCTTGCGAACGCTTATTCAAACGGTGGTTGACCAGTGAACCCAGGTGAAATTGCGCTGAATGGGTCGATGCTCATTGCAGTTCCAGTCGCGCTATTGGCCGGGATAGTCACCTTCATTTCTCCTTGCGTCTTACCTCTTGTTCCCGGTTATCTGGGCTATGTCTCAGGGTCCGCGAACACCAAGACCCGGGTTATGACTGGGGCGATTTTATTTGTTCTAGGCTTTAGCGCGGTATTTGTCTCGCTCGGTGTGCTGGCAGGAACAGCCGGCCTGTTAGTTCTGGTTAGAAACCCCTGGATACAGGTGGTTTTGGGCTTGATGGTCGTCGTTTTTGGCTTTGCCATGATCGGTCAGCTTGGATTCTTGCAGCGAAACTTTAAACTGAAACTAAGCCCCAAAATGGGGTTGGCTGGAGCTCCGTTTCTTGGGGTGGTGTTCGCGCTTGGTTGGACTCCTTGTATTGGCCCGACCTTGTCGGCTGTGCTGGTCCTAGCCTCTGACACGGCAGACCCGTTGCGCGGGGGAATCCTAGCCACCGTTTATTCGTTAGGTATTGGGATTCCGTTTATTTTGATTGCAGCTGGTTTTGACTGGGCTAAAACTTCAGTTGGATTCATAAAGCGTCACATCAGAACCTTCAACTTGATTGGTGGAGCAATGCTGATTGCGGTCGGAATCTTGCTTATGACAGGTCTTTGGTTGCGTTTCAATAATTGGCTTCAGGTGGTGACAAGTGGCATCCAGCTTCCTCTCTAGGCTCTCGTTCTGGCCACGATTCTTCTGGCGCCAGCTGACCTCGATGCGCAACGCACTAATACTGCTGCTACTGCTAGCCGTCGCGGCAGTGCCAGGCAGCGTTTATCCGCAGCGAAGTGCAGATCCAAACGGCGTGAAAGTCTTCTACGATAATGAGCCGGAGCTTGCGGCCGTGCTGGATCAGCTGCAGTTGTTTGATGTGTACACATCTGTCTGGTTCTCCGCTATTTATATTTTGCTGTTTGTTTCGTTGGCTGGCTGTGTGCTGCCAAGAACCAAGATTCACTTTGCAGCCCTCAGGGCTCGTCCGGTATTGACGCCGAAAAACCTAAAGCGGATGCCGGAGTACTTGAGTGAAGCGGGGGATTCATCAGTCCTTGAGAGTGCCATGGTCGTTCTGAAAAAGCGCGGGTTCCGAATCGATCGCCAGCAAGACTCGATAAGCGCCGAGAAGGGTTACGCAAAAGAAACCGGCAACTTGGTGTTTCACTACTCGCTGGTTGGGGTCCTTTTGGCCGTTGGCTTTGGCGGTGGATTTAGCTTCTCGGGCCAGCGAGTGCTGGTCGAGGGCGACACCTTCGTGAATAACCTCGCAAGCTACGACTCATTTTCACCGGGCGCGTTATTTGACGAGGGACAGCTGGAGCCTTTTAGCCTGACGCTTGACGAGTTTGATGTGGTTTATGACCTGGCTAATCGGGCGAACATCGGCCAACCAATCGATTTCATCGCTTCGGTGTCGGCCGATTTTGGCCAGACCCAAACAGCCAGTGCTATTCGCGTGAATTATCCGCTTGCGGCCCCGGGGGCGAACGTGTATTTGACCGGGAATGGGTTTGCACCGGTTGTAACGGTCTTTGACGGTGATGGCAATATTTCTTACCAGGGACCAATTGTGTTTTTGCCACAGGATTCAAACATGACCTCGCTCGGGGTTATCAAGGCACCGGACGCTCTTCCTGAGCAACTTGGAATCATTGCGTTTTTCTACCCCACCGCAGAGAAGCTAACAACCGGCGCGTACACATCCATTTACCCCGACCCAATCGCGCCGCTGATGACCATGAACGTCTACACCGGAAACTTAGGGCTGGATTCGGGAATCCCGAGAAACGCATATGCGTTGGACACGACAAGCATGGAAATGATTGCTGGCCGTGACGGACCAGTGGCGGCTATCGAGCTCGAGGTCGGACAGTCGGCGGATCTGCCAGACGGCCTGGGTTCCGTAAGATTCGATGGCCTATTGCGATTTGCGTCACTGGATGTCGCCCACAACCCGGGCGGAATCTGGGTGTTGCTCTTTGCAGCATTGAGCTTGGTGTCGCTAACGATGTCGCTGATGGTTCCCAGAAGAAGAGTGTGGGTGAGGCTAATCTCCAGTGACAGAATTGAGTTCGCAGCTTTATCAAGGCGGGATGATCCAAACTTGCCTCAGATGCTAGAAGAAATAGTTCGAGAAATTAGATCAGGGAGCAAGAAATGACCGAAGTCGTCCTAAACGAGCCGCTATCGCAAGTGTCGCTGCTGTTTGTCTCATCGGCGCTCGCCTTCTTGGCGCTCGCACTGGTGCTTTTTTCTTTTCAGCTAGTGAAACTTTCAACCGTGGAGGCAGTTAGCTCCGAAGCTAAGGCCGCGAGTGTTGGGTCAACAATGGTTGTTGAGAAAATCGCCGCTGACAAAATGACCGCCACGGAGCGCGCGGGCTTTATTCTGCTTTGGGTTTCGACCGCCATCTTGGGAGTTGGAGTTGTGCTCCGAGGAGTTGCCGCTGGCCGAGTGCCATGGGCAAACATGTACGAGTTTTCCATCAGCGGTGCTTTTTTGATTTTGTTGGTTTATCTAACCGCTCTAAAAATCAAGGATCTGCGCTTCATTGCAACCTTCATTGCGGGCTTTGCCCTCGTCACTGTTTTTGCTGCCGTCTCGCTGTTTTACGTCGAGGTCCAAACCATCATGCCGGCGCTTCAGAGTTACTGGCTGGTAATTCACGTAGTGGTCGCGATTATGGCAACCGGCTTTCTGGCTGTTGCAGCTGGAATGCATATCGCTTATCTCTTGAAAGCATCCGGTCGGGGAAAGAAACTATTTAGCCACTTTCCAGAGCTGCTTCAGCTCGAGCGGATCGCGTATCGGTTCAATGTTGTTGGTTTCGTGCTCTGGAGCTTCACTTTGATTGCAGGTGCGGTCTGGGCCGAGCGCGCGTGGCACCGCTACTGGGGCTGGGACACCAAAGAGGTCTGGACCTTCATTATTTGGGTGCTTTATGCCGGCTACCTGCACGCAATGGCAACCAGGGGCTGGAATGGCAAGCGAGCCGCATGGCTTGGACTGGTGGCGTTCTTGTCTGTGGTTTTCAACTTCACGATTGTCAATCTGTTTTTCAAGGGCCTGCACGTCTACTCGGGCCTATAAAAGCTTCAGGCAGCGATCTAATCGTTGTTGCCACCAGATCTTGCGCTCACTCTCAACCGCTAGCTCACTAATCAGGCCGGCATCAACCTCTAGCTCGTCAAGTCCTAAGTAACCATTTACTGCAATCAGGGGATTGCGAGTTATGTCCTTTGACATCAGTGATGCAGTCCCGAGTCCGCAGTCGTAGTCAAGGTTTGGCAAGCTGGCCGCCAAGTGCAGACCGTGTGAGATACCGATGCTGCTCTCCAGGGCCGAGCTAACGACACTTGCTAGGCCCGATTCTGAGGCAATTGCCAGCGATCTGGTAATTCCACCAAGCGGTTGGACCTTCAAAACCGCTATGTCGGCAGCGCCGGCTGCTGCAACTGCTAAAGGGTCGCCTTGTTTGCGAATTGACTCATCGGCGGCAATCTTCATTTGGATTTCGGCTGCAGATAATTTCGCTCGAAGTTCCACCAGTTCACTGATGCTAGCCACCGGTTGTTCAAAGTATTCGATCGGTAAATGGGCAATTGCTTTAATAATTTTCATTGCTTGCTCCACAGAATAATTTCCGTTGGCATCGAGTCTGAGGTTCGCATCCGGAAAGCTTTTGTGGGCTTGGGCTATTCGGGCTAAATCCTGGTCTAGGTCCTGGCCGGCTTCGGCAACTTTTATTTTTATGGTTTGAAACTGGCCGAATGCTTCAAGGGTTTCAACAACCTGATCGGGCCTGACTGCTGGAAGGGTTGCGTTTATCGGTATCAGTTGCCTTTTGAGCTGTGGAAGCGGGGCGTTTGCAAACTCCAGAGCCGCTCTCAACCAGGTCGCAGCCTCATCATCTTCGTATTCTAAAAATGGCGAGAATTCGCTGTAGCGCTGGGAGCCTTTAAAAATAAGTGCCTCTCGGTACTCAATTCCTCGAAACCGAGAGCGCAGCGGCAGTCTGACTACCGACACCTGAGTTATTTGAATGCTCTCCACGAGGATTAGTCTAGGTCTATGACTAAACCAGTTTCAGAGCTGTTTGATCCAGAAATCTGGATGTCGGTGCCAGGGTTTGAGGACCTGACCGACATCAGTTACCACGCCCATAAGCAACTTGGCGTTGTCCGGGTGGGATTTTCTAGGCCGGAGGTCAGAAACGCCTTTAGACCCCAGACCGTTGACGAGCTTTATCGAGCACTTGATCACGCGCGCTGTCAGGCAAATGTTGGGGTGGTTCTGCTAACCGGTAATGGACCGAGTCAAAAAGATGGCGGCTGGGCTTTCTGCTCCGGCGGCGACCAGTCGGTTCGAGGCAAAGCCGGCTATGAGCATGCCGAGGGTTCTGCTGGCAGATTGCACATTCTAGAAGTTCAGCGTTTGATTAGGTTTATGCCCAAGGTTGTAATTGCGCTTGTAAGCGGCTGGGCCGCCGGCGGAGGGCACTCTTTGAACGTAGTTGCAGATCTTTCAATCGCATCCAGGGAACACGCGAAGTTTAAACAGACTGACGCCGATGTTGGCAGCTTTGATGCCGGCTACGGATCGGCATACCTAGCCAAACAAACCGGCCAGAAATTTGCCCGGGAAATCTTCTTCCTTGGAGCCACCTACGATGCCGATCGCGCTTATGAAATGGGCGTTGTCAACAAGGTGGTTCCACATGCGAATCTGGAAACTGCTGGCCTGGAGTGGGCAAAAGAAATCCTTGGTAAGTCACCTACGGCAATTCGAATGCTCAAGTATGCAATGAACGCCGTTGATGACGGTTTAGTTGGTCAGCAATTATTTGCCGGCGAGGCCACCAGGCTCGCTTATGGAACCGACGAAGCAAACGAGGGCAAGAATGCCTTCTTGGAAAAGCGCAAACCTGATTGGTCCTCGTTCCCCTGGCACTTCTGATGAAGCCCACTCTTACTGTTAGCGCGAGTGACCCATTTGCGGTCCTGAAGATGATGACCAACGTATTTGACGGTCAAGTCGCAGGTTTTGTTTCACCTCCGGAGATAACTGGAGTTGGTGTTGATTTTGATCCGGTCCCATCACAGGTTTCTGATGATGTCGGCCTGATTGTCGAATCGTCTGGTTCGACCGGAAGACCAAAGCGACTTGAAATCTCTTTGGCTGCCCTTCTTGCAAGTGCTAACGCGTCAGCAAAGTTTCTCGGCGGCCACGGTCAGTGGCTCCTTGCGCTTCCCGCCAATTACATTGCGGGAGCAAACGTGCTTTTTAGGTCCGTTATTGCAGACACTCAGCCGGTGATCCAAAACACTCGAGTGCCGTTCTCGGCCGAGGGTTTTCTGAACTCGGTTTCCCTGATGCGAGGCAGCAAACGCTACACATCTTTGGTTCCAGCACAGCTTGATCGCTTGGCTGCGTATATCGATCTCGAATCTCAAGACAGTGGCATCATCGCCGCACTTCAAAGTTTCGATGCAATTCTGATTGGGGGTCAGCTACCAAACCTCGCGACCCTCGAATCACTAAAAAGCCGGGGCGTGAATCTGGTTGAAAGCTACGGGATGGCCGAAACAAGTGGCGGTTGCGTTTACGACGGTCAGGCTTTAGAAGGAGTAAATCTTGATATCATCGACGGTCAGGTGTCTGTTTCTGGACCAGTCCTTGCAAACGGGGTTGGCGAAAAGTTTCTAAGTTCCGATTTAGGCGAAATAGTAAACGGGCGCCTGAAGATTATCGGTAGAGCGGATCGAGTAATCGTTTCCGGTGGCAAAAAAGTGTCCCTCGATGATGTCGAGGCTGAGGTTGCAGCCCAAGAGGGCGTCACGGAGGTAATGGCGGTCGCACTTGATTCAAAGTGGGGTCAATCGGTCGGTCTGGTTTTGGCCGTGAGTAAGGGGTTTGACGAGTCAAAACTTCAAAGAATTCTTTTGGGCCCGGCGAAACCGATTGCCCTGCAAATACTCGACCAAGTACCGAGACTGATAAGCGGCAAACCCGACTATCAGGCGGCCAGGGCGCTGCTGGCAGATTAGTCTTTATAAAATGTCAACTGTAAAACTATGGATTGAGGGCGCCAGGCTCAGAACGCTTCCGCTAGCCATCGCACCGATCATTCTTGGAAGCGCAACCGCGGCATCGCTTGATGCTTTTGATCCACTTCTTTCGATTCTGGCCCTACTTGTTGCGCTGTCTTTGCAGGTCGGCGTGAACTACGCAAACGATTACTCCGATGGCATCCGCGGCACCGATGAGAACAGAGTTGGCCCACTAAGGCTGACTGGGTCGGGTTCTGCGAAACCGGGATCAGTAAAAATAGCCGCCTTTGCAAGCTTTGGGTTTGCAGGTCTCGTTGGTCTGGCAGTTGTTTTACTGACCGGTCAGTGGTTTTTGGTTTTGGTTGGCATTGCTGCCATCGTGGCGGCCTGGTTCTATACCGGGGGTAAAAACCCATACGGCTATGCCGGTCTCGGAGAGATCGCCGTTTTTGTATTCTTCGGTCTTGTAGCAACTGTTGGTACCAACTTTATTCAGACCGGGTTCGTTGATCCGCTTTCGGTTTTGGTTGGTGGCGCATACGGGCTCTATGCATCTGCGGTCCTGATGGTCAACAACATTCGAGACATAAAAACAGACAAAGAATCTGGAAAAATCACAGTTGCCGTGAGGTTGGGGGAAAAGAATTCTCGCAGGTTGTTTATCTGGATGCTTTGGATACCGGTTTTGATTAACCTAATGCTGGTGTTGGTCTACCCGGCGACCCTTTTGGGGCTGCTTAATCTGCTACTAGTCATCCCAGCAACGCTGATTGCCCTTGATGGCAGAGGGGCCAAGGAGCTTATTACGGCTCTGAAACTTGCAAGCTTTGCGGGCTTAGGCTTTGGGGTCTTGGTCGGCGCCGGAATCTTTTTTGTCAGCTTCAGTTTCTGAATCCATGAGGCCGTTCTCGAGGTCGCTCTCTTTGTCCTCGTAGGTTCCGGAAGAATTGCGGGACAGCTTTTCAGCCACAGATTGACTCATGGCTTTGCGCTGCCTGTCTAAAAAAACAAGAGATATCGCAAAAGAGGCAGCCGCTGCAATAATTGCGGCAAAAAATGTGTTGAACTGCAATGCAATAAGGGCGATAAAGACGCCGAAAAATAAGCTGAGACGAATGAGTGTGTAGCTGAGCCATGGGTTTTTCACCTCTACAGTTTAGGCTCAGCTTGGTGAACTAGGGTGGAGTTATGACGAGAGTGGCTATAGGAACCTTGGGGTTCTTAATAATTTGGACGATTTTCACTACTGTTTTTGCAGCAAGCGCAGACAAGTCTGAAGTCAGGTTGCTGCCCAAGTGGGCTTGGGTGGTGCTTTGCGCGCTGTTGCCATTTTTCGGCGGACTTCTTTACCTGATGGTCGGAAGGCCACTTCGAGATAACAGGGGACCGGCTTCGGGCGGAAAAGGACGAGTAATTGCTCCGGATGACGACCCGAATTTCTTGAGGGACATTTCTAAATTCTTGCGCAATAAAGATCAAGACGACAAAGACAAGTTGTGACCAACCCGTCCCAAGAGTTCGCTGCCTCGCTAATTGCTGAATTTGTGGCAAGCGGAGTCAAAAACTTTTACCTAGCTCCGGGCGCAAGATCTCAGGCACTGGCTATCGCTGCCGGCCAACTTGCGCAAGCCGGGAAACTTTCTCTCACTATTCGTCTTGATGAGCGGACACTAGCTTTCACGGCCCTGGGAAGAGCAATGGCAACCGGAGAGCCAAGCGTAATAATTACTACCTCTGGAACTGCGGTTGCTAATCTGCACCCTGCGGTCCTGGAGGCTCACCACAGCGGAGTTCCTCTTATCTTGCTTACCGCTGACCGACCCACTGAACTAAGGGGTGTCGGTGCGAATCAAACCACTGATCAGGTTGGCATCTTCTCCGGTGTCCTACGAGGCTTCCACGATGTTCCAGCGCCAAGGCCAGGCAGCAACCCTTCGGCGGGCGTTTTAGTCGATACCGCCATTTCTCAGAGCCTGGGAGTATCCAAACAGTCGGGCCCAGTCCAGCTGAATCTTCAGTTTGTTGAGCCGTTGAGTGCGAGCGAGCCCAGCGCTCTGAATGTTCTTTCCAAACTGACTACAAGAGCTCTGCCAGTAGCAACAGCCTTACAAGAAGCGCTAGAAATTGAAGTGGATAACCACACGGTTGTTGTCGCAGGTGCAGGCGCGGGATCAGATGCGGTTCGCTTTGCTGAAAAGGCGAATCTTCCACTTTTTGCCGAGCCATCCTCGGGTGCCAGGTATGGATCCAGCGCAATCACTGATTATGTGCAGGCACTCGGTTCTGATTTGGCAGATCAGGTTCGCAGGGTAGTTGTTTTTGGAAAGCCAACTCTTTCAAGGCCAATCATTGCCCTGATCAAGCGCGGCAATGTCTATGTCGCCAATTCGAAACAGTTTGGCAAGTTCGACGTTGGTAACAACGCCATTGCGACTTCTTGGCAGCTGATCCCAGGAGGCCGAGCCGATAGTGCTTGGATTGCCAGCTGGAAAAACTTCGAGCCACCAACCGACCAGCGAGCACTGTTGGCACAAGCAGTTTGGAACGCTACCGGCTCAATACCTTTGCTGTTTGGTGCGTCAAACCTGATTCGGGTTGCCGACAGGGTTGTCAGGCCTGCCGCGGTAACAACTTTTGCCAACCGCGGTTTATCTGGAATCGACGGCACCGTTGCCACCGCAATTGGAATTGCTCAGGCCGGAAACGGCGTTCGCGCACTGATAGGCGATCTGACTCTCATTCACGATGTTGGATCGCTAAATAAATCTGGACTTAGAAATCTGAATGTTCAACTAATTGTTGGAAATGATTCGGGTGGTGAGATTTTCAGAAACCTTGAGGTGTCAAAGAACATCCCAAATGAGCTATTTGAACAGCTATTTATCACCCCGCAGCAATTATCAATAGAGGCGTTAGCCAAAGCTTTTGATTGGCAGTATTTCGAAGTTCAATCAATAGCGGAACTTGAAAAGGCGATGAAAGCCGAGGGTTTTGTGATTATTGACTACAAGCTCTCGGCTGCAAAGGCGTAGCGAACGGCTTTGAACTTTAATTCGGTCTCGGCAAGTTCAGCTTCAGGGTCTGACTCAGTCACAATTCCGCAGCCCGCGATGGCTCTAATCTGATTTTTTTCAATGATTCCGCCACGAAGCGCAATTGCCAACTCCCCGTCGCCGTTTGAACTTAGCCAACCAACCGGACCTGCATAACCCGCTCTGTCAAAAGGCTCCAGCTCATCTATTAGATCTTCGGCTAACTGAGTTGGCGTTCCGGCAACCGCTGCGGTTGGGTGCAGTTTGGCTATTGCATCCAGGAGTGTTACTCCGTCTTTAAGCTCACCCTTGACATCGGTGGCAAGGTGCCAGAGGTCAGGTAGAGCCAGTGAGAACGGTTCTGTATCTGCCTGAACAAAATCGCAAAAAGGCTGCAGCGCTTGGACCATGGAGTTGACAGCGAATTCGTGCTCGTGCCTGTTTTTCTGGGAGTGGGTAAGGCCTTCTGAGATGGCTCGATCGACATCCGGGTCGGTGCCGCGGCCGGCTGTTCCGGCAAGCACTCTGGCCGAGACCTCGCCGCTTTGTGCCCTCAGCAGAAGCTCCGGAGAGGCCCCGAAGACATCTCCAATCGCATAGGTCCAGCAATTCGGGTATCTTTCGTGAAGTCTTTTCAAGGGAATCGCGAGGTTTGGCCTGGAATCAATCGGCATCAAAAGATCTCTGCCGATCACTACTTTTTCTAGGTCCGTAGTACTGAATGCCTCAAGAGATTTAGCTACCGCTGCCTTGAAAGCATCCGAACTGAAACTGCCGTCTTGAAACGACCCAAGCACCGGCTGCAGATCATTCTCCAAAGTCTTAGGACCTTCGATGATTACCTCAAAGCCAACTTCGCCCCGGTAAACCTTTGTAATCGTTGGGACGTAGAGAACGCTGTCTTGGGAGCTGTTTTCGGAAAATGTGATTGAGGTCAGCGCAATCAGCCCGGCGTTGCTGATTCCTGATTGGTCATCTATTTCCGCGGTGGCAAGGATCTCTTTCCAGCCAGCTGCTAGCTCTGCAACTCGGTTTTTACCCCTTGCGACTATTTGGATGGCACGGCCCGTGCCAATAATTTGCTGATCATTTCGCAAAAACACCGATGAGCCGGATAGCTCTAATTGATCCGACAGAATTATTTTGCGGATAAATACCTTCAAAGCCATGGTTCCCTTTGCTCACAGTTCACTGAGATTATGCGAACCAGTAATGCGAGAAATAGATTTCCTCTTTAGTCTTATTGTTCAGTTTAGGTCAGGTGATGAAGTGTTAATAAGGGTGGTCGCGGTTTCGCTGCTGGCGATGCCCTTTGCTGCGGTCGGCTTTTCAGCTGAGGGCGACGACTTGGAACTGGAAACCGATTCCCACCTTCAGCAGGTGATACCGCCGGCCATGCTCGACAATCAGGTCGGGACGTTCGATAGCCAACCGGTGGATTTCAGCCAGGTTGAAATCACAACCCTGACCCCTGCGGACAAGTATGTTTCTGCAACAACCCCGCTGATGGTTGGGTTGGTGCTTGGGACCGTTTCGCTGGTGGTCTATACCCTCGTGAGTCAAAGTAACCCCAGCACTCGCGATTAGACTAGGGCCGTGTCTAAAGCCGATCTATCCAAATCACCCGAACAGGTTTCAAAGATGTTCGACGATGTCGCCCATGCCTACGACAAAACCAACGATCTTTTGTCCTTTGGTCAGGCCAAGCTTTGGCGCAAAAAAGTACTTGAAAAGGTTGACCCGCAATCGGGCGAAAAGATTCTTGATATCGCAGCCGGCACCGGCACCAGCTCCATGGCACTAAAGCTTCCGGGGGTAGAAGTTGTAGCGGCTGATTTTTCTAAAGGCATGCTTGCCGAGGGCAAGAAGCGCTATCCGGAGCTTGAGTTCGTCTTCGCAGACGCAATGAAGCTGCCCTTTAAAAACAATGAATTTGACGTTGTCACAATGTCCTTCGGCTTGCGAAACGTTCAAGATCGAGGCAAAGCTCTTGGCGAATTTTTGAGAGTTCTGAAGCCGGGCGGTCGATTGGTGATTTGTGAGTTCTCGCATGTGCCGGGACTTTTGGGCGTCTTCTACCGCGCTTACCTAACCCTTATTTTGCCGCATGTCAGCAGACTGGCTAGCAAAACCCCTGCCGCCTATAGCTATCTTTCCGAGTCCATTGTCGCGTGGCCAAAGCAGGCTGAATTAGCCAAGGACATTGCTAAAGCTGGCTTTTCTAAAACTCAATGGAAGAACTTGAGTTTCGGTGTGGTTGCCATTCATTCGGCCATAAGGGAGAAATGAAAATCGCACTGCCCAGCCAACTTAGGTTGGTAACTGACAAAGCGCTGCTATCTAGCCTCGAATCAGACCTAGCAAAGGTTGAGGAAAGACTCATCGAGGCCACTGCTCACGCGGAAGTAATGGTCGATTCGATGACTAGTCACTTGGCAAAAGCTGGTGGCAAAAGGATGCGTCCAGTATTGACGCTTCTAACCTCGCACCTGGGAACCCCTGGCGGTGAAGATGTCCTAGATGCTGCAGTGGTCATGGAGATCACTCATTTAGCAACTCTGTATCACGACGATGTTATGGATCAGGCCTCCACAAGGAGAGGCGTCGACACTGCCCACATTGTTTGGGGCAATAACATTGCTATTTTGACCGGGGATTTGTTATTTGCCCGGGCTTCTAACCTGGTTTCTGGCTTGGGCCAAGAGGCGCTGCAATTGCAGGCAAAGATTTTTGAGCAACTGGTTTTGGGGCAGCTTCACGAAACTATCGGGCCAATCGATCAAGAAGACCCGGTGGATCACTACATTCAGGTGTTGAGAGACAAGACTGGATCATTGATTGCCCTAGCCGCGCAGCTCGGTGCCATGCTCTCGGGCGCCGATTCATCTTTTCAAAAGCCACTTGAGGAATTTGGGCAAAGCATTGGCGTTGCCTTCCAGCTCATCGATGACATCATCGACATTGAATCCACCAAGTCGCAAAGCGGCAAAATCTCTGGGACTGACTTGCTCGCCGGAGTCCCAACTCTTCCAGTGCTGCTACTTGCCAAGCACGATGACACCGAGTCAGTCAAGTTACTTGGGGATATTTCTTCGGGTCTAGATGCCGCTTCGCTTCCTGAGGTTCTTGAAAGACTGCGAAAGCACCCGGTCATGGAAGAATCCAAATTAGAAACCAAGCGTTGGGCAGATTTAGCGATAGCCGCTATCGCACCACTGCCAAAGGGCAAAGTTCGAACAGCACTAGAGGCATTTGCATTGGCAGTTGTCGAGCGCAAGGGTTAAGTTACAGAAAAATCACAGCTTAGAAAAAACAGTTTAGAAAAGGAACAGTAACTAATGTCAAAGCTAAGGCTCGCAATCATTGGCGCAGGTCCCGCCGGTATTTATGCGGCGGACCTGATCTTGAAGGCTGAGCGTGACTTTGAAGTATCGATCGACCTATTTGATCACCTTCCGGCTCCCTATGGCCTCGTTCGTTACGGAGTTGCTCCGGACCACCCCAGAATTAAGGGCATCATCAATGCTCTTCACGAGGTTCTTGACCGAGGAGACATTCGGTTTTTTGGTAACGTCCGTTACGGCCAAGACATGGATCTAGAAGATCTAAAAAAGCATTACAACGCGGTCATATTTGCAACCGGCGCCATCAAGGATGCGCCGCTAGCTATACCTGGCATTGATCGAGATGGCTCCTACGGAGCAGCCGACTTTGTCAACTGGTACGACGCCCATCCGGATGTTTCTAGAACTTGGCCACTCAACGCCAAAGAGGTTGCCGTAATCGGTAACGGAAACGTTGCCCTTGACGTGGCTCGCATGCTCGTCAAGCGCCCAGATGACCTTCTGGTTACAGACATTCCACATCACGTCTACCAGGGCCTTAGGAACTCGCCAGTGACCGATGTGCACGTCTTTGGTCGCCGCGGTCCAGCCCAGGTTAAGTTTTCGCCGTTGGAGCTGCGTGAGGCTCTCCACATCGACGGTGTTCAAGCAATCGTGTATGACGAGGATTTTCAGTATGACCAGGGTTCTCAAGATGCCATTGACAGCAATAACCAGATTCGAGTGATGGTAAAAACCCTTGAGCAGTTGCGCGCAAACCCTCAAGAGCCTCAGGACCGCAGGCTCCACCTGCACTTTTTTGCAAGCCCCGTTGAGGTTGTCGGCCAGGATGGCAAGGTTGCTTCACTGACCATTGAAAAAACCAAACTTGACGGCTCCGGAGGCGTGGTTCCAACCGGAGAGACAACAAGCTTTTCAATCCAATCCATTTATCGGGCGGTCGGCTACTTTGGCTCACCCGTTGACAAAATTCCCTTCGATGCTAAATCCGGGGTGATTCCCAACGAGGCCGGTCGGGTAATTGGTGAGGATGGCCAGAGTCTCCAGGGTGTCTACTGCACCGGTTGGATAAAGCGTGGACCAGTAGGACTTATTGGCCACACCAAGGCTGACGCCATAGAGACTATTGGGAACGTCCTTCAAGATCGAGATCGATGGTGGCAACCGGAGCTTGCTGGCGAACACCAGATTATTGAAACTTTAGAGGATCGAAATATCGACTTTGTGGACTGGGCCAAGTGGTTGAAGATTAATTCCAAGGAAAAAGCTATCGGGGAAGCCCTCGGACGCGAGAGAATGAAGCTCTTCGACCGCGAAGAGATACTGAAAATCTCCAAAGGATAGCCAAGTGATACGTCTGCCAGGTGCCAGACTGCGAAAAGCTCAGATCGCCACCTTGGCAACCTTCATCGCCATGGGTCACGCAGCCCTATCCTCCGTGGCCTGGGTGCCGGAATACATTGCTCGGCTGGATGTCTCATTCGCCACCTGGGGAACCATAATTGGATTCGGTCTCATCGGTTCAATCACACCACTTTTGTTCGCGTCGAGATTGATTATGAGATATGGCTCTAGGGCGGTTATCAGATTTTCAAACTACGGAGCCATGGTTTTCCTGGTGACGCTTGCCTTTAGTAACGAACCGCTAGTTTGGTTTTTCCTGAACGCCAGCTTTGGCTTTTTCATTTCGCTGATGGGCGTGAGCGTAAATGCCGCTGCGGTTATGCTGCAAAAGCAGATCAGCATAAACGTCATGGGCAGAATGCACGCGGGCTGGAGCCTGGGCGCGGTCGCAGCTGCCATCAGCGGCGGTCTTGGAACTGTTTATCTCAGCCTCGAAATCTACCTGCTGATTGTCGGAGTGGCGACCCTCATAATTTTCGAATTCAATCTTCGTTGGCTGCTGTCTCCAACTGAAGATGGGCACCTCGAGGAAAAGGCCAATACGGTCAAGCGCAGGATCTATCAAATGCCGGCTGAGCTTCGATTGCTAGCAGTCGGTCTGTTTTTTGGCATCTATCCAGAGGTGGCGATCATCGACTGGGCGGCAGTGTTTGCAAAAGATGTCTTGAATGCAGATGTGGCACTTCGTTCTGTTCCATTCGCAGCCTTCATGACCGGCATGATCATCGGGCGTTTGTCGATGACTCGCTTGGCAAGGGTTTGGCATCCTCACACCATGGCCTCGCGCGGTGCCTTCTTGGCAGCCATTACGCTCTCAATTTCCGCATTGACCGCAGGTCAGTTGGCTTCATTTAGTCCGGAAATTGGCTTGATAGCCACCGGTGTTTTCTGGGGATTAGCAGGTCTTGGTCTTGCTCCGGTTTCGCCTGCTTTTTATTCAGCCGCCGGCCACATCCCGGGAGTGTCAACCGCTTGGGCGGTTAGCAGCCTGAGCCTTTTCAACGCGGTGATCTCCATCGTAGCCAAAACTGTGATGGGCGCACTGTCGGAGGGCATTGGGTTGTCCTTGGCGTTGTTCTTCCCGATTGTTATGGCGGTCGGGTCCGGCTTTATTGCGGCGAGCGTTGTGAAACGTGCTCGCCGGAGCGAGCTTGATGCCGCCTACCCTGCCACCGGTCCGATCTCAATTATCGTTACCGAAGATGGTGCTAGGTAGGCTGGGAGCGTGACTATCTTTCGGTTGACCAATGAGCCCAAAACCTATGCCTGGGGCTCGCTCGAACTAATTCCCGCACTCAAGCGAATCGACTCAAACGGTCAGCCGCAAGCCGAGATTTGGTTTGGCTCTCATCGCTTAGACCCTTCAGAAGTTGATGATCACATCGGTGGCAACCTGCTGGAACGAATCGGAGAGCTTCCTTACTTGGTGAAGCTGTTGGCAGCGGCCAAGCCGCTGTCGATTCAGGCTCACCCATCGAAACAAAGAGCTATTGAACAATTCGAGTCTGGTGCCCCCGGTTACCAGGACGCCAACCACAAGCCTGAATTAATCGTCGCTGTTTCAGAGTTCAAGGCACTTTGTGGCTTTAGACCGAGCCTGGAAGTTGCCCAGGACATTGCCTCGTTAGCAAGCAGCAACGAGATTTTTTCGGGCTGGCTTCAGGCGTTGAATAAAGGGGGACTCAAGGGTGCCACTCAGTGGGCTTTTGATTCAAGCCAGACTGCTGTCAACCAACTTGCTGCATGGAAAGATGTATTGGGTCAAGACCGGGCTCAGCTGATTGCTGAACTTGATTTGGATTTTCCAAATGACAATGGGCTCTTGGTTTCGGTTCTGATGAATCAGGTCACCTTGCAGCCGGGCCAAGCGCTATTTTTGCCAGCTGGCAACATTCACAGTTACTTATCCGGCCTCGGAGTCGAAGTCATGGCAGCCAGTGACAATGTGCTGCGCGGTGGTCTAACCAAGAAGCCAATTGATCTTGAGGAGCTCATGCAGGTGCTCATATTTGAGCCCCTTCCAGATCCGCTTCTGCAGACGAAGATGCTTTCACAGGGCCTAGAAGACTATCCGGTTCCGGTTGAGGACTTTAGTTTTTATCGAGTCACGCCAAGCAGTGATCGCATGCTGGTTGATTTGGCGCTCAAGGGGACCGCAATTTTGGTGTGTGTGGCGGGTGAGATAACGCTGTCTAATTCGCTGGATGAGTTGATTCAGCTTGCTCCTGGAGAAGCAGCGTTTATGCGGGCGGCTAACTTCTTTTCGATTACCGGAAGCGGAACCGGCTACCTTGCCATGGGTTAGCTAGAACTTTTCTAGCGGTAGTTCACGAACTGCAGATCAAGCGGGAAGTCCGCGCCTCTCAACAAAGCAATTATTTCCTGCAGGTCATCCCTAGATTTGGAGCTAACCCTTAGCTCGTCGCCTTGGATTTGAGCTTTGGCGTTCTTCGGTCCCTCGTCGCGGATTAGCTTCGTCATCTTCTTGGCATTTTCTTGATCAATGCCGGCCTTTAGCGTGGACTCAATCCGGTATTCCTTGCCAGAAGGGAAAGGGTCACCAGAGTCGAGAGCCTTCATGGAGATGCCACGCTTGATTAGCTTGGTGTGGAGGACATCCAGAACGGCCTTGGCCCGCTCTTCGGAATTGGCTTTAATCATGATCATTTCGCCGCTCCAGGCAACGCTGGCATCGGTGTTTTTAAAGTCGTAGCGCTGCTCGACTTCCTTTGCCGCTTGATTTAGAGCGTTGTCAGCTTCTTGGTGGTCAACCTTGCTTACTACGTCGAATGAGGAATCTGCCATTTGTCTACTCTAACTATGGAGCGCGCTTAGCTGTGGAGCTTCGCACAACTAGCTCAATCGGCCAGTTGGTCATTTCTTCAAAATTCTCCTGGTCTCGCGGGTCATTTGACTCCAAAATGTCAATCAGCGCATCGGCCGCCTTTGCTCCCTGTTTTTGCACTGACTGATGAACTGTTGAGAGCCCATAGAACTCACCGAGCGGGTGGCCATCGATTCCAATAACGCTGACGTCCTGCGGCACCCTGAGGCCCAAGTCTCTAGCAGCTTGGATTGCTCCAAACCCCATCTCATCAGATGCACAGAAAATGGCGGTGGGGGCATTTTGCGGGTTCCCCAGCATTTGCTTGGCAGCAAAGTAGCCACCACCAACCGTGAAATCGCCCTGGGCATCCCACTTCGGATCAAAGTCGAGATTGGCATCTAGCAGTGCTTCCAGGTAGCCAGTCTTTCTTAGGTATGGCTGGTGAAAGTCCATCTCTGTGGAAGGCAGCCCGGAGATCATTCCGATCTTGGTGTGACCTAGAGAAATTAGGTGTGAGGTTGCCAGTCTTCCAGCACCTTCGTCATCAATGGCGATTGTTCTGGTGCCAGGAATTGGACCACCAACTCCAATAATGGGCTTTTCTAGCTCGGTGAGCTTGGTCAGTTCTGACTTTGAGAGCTTCACTCCAACGGTTAGGACACCGTCGACCCTCTTTCTTAGAACCAGCTCCTCAAAAATGCGGGATCGGTTGTCTTTTCCGCCGGAGAGGCTATAGAGAGTTACGTCGTAACCCCTGTTCACAAGGGCGTTCACTGCACCTTCAAGAACAGTAGAGAAAAACCAACGGTCGATAAAGGGCATCACCACCCCAATGTTCTTTGCTTTGCCGGTTGCCAGCGTGTAAGCAGAAGAGGAGGCGACGTATCCCAGCTCTTGAGCTGCCAACAGGACTCGTTCGCGCGCTCTGGCCGACACGTTCGCCTTGCCGTTTAGAGCTCTGGAAACTGTCGCAGTTGATACGCCTGCGTGCTGCGCGACTTCAACAATGCCTACCATTTCATTTACTGTAAAGGCTTGCAGTCGGTATCCGCTACCTGGAACGCGATTTTCGGTCATTCTTTCTAGCCACCGCCATGCGCAACGGCAAAGTGCATATTTGGCCAAGAAGAAAATTTGCGGACTAGACCATGACCCAAGCCGTGACATTGGCTGGGAGTTTCCCGGAGTTTAATGGCGCTGAGGCCATCAGCAGCTGCCCTTCCGGAAGCGTGGCAGCAGCTTCTCCAAAGTTGTGAGCCACGATTACGTTTTTGTTTTGGTAGCTCAGGACAGCGTCTGTGCTTGTCCAAGACAAAGAGCCCTGTCCAAGCCCGAGTTCGCTGCGAAACTTGAGGCTCGCCTTGTACATCCCAAGAGTTGAATCCGTGCCTGTTTGTTGATCTCTGCTGAGATCGGCAAAGCTTGCTGGTTGTGGTAACCAAGCTGTGTTGGCGATGGTGAAGCCGTTTGTGGTTCCACCCTTTGTCCAAGGCAGTGGAACTCTGGCTCCATCTCTGCCAACTCGCTGCCCGTTGGTTCTGGCAAATGTAGGGTCCTGTCGTTGCTCAGCTTCAATGGTGGTGTGCTCTGGAAGACCCAGCTCTTCTCCCTGGTAGAGGTAGCTCGCTCCTGGCAGGCCCAGCATGAACAGGGTTGCGGCCCGCGCCTTGACAAGCCCGAGAGCGTTGTTGGGCTGCACTGCATCAGGGCCAATACCATCGGAGGCAGTGGTTCTTCCGAAGTTGCCACCAAAGCGCGAAACATGCCGGATCACATCGTGGTTGTTTAGCACCCATGTGCTGGGAGCACCAACCTGATCGAAGGCCTCGAATGACTCACTGATGGCACTCACTAGGGCAGCTTTGTCCCAACCAGCATCTAGAAAACGAAAATTAAAGGTTTGGTGAAATTCATCCGGTCTGACCCAGAGCGCCATTTTCGTGAGCGGAAGCACATAGGCCTCGCCACACATGGCACGATCACCTGGGTAACTCTCCAGGATCTTTCGCCACGATCTAAAGATTTCGTGAACAGAATCCTGGAACCACATTGGTGGATCTGGCTCACCTTCAATGAATCCAGCTCCGGCTTTTTCCACATAGGGGTGGTCGGGGAGTCCGGCTGCCTTGCCCATGGCATGAGGCTGGTCCACTCGGAAGCCGTCGATGCCTCGGTCCAACCAGAATCGAATAATAGATTCAAATTCTTTGTGGATGGCTGGGTTTTCCCAGTTCAAATCAGGTTGAGATGAATCAAAAAGATGCAAGTACCACTGACCGTCTTCAAGCCTGGTCCAAGCCGGCCCACCAAACATGCTTTGCCAGTTGTTTGGAGGAAGTTCTCCGTTTTCGCCTCGGCCTTCCTTGAAGTGATAGTAGTTCCGAGCGGGGCTCCCCTCGGAAGCCTTTAGCGCCTCCTGGAACCAGTTGTGTTGGTCGGAGGTATGGTTTGGAACAAGGTCGATCATTACTCGGAGGTCAAGCTGATGGGCACGTTCAACTAGGTTGTCAAAGTCCGCAAGGGTGCCGAAGAGCGGATCAACATTTTTGTAGTCAGAAACGTCGTAACCGGCATCCTTTTGAGGCGACGAGTAAAAGGGACTCAGCCAAATCGCATCCACACCAAGCTCGGCGATTGCTGCCAGGTTTTGTGTAATGCCAGCAAGGTCGCCCATGCCATCGCCATTTGAATCAGCAAAAGATCGCGGGTAGATCTGGTAGATGACGCCGGAGCGCCACCACTCGGATCCGGTTACGGCTTCGTGCTGCAACACTCAGGCCTTGATCCAAGCGACCTGATCGGCTTCCAGCTCGCCCTTGGTCTCAAGGCCCAACTGGGTGGTTATAAGTAGCTCACCGTCCGGGAGAGTAAAAGGCTGATTAGTGAAGTTAACAACCACCAGCACTGCACAGTTTTTATAGGCGAATGCACCTGCTGGAACCAGGTCATTTTTCCACTCAAGCGCACCATGCCCCAGCTCATTGTCTTTGCGCAAAGCCAACAGCGACTTATAAAGCTCAAGAGTTGAGCCATGTTTGCCCTCTTGGCTGGATCGGGCATAGCTGCTGAAACCATCCGGTTGCGGCAGCCATGAGTTTCCGGTAGCGCTGAAACCAAAGGCTGATTCTGTGGCGGACCAAGGGATAGGCACTCGACAGCCATCTCTTCCAACGCGCTCGCCGTTGGTGCGAAAGTAGGTTGGGTCCTGCCTGACGGACCCTTCAAGGGTCGTGTGCTCAGGTAAACCCAGTTCTTCGCCCTGGTAGATGTAGGCCCCGCCTGGTAGGCCCAACATCATGGCGCTGGCTGCACGGCCTCGCTTGAGACCAAGTGCCTCATCTGGCTGCGCGTAGTCGGGCCCAATTCCATCGCCCTGCTTAGGAACCTGGTCGTAGGAAAGCCTGGTGGTGTGACGAATCACATCGTGGTTAGAAAGAACCCAGGTTGGGGGAGCGCCGACCTTGGAAAACTCGGCAATCGACTCGTCAATCACTGCCTTCATCTTGTCTCTGTTCCACTTTGTTTCTAGGAACGCAAAGTTGAATGTTTGGTGGTATTCATCGGACCTAACCCAGGTTGCCATCCTGGAAAGCGGCATCACCCAGGCTTCTGCACACATCGCACGATCGTCATACTCATCTAGAACCTTGCGCCATCTGCGGTTAATTTCGTGGACGCCCTCTTGGCCCCAAAATGGGTGCGGGTTGAGCTCGTCCTCTGGCTTGTTAGCGTCTTCGCCACCCATTGTTGTTTCGTTTGAAATAACGTCTGGAAGACCCTCAGCCTTTACTAGCCCGTGTGCCACGTCAATTCTGAATCCGGCTGCTCCACGGTCAAGCCAAAAGCGCAAGACGCTATCAAACTCGGACTTGACTTCCTCGTTCTCCCAGTTAAAGTCAGGCTGGGACTTGTCAAAAATATGCAGGTACCACTGTCCTGGATTTCCATCCTTTTCAGTGATTCTGGTCCAGGCCACCCCGCCGAAAACTGACTTCCAGTTGTTCGGTGGTAGCTGGCCGGTTTCACCCCTACCGTCTCTAAACATGTACCGGTTTCTCGCCGCTGAACCTGGTTCTGAATTCAGTGCTTCCTGGAACCAGAGGTGCTCTTCTGAAGAGTGGTTCGGCACTAGATCCATGATGATACGAATGCCTCGTTCGCCGGCTTTCCTGACTAACTCGTCAAAGTCACCAAGGGTTCCAAACAGCGGCTCTATGTCGCGGTAATCAGAAACGTCATAGCCAGCATCTTTTTGCGGCGACTTGGTTAGTGGTGAGCACCAGATGGCGTCAATGCCAAGCTCTGCCAACGCATCTAGTCTCGATGTGATCCCAGGAATATCTCCAATGCCATCGCCATTGCCGTCGGCAAAAGAGCGGGGGTAGATCTGGTAGATGACGGCTGAGCGCCACCACTCGGCTCCTGGTTTTGATACAGGGAATTTGGTCTGCATTGTCAAAAGCATAGGGCGAAGTAAGCGCTTACAGTAGCGGATTTACTAAAAAGAGTGGTCCAGCAAATAAAACGCAGACCATTGCAAATTATGTAAAGAAACCTAAGTTGCTATTTGCGTTTTTTGCTTTCTTAGGCGGATTGACTCTAAGAGACCAAAAATCTCCGGGACTCTCGTGTTTTGGGGTGTAATCCCGTTAGCGGAAAGCAATTGCTCCGCTGCCCGAAATGCAATTGCGGGTGCTGGAGCCGTCTTAGGGACAAAAAATGTCGAAGGCGCGATCGATCAGCAAAATTAATGCGGTGCGTTAGTAAAGCAGGACCCGTGATTGCAGCTGGGCATAAACCACCAGGTTTCCAAGGTAGGCAGTTTTACTTGCATTTGGGCCACCATCAGTGATTAGGGCAACACCCTCGTAGCTAAGATTTGCGTAGAGGCGTGCTGTTGGAAAGTCAGACTTTCGATAGAGCGTGACCTCTGTCACTAAAAAAGTTTTTATCGAATGAACCATGTTGGATTTACTTCGTATCACAATGAGGTCGCCGACAATTACCTGCCTAAGCTCCCAAAACACCCCGGTCTCGCCCTTGGAGTCAACGGCACCGACGATTACTGTTCTGCCCACACCGCTGGGTTTTGAGCCGCCGACATACCACCCGGCAACATGCGGATCTGCAGGGGGTGCAAGTGATCCGGTTTGATCTAGGTCGATGTTCACCAGTGTCCCCGAGAGCTGAACCCGGTTTATTGAGATCGTGAGCGTCTCAATGTTTGCTACGTAGCTTTTGTCGGCATTAGCGGGTACAACATTTGCGAGTAGGACTATTGTGAACATGGCTTTTAAGAACACATTTATTTTGCGGTCTAGGAACCGCCAATATCTCGTTGCAAAATGACCCACACGCGCCGAGGAAATAGCTCGAGTTGACTTCATTGCTGCAGATTAGTACTGAGCTGCACGCGATGCATCTCCACCCGCTATCGGTCCTGCGGGCACTACAGCTATTTGAAGCACAACATTCTTCAGAACTGGAGTTATTTTAATGTCAAGTAAGTTCGGGGTCGGTGCGAAGGTGATTACGGACTTAGGGCCGTAAACCCTCACCTCTTCGGCCTCGGCGGCCACCACCCTCTGCTGCACTTGCACAGCCTTAGCAGCC
>CAYMAU010000008.1:0-4595 GCA_964388525.1 uncultured Aquiluna sp. | reverse complement strand
GCCTGAGCGGCAGCAGCATCCGAAGCGGCCTGAGCGGCCTGAGCTGCCGCAGCAGCTAGAGCTATTGAAACGTTATCCAATGTGTTTGAGTTGAGTGCAAGTGCGGCGTCAATAGAGATTAATCGCCCTAGGACAGTTGCTTCACTTCCAGCGGCAACGGCACCCTTAGATAAAACTGTTCCAACAAACTTCGAATTTGCACCGACCGCGACCGCGCCCTTTACCTGCCAGTAAACGTTGGCGGCTGAGCCGGCCCCGGTGATTGTGATTTCTGCGCTGGCTGGAAGATCAAGAGCACCGACAACTTGGAATACGAACACAGCATCAGCGTCGGTGCCGGTGTTAAGAATCAAGTCGCCAGAGACAGTGAGGGCCGCGGCGGCCGAGTACACGCCCGGAGTTAGTGTCGTGGCCCCAACAGTTGTGGAAAGCTCAGTCGTTGTTCGCAATCTACTTGTCGCAAGGTACAGCGACTCTAAATCCGCCTTAATGGACGCTAGGTCAGCGGTCTTGATGCTTCCGGTTTGTGTCATTGTCGCACCGGAAAGGGCTCCCACTGATCCTACATCGCCGGTCACAGTTGTCGTGCCGGCATTACTGAAGGCCGCTCCAGAAAAGGCGGCGTATGTACTGGCCTGGCCAAAAGTCAATGCTGAAAGCTGTTCGGCGCTTATTTGAGAAATCGTCGAAGCTGCTGCCGATGTAGAAGAAGCGACAGCATCAATATCATTGCTGTAAAGGGACACGGCCGCATCAATTGAGAGCAATCGCCCTAGGACGCTTGCATCTTTGCCTGAGGCAATCGCAGCCTTAGAAAGAAGTGATCCGACAAACCTAGAATCTGCACCTAGGCTCGCGGCACCAAGAACCTGCCAGTAAACGTTCTGAGGTGAACCACCACCAACAATGGTTATCTCAGTATTCGCAGCAACGGTTAGAGCAGCCCCTAGCTGGAAAACAAACACAGCGTTTGCATCGCCACCGGCGTCAAGAACCAGTGGGCCTGTTATCGATACTGCCCCGGCTTGGGTGTAAACACCGGGAGAAAGAGTTACGGCACCTAATGTGGCCGAAAGCGCATTGGTTGACGGCAAGGCTTTTAGTGCTTCGTAGGCAACTTCAAGGTCGGCCGCGACCGAAGCTTCGCCAGTCAAGCCCGAAGTTACGAGGTCACCGCGCTGAACCATTGGGACACCGGTCGGGGCGCCAACTACTCCAACATTTCCCACCACTAGCGAAGGTCGAACCGGAGCGGCACCGTCGGTGCCGGAAGTGAAGGCGGCGCCAGCAAATACTGCATAAGTTTCGGCCCTGCCAAGCGTTATTGAGGCCAGGCGAGCAGCTGCCACTCTGGCTGCCTCGTCCCTCTCTGCTTGTATAGCGTTCAATTCATCTTGGGTCAGCACTCGGGCAATGTCGTTAGACGCCAAAGTCATGGCTCCGTTGACAGAAAATAACCGACCTTGCACCTCTGCACCAGCACCGGCAGTAACTGCTCCGTCTGCCAGCAATGTTCCAACGAACTCAGAGACGGTCGTCGCAGACGCTGCGGAAAGCGTTACGGCTCCAGTTACATGCCAGTAAACGTTTTCAGCCGAGCCGCCGACCATTGTGATTCTGCTGTTCGCCGAGGTGCTTAGGGCACCGGTCACTTGAAAAACAAACACTCCATCAGGATCCGATGATGCGTCAAGAGTTAGCGGGCCGTTTATAGTCAGTGCGGCAGCGGAAGAATAAACACCGGGCGTCAGAGTCATTTCGCCAATAGGGCCTGTGATTGCCGTGGCCGGCGAAGCCTCTCCAAGTTCAGCGTATGCAGTGACTAAGCTGTCGAGAACCGTTGCGGAGTCGGCTGTTGATTGCTGTGCCGTTGAGAAACCGGAAACCGTGCCTACAGCTCCCAGGTCTCCAACAACAGTCGTGTCCCCAGTATTTGTCAAGACCCCTTTTGAAAACACCGCAAAGCTATGGGCTGAGCCAAGAGAAACAGGGGCTTCGGCCAGACTCGATTCCGAGATCAGAAAAGTGGCTGGCATAACCAGAGTGAGAGCAACGACTTTGAACATTGCCAGCTTGGAAGATTTGCTTCTCCGAGGCAGAGCGTGAATTCTGATGAATTCTTTCTTGGTACTTACGGCTAACTTGCGTAATTCGCAGACAATGGCCTCTCCGGAATTGCACGCTACATATCCCCCATTGTGGGGATGTTTATCCCCCACATGGCGAACATTGGTCCCCTAAGTAGTGAACACTCGTCCCCCAAGTGTGGAAAAGGTTGTTTTAGCACCCGGTTCGGCTGGGGTAAGGAGCCCTGAAATTCCATGGTTTGTCCGATGGGGATTTTCCTATAAACTTTTCCCGCAGCGCATTTGCCTCCACGCAAGTGCGTTGCACTGGCAAGTTACCCAAGCGGCCAAAGGGATCTGACTGTAAATCAGCTGTCATCGACTTCGTGGGTTCGAATCCCTCACTTGCCACAAAGACCCCGCAACGCGGGGTCTTTTTACTTTAACGTCCCTTGTTGTAGGCTCCATTTGGACTTTAGAAAAGGAGATTCAAATATGACCGCCGTAATTCGGTTTATAACGGGCAAGAAAACTGCCCCGGTAACAATGCTGATAGGGCTAATCTTCGCAAGCCTTACTTTTACAGTTCTTAATACACCCGGAGCTGAGACTACGCCCGGCACTGGATTGCCAGACAGCGCAGAGTCGGCGCAGGTGCTGGAGCTTCAGAATCAGCTTCCTAGCTCTGATGCTTCGGCGGCATTTATCGTTTACACGTCCGACACGCAATTCACTCCCGAGCAACTCAGCTGGCTCGAGGGCAAGTTAGATCAGAACACGATGATGCTCTCCGGTGGTGCAAACGAAAAGTTCTTGGAATTTACAAACATTGAGGTTCAGGGACAAAAGTTTTTGCCACCAGCCGTGATTTCTGATGACGGAACTACCGCACTAATTTCAGTGCCATTAGAAATAACCGATGTGTTTGAAGAAATTGAACTTCGAGTCGACTCAATTCGCGAAATAGCGCCGGTGGGAATGCCGGGTCAGATGGAAGTTTTTGTCACTGGACCCGAGGCGTTCATCAAGGACATCGGTTCCGTTTTTGCCGGCGCAGACTTTAATCTTTTGGCCATCACTGCATCGGTTGTCGCGTTGCTGTTGCTCATCACCTACCGTTCCCCGGTCTTGTGGTTGATTCCGCTAACCGTTGTTGGAGTGGCGGATGGCATGGCCGGCATTTTGTCTGGACGGGTTGCTGAGGCGCTGGGCTTCACCCCGGATGGATCAGTGACTGGCATTGTTTCGGTGCTGGTGTTTGGTGCCGGGACTAACTATGCGCTATTGCTGATTGCTCGCTATCGAGAAGAATTACTCGGCCACGCCGATAGACGCGAAGCCATGAGAGTCGCCTTGCGTGGAGCAGGACCTGCCATTTTGGCATCTGGGTCCACAGTTGCAGTTGCCTTGGCGCTGCTGTTGCTTGCAGAGATTGAGGGCAGACAGGTCCTTGGTCTTGTTGCCGCGGTTGGAATCGTGGTTGCGATGATTGCCGGTTTGTTGGTTTTGCCAGCAGCACTAGTTATTTTCCCAAGGGGCATATTCTGGCCGCTAGTGCCAAAATTTGGCGGTGTAAATAGGAATGATAAGTCTCTTTGGGCGAAGCTTGGTAAGAGTGTTTCAAAGCGCCCGGTGATCGTGGCATCAGCTGGATTCGCGCTGCTTGCGATCTTGGCGTCTGGTGGGATAGGGGTGAAGACCGGTTTGAGCGCCAATGAGGTCTTCATTGAAAAACCTGAGGCAGTGGTCGGGCAGGAAGTTCTGGCTGAAAGCTTTTCAGCCGGCAGTGCCACGCCAACCCAGATGATTGTTTCAACCTCTCAGGTTGATGCAGCGGTAATCATTGCTGAAGCCGTCAACGGCGTTGAGGAAGTTCGTGTCGGTGCCACTAACGGTGAAATCACCCAGGTTGATGCGGTGCTAAATGGCAATCCTGAGTCCGCCGAAGCATTGAACGTGATCCGGGAACTCAGGGCCGCATTGGATGAGCTGCCAGAAGGCACGACGGCCTTAGTCGGTGGGCAAGACGCCACCACCTTGGACGTCGAAGATGCGACAGCCAGAGATCAAGCGCTGTTGATTCCGCTGATACTAATCTCGGTATTTCTGATTCTGATTTTATTGCTGAGATCTTTATTGACTCCCGTGCTGTTGCTGATCGCAGTTGTCGGGTCGTTCTTTTCGGCGGTCGGTGCCAGCTGGTTTATCTTCCAGAACGTGTTCGGTTTCCCGGCCCTTGATATCTCTGTGTTTATCCTGGCCTTCTTGTTCCTAGTGGCGCTCGGTGTTGATTACAGCATTTTCCTGGTTTCCAGGGCCCAAGAAGAGGCAAAGAAGTACGGAACCCGCGAGGGCATGAGACGTGCGCTTGGGGCAACCGGAGGCGTCATAACTTCAGCGGGTATTTTGCTGGCGGCAGTATTTGCCGTGCTGGGCGTGCTGCCACTTATCGCTCTTGCACAGGTGGGAACCATTGTTTGCTTAGGTGTGCTTCTTGATACCTTGCTGGTTCGAACCGTGATTGTGCCG
>CAYMAU010000007.1:0-51339 GCA_964388525.1 uncultured Aquiluna sp. | reverse complement strand
AAAAGAGGTTTACAACCCGAAGGCCTTCGTCCCTCACGCGGCGTTGCTGCATCAGACTTTCGTCCATTGTGCAATATTCCCCACTGCTGCCTCCCGTAGGAGTCTGGGCCGTGTCTCAGTCCCAGTGTGGCCGGTCACCCTCTCAGGCCGGCTACCCGTCGTCGCCTTGGTGAGCCTTTACCTCACCAACTAGCTGATAGGTCGCGAGCTCATCCTTGACCGAAATTCTTTCTTCCTCAGTGGATGCCCACCGAGGAAAGTATCCGGTATTAGCTACAGTTTCCCGCAGTTATCCCAGAGTCAAGGGCAGATTGCTCACGTGTTACTCACCCGTTCGCCACTAATCCGCCGGAGCAAGCTCCAGCTTCATCGTTCGACTTGCATGTGTTAAGCACGCCGCCAGCGTTCGTCCTGAGCCAGGATCAAACTCTCCGTAAAAATCAATTCTGCCGATAAATCGGCAAAGCTTTTACGAACGCCTCGGAAATGAGGCGATCAATTTGATTTGGCTTTCGAACTGTCTACTGACAATTCTGTTTCATATCTTTATCCAAAAAGGATCTTGCCAGGAACAAGTTCCTGCCAAGGTTTTTGGCATTACATAGTGCACGCTGTTGAGTTCTCAAAGATCGGATGCTTCTGTGATTTCCCTTCCGGGTCCTACGCAGAGCAACTTTTCAAGTCTACCGATTTTGGGGCCGCTGTCAACTCCTGGTTACCCAGTAATTTCTTGCGATTTCCCTAGTTGGAAGACCTAAATCCTAGACACTAAAACAGTTGGCCACAAGGGCCACTACTTAGTACTTGGAAGTGTTGTACTTGAGTCGGCGATCTCTATCGGATTTTGCCTAACTTTGGCTAACTCGGGAAAGCTTAGTCACGTTTTTATAACCTTGTCAAATCCAAGACAGACCGGCGTGTTCTAGCCGAAAAACAAGCCTGCCATAGACTTTTTTCCGCGCGACAAAATGGCTACTTTTCCAGGTAAATACTGGTCTACCAGGGCAAGCTCGTCAGTAACCTTGTTTTTATTGACGGCCACCGACCCTTGGGCAATTGCTCGACGAGCTTGGCCATTGGATTCGACTAAACCCGACTCCACCAACGCAGTCACGACAGAAATACCAATTTCGCAGTTAATATTTGGCAGTTCTTTGAGCGCAGCCCGCAATGTTTCTGGGTCAAGCTCGGCTAGTTCACCTTGCCCGAATAGCGCCTGAGAGGCCTTCTCCGCGGCAAGCGCCTCTTTTTCAGAGTGCACTAGCTCGGTAACCTCGAGTGCAAGCCTGCGCTGGGCTGCTCGCTTATGCGGCTCGGCTAAGACCTGTTGCCCGTAATCCTCAATCTCTTTGAGAGTTAGAAAAGTAAATACCTTTAGCCGATCCACAACATCAGCGTCGTCGGTATTGAGCCAGAACTGATACATCGCGTATGCACTAGTGAGGTCCTTATCGAGCCAAACTGCGTTGCCCTCGGACTTACCGAACTTTTTGCCATCTGCGTTTGTGATCAATGGTGTCGCAATCAAGTGAACGCTCTTGCCCTCAACTCGATGAACCAGATCCGCCCCAGAGGTCAGGTTTCCCCACTGATCACTGCCGCCGGTTTCAAGAACACAATCGAAACGCCTATAAAGCTCCAAGAAATCCAGCCCCTGAAGAATCTGGTAGCTGAACTCGGTGTAGCTGATACCGCTGTCGGAGCTCAGCCTCGCGCTAACCGCATCTTTTGCAAGCATCTTGCCGACCCGGTAGTGCTTCCCGATATCTCTCAGGAAGTCAATCGCACTGTATTGACTGGTCCAATCAAGGTTATTCACCATCTGCGCCTTGTTTTTACCCTCGAATGATAAAAACTTTCTATTCTGATCGCTTAGCTTGATAACCCAGCTAGCGACGGTCTCTCGATCGTTCAGCGTTCGCTCCGCAGTGGGCTTCGGGTCACCGATAAGCCCAGTTGCTCCCCCTACCAAAGCGAGTGGGTGATGCCCGGCTAATTGCAACCGACGCATGGTGAGTAGCTGAACCAAGTTTCCAAGGTGAAGGCTCGGAGCCGTTGGGTCAAAACCACAATAAAAAGTGATCGGCTTATTCAGCGCTTCCTTCAGCGCGGAAGCATCAGTTGACAGGGCCACCAGACCTCGCCAATTGAGCTCATCTAATACGTGGGTGAATGAAGAGTCGTTCTTTTGAGCTGAAAGTGTTGATGACTCAGACATTAGGCCCTCCGATGCGGCGCAAGCTTGCGAAGAGCAACTAGCTGATCTATTACCTGGGAGGAAGAAGTTCCTCCGGCGCCATTCCTTGCTTCAATCGAACCGGAAACCTTCAGAACTTTTCTAACTTCAGGCTTTAGGTGCTTAGAAACCTTTGCCAGTTGCTCATCACTGACCTGATCAAGCTCAAGCTCGTTCGCCTCACAGAACTGGACTAACTGACCCGTAATCTCGTGGGCATCCCGGAAAACAACTCCTTGTTTAACCAGCCACTCCGCGACGTCAGTCGCGAGCGAGAAGCCCTTGGGCGCCAAGAATTCCAGTCGTTCCTTGTCAAAGGTCAAAGTAGAGATCATTCCGATAAATGCCGGGAAAATAAGCATCAGGGAGTCAAAAGAGTCAAACATGGGCTCCTTGTCCTCCTGCAGGTCACGGTTATAACTAAGCGGCAAGCCTTTGAGCGTGGCCAGAAGCCCAGTTAGGTTTCCAATGAGCCTTCCGGACTTGCCTCTGGTCAATTCGGCAATGTCTGGGTTTTTTTTCTGAGGCATTATCGAGGATCCAGTTGAAAACT
Organism: uncultured Aquiluna sp.; assembly: GCA_964388525.1. Classification (GTDB taxonomy): domain Bacteria; phylum Actinomycetota; class Actinomycetes; order Actinomycetales; family Microbacteriaceae; genus Aquiluna. The sequence continues at coordinate 48,550 of CAYMAU010000007.1, read as the reverse complement.
CGTCTGCAAGAGTTGCGTACCCGAACTCATAAGAAACCCAGGCAATCACCTCTTCGCTAATTCTTGAAAGGTCGATCCCGATCAAACTCAAGATGAACACAAACTCCGCAACTAAGTCGCGACTGCTGGTGGAATCCATGCTGTTTTCGCTAACGCCTTTGAGCCCAAGCTCTTCAGCAACAAGTTTTGGATCGAGGCCCAAAGTGCTTCCCGCCAAAGCGCCGGCACCGTAGGCCGAACGATTCGCTCTTTTCCGCCAATCCTCTAGGCGCTGAAGGTTTCGAACCTGTGGCCAAGCATGTGCCAGCAAGTGGTGTGAGAGCAAAACCGGCTGCGCCAGCTGGAAGTGTGTCCTGCCGGGCATTGCGACGCCGATGTGATTCTCGGCCTGGCTGCAAATAGCGTCGAGGTAACTCAGAAGCTGTGCCTCGATTGCGTCGGCTGCATCCAACATAAAAATCCTGATCAGAGTGGCAATCTGGTCATTGCGTGATCGACCGGCCCTAATCTTTCCGGCAAGCTGAGCCCCGGCTATCTGTATAAGCCCGCGTTCAAGAGCCGCGTGGACATCCTCTTCGGTTGCCTTTGGCACAAAGGAACCGTCTTCGACTCGCTTTGTTAGCGCGGCAACCGCCTTGTTCAGCACCGCAAGCTCGTCTTTAGTTAGATATCCTCCGGCATGAAGAGCCACCAGATGAGCAGAGGTGCCCCTTAGGTCATAGGTCGCGAGTCGCCAGTCAAAATCAGTCGACTTGGAAAGGGCCTCAAGTGCTTCGCTCGGGCCGCCGGCAAACCGGCCTCCCCAGAGAGAGTCTTTACTTTGCGCCATTTCTACCCAATTTCCTGTTGTCTAAAGTTTAGTTTTGTTCGGCAAGCCAGGCCATCAGGGCCTTCTGCGCATGAAGTCTGTTTTCGGCTTCCTGCCAAACTCTTGACTGGCTGCCATCGATGACATCTGCGCTGACTTCAAAGCCACGGTAAGCAGGGAGGCAATGAAGGAATATTGCGTTCTTGTCCGCACTAGCCATCAGAGCCGAGTCCACCGTAAAGGCCTGGAACACCAAGGCACGCTCTCGGGCTTGATCCTCCATGCCCATTGAGACCCAGGTGTCAGTTACCACGACGTGAGCACCGGCTACAGCCTCGACAGGATCATTATACGAAGAGATCTTGCCCCCTTGAATAGCAGCAATTTCTCGGGCTCGATCCAAGACCACCGAGTCTGGCCCGTAGCCTTCTGGAGCGGCGATCGAAACATCCATACCCGCCATGGCGCAGGCAACAAGGTAGCTATTTGCCATGTTGTTATTGGCATCGCCCACGTAGGCAAGCTTTAGCCCTTCGGTTTTTCCGAAACATTCCTTTATTGTCATCAGATCTGCCAACAACTGACATGGGTGCCAGCTGTCGCTCAGCGCGTTTATAACTGGAACCGAGGAATTGGCGGCCATTTCGTCAAGCCCGGCCTGCGAATACGTCCGCCAAACAATTTGAACTACTTGGCGCTCTAGAACTCTTGCGGTGTCAGCCACCGACTCTTTCTTGCCCAACTGCGAGACACTGCTGTCAATGATTAGAGGGATTCCCCCTAGTTCCGCAATACCAACAGCGAATGAAACCCTTGTCCGCGTAGAAGTCTTGTCAAAAATAACCGCCACGGTTTGAGGTCCAGCAAAGGGCCTCTGGCTAAATCGGTCCGCCTTCAGCTTGATGGCCCTATCAATAATCTGGGCCTGCTCGGACGGAGTAATGTCATCGTCTTTCAAAAAGTGCTTGGTCAATTTGCCCCTAACTCGTTACCTGGGTTCCGACACCGGCTTTTGTGAAGATTTCCAGCAGAATGCTGTGCGGTTGTCTACCGTCGATGATGTGAGCCTTTGGAACCCCACCCTGAACCGCGCGCAAGCAGGCTTGCATTTTTGGAATCATCCCAGATTCAAGCTTAGGCATCAGTTCGGTTAGCTCCGAGATACTTATCTCGGACAAAAGCGAGTCTATTTCTGGCCAGTTCGCATAGAGACCTGAAACATCAGTTAGCACCATCAACTTATCGGCACCGAGCGCAATCGCAAGCGCCGATGCAGCTAGGTCAGCATTGACATTCAGTAGCTGCCCTTGGTTAGAAGGCGCCACAGAAGAAATAACGGGCACCTTGCCCTGGTCAAGTGCTTGAAGCACCGCTCTTGGATTGACAGTCTTGACTTCACCGACAAGGCCCAAATCGACCTCACCTTCCAAAGTCTGACCCTTTACCTTCACGGCCCTAAACAGGGAGTCATCTTCGCCGGAGAGAACCACGGTCTGTGCTCCAGATTCCTCAATGAAATTCGCTAAGTTTTTAGAGATCGTATTTCTGAGTACGTCTCTGACAACCGACATGGTCTTTTCATCGGTATAGCGCATTCCAGCCCTGAACTCGCTTTCAATTCCAATTTCAGCGAGCCTGGCGGTTATTTGCGGCCCTCCGCCGTGCACGACGACAGGCTTGATGCCAACAAACCGAAGATATGCCATGTCTTGGGCAAATGCCAGCTGCAGCTGCTCGTCAACCATCGCATTCCCGCCAAATTTCACCACAACTATTCGCCCGTGGAACTCTCTAAGCCAATCCAGCGACTCGATGAGAGTTTCGGCCTTGAGCCTTGCAAGTGCTTGGTCCGTATTTGCTTTAATCATTAGCTGGAGTATGCGCTGTTCTCTTCGACGTAGCTGTGGGTTAGGTCATTGGTAACAACCGTAGCGCTGAGGCTACCGGCATGAAGGTCTATAACCACTTGAACCTCTTTACCGCTCAAGTCCACCTTTGAACGATCTTCGGCCGGCTCCCCCTTGGAAGAAATCAATATGGAGTTGATAGACACGTCTATTCCGTAAGGATCAAATTCCGCCGTAGTTGTTCCAACCGCGGCCAAGATTCTGCCCCAGTTCGGGTCTTTGCCAAAGATTGCAGCCTTGAAAAGGCTGTTACGAGCTACTGCCCTAGAAACCTCTACGGCGTCATCCTCAGTCTTGGCACCCTGCGTGGTGATGTGAATGTTATGACTCGACCCCTCGGCATCATCCAACAACTTCAGCGCCAGCTCTTTGCAAAGCTCAGTTAGCAATGTTGTGAACTCTGCTAAGTCCGGGGTTTTCTGGCTTGCTCCAGAAGACATCAAAGTCACTTGGTCGTTTGTGGACATGCAGCCATCCGAATCAAGTCGATCAAAGCTCACACGGGTGGCAGCCCTGAGTGCAGTATCCAGCTGTTCGCTGTCCATAACCGCATCGGTGGTGATAACCACGAGCATTGTTGCAAGTCCCGGGGCTAGCATTCCAGCTCCCTTAGCCATCCCGCCCAAAGCCCAACCGTCAGCGCTTGATCTTGATCCAAGCTTTGCCACGGTGTCAGTGGTCATGATTGCGTGAGCCGCGTCTTGTCCACCTGTTTCCGAAAGCGCTTCAAATGCCGAGGTTACCCCGCTCAATAATTTAGGTCTGTCCAACTGCTCGCCAATCAAGCCAGTCGAGCAAACAACAATTTCAGCTGCGGGGAATCCAGTGTGTTCTGCAACTTTTTCTGCGGTCGCATGCGTCGTTTGAAAACCCTGCGCGCCGGTGTAGCAGTTGGCTCCGCCGGAGTTCAGAACGATAGCTCTTGCCTGTCCACCAGCAATAACTTGCTTCGACCAGAGAATTGGATTCGCAAGACAGCGATTTGTCGTGAAAACCGCAGCCACGGCATTATCAGGCCCCTGGTTTACTACAAGGGAAACATCAAGACCGCCACTGGCTTTCAGGCCAGCCGCGACTCCGGAGGCTACAAAGCCCTTAGGCCCGACAACACTCATGGGGCGACCCCAATCGAGCTCAAGCCAACCTGCTCCGTCAAGCCAAGAGCAATGTTCATGCACTGAATGGCGGCGCCAGCGGTTCCTTTCACCAAATTATCAATCGCACTCACCACAATAACTTTCTGAGCGTGCTCATCAAAAGCAAGAGAAATCTGGGCGTTATTCGTGCCCAATACGCTAGCGGTTCTTGGCAGCTGACCTTCCGGCAGCAGCTGGACAAAACTTTCTTCTCCGTAGGCGCTTCGATAAACATCTCGGAGATGCTCCAGTGAAAAACGACTAGAGGGCTTTGCAGTATTAACGGCCAAAATTCCTCTGGACATAGGCACTAGAACCGGAGTCATCGACACTGTCACCGGCTTGCCAGCGGCCAACGACAGGTTCTGTTCAATCTCCGGTGTGTGTCGATGAGTTCCTCCCACTCCGTAAGCTCTCGCAGATCCAAGAACCTCAGCTGCCAATAGGTCAATACTGCTTGCTTTTCCCGCTCCAGAGGTTCCAACTGATAGCACTGAAACAATGTCCTCGGTTTCGATAAGCCCCGCTGTCAATGCCGGAGCCAAGGCAAGTGAAACCGCTGTCACGTTGCAGCCAGGTATTGCTAAGCGCCTAACTTCACGGAGTTCAGTCCTGAGTTTTCCTCCGGTTGCCAACGTTAGCTCTGGAAGGCCGTAGGGCCATGAGCCGGCGTACGTAGTTTGGTAATAAGTTTCCCAAGAGGCTGCGTCTTGCAATCTAAAATCAGCTCCGCAGTCAATCACCATGACGTGCGTAGGAAGCTGCGCGGCCAGTTCCGCACTTTTAGTGTGAGGCAGAGCAAGAAATACAACTTCGTGTCCCGCCAGATTCTCAACCGAAGTTTCTACTAAAACGCGATCTGCAAATTCCGGAATGTGGGGCTGGAGCTGGCCAAGACTTTGCCCTACATTGCTGTGGCCAGTTACGGCTCCAAGGTCGAGCATCGGATGCGCCGCTATTAGGCGCAAAAGCTCGCCGCCAACGTACCCGCTTGCTCCAGCAACTGCCACCTGAATAGTCATTTAGCCCCTTAGAGTCGCGCCGAATTGCTGGTTTGCAAGCCCAACGGCCTGGTCCCTGGCTGCAGTAGCCTCCGCCTGGGTAAGAGTGCGGTCGTTAGCCCGATACAGAAGCGAGAAAGTCAGGGATTTTTGGCCAGCGTCTAAACCTTTACCGCGGTAGTCATCAACCAAGCGAATTCCTTCCAGAAGCTCTCCGGCGCCGGTAATGATGCTCTTGGTCAAATCGGCGGCACTGACCCGAACATCGACTACGAGAGAAAGATCCTGCGTCAGGAAAGTCATCACACCAAGCTCTCGGGCCTGAACCAGATCTGGAGCTACAGCGAAAATTTCATCCAGATTCAACTCAAAAACCCCAACGGACCTAGGTAGGTGGTTTTGTGAAGCTAGTTCCGGGTGAACTTCGCCGACAAATCCCACCACTTTTCCAGCCACCCACACATTCGCGGCACGCCCCGGGTGAAGGCCAGCAATCTCAAGCTGCTCTAGCTCAAAAGAAACAGCAGCCTGCTGCATAACTATCTCTACTGCGCCCAAGGCCTGAGGGTAGCCAGCCAATATCGAATGCTGTCCGGGGCTCTGAGGTAACCAGTTGCCCGTAAGCAGGCCAGAAACCAACCTGGGCTGCACTGGTATTGCAGCCTTAAGCGCTGCAAGAATTTTTTCCGAGGGTCGCTCATTGCCCGCAGGCAAAGCCGTCACGGCACTGCCGCCATTTGGCAGAAATACCGAACCTTCTTCTAATAAAGCTATGTCGGTGGACCCGCGAGAAATGTTTTTGGCCGCAGCAGAAATCAACCCAGGAACCAATGACGTTCTCAAGAAACTCGCCTCAGACTGCATAGGGTTTTCAAGCTCTACAGCGCTAACCGAACCCATCCAGCGGTTTTGTTCAGCAGAGACAAATGGGTAGTTCAGAACCTCGACGAATCCAGCGCCGGTGAGTCCTGATAGCACTCGGCGGCGAAGCTTTTGCCTTGATGTAAGGCCACGCCCCGGAGGCGCAACCGGCAGTCTGGCCGGAATTTTGTCGTATCCGATAAGCCTTGCGACCTCTTCAACCAGGTCAGTCTTATGAGTAATGTCAGGACGCCAGCTCGGCACAATGACGTGAACAAGATCGTCAATTTTGGTAACCGTGCAACCGATCTCCTCGAGGCTTGCAACCACTTGGTCAGCCGAGTACTCAACACCCACCAATCGGCCGGGATAATCAAGTTTCATCTCTATAGCTACGGGTTCAAACACGCTTGCGTATTCGGCCCCGACGCCACTAAGGCTCCCGAAGGCAAGCTCAGTCAATAACCCGGCTGCCCTGGAGGCCGCGGCCCTAGATATCGAACTGTCTACTCCACGCTCAAACCGCTTTGATGCTTCGGACGGGAGCTTATGGCGCCTAGCGCTTCTTGCAATCGAAATCGGATCGAAAATTGCCGCCTCTATAAGAACTGACGTAGTGCTCGAACTAACCTCGGTTCGGGCACCACCCATGACGCCGGCGATTCCTATCGGGCCCTGCTCATCACATATCAGTAAATCTTCTTCGTGAAGCTGTCTGGTTTTTTGATCTAGAGTGACGAGCTCTTCGCCGGCCTTTGCCCGGCGAACACTTATGCCTCCAACCAGCTTGTCAAGATCGTAAGCGTGCAGTGGCTGACCGAGCTCGAGCATCGCATAGTTCGTAATGTCCACCGCAATTGAGATTGAGCGCATACCGGCAAGTTTGAGACGGCTTACCATCCAATCCGGAACCTTCGCCTCGGCGTCTAATCCAGAAACTCCGACCAGGACAAACTGACTGCATCCAGCCCTACCGTGGATGGGGGCATTGTCCTTTACCTCGAGCGCAAAGCCCGACCCCATTACCGGATCAATGGAGAGAACCGGGTCTTGAAACTTCACTCCGGTCGCATGCGAGTACTCTCTTGCGATTCCTCTTATGGAAAGGCAGTAACCACGGTCCGGAGTCACGTTCACCTCTGCGGCAGACTCATCCAAGCCCAGGAGGGCTATTGCATCTAGCCCGATTTCAGGCTCCAGACCTATCGAACTGAGCACGAGAATGCCATCGTGCTCATCCCCCAGCCCAAGCTCTTTAGCCGAAGCGATCATTCCGTCAGACACGTGTCCGTAGGTTTTTCTGGCCGTAATCTCGAAACCTCCCGGCAAAACCGCACCCGGCAGGCTTACTACAACCTTGTCTCCTGCAACGAAATTAGATGCACCACAGACGATGCCCCTGATCTCGTCCGGGCCAGTGGTTGCAACTCGGACTTGGCACCAGCGAATAGTTTTCCCATTTTTCTGCTCTTCAGCCTCGAAGGACAGCACTTGCCCGACGACCACCGGTCCAGATATGTCCCCACCGTGAGAACCCTCTTCTTCGAGACCAACTTTCACGAGCTCCGCCATCACGTCATTCGGGGTGACTTTAGAGCCAAGCTCAACCATTTCGCCGAGCCATCCAAGTGGAATTCTCATCTAGATCACCGATCCGAACTGAGCGCTGAAGCGGACATCGGCTTCGACCATGTCGTGCATGTCTTTCACGCCGTTTCTAAACATCAAAGTTCTCTCAATACCCATGCCGAAAGCGAATCCGGAATAGACCTCGGGATCAATTCCTGCGGCGAGCAACACGTTTGGATTGACCATGCCGCAGCCACCCCACTCGACCCACCTAGGACCACCCTTGGCATCCGGGTGCCAAACATCCAGTTCTGCGGAAGGCTCAGTGAAAGGGAAAAAGCTCGGCCGCAATCGGATGCTGGCCTCATCGCCAAACATCACTCTCGCAAAGTGCTCCAAAGTTCCCCGAAGGTCAGCCATGGTGAGGCCCTTATCAATCGCTAAACCCTCTACCTGGTGAAACACCGGAGTATGGGTTGAATCTAACTCATCGGTTCTAAATACTCTGCCCGGGCACAGCACGTAAACGGGTAGGTCACGCTCAAGCAGCGATCTAACCTGAACAGGAGACGTGTGAGTTCGTAACAGCAGGTGATTCTCAACTGGTTTAACAAAGAAAGTGTCCTGCATTGCCCTAGCTGGGTGATCCGGGTGAAAATTTAATGCGTCGAAATTAAACCATTCGTTTTCGAGCTCCGGGCCATCGGCTATCTCCCAGCCCATTCCGACGAATACATCGCTGACCTGATCCATCAAAAGAGACAGCGGATGTCTTGCGCCGAGCTTCAGAAACTTTGGTGCGGCCGTCATGTCAACTTTTTCGCTGGCAAGTGCCTCATTGGCCGCGAGCGATTCCAGCCTGATTTCTTTTTCGTCAAAAGCCTGGCTTAGCTTTGCTCTCGCCACTCCAACTAGCTTGCCGGCCTCGGCTTTTTGCTCATTCGGAACTGCCTTAATCAAAGCGTTCAGCCTACTGATCGGAGAGGTCTCTCCAACAATCTGGGCCTTTTGACTCCTTAGGGTTGCCGCATCTTCGACCGCGGCCAGCGCGCTTAGCGACTCTTGCAGCGCATTGGCTACTACTTCGGGAGTTAATTTCTCGGACATCGCCACAAGTTTAGCGATTAGTGTGCTGAGCGACCGCAGTGAGATACAGGCAAATTGAAGCCGCTATGCCTAGGTTCAATGATTCTGCGGCACCGTAAATGGGCAAAGACATAGTTTTATCCGCGTTTTTGGAAACCTCATTGGTAACGCCATGAGCTTCATTTCCAAAAACCCAAGCAGTTGGCTTTGCCATTTCGGCCACAGAAACCTGAGTGACGTCCTGACCTGTAGAACTAGATGAAAACACCTGAATGCCGGCGGACTTGATTTTGCTAATCGCCTCAACTAAATCTTGATCGACGACGATGGGGACATTCAGAATGCTGCCGGCGGTCGAGCGGACTACCTTCGGGTTATAAACATCTACCGAGTCAGGGCTGAGAATGACAGCGTCAGCCCCGGCTGCGTCAGCGGCTCTTATTATTGACCCGAGATTGCCGGGGTCTCGACCTTGATCGATAAGTGCCAACAAAACCGGCTGCTTTGACAGAAGCTGTTCAAGCTCGATATCCAAATGATGAACAACCGCTACAAATCCTTGCGGGGTTCTGGTATCGGAAATTTTGCCCATAACTTCGTCTGAAACTTCTTCGATAGCTACGCCCAAATCCGATAGGTCAGCCAAGACTTCACGATAACGCTCCCAGGCCGAAGCGGTCACGAAGACCTCTTCTATTAGACGGGGAGATTTCTCTAGCTCTTTCAGGCCCTGTGGCCCTTCAAGCAAAAAGAGCCCGGTTTCATACCGGGCGTCTTTTTGGTTCAATCGAACAATCCCCTTGACCCTGTTGGATCTGGGATCATCTAACATTAGCTAGCCTTTGGAGCGTTCACGTCCTTTGGCAATGCTGCCTTCGCCGAGGCAACCAAGGTTGCGAAAGACTTCGGGTCATGAATTGCCATGTCGGACATAATTCTGCGGTCTACCTCAATGCCAGCGAGGCTTAGACCCTGTATGAAGCGGTTATAAGTCATCCCGTTTAGACGGGCCGCAGCGTTGATTCGCTGAATCCAAAGTCTACGGAAATCACCCTTGCGCTTACGACGATCGTTGTATGCGTAGACAAGCGAGTGCAGCAACTGCTGCTTGGCCTGACGATACAGTCTCGAGCGTTGTCCGCGGTAACCCTTGGCGCGCTCTAGAGCAACTCTGCGCTTTTTGTGCGAGTTGACAGCATTTTTTACTCTTGCCATGTTCTTACTCCTTCTTCGTCAGCCCTAGCGGCCGAGCTGCCTTTTAAGCTTCTTGAAATCTGCTGGGGAAACGACCTGGTCAGCATTCAGGCGACGCTTGCGCCTGGATGACATGTGCTCCTGGTTGTGTCGCATGTTGATCTGCTGCTTCATCAGCTTGCCGCTGCCAGTAAAGCGGAAACGCTTTTTGGCGCCCGAATGGGTCTTCATCTTCGGCATGAGCTCTCCTTTTAGTTCTCTTGCTCCACAGCAGGCTTCTGCTGTGCCTTTTTAGCCTCTGCTCGCGCTTCGGCCTTGTTCTTGAGCGGACCTATAACCATGACCATGCTTCGGCCATCGATTGATGGATTCGACTCAACTGTTCCAAATTCGGTAACTTGGTCAGCTAAATTCCTGAGTAACTTGACTCCCATTTCGGGTCGAGACTGCTCTCTACCGCGAAATACAACCATTACCTTGACTTTGTCGCCGGCCTTGAGGAACTTTCGAACCTGTCCTGCCTTTGTTTCATAGTCATGGCTGTCAATCTTCAAACCAAATCGAACAGTCTTCAAAACTGTGTTTACCTGGTTCTTGCGAGCCTCACGGACCTTTTGGGCAGCTTCATACTTGAACTTGCCGTAGTCCATAATCTTGCAAACAGGAGGGCTTGAGCCAGGCGAAACCTCGACTAGGTCAAGGTCAGCCTCTCTTGCCAACTTAAGTGCTTGATCAATATCAACAACGCCAACTTGCTCTCCAGCTGGTCCCACAAGACGAACCTGTGCCACCCGAATACGCTCATTAATGCGAGGATCGCTGATAATTTCTCCTTAGTAACTGTTTTTGACCACGCAAGCGTGCAGAAATAAATCAACTCTCTTACCCGGCAGCCTATTGAGAAGGCGGCTGATAGGTGGGATTGTAATCCACTTCTGACCGAGTAATAGCTCGGGGCCTCAGGTAGCCTAGCAGAGCATTTGAATATTGAGAAGAGGAAAAGTGGAAGAAGATTTAGCTCGTGACATCGCTGAAGTTCCAGCGGTCGAGGTTATTAACACAACCGCAGTGCACCTAATGAGTGCTGCTGCGGTTCAGTGCGGGCTGTCCGACGACACTCCAGGTGACCTAGCCGAGGCACGAAAGCTGATCACTGCGCTGGCAGGTCTAGTTAGCGCTGCTGCGGGAGAAATCGGCGATCACCACGCTCGCCCCCTGAGAGACGGTCTTAGATCCTTGCAGCTTGCATTCCGGGAAGCCTCGTTTATCAAGGATGCCCCCGGTCAAGGACCCGGAGAGAAATACACGGGTCCAGTTTCCTGACCTAAATAGCGGAAATTACTTTTAGCTTGAAAGAATCGACGAAGTCATCAAGGCTCTCAGCCCTCAGGTGAGCGACGAAACTGGTCAGAGCACTCTCTAGATTTTCGGCGGTCAAGCCCGGCCTCATGCCGACCTCGATTATTATTTCCTCCGCTACAAGTCTTGCCTCCGGGTCGCCGGCCGACACTCCAGCCATAACAACGTCCTTTACTTCCTTGACCGCAGAAGCAATTACTTGCTTTACCTCCGAGCCAGAAACTGCGTCAATTATCTGCAAGCCCTGAGCTAGAGCAGCTAGCTCAGTCCTGCGAAGAGCCCTTGCGTGGGTTGCCGGATTAATAATTACTCGCGTGTGGCCTTCGCCGACGGTTGCGACGCAGAGCTTACCTATAGTCACTGGCACGGGACGCGCGTCGGCCTTCCAAGAAAGCATGTCCGCGACCGATGTGAATGCAGGGATTGCGGTTCTATCATCCGGGGTTGCCACCGCAACAATTGCCAAGTCCGCACTTTTGTCTACTGTTTGACCATGGGGACCAATGCCGGTCTGGCCAATCTCGGCAATTAGCGGAACGAGTAAACGCTGCCCGCGAAGTGACTCGATGAAAGTCATTTTTACGAACGGAGTGGCACCCAGAGCCGCCGCAATTACCTCTGGAGTCTCGCCGTCATCCTCTGCCCAAGGATTCTCCTCAAATGAGCGTCCCTTCCAAGGGACGCCAGCCGAATCGACAAGCGGGCTTTCAGTCAATGCCCGGTCGCGATCGCCAAGGCTTGCTCCAATGTGAAGCGACCTGCGTAAAGCGATTTACCTAAAATCGCACCCTCCAGGCCAAGTGGCACCAAGTCAACTAAGTCATGAATGTCCTGGAGAGTAGAAATACCCCCGGAAGCCACGACCGGCTTTTCGGTGTGCTGCATGACTAATTTCAAAAGTTCGAGGTTAGGGCCCTTCAGGGTTCCGTCCTTGGTGACGTCGGTGACGACATATCTGGCGCATCCATCCGCTTCTAGCCTGGCCAAAACTTCAAGCAAGTCTCCGCCTTCTTTGGTCCATCCTCGAGCAGCCAAAGTGGTCCCCCGAACATCCAAACCAACGGCAATCTGATGACCGTATTTGCCGATTACTCTAGAGGTCCACTCCGGATCTTCAAGTGCGGCGGTTCCAAGATTCACTCGTGCGGCACCAAGCTCCAAAGCTGCCTCAAGCGAGTGATCGTCGCGAATGCCTCCCGAAAGTTCAATTTTTACCGAACCGCTCTGCGCTACTACTTCGGCAATCACCTCTCGATTGTGCCCTCGACCAAACGCGGCATCAAGATCAACCAAGTGAATCCACTCTGCACCGGCCGTAATCCAATCTTGTGCTGCCTTCACAGGGTGCCCAAAATCTTCTTCGGTACCTGCCTCGCCCTGGGTAAGACGCACGGCCTTACCGGACGCAACGTCGACCGCGGGTAATAACTCAAGCTTCAAGGTGTCTCCTAGATAGATTCAATCCAATTTGAAAGTAACTTCAAACCGGCTGGGCCAGATTTTTCGGGGTGAAACTGCGTGGTTGACAGCGGACCATTTTCAACTGCCGCGAGAAATCGTTCGCCGTGGTTAGACCAAGTCAAGTGAGCTGGGATAAATGGAGGTCGGACATCAAGCTCCCAAGCCACGGTGGCATAGGAGTGCACGAAGTAAAAACGCTCCTTTTCAACTTCATTAAATAAAATCGAGTCCGAGGGTGCCTCGACGGTGCTCCAGCCCATGTGGGGTAATCGCGGAGAATCTAACATCTTTACGGTCCCGGGCCATTGCCCTAGGCCCTTAGATTCAAGGTCGTGCTCCAAACCGGTTTCAAACATTACCTGCATGCCAACACAGATCCCAAGCACTGGTCTAGAGGCAGTCAGCCTCTTATCAATGAGCCGATCGGCTCCATGCGCCATAAGCTTTTCCATTACCGAACCAAAGGCCCCAACACCGGGAACTACTAGGCCGTCAGATTCATAGACATTATTGGCGTTGTCCGTAAGAGTTACATCCGCCCCAGCTTCAGTTAGGGCCTTGCAGACGGAATGGACGTTGCCACTGCCGTAATCAAGAACTGTGACCGATTTGGTCACAAGCTCCCCTTGGTCGATGGCACGCCAACAACGCGAGGGTCCAGCACTACCGCCTGCCTCAGCGCGCGCGCAAAAGCCTTGAACTGAGACTCTGCTATGTGGTGGGCATCTCGACCCGCCAACACATTTATGTGGACCGTGAGGCCAGCATTATGTGCAATCGCCTCAAACACGTGTCTTACCAACGACCCAGTGAAGTGTCCACCGATCAAGTGGTATTCGAAACCAGCTGGCTCACCGGAGTGAACCAAAAAAGGCCTGCCCGAGACATCCACTACAGCTCGAGCTAACGCTTCGTCCAACGGCACGGTTGCGTCTCCGTAGCGTCCAATGCCCTGCTTGTCACCGAGCGCCTGAGCAAGCGCCTGACCCAAAACAATTGCAACGTCCTCGACCGTGTGGTGTGCGTCGATCTCCAAATCACCGGTGGCGACAACATTTAGGTCCACTAGAGAGTGCCTAGAGAATGCAGTCAGCATGTGGTCGTAAAAGGGCACACCGGTCGAGATTTCACTCTTTCCGGTGCCGTCAAGGTTGATTGATAACTCGACAGACGATTCACTTGTCTTTCGACTGATTTTTGCTTCCCGATTCACAGCTGATCCTTTGGCTCTAGTGCCTCTAGTTTAGTCAAGCAGCAATGCCAGCTCACCAAGTAATTTTGTGGTCTCTGCTTCGGTTCCGGCTGTGACTCGAAGGCAGCCCGGAATTCCGATGTCCCTCACAATGATTCCTTTTGCTAGCAGGCCATCGAAGACAACTTGAGCATCTTGAAACCCTTCAATTAGAACGAAGTTCGCATCCGAAGGTAAGGGCCTTAGACCCATCTTCGAGACGCCGACCATAATCCGATCACGCTGAAGCTTTATTTGCTGGATGTTAGCCAATAGTTGCCCGCTGGTCTCAAGAGCCGCCATGGCCGCCGCTTGAGTCAGTGCGCTCAGGTGATAGGGCAACCTGACAATGCGCATAGCATCAACCAAGGCAGCATCGGCAGCCATGTATCCAACCCGAGCGCCTGCAAATGCGAATGCCTTGCTCATGGTGCGGCTTATTACTAGGCGTGGTCGTCCAGGCAACAGCGAAATAGCGCTTGGGGAGTCAGAAAATTCCTGATAAGCCTCATCAACTAGCAACATTCCACCGAAGCTGTCGTAGGCCGCCTCAATCGCGTCCAGCGAAATGCCGGTTCCGGTTGGATTATTTGGCGAACAAAGGATAACTATTTGCGGCTTCGCTTTTTGGATTTCCTTACGCACATACTCACTGGTAAGAGAATAATCATCGAGCCGAGGAAGCAACTGGTATTCAGTAAGGGTCGTTCGGGCGATATTCGCGTACATCGAGTAAGTGGGACCAAAACTTATTGCCTTTGCCTCTGGACCCCCAAAGACTTGAAAAAACTGCTGCAAGATTTCATTCGAACCATTTGCGGCCCAAATTTGCTCCGCCGCTAGGTTTGCGCCCAAGAACTCAGCCAGCATTTGACGGAGCTGAACGAACTCACGATCTGGATACCTGTTCAGCGTGAGAGCCGCTTCAGCTGTTCGCTGGACAATTCGCAGCGCTACCTCTTCGGGTATTCCGAAGGTGTTTTCATTTACATTGAGCCTAATTGGAACGTCGATTTGAGGGGCGCCGTAGGGCAGCTGTCCGACCAAGTCGGGTCGAATGGGCAGATCGTCGAGGTTAGTCACCCCTCAAGATTAGCGAATGAGTTGGAACCCGTGCGACTTAGGGAAGCGCTATTTGCTGACCAGGAGTCAATTCGACAGTTTCAAGGGCATTCACTATGACCACTCGGGCGATCCAGTCTCTAGGATCCTGAGACGGGGCGTACTTGTCCGCCAACTCCCAAAGCGAGTCACCCGACTGAACCGTTACAACTTCAAGGGTTGCCCCAAGGTCGCTTCCAGCAAAGGAGCCGGTGATTCCCAAGATGCTGATAACAAAACTAAGAGCGAGAATTACAACTGCGCGTACCAAACGTCTCGGGTTTGTAAGCCGGTAGTTTCCAAGAGCTAACATGTTGTGTCCCTTCAGTTCGAATACTTGTTTCGAACACTTGTTCTAAGTTTATGCACTTATTTCAGAAATGCAAGCGTTTCTGTCTAAATCTTTGATGCTTTATCGAAAATGTGTTTGGCATTTTGTATAAATACGAATACAGTTTCGATACAGGTAGTAAACAGCTACCCACAGACATTTTGCAGAAGGGTCACCCATGGACACCTCTAACTTGACTAATGTTCAACAAAGAATTCTCACTGTCATCGCTGAATCGATGGCCGGCCGCAACTACGCCCCCTCAATGAGAGAAATTGGCGAGTCCGTAGGTCTATCTTCAACTGCGAGTGTCTCTCATCAGCTAAACAAGCTAGAACTCCTGGGTTTCATAAGCAGGGACCCAAGGCGACCTCGAACGATCGATCTGCTTGGATTAGAGCCAGCTGGGGAAATCATCAACCCCGACGCCGCCATGGTTCCGCTTGTAGGTCGAATCGCAGCTGGTGGCCCGATTACAGCTGAGCAAAACGTGGAGGATGTATTTGCGCTCCCCCGTCAGCTTGTGGGGCAGGGCGACTTGTTTTTGCTAAAGGTCGTCGGAGAATCAATGATTGACGCCGCTATTTGTGATGGAGACTGGGTTGTGGTTCGTCAGCAGCAGACGGCTGAGAACGGCGACATAGTTGCTGCAATGCTCGAAGACGAGGCAACAGTCAAGATGTTCAAACAGCGCGACGGAAACACCTGGCTGCTTCCAAGAAACTCCGCATTTGAACCGATTCCTGGGGAGCACGCCGTGATTCTGGGCAAGGTAGTTGCTGTTCTCAGGGCCGTCTAGAAAGGCTTGCTAATTCCGCAGCTAAGTCTTCGCGCACCAAAGCCTTGACCCTGGTACCGCCCTCTACGTACTCAACGCTCTGGACTTTTCCTGCGACATGAATCTTTGACACTAGATCGCCGCGGTCATAGGGAATTAACCCATCAAACAGGACCTCTGGTCGGGGCAAAGAAGAGGCAATAGCGGCCTCAAGTTCGGCAATACCCAAGCCTGTTCTCGCAGACACTAAAAATGCCCCTGGGCAAAGACCCCGCAGCCTGATGTGCTCCTCTTCGGAAACCAAATCGGCCTTATTGAATACGATCAGCTCTTCGATTGCGGAAGCGTCGACCTCGGCTACCACCAGGCGAACGGTCTGGATCTGTCCAAGCGGATCCGGGTCGGTCGCGTCCACAACGTGGACAATCAAATCTGCACCCGCAATTTCCTCGAGGGTGGACCTAAATGCCTCAACCAGTTGGTGAGGCAACGAGCGCACAAAGCCCACGGTGTCCGCGAGAGTGTAGCTTCTTCCGTCCGGTGTCTCGTGCCTTCTTATTGTTGGATCGAGCGTGGCAAAAAGTGCGTTCTCCACCAAGACTCCAGCCTTGGTGAGCCTGTTGAGCAAAGACGACTTTCCCGCGTTGGTGTAGCCGGCAATTGCCACCTGAGGAACTCTCGCTTTTTCTCGCTTGAGCCTCTTGGTATCGCGGGCGCTCTTCATCAAGAAAATCTCCCGCCGCAATTTAGCCATCTTGGTGTTGATTCGTCTTCTATCAAGCTCAATCTTGGTTTCACCTGGTCCACGCGAGCCTATTCCGACACCACCGGCAGCCTGGCCTCCGGCCTGCCTGGACATCGACTCTCCCCATCCGCGCAATCTCGGAAGTAAATACTCAAGCTGCGCAAGTTCGACCTGGGCTTTTCCTTCTTTGCTCTTGGCGTGCTGGGCAAAAATATCAAGAATGATCGCAGTTCGGTCAACTACCTTGACCTTGACTATGTCTTCCAGAGTTCTTCGTTGTGATGGCGCAAGCTCGGCATCAGCTATCACAGTATCGGCACCAAGTTCTTTGACTAACTCTCTGAGCTCTTCTGCTTTTCCCTTTCCAAAGTAACTCGCGGGGTCGGGCTTTGCGCGTCTTTGCAGAAGTCCATCCAGCACCTCAGCTCCAGCAGTCTCAGCAAGGGCGGCAAGTTCACGGAGCGAGTTTTCTGCTCGGGTTACCGTTCCAGTGCCCCAAACGCCGATTAGGACGACTCGCTCAAGACGCAGCTGACGGTACTCTACCTCCGAAATATCTTCCAACTCAGTCGAAAGTCCTGGGACTCGTCTAAGTGACGCCCGCTCCTCTAAATCGAGTTGATCGCCGTCATACTCGGACGCCGGCGCCAGAGAGCCGCGGCGTAAAATTCGGTCGATAGTAGATTCTGGTTCCATTGTTGTTTAAGACTAAGCCTGTATTAGGTTTGTCGTATGCCGATGGAGCACTATTTCAGCTCAGAGCCGACAACGAAGAAAATTGAAACCGAGGTTTCATTTGAAGTTGACGGTGTCAAATTTGACATGACCGCCGCAAGCGGAACCTTTAGCTCGACGAAACTAGACCCCGGCACAAAGGCGCTTCTTTCGCATACTTCGCTATTGCCAAAAGATGGAAACGTACTTGATCTGGGCTGCGGCTGGGGTCCGATCGGCATCGTGATTGCAACTCTCTGTCCAGCTGCAAAAGTTCATGCGATAGATATCAACCAGCGGAGCATTGAGCAGACCCGATCGAATGCCGATCGAATCGTACTTACAAATCTCAGCATCTGTCTTGCCGAGGAGCTACCTACGGACCTGAAATTTGACGCAATCTGGTCAAACCCACCAATCCGGATTGGCAAAGTTGCGCTCCACGAATTGCTAAGAACTTACATTCCTCGCTTACAGGATGGTGGAAGAGCGGTTTTTGTGGTTCAGAAAAACCTGGGGGCAGACTCACTCGTACGCTGGCTAGCCGAAGAGTTCCCTAGTAATGAAGTTTCCAGAATTGGAACGGCAAAGACCTACCGAATTATCGAGGTGGTCAATCCTGCCAAACCCCAGAATAAGTAAGAACCGCCGGGCCACTGATTGAAACGTGTTCGCCGTCCTCGGTTGGAAACATCCGGACAGCAACCTCTCCCCCAGGAACCTTCACCTTCCAAAAGTTCTGAGTCCCTCCGGCCCAGTGGCGAATCGCAATTGCTGACGCTGCTATTCCGGTCCCACAACTCATGGTTTCACCTGAGCCGCGTTCATGGACCCTCATGGTTAGCCCCGCAACACCTTTATTGATAAGAGGCTCATCCAGGACCACAAATTCGACGTTAGCGCCGTCTTCTGGAAAAGGCTCTAGAACTGGGGCCCTCGCTAGCTCTAAGCCCTGGAGCTCTTCGAGATCCGCAAGCGCAACCACAACGTGAGGGTTGCCAACATTCACAGCAAGACCAGGCCTGGAGACTTGAAGACCCCGTGTGCTGACAAGCGTTTGGTCGTCCCCGATCGAAAAAAGACCCAGGTCAACAGCGAACCCATTCACCGTTGCAGTTAGATCCTTGATGCCATTCCTGGTGGCGACCGGCAAAGTGCTGCCGTCGGTGAGCGTCGCCAATCCGCTTTCTAGCAGGTAGCGAGCAAAAACTCGAATGCCGTTTCCGCACATCTCTGCCCTAGAGCCGTCGGAGTTTCTGTAGTCCATAAACCAAATAGCTTCCGGCTCATCGTCCAGCAGCTCCGCAACCTCGACATCCTTTGCGGTGGGCTTCACAATAATTAGACCGTCGGCACCGATACCAAAGTGTCGGTCACACATTGCGGCAACTTGGCCGGCACTAAGGTCAATTTGTCCGGCCTTATCAAGCACAAGAATGAAATCATTACCCGTGCCATGGCCTTTTGTGAATTCGATTTTCATGTCTCAAGCCTAATTCGCTCCAGAGCGCACTTGAGCAATTCCGGGGAGTCCGGCAACCAATGAGTGCGACGATCTCGCTTAAACCAGGACATTTGTCGTCTCGCATATCGGTTCGTTAGGCGAATCGTGTCTTGAATCGCCGAAGCTTCATCAAGTTCTCCAGAGATTTGCTGAAAGGCTTGTTGATAGCCGATAGCAGCAAGTGCGGTTTTGGATAGCGGTGCTCTGCCCTCTAGCAGCAGTCCAGCCTCGTCAATGAGTCCCTGCGACCACATATCTGCCACACGGCCTGCAATGCGTGGTTTAAGGACCTCTCTACCAACATCGATGCCAATAGTGAGAGTTGGCACAAGGTACTCGGGGTCCGGAAGGGAAGAGACAAAAGGGCGTCCTGTTATCTGAATCACCTCGAGTGCTCTTATGACCTTCCTAACATTATTGCTGTGGATTTTTTGACCAGACTCTGGATCTAGAGCCATAAGCTGATTGTGCATTTCAAGGTTGCCAACAACCTCCGCCTGAGACTCGAGTTGATCCCGAATTTCCGTATCGGTGGGAGCGAAATCGAAATAATCAAGAGCGGCCGCCAGGTAAAACATGCTCCCACCTACAAACACCGGCAACTTTCCTCGAGCTCGAATATCATGGGCGGTTTCTATTGCCAGCTTGCTATATTCAGCCGCTGTCATTTCCGCGGTAGGTTCGATCGAATCTATTAGGTGATGCTCAATGCCCCGACGCTGATTTTTGGCCAATTTTGCTGTTCCGATGTCCATGCCCTTATAAAGCTGCATGGCATCGGCATTAATAATTTCAGCCAGCTGCCCGGACGACTCCAGCGCTTCGACCAGAGATAAAGCCAACCCGGACTTGCCGGAGGCAGTAGGCCCGACAATAGCTAGGGCGCTAAACCCCACTTTTTACTCTGATCGGTATACCAAGTGAGACTTTGGACCCCCCGGGACCCGGGACACCGCAGCTCTCGAGCTGACGACGGTCAAACGCGTCCCCACCCGCGGTTCTGCGGACCTCATAAAGGCCACCGGGCGCGTAGTCGGCAACAAGGAAATATGGAGCTGCTCTGGTGATTGTGAGCCTGACGGCGTCACCTGGACGAGGAGCATCCTGGCCCTTTGGAACATCGAAGTGGACAAGTCGGTTGTCTTTCGCTCTTCCAGTTAGGCGATCCGTCTGAGAATCCTTGCGCCCTTCATTGGCCGAGACCAGCACCTCAACTTCTATCCCAACCATGAGCTTATTTTCCTCCCAAGCAACTTCGTTCACGACAGCTAGAAGGCGTTCGTATCTTCCTTGAACTACTTCCTTGGGAAGCTGATCGGGCATTTCGGAAGCTGGAGTTCCCGGCCGCTTCGAGTATTGATAGGTGAAGCAGGCTGCAAACCTCGATTTTCTAACGACATCTATGGTGTCCTGAAAGTCCTGTTCCGTCTCGCCCGGAAAGCCCACAATTATGTCCGTTGTTATCGCAGCTTCCGGCATTGCCGCGCGAACGCGATCAAGAATCCCTAGATACTTTGAAGCACGGTAACTGCGCTTCATTTCCTTCAGTACTTTGTCTGAACCAGACTGCATTGGCATGTGTAGTTGGGGCATAACGTTCGGGGTTTCAGCCATCGCTGCAATCACGTCGTCTGTGAATGAAGCAGGGTGAGGGGAAGTAAATCTGAGCCGTTCAAGCCCCCTTATCTCGCCACAAGCCCTCAACAACTTGGCGAATGCGCCACGATCACCGAACTCAACACCGTAGGCATTGACATTTTGGCCCAACAGGGTAACTTCGATTGCCCCATCAGCAACAAGAGCTTCGACTTCGGCCAAAATCTCCCCGGGGCGTCGGTCTTTCTCTTTACCCCTAAGCGTTGGGACTATGCAGAAGGTGCAGGTGTTGTTGCAACCAACCGAAATCGACACCCAGCCGCTAAACGGGCTCTCACGCTTGGTTGGAAGGGTAGATGGGAAAACCTCCAAGGATTCCAAGATTTCGATTTGAGCTTCCGCATTGTGCCTGGCGCGCTCCAGCAGAACCGGCAACGAACCCATGTTGTGGGTTCCGAACACAACGTCCACCCAAGGTGCCCGCTGCAAGATTACGTCCTGATCCTTTTGGGCCAAACAGCCGCCTACTGCAATCTGAAGCTTGGGATTGGCCTCTTTTTTGGGAAGCAACATTCCAAGCGTTCCATAGAGCTTGTTGTCCGCGTTCTCACGAACGGCGCAAGTGTTAAAGACAACAACATCCGGGTCTGCGCCGTTGCATTCCACATAGCCAGCTGAGTCAAGCAGTCCCGAGATACGTTCAGAATCGTGAACGTTCATCTGGCACCCAAAGGTGCGGACTTCGTAGGTAAGAGACATGACAGGCTCGATTTTAGTCGTCAGACCTAATTTCGCGAAGTGCACTGGCAACCATTGACGCACTGAAGCCTCTCCTCATCAAGAAACCGGAGACTCTTCTGTACCTCGCATCGAGTTCTAAACTTCCCAGCCGGTCCCAACGAGCCCTACCTAATTCCAGAACCAACTTCTCTTCATCTTCTCTGGTTATGCCGGACACGGCCTCTTCAACTAAAGATCTATCCACGCCCTTTTGTTGCAATTCTCTGCTGATAATTCTTGAAGATTTTCCTTTTTCGACTCTGGAGCGAACGTAGGCAGCGGCAAAAACTGAGTCGTCAATCAACTGGACTTCCTCGAACCGATCGAGAAGAGGTTTTGCTATCTCCGGAGGAATCTCTCGTTTTTCAAGAATTTGGGCTAGCTGCCATTTAGTCTTCATGCTTCGGGAAAGCTGGAAAAGCAGCACGTTACGTGCGCGCTTTTCCAGCTTTTCTTGAGACGGTTTTTCTTGAAGCTGTGTTTCTTTAGGCTTTATTTCAGGCATCGTTTGCGGCCTTAGCGACCGTCTCGGTATCCTCTGTTACATCTGCAATTTCTTCAACCGGAAGGTCGGCAACGGGTCTTGGAACTCCCACTCCAAGCTTCGCCTTAATCTTCTGTTCAATGGTGGCTGCAATCTCAGGATTTTCCTTCAAGAACTTGCGCGAATTCTCTTTTCCTTGACCCAGCTGTTCGCCATCGAAGGTGTACCAAGCACCTGACTTGTTGACAATGTCCTGCTCGACACCAAAGTCAATCAAGCTGCCCTCGCGGGAGATTCCCTCACCGAAGATAATGTCGAACTCCGCCTGCTTGAATGGTGACGCAAGCTTATTCTTTACGACCTTCACTCTTGAGCGGTTACCCACAGCGTTGTTCTGTCCGTCCTTTAGCGTCTCAATTCGACGAATGTCCAATCGGACTGACGCATAGAACTTCAACGCCTTTCCGCCCGAAGTTGTCTCTGGAGAACCGAAGAAGACTCCGATTTTTTCGCGCAGCTGGTTGATAAAGATTGCAGTGGTGTCCGTGTTGCTGATTGCGCCGGTTAGCTTACGTAGGGCCTGAGACATCAAACGAGCCTGAAGACCCACGTGAGTATCTCCCATTTCGCCTTCGATTTCAGCGCGAGGCACAAGCGCCGCGACAGAGTCAATCACGATGACATCGATTGATCCAGATCGGATCAACATGTCAGTAATTTCGAGCGCCTGCTCTCCAGTGTCTGGCTGGCTAACAAGAAGCGCGTCAATGTCTACACCGAGCTTGGCGGCGTAAATAGGGTCTAGGGCGTGCTCGGCATCGATAAATGCAGCTGTACCGCCAGCCTTCTGAGCGCTAGCGATAGCGTGAAGAGCAATGGTTGTCTTGCCCGAGGCCTCTGGCCCATAAACCTCTACGATTCGACCTCTTGGAAGTCCACCAATTCCCAATGCGACGTCCAACGCGATCGAACCGGTAGAGATCGATGCTATTGGAGCGCGCTCTTCGGATCCCAACCGCATAACTGATCCTTTGCCAAATTGGCGATCAATCTGCGCTAGGGCGGTGTCTAGGGCCTTTTCTCTATCTGATGCACTTGGCATTACAACCTCTTTCCGACGCCTGGCGCCTTGTTTACAACGAAGCTACGCTCCGTCTAAGACATTTTGCAGACCCGGCAAGAAACCTCTTGATAAGTCTTAGAAACTCTTAGCTGTTAGTAACAATAGGCGTTCGAACAAAATTTCGAATGATTAGTTTTCGGCGTGTTGCTTTGTCCGAGGCTTGCCGTGCCAACGTTCCTTGGGAACGCCAAGGTGAGCGCAGAGCGCTAGCCATACTTCTTTGGGATCATCGCCGGACTTGATTAGCTCCAGCGGGGTTTGGTCTGATTTGTCCGTGAGTCTAGTGTCCGCCAGTATCACGGCGGCGAAGCTGGGTCCAAACTCCTCGTCGACCAGTTGACGAAACTGACTCAGCTTCACTAGTGAGAGTAAAGCTCTGCTTCGGTTACAAAAGCATCTGGAACAGTGTCCGGAATGTAAGTCTTTTCGGCATAAACGCCTTCGACAAGTGCAAGACGATCAGAAACCTCACGCAACAACTGTGCTAGTGGCACATCTAGCGCCTCGGTTACGGAAGCAAGAATTTCAGAGGAGGCTTCTTTTTGACCGCGCTCAACCTCGGAAAGATAGCCCAGGGCAACGGAAGCCTTGGCAGCCACTTGCCTAAGTGTCTGACCCTGTTCTAAGCGGTGGTTACGAAGCACGTCACCGATTTCTTGTCTAAGCAGAACCAAAGTTTCCTCCTGGCCGATAATCTATCGGCTTCTATTGCTAAAAATACCCAAAATAACTGAATGTTTCCTGATTGGTAACCAACTACTCAGGCTAAATGTTCCCTAAGGATATGGATTGCTCGATCCAGGCAAAGCATTCTGACTTGATTTCTTGAACCCTCAAAATTTTCGCTGTAGACGGTCACGCCTTGAGAAGAACTGATTGCAATGAAAACTTCTCCCGGCATTCTCCCCGAAACGCTGCTTGGTCCGGCAACGCCGGTAGTTGCTATTCCGATGACCGAACCTAAATCTTTGCCGGCAGCCTTGGAGAGCCTCTCCCGAACACCTTCGGCCATCTGCGCAGCAACTTCGGCATCTACCGCACTCTGATTCGCGATTAGAGCAGGTGACACTCCTAAAAGTTGCTCCTTAATGCGGTCCTGGTAGGCAACAATCCCCCCAAGAATGACCTCTGAAGCTCCATCCACAGCAATTAAGGCTGAGGCCAAGGCGCCTCCGGTTATTGATTCAGCAATCGCGATTGAAAGGCCGGCTTTTTTTGCCAGGGCTATAACTTGCTCGGCCATAGAACCTGCTTTCCGCTCCACAGCGTTAAGGCCACCGTAAACCAGAGCACGGCCTGGGAGAACAACAAGTACCAGTCCCCCAAGACTTCAAAGGGCGCCAATGCCAGGCTAACCGCGATGATTTGCATGACCGTTTTGAATTTTCCACCTCCGGTGGCTGCAATCACTCGACGCTTAGCGACCACCAACCGGTAAACGGTCACAATCAACTCTCTACCGAGAATCAGTGAGGTCGCTATCCAAGGAACTGCACCCTGAATAGATAATGCAACAAGGGCTCCAGTAAGTAGGGCTTTATCTGCTATCGGATCAATAAGCTTTCCAAAATCGCTGACCAGGTTTCGCTTTCTGGCAATCGCACCGTCGATACCATCGGTTGAAGCCGCAAGCACCAGCAGCACCAACGCGGCAAACCGGCCCCAAAAATCCCAGTAATCATAGATTATCCACAGCACAATTGGCACCATGGCCAGCCTGGTCAATGTAATTAGGTTGGGTGTTTGCCCGTAAATAAAGCTTCTAGAAGTCATCACGCCTACCGGTTAGCTGCCAAGCGTCTTCGTCTGGTTCGTCATCAGAACCCGGCGAATCCCCTTCGACCACAGCCGAGCTCTGGCCGCTGATCTTGGCAAGTAAAGCAGGCAGATCCTCCGCCTTGACGAGAACGTCTCGAGCTTTCGAACCCTCAGAGGCTCCTACCACTCCTCGAGACTCAAGTAGATCCATCATCCTTCCGGCTTTAGCAAAGCCAATTCGAAGCTTCCGTTGAAGCATCGAGGTTGACCCAAATTGAGAATTGACGATTAAATCGCAAGCGGCGAGAAGGACATCCATGTCATCGCCGATGTCACTGTCCACGATCTTAGAAGTTACCCGCTGTATTACGTCACTCCGGTATTCAGGATCCATCTGAGCCTTGACATGATTCACCACTTTTTGGAGCTCCGCTTCAGACACCCATGCTCCCTGAACGCGAACTGCCTTGTTTGTTCCCATAGGAGCGAAAAGCGCATCGCCTTGGCCCACCAGCTTCTCGGCTCCCGGCTGATCAAGAATTACCCGGGAGTCTGTCAAAGACGAGACAGAAAAGGCAAGCCTAGAAGGCACGTTGGCCTTGATAAGGCCAGTCACCACGTCCACCGAAGGCCGTTGGGTCGCTAGCACTAGGTGGATGCCGGATGCTCTGGCTAACTGAGTAATCCGAACAATAGAATCTTCAACGTCTCTCGGAGCAACAATCATTAAATCCGCAAGCTCGTCCACTACCACTAAGAGATACGGATATGGCTGCAAGTCGCGCTTGGAACCTTCCGGCACCTTTACGTCTCCACTAACCACCGCGCGGTTGAAATCGTCAATGTGCTTGAAGCCAAAAGATGCCAGATCGTCGTAACGCGACTCCATCTCTCTTACTACCCATTGCAAAGCCTCAGAAGCTTTTTTCGGATTGGTGATAATTGGAGTCACCAAATGCGGAACGCCCTGATAAACCGAGAGCTCAACGCGCTTAGGGTCAACCAGCACCATTCGAACCTCGGCCGGAGTGGCCCGCATCAATACGGAGCAAATCATAGAGTTTATAAAGCTCGATTTGCCGGCTCCAGTAGCTCCGGCTACCAATAAGTGAGGCATTTTGGCAAGGTTTGCTACTAGGTAACCACCCTCAACATCTTTTCCGACACCGATTGTCAACGGGTGCTGAGCTCCGGTTGCAGCCTTAGATCTCAGCACGTCTCCAAGAGAAACTATCTCCCTGTCAGTGTTAGGAATCTCAATGCCGATAGCGCTCTTGCCCGGTATTGGCGCCAAAATACGTACCTCGCTGGAAGCTACCGCGTAGCTGATGTTATTAATCAGTCTTGTTACTGCTTCAACCTTCACGCCGGGTGCCAATTCAACTTCGTACCTAGTCACAGTGGGTCCACGCTGGAAATCAGAGACCCTGGCCTGCACATCGAACTCTTTAAAAACATCGTTGATGGATACGACCACCTGATCATTTACCGCAGATTTAGTTTTGTGTGGAGTTCCTGCTGACAGCAGCCCAAGGGCCGGAAGTACGTAGGGCCGTTTTGCTCTTTCTGAAGAAGGTATGTCGATTGGCTCGGTCACCCCTTCTGGTTGTGAGAAAAACTCCGGCTCATCAATCGAGTCATCCCCATTGACCTCGACATCGACCGGCTCAATCGGAGCATCAATTTCGGATGCAACAAACTCATCGATGTCCGACACCAAGGCAGAATCAAAAGCGGGCTCGAGCTCACGCTCTTTCTTCCACCATCTTGACTTCTTGGCGTCGAATGCGTCGGTCTCAACCGCGTTCTTGTTTTCAGCAAACAAGAACCCGTAGAGCTTCTTGAAATTGAAGACAATTTTATTCGGAGCAGTTCCCGTCATGACCAATAGAGCAACGGCAGCCAGCAAAACTAGGGCAGGCACAGCTCCGAAGACGGTCAAAATTCCAGCAAGCGGGCCTCCAACTAACCAACCAAAGAGGCCTCCCGCCTCAGCTAATGCATCGACGCCATCCCGCGGAGACGGCATATTGGAAAAGACGTGGAAAAAACCAGAGATGACAGATAGAAGCAACCAGAAGCCCAGCGCGAATCTAGAGCTGTCCTTGACCGAGGCGGGGTGCCTGAATAAATAAAGCGCGTAACCAAAAAAAACAACGGGCAGGGCGTAAGCAACTAACCCAAAGAGCATTCCGAAAGTGAAATTGTGTAAGGCCAGTGCCCAAGGTTCTCCGATTAGGAACCAGGCGCTCGCGGCGCCAGAGATGCTCAGCAGCAGCAGGAAAAATGGAGCGCCGTCTCTACGGTCTTCCTTCGCAAGCTTTTCGGTGCTGAAGGCACGAATTATGCCTCCAAAAAAATGAGCGACGCCGAGATATCCAGCACTTAGCGTGGGGCCAAGATTAGAGTTTTGGCTCGCGGGTTTAGAAGACCTGCGGGTAGTCGCCGCCGACCTTGAGGTCGCAGGCTTTTTGGCAGACCGGCTACTACCTGGTCTGCGGGGAGGTGGAGTCTTTGCTGCCATGAGGAAAAACTAGCAATCTATTTGGTGATTTGGGCTTAGGCGTGGCGCGAAGAGTAAACAACGATCGGGATAATCATCGGCTTACGACGGTGTGCTCTGGCAACCCAGGAACCAACGGTTTTACGAATTACTTGCTGGAAGCCGTAGGTGTCTCGGACGCCATCGGCTGCGGCTCGCATAAGTGCGGTACGAACCTCAGGGAGGATGTCGTCAAAGACGTGATCCTCTTCGGCATAGGCTCGAGCCTTAATTTCCGGGCCTTCAACAATCTGGCCGCTTGCCTTGTCAACAACTACGAAGATGGAAATAAAGCCCTCTTCAGCCAATATTCTACGGTCCTTGAGGTCGTCCTCGGTAATCTTGCCAACGGTCTTGCCGTCGACGTAGAGCATGTCACAGGCCACTCGACCGACTATTTCACATATCCCGTCGGCCATGTCGATTACGGCGCCATCTTCAGCTAATAAAGTTCGCTCCACAGGAACTCCGGTCTTAATAGCGAGGTCAGCATTTGCTTGCAGGTGACGGAATTCCCCGTGAATGGGTAGCACGTTTTTTGGCTTCAGGATGTTATAGCAGTAGAGCAACTCTCCAGCTGCTGCGTGACCGGAAACGTGCATTTTTGCGTTTCCCTTGTGCACCACGTTTGCACCAATTTTGGTGAGGCCATCGATGACCCGGTAAACGGCATTTTCGTTGCCTGGAATCAGTGAACTGGCCAGCAAAACAGTATCACCCGGTCCGATTTGAATTTGGTGGTCCTGCCTGGCCATCCTTGAAAGCACGGCCATCGGCTCGCCTTGGCTTCCGGTGGACATGAAGACAAGCTTGCTGTCTGGATAGTTTCCAGCTTTTCGAATATCTACTATCTGCCCGTCCGGTACCTTCAAAAACCCAAGCTCGGCGGCGATGGTCATGTTTCGAACCATACTGCGGCCAACAAAAACCACCTTGCGATTATTCGCGAGCGCCGCATCGATAACCTGCTGAACTCTGTGAACATGCGAGCTAAATGAGGCAACCACGACTCTTCCAGGAGTCTTAGCAATAACGTTCTCGATAACTGGTCCAATGTCGCGTTCAAGCGGGGTGAATCCCGGAACATCGGCATTGGTGCTATCGACCATGAACAGATCAAGTCCCTCTTCACCTATCTTTGCAAAAGCGCGAAGATCAGTCAGCCTGCCATCAAGTGGCAATTGATCCATCTTGAAGTCGCCGGTTGCCAAAACCGTGCCAGCAACACTTCGGACTATCACGGCCAAGGAGTCCGGAATCGAATGGTTTACGGCCACAAATTCAAGTTCAAAAGGTCCCATGCGCTCTATCTGCCCGGCTGCAACGGTGTGAGTGAGCGGCGTAATCCGGTGCTCTTTCAGCTTCGCCTCTAGGAATGCAAGAGTGAGAGTAGAGCCAAGAATCGGTATGTCTTTTTTGTGACGAAGAAGATACGGCACTCCCCCGATGTGGTCTTCGTGCCCGTGGGTAAGCACCATACCTACGATGCGATCCAGCTTGTCCTCCAGATAACTAAAGTCTGGAAGAATGACATCCACTCCAGGCTGCGTCTCCTCAGGAAACAACACGCCGCAATCGATGATCATGATTTGCTTGTCAAGCTCGAAAACGGTCATGTTTCGACCGATCTCGCCCAAGCCTCCAAGTGGGATGATTCTCAACGTGCCCGGCTTGAGTGCCGGTGGGGCCTGCAGTTCCACTATCGGGTTGTCCCGGCTACCTTGGGCAGCGCACCGCCGGCGGCGGCATTTCTATCGGGACGGAAATTATCAAAACTCAAGCCAGGTACTCTTTCAACCTGGTCAATGCCGGATTCAATAGCAGCAGCCTCGCTGTCCTCTGGACCAACGAGTGGCAACCTGACTCTTGGTGAACCAATAAGCCCTAAGCCGTGCAGTACGTACTTCGCTGCAACAGTTCCTGGAACGTGGTTCATAACTGCACGCTGTAGCGGTTCGAGTGCATTATGGACCTTGAGGGCGCCGTGGAAATCATTTGCATTGGTCGCATCGAGCATTTCCCTGTAAGCGTGAGGGGCAATGTTCGCAGTGACTCCGATAAGTCCTGTGGCACCTACTGAAAGCTGAGGCAGTGCATAGGAGTCATCACCCGAGAAATACATCAAACCCGTTTCCAGCATCAGTCTTGAAACTTGCGCAAGGTCGCCCTTGGCATCCTTAACGGCAACAATATTTGGATGCTTGGCCGCTCTGTGAAAAGTGTCATAGCCGATTGCAACTCCAGTGCGACCTGGAATGTCATAGAGGATCACCGGAAGATCAGTTGCGTCGGCAATCATCCTGAAGTGAGTCAGGATGCCGGCCTGAGTCGGCTTGTTGTAATAGGGCGTGACTATCATCACGCCATCAGCCCCGGCCTTTTCGCTGGCCTTGTAGAGCTGAATTGCATGGGCGGTCTCGTTGGATCCGCCGCCGGTGATGATCTTGGCTCGACCAGCTGCGACAGACTTGCCAACTTTTACAAGCTGAATCTTCTCGGCATCGGTGAGAGTCGATGTTTCTCCGGTGGTGCCGGTGACGACGATACCGTCGGCACCATTTGAAATGACATAGTCCATATGCTTTTCGGTTGCATCCCAATCGACCTCACCATCGTGAGTCATTGGGGTGACCAGTGCCACTAGCACTTGCCCAAAAACATCTCGTTCCTTTATAACCATGCCGATAGCCTACCGTTTGAAGAAGAGGGAGCCTAAGGAGCGACTCGACCGTTCTCGTTGAAAGACTCGTAGCTCAGTGGCATTAGCTTTGCCCAAAAATCTTCCATCTTCTCGGCACACATCTCGATTTCACGCTGCGGAAATGATGGGAAATGCGTGCCTTCGCGCTTGGTGCGAAGTGACAAGAAATTCATAAGCGAGCGAGAATTCATGGTCACGTACATGCTGGAGTAAATGTTTACCGGCAACACTATTCGGGCGACCTCGCGAGCAACTCCGGCCTCCAGCATGCGCTGATAAGACTCGTAGGCAGCACGGGTAATTGATTGTGTCTCCTGGACTACCAGAGCAGTCTGCTCAACAGTTCCATCCTCAAAATCATAGGCACCGGGTTTTCCAACCTGAACCAGTTTGCGCTCGGGACCTGGAACGTAAAAAACCGGCTGCAATTCGCGGTAACGACCTGATTCCTCGTTATAGCTGGCGATTCGGTGCCTCATAAACTCGCGAAAGACAAAAATAGGGGCCTGAACGTAAAAAGTCATTGAGTTGTGCTCAAACGGAGAACCGTGTCGATCTCGCATCAGGTAGTTGATGAGACCCTTGTCACGCTTTTCAACGTCGGTACCAGATTGCATTGCGCCTTCAAGAGTCTGCTCACCTTGAGTTGAAACTCTGGCAGCAAACAGCACGTCGGCGTCTTGAGCGCTTGATCTAACAAGCTCAACAGTCACATCGCTGCGGAATTGAATTTCGGTCATCTGATAACCCTAAGCCAGCCCAAAAGTAAAAAAGCGCAACACTCCGTATTTTTGCCTTTGCGTCACCTACGCTTTTCCACGTGGACTCAACAATCGCCCTGTCAATCGCTCTAATCCTTGTGGCGACTCTGACGGGTCTTTGCTATCGCTTCTTTCAAGGTCGCGGACACAGCGTCTCAGGGGCTCAATGCATCGAGCTTGAAAAACTCAAGATTCTCAAGAATGGCGAAGAAATAACGGAGTTCGGCAAAGAAGCTACGGTCGTTTTGTTTTCCACCGAATACTGTGGCCAATGCCCAGCGGTTAGAAGATCGCTTGCAAAACTGGAGTATCGAAAGGGTGGGCTTTTATTTATTGAGGCCGACATAACCCACAGAATAGACTTAGCTGCATATTTCAACATAAGTCAGACTCCAACAGTATTTGTCCTAAATCCAGCTGGCGAGATTCGCTTCCGGATTGGCGGAGTTCCAAAACCACAAATCATCGAAACCGAATTAGAAAAACTAGGAGTGAAATGACTACCAACAAGCATGTAGATCCCCGTGGACCAAGATTTGGCGCTGCGATCACCTCGGTATTATCCCTAATAGCTTTCTACCTGAGCCTCACGAACCAATCGCTTGCCTACGCAATACTTGTCGCACTGGGAGTGTTCTTCACCTGGTCCCTGGTGTCCCCAAGTACTCACCCGTATGGTTGGTCTTTTGCCAAATTTATTCGTCCCAAGTTGGCTGCCCCCAAAGAACTAGAGGACCCAAGGCCACTGAGATTTGCTCAGCAAGTCGGACTGGCGTTTGCGCTTCTTGGAATTATCGGTGGCATCTTTAGCGCGCCGCTAATAGCTGTTTCGGCAGCCTTCATCTTTCTTGCAGCTTTTCTGAATGCTGTTTTTGGCCTCTGCCTAGGCTGCCAGCTCTATCTACTAATCCGCAGGGTCGGGATTATTCGCTAGCAGGATGGCTTGCCTAATCGCAGCTCTGGCATTCTTGCGCTCGCCGGCAGCATCGTGAGCCTCACCTAGTTGGAACCAGAGGCTCCAGCTCTTAGGGTCCTTTGTAACTGCATCCTGAATTCGCTCCAGCTCTTTATTGGCTGACTCTTTAGTGGCCCGGCCGCTGGCCCGAAGTTCAAGATCCAATCCCGGGATATCGAGTGCAATTAGCCGCCGCGACAACCGCTGCGCCTTTAGGCCAAATTGCAGCTCGGCAAATAACGCCCAGAGCGCTACCAGCGGCAGCACAAGAATTGCCAAGCCCATAGCAACAGCGATGAGGCTTGGTTCTTGGAGCAAGATGATGCCCCTACCAAGCAGGGTCAGAACATAAAAGAGTGTCAGGGCCAGCATTAAGCCGACCCAGATTTTGGTAATCATTTACCTAGAACGTTTTCCAGGCCAACAGTCAAGCCGGTTGCGGTTTGTGCGAACTCAATTGATCGAAGAATTCCAAGAGAGTAGGCCCTTGGAGAAGACACGTCGTGGGAAATCACAAGCTGCTCACCGTCAGCACCGAAAATGTTGTCCTGCTTGGCAGAAATACCTTTCTGACGCAGGGAGTGAATAACTACTCCCGCGTGAACTACTCCCCTGCCGGGTTGACCAACCCCGGGAATCAGATGCTGTGGCAGGTCTTTTCTAGCATCAGCGATCAGCTCAGCGGTTCGGATTGCAGTGCCGGAAGGAGAGTCAACTTTTTGCTCGTGGTGCGCCTCGAGAATCTCAATCGAGTCAAAGTACTTGGCGGCCATCGCAGCAAAGCGCTGAGCCAACATGGAGCCAACGGAAAAGTTTGGCACCACGACAACGGCCGACATGGGACTGGTTTTCAGGGCCTTCTCCAAAACTCCCAACTTCTGCTCACTCCAGCCAGATGTGCCAACTACCGTCTTTAGGCCGCTCTCAATTGCGAACAGGACCAGTGATTCAGACACTGTCGGGTTAGTGAAATCAATCACCACATCGGCGCCAAGCATTTGCTCCTTCGGTGACGAAGAATCCAGAGCAGAGTGCAGCTTTAGATTGCTGTCAGCATCGACCAATTGCTTGGCAAGACCTCCCATTCGACCGGAGGCTCCGAGTATTGAAACATGAATCATGTTAGAAAACCTATCAAGCTAATTGTTTGAGTGCTTCTAAGTTAGGCCCAACCGCAACTAGAGCGGATCTATTTGCTGCGATTCGACCAGCAACAGTTTGTATCTCCGAGATGTCAACCTGTTGGAAGCGTTGCAAAATTTGTTCTGTGGACAAAAACTCACCGCTGCCGATTTCGGCGGACAATAGCCGATTCATTCTTGCCAGCGAGCTTTCATAGCGAAGCGCTAACCCGCCGGTAAGTGAACCGAGAGCCAAATCAAATTCTTCGCGCGTAACCCCGTGCTCGGCGATTGAATCGAGGCCGGATTTCATTAGGTGGGTCACTAAAGTAGCGTTTTCAGGACTGGTTCCCGCGTAAAGCCCAAAGTAACCGGCATCGGCATAGCCCTGCTGGTAGGAGTATGTCGAATATGCCAAACCGCGTTCTTCTCTGATTTCCTGATAAAGCCTTGACGACATTCCGCCACCCAGGATGCTGCTCATCAGGCCAAGCGCATACCTGTCCTTATCCATGCCCTTGATGCTCTGGTATCCAAGAAGAAGATTTGCTTGCGAAAAATCATGATTCAAGTTGGTAAACGGAATAGTTTTAGGCAGCACAAAATCCACTTGAGAACGGCGCTCATTTGGATTCGCCTCGGTATCTAGCCAGCCGACTTTTGCAAGCTCTTGCTGAACCAGCTCGACTAAGGCTTCGTGTGAGACTCCCCCGGCAGCTGTTACCACAAGGTTCTGCGGAATATAGTGCTGGCGGTAATGCTCCGTAACCTGCTCACGGGTCACAGCAAGGATTGTTTCCTTAGTGCCACCAATTGGTCTTCCAAGTTCATGATCGGGCAACAGGGCACTTGCTAGGGCCTCATGAGCCAAGTCCTCGGGATCATCCTCACCCATGGCGAGCTCCTCGAGGATGACAGCCACGATCACCGAACTCAACACCGTAGGCATTGACATTTTGGCCCAACAGGGTAACTTCGATTGCCCCATCAGCAACAAGAGCTTCGACTTCGGCCAAAATCTCCCCGGGGCGTCGGTCTTTCTCTTTACCCCTAAGCGTTGGGACTATGCAGAAGGTGCAGGTGTTGTTGCAACCAACCGAAATCGACACCCAGCCGCTAAACGGGCTCTCACGCTTGGTTGGAAGGGTAGATGGGAAAACCTCCAAGGATTCCAAGATTTCGATTTGAGCTTCCGCATTGTGCCTGGCGCGCTCCAGCAGAACCGGCAACGAACCCATGTTGTGGGTTCCGAACACAACGTCCACCCAAGGTGCCCGCTGCAAGATTACGTCCTGATCCTTTTGGGCCAAACAGCCGCCTACTGCAATCTGAAGCTTGGGATTGGCCTCTTTTTTGGGAAGCAACATTCCAAGCGTTCCATAGAGCTTGTTGTCCGCGTTCTCACGAACGGCGCAAGTGTTAAAGACAACAACATCCGGGTCTGCGCCGTTGCATTCCACATAGCCAGCTGAGTCAAGCAGTCCCGAGATACGTTCAGAATCGTGAACGTTCATCTGGCACCCAAAGGTGCGGACTTCGTAGGTAAGAGACATGACAGGCTCGATTTTAGTCGTCAGACCTAATTTCGCGAAGTGCACTGGCAACCATTGACGCACTGAAGCCTCTCCTCATCAAGAAACCGGAGACTCTTCTGTACCTCGCATCGAGTTCTAAACTTCCCAGCCGGTCCCAACGAGCCCTACCTAATTCCAGAACCAACTTCTCTTCATCTTCTCTGGTTATGCCGGACACGGCCTCTTCAACTAAAGATCTATCCACGCCCTTTTGTTGCAATTCTCTGCTGATAATTCTTGAAGATTTTCCTTTTTCGACTCTGGAGCGAACGTAGGCAGCGGCAAAAACTGAGTCGTCAATCAACTGGACTTCCTCGAACCGATCGAGAAGAGGTTTTGCTATCTCCGGAGGAATCTCTCGTTTTTCAAGAATTTGGGCTAGCTGCCATTTAGTCTTCATGCTTCGGGAAAGCTGGAAAAGCAGCACGTTACGTGCGCGCTTTTCCAGCTTTTCTTGAGACGGTTTTTCTTGAAGCTGTGTTTCTTTAGGCTTTATTTCAGGCATCGTTTGCGGCCTTAGCGACCGTCTCGGTATCCTCTGTTACATCTGCAATTTCTTCAACCGGAAGGTCGGCAACGGGTCTTGGAACTCCCACTCCAAGCTTCGCCTTAATCTTCTGTTCAATGGTGGCTGCAATCTCAGGATTTTCCTTCAAGAACTTGCGCGAATTCTCTTTTCCTTGACCCAGCTGTTCGCCATCGAAGGTGTACCAAGCACCTGACTTGTTGACAATGTCCTGCTCGACACCAAAGTCAATCAAGCTGCCCTCGCGGGAGATTCCCTCACCGAAGATAATGTCGAACTCCGCCTGCTTGAATGGTGACGCAAGCTTATTCTTTACGACCTTCACTCTTGAGCGGTTACCCACAGCGTTGTTCTGTCCGTCCTTTAGCGTCTCAATTCGACGAATGTCCAATCGGACTGACGCATAGAACTTCAACGCCTTTCCGCCCGAAGTTGTCTCTGGAGAACCGAAGAAGACTCCGATTTTTTCGCGCAGCTGGTTGATAAAGATTGCAGTGGTGTCCGTGTTGCTGATTGCGCCGGTTAGCTTACGTAGGGCCTGAGACATCAAACGAGCCTGAAGACCCACGTGAGTATCTCCCATTTCGCCTTCGATTTCAGCGCGAGGCACAAGCGCCGCGACAGAGTCAATCACGATGACATCGATTGATCCAGATCGGATCAACATGTCAGTAATTTCGAGCGCCTGCTCTCCAGTGTCTGGCTGGCTAACAAGAAGCGCGTCAATGTCTACACCGAGCTTGGCGGCGTAAATAGGGTCTAGGGCGTGCTCGGCATCGATAAATGCAGCTGTACCGCCAGCCTTCTGAGCGCTAGCGATAGCGTGAAGAGCAATGGTTGTCTTGCCCGAGGCCTCTGGCCCATAAACCTCTACGATTCGACCTCTTGGAAGTCCACCAATTCCCAATGCGACGTCCAACGCGATCGAACCGGTAGAGATCGATGCTATTGGAGCGCGCTCTTCGGATCCCAACCGCATAACTGATCCTTTGCCAAATTGGCGATCAATCTGCGCTAGGGCGGTGTCTAGGGCCTTTTCTCTATCTGATGCACTTGGCATTACAACCTCTTTCCGACGCCTGGCGCCTTGTTTACAACGAAGCTACGCTCCGTCTAAGACATTTTGCAGACCCGGCAAGAAACCTCTTGATAAGTCTTAGAAACTCTTAGCTGTTAGTAACAATAGGCGTTCGAACAAAATTTCGAATGATTAGTTTTCGGCGTGTTGCTTTGTCCGAGGCTTGCCGTGCCAACGTTCCTTGGGAACGCCAAGGTGAGCGCAGAGCGCTAGCCATACTTCTTTGGGATCATCGCCGGACTTGATTAGCTCCAGCGGGGTTTGGTCTGATTTGTCCGTGAGTCTAGTGTCCGCCAGTATCACGGCGGCGAAGCTGGGTCCAAACTCCTCGTCGACCAGTTGACGAAACTGACTCAGCTTCACTAGTGAGAGTAAAGCTCTGCTTCGGTTACAAAAGCATCTGGAACAGTGTCCGGAATGTAAGTCTTTTCGGCATAAACGCCTTCGACAAGTGCAAGACGATCAGAAACCTCACGCAACAACTGTGCTAGTGGCACATCTAGCGCCTCGGTTACGGAAGCAAGAATTTCAGAGGAGGCTTCTTTTTGACCGCGCTCAACCTCGGAAAGATAGCCCAGGGCAACGGAAGCCTTGGCAGCCACTTGCCTAAGTGTCTGACCCTGTTCTAAGCGGTGGTTACGAAGCACGTCACCGATTTCTTGTCTAAGCAGAACCAAAGTTTCCTCCTGGCCGATAATCTATCGGCTTCTATTGCTAAAAATACCCAAAATAACTGAATGTTTCCTGATTGGTAACCAACTACTCAGGCTAAATGTTCCCTAAGGATATGGATTGCTCGATCCAGGCAAAGCATTCTGACTTGATTTCTTGAACCCTCAAAATTTTCGCTGTAGACGGTCACGCCTTGAGAAGAACTGATTGCAATGAAAACTTCTCCCGGCATTCTCCCCGAAACGCTGCTTGGTCCGGCAACGCCGGTAGTTGCTATTCCGATGACCGAACCTAAATCTTTGCCGGCAGCCTTGGAGAGCCTCTCCCGAACACCTTCGGCCATCTGCGCAGCAACTTCGGCATCTACCGCACTCTGATTCGCGATTAGAGCAGGTGACACTCCTAAAAGTTGCTCCTTAATGCGGTCCTGGTAGGCAACAATCCCCCCAAGAATGACCTCTGAAGCTCCATCCACAGCAATTAAGGCTGAGGCCAAGGCGCCTCCGGTTATTGATTCAGCAATCGCGATTGAAAGGCCGGCTTTTTTTGCCAGGGCTATAACTTGCTCGGCCATAGAACCTGCTTTCCGCTCCACAGCGTTAAGGCCACCGTAAACCAGAGCACGGCCTGGGAGAACAACAAGTACCAGTCCCCCAAGACTTCAAAGGGCGCCAATGCCAGGCTAACCGCGATGATTTGCATGACCGTTTTGAATTTTCCACCTCCGGTGGCTGCAATCACTCGACGCTTAGCGACCACCAACCGGTAAACGGTCACAATCAACTCTCTACCGAGAATCAGTGAGGTCGCTATCCAAGGAACTGCACCCTGAATAGATAATGCAACAAGGGCTCCAGTAAGTAGGGCTTTATCTGCTATCGGATCAATAAGCTTTCCAAAATCGCTGACCAGGTTTCGCTTTCTGGCAATCGCACCGTCGATACCATCGGTTGAAGCCGCAAGCACCAGCAGCACCAACGCGGCAAACCGGCCCCAAAAATCCCAGTAATCATAGATTATCCACAGCACAATTGGCACCATGGCCAGCCTGGTCAATGTAATTAGGTTGGGTGTTTGCCCGTAAATAAAGCTTCTAGAAGTCATCACGCCTACCGGTTAGCTGCCAAGCGTCTTCGTCTGGTTCGTCATCAGAACCCGGCGAATCCCCTTCGACCACAGCCGAGCTCTGGCCGCTGATCTTGGCAAGTAAAGCAGGCAGATCCTCCGCCTTGACGAGAACGTCTCGAGCTTTCGAACCCTCAGAGGCTCCTACCACTCCTCGAGACTCAAGTAGATCCATCATCCTTCCGGCTTTAGCAAAGCCAATTCGAAGCTTCCGTTGAAGCATCGAGGTTGACCCAAATTGAGAATTGACGATTAAATCGCAAGCGGCGAGAAGGACATCCATGTCATCGCCGATGTCACTGTCCACGATCTTAGAAGTTACCCGCTGTATTACGTCACTCCGGTATTCAGGATCCATCTGAGCCTTGACATGATTCACCACTTTTTGGAGCTCCGCTTCAGACACCCATGCTCCCTGAACGCGAACTGCCTTGTTTGTTCCCATAGGAGCGAAAAGCGCATCGCCTTGGCCCACCAGCTTCTCGGCTCCCGGCTGATCAAGAATTACCCGGGAGTCTGTCAAAGACGAGACAGAAAAGGCAAGCCTAGAAGGCACGTTGGCCTTGATAAGGCCAGTCACCACGTCCACCGAAGGCCGTTGGGTCGCTAGCACTAGGTGGATGCCGGATGCTCTGGCTAACTGAGTAATCCGAACAATAGAATCTTCAACGTCTCTCGGAGCAACAATCATTAAATCCGCAAGCTCGTCCACTACCACTAAGAGATACGGATATGGCTGCAAGTCGCGCTTGGAACCTTCCGGCACCTTTACGTCTCCACTAACCACCGCGCGGTTGAAATCGTCAATGTGCTTGAAGCCAAAAGATGCCAGATCGTCGTAACGCGACTCCATCTCTCTTACTACCCATTGCAAAGCCTCAGAAGCTTTTTTCGGATTGGTGATAATTGGAGTCACCAAATGCGGAACGCCCTGATAAACCGAGAGCTCAACGCGCTTAGGGTCAACCAGCACCATTCGAACCTCGGCCGGAGTGGCCCGCATCAATACGGAGCAAATCATAGAGTTTATAAAGCTCGATTTGCCGGCTCCAGTAGCTCCGGCTACCAATAAGTGAGGCATTTTGGCAAGGTTTGCTACTAGGTAACCACCCTCAACATCTTTTCCGACACCGATTGTCAACGGGTGCTGAGCTCCGGTTGCAGCCTTAGATCTCAGCACGTCTCCAAGAGAAACTATCTCCCTGTCAGTGTTAGGAATCTCAATGCCGATAGCGCTCTTGCCCGGTATTGGCGCCAAAATACGTACCTCGCTGGAAGCTACCGCGTAGCTGATGTTATTAATCAGTCTTGTTACTGCTTCAACCTTCACGCCGGGTGCCAATTCAACTTCGTACCTAGTCACAGTGGGTCCACGCTGGAAATCAGAGACCCTGGCCTGCACATCGAACTCTTTAAAAACATCGTTGATGGATACGACCACCTGATCATTTACCGCAGATTTAGTTTTGTGTGGAGTTCCTGCTGACAGCAGCCCAAGGGCCGGAAGTACGTAGGGCCGTTTTGCTCTTTCTGAAGAAGGTATGTCGATTGGCTCGGTCACCCCTTCTGGTTGTGAGAAAAACTCCGGCTCATCAATCGAGTCATCCCCATTGACCTCGACATCGACCGGCTCAATCGGAGCATCAATTTCGGATGCAACAAACTCATCGATGTCCGACACCAAGGCAGAATCAAAAGCGGGCTCGAGCTCACGCTCTTTCTTCCACCATCTTGACTTCTTGGCGTCGAATGCGTCGGTCTCAACCGCGTTCTTGTTTTCAGCAAACAAGAACCCGTAGAGCTTCTTGAAATTGAAGACAATTTTATTCGGAGCAGTTCCCGTCATGACCAATAGAGCAACGGCAGCCAGCAAAACTAGGGCAGGCACAGCTCCGAAGACGGTCAAAATTCCAGCAAGCGGGCCTCCAACTAACCAACCAAAGAGGCCTCCCGCCTCAGCTAATGCATCGACGCCATCCCGCGGAGACGGCATATTGGAAAAGACGTGGAAAAAACCAGAGATGACAGATAGAAGCAACCAGAAGCCCAGCGCGAATCTAGAGCTGTCCTTGACCGAGGCGGGGTGCCTGAATAAATAAAGCGCGTAACCAAAAAAAACAACGGGCAGGGCGTAAGCAACTAACCCAAAGAGCATTCCGAAAGTGAAATTGTGTAAGGCCAGTGCCCAAGGTTCTCCGATTAGGAACCAGGCGCTCGCGGCGCCAGAGATGCTCAGCAGCAGCAGGAAAAATGGAGCGCCGTCTCTACGGTCTTCCTTCGCAAGCTTTTCGGTGCTGAAGGCACGAATTATGCCTCCAAAAAAATGAGCGACGCCGAGATATCCAGCACTTAGCGTGGGGCCAAGATTAGAGTTTTGGCTCGCGGGTTTAGAAGACCTGCGGGTAGTCGCCGCCGACCTTGAGGTCGCAGGCTTTTTGGCAGACCGGCTACTACCTGGTCTGCGGGGAGGTGGAGTCTTTGCTGCCATGAGGAAAAACTAGCAATCTATTTGGTGATTTGGGCTTAGGCGTGGCGCGAAGAGTAAACAACGATCGGGATAATCATCGGCTTACGACGGTGTGCTCTGGCAACCCAGGAACCAACGGTTTTACGAATTACTTGCTGGAAGCCGTAGGTGTCTCGGACGCCATCGGCTGCGGCTCGCATAAGTGCGGTACGAACCTCAGGGAGGATGTCGTCAAAGACGTGATCCTCTTCGGCATAGGCTCGAGCCTTAATTTCCGGGCCTTCAACAATCTGGCCGCTTGCCTTGTCAACAACTACGAAGATGGAAATAAAGCCCTCTTCAGCCAATATTCTACGGTCCTTGAGGTCGTCCTCGGTAATCTTGCCAACGGTCTTGCCGTCGACGTAGAGCATGTCACAGGCCACTCGACCGACTATTTCACATATCCCGTCGGCCATGTCGATTACGGCGCCATCTTCAGCTAATAAAGTTCGCTCCACAGGAACTCCGGTCTTAATAGCGAGGTCAGCATTTGCTTGCAGGTGACGGAATTCCCCGTGAATGGGTAGCACGTTTTTTGGCTTCAGGATGTTATAGCAGTAGAGCAACTCTCCAGCTGCTGCGTGACCGGAAACGTGCATTTTTGCGTTTCCCTTGTGCACCACGTTTGCACCAATTTTGGTGAGGCCATCGATGACCCGGTAAACGGCATTTTCGTTGCCTGGAATCAGTGAACTGGCCAGCAAAACAGTATCACCCGGTCCGATTTGAATTTGGTGGTCCTGCCTGGCCATCCTTGAAAGCACGGCCATCGGCTCGCCTTGGCTTCCGGTGGACATGAAGACAAGCTTGCTGTCTGGATAGTTTCCAGCTTTTCGAATATCTACTATCTGCCCGTCCGGTACCTTCAAAAACCCAAGCTCGGCGGCGATGGTCATGTTTCGAACCATACTGCGGCCAACAAAAACCACCTTGCGATTATTCGCGAGCGCCGCATCGATAACCTGCTGAACTCTGTGAACATGCGAGCTAAATGAGGCAACCACGACTCTTCCAGGAGTCTTAGCAATAACGTTCTCGATAACTGGTCCAATGTCGCGTTCAAGCGGGGTGAATCCCGGAACATCGGCATTGGTGCTATCGACCATGAACAGATCAAGTCCCTCTTCACCTATCTTTGCAAAAGCGCGAAGATCAGTCAGCCTGCCATCAAGTGGCAATTGATCCATCTTGAAGTCGCCGGTTGCCAAAACCGTGCCAGCAACACTTCGGACTATCACGGCCAAGGAGTCCGGAATCGAATGGTTTACGGCCACAAATTCAAGTTCAAAAGGTCCCATGCGCTCTATCTGCCCGGCTGCAACGGTGTGAGTGAGCGGCGTAATCCGGTGCTCTTTCAGCTTCGCCTCTAGGAATGCAAGAGTGAGAGTAGAGCCAAGAATCGGTATGTCTTTTTTGTGACGAAGAAGATACGGCACTCCCCCGATGTGGTCTTCGTGCCCGTGGGTAAGCACCATACCTACGATGCGATCCAGCTTGTCCTCCAGATAACTAAAGTCTGGAAGAATGACATCCACTCCAGGCTGCGTCTCCTCAGGAAACAACACGCCGCAATCGATGATCATGATTTGCTTGTCAAGCTCGAAAACGGTCATGTTTCGACCGATCTCGCCCAAGCCTCCAAGTGGGATGATTCTCAACGTGCCCGGCTTGAGTGCCGGTGGGGCCTGCAGTTCCACTATCGGGTTGTCCCGGCTACCTTGGGCAGCGCACCGCCGGCGGCGGCATTTCTATCGGGACGGAAATTATCAAAACTCAAGCCAGGTACTCTTTCAACCTGGTCAATGCCGGATTCAATAGCAGCAGCCTCGCTGTCCTCTGGACCAACGAGTGGCAACCTGACTCTTGGTGAACCAATAAGCCCTAAGCCGTGCAGTACGTACTTCGCTGCAACAGTTCCTGGAACGTGGTTCATAACTGCACGCTGTAGCGGTTCGAGTGCATTATGGACCTTGAGGGCGCCGTGGAAATCATTTGCATTGGTCGCATCGAGCATTTCCCTGTAAGCGTGAGGGGCAATGTTCGCAGTGACTCCGATAAGTCCTGTGGCACCTACTGAAAGCTGAGGCAGTGCATAGGAGTCATCACCCGAGAAATACATCAAACCCGTTTCCAGCATCAGTCTTGAAACTTGCGCAAGGTCGCCCTTGGCATCCTTAACGGCAACAATATTTGGATGCTTGGCCGCTCTGTGAAAAGTGTCATAGCCGATTGCAACTCCAGTGCGACCTGGAATGTCATAGAGGATCACCGGAAGATCAGTTGCGTCGGCAATCATCCTGAAGTGAGTCAGGATGCCGGCCTGAGTCGGCTTGTTGTAATAGGGCGTGACTATCATCACGCCATCAGCCCCGGCCTTTTCGCTGGCCTTGTAGAGCTGAATTGCATGGGCGGTCTCGTTGGATCCGCCGCCGGTGATGATCTTGGCTCGACCAGCTGCGACAGACTTGCCAACTTTTACAAGCTGAATCTTCTCGGCATCGGTGAGAGTCGATGTTTCTCCGGTGGTGCCGGTGACGACGATACCGTCGGCACCATTTGAAATGACATAGTCCATATGCTTTTCGGTTGCATCCCAATCGACCTCACCATCGTGAGTCATTGGGGTGACCAGTGCCACTAGCACTTGCCCAAAAACATCTCGTTCCTTTATAACCATGCCGATAGCCTACCGTTTGAAGAAGAGGGAGCCTAAGGAGCGACTCGACCGTTCTCGTTGAAAGACTCGTAGCTCAGTGGCATTAGCTTTGCCCAAAAATCTTCCATCTTCTCGGCACACATCTCGATTTCACGCTGCGGAAATGATGGGAAATGCGTGCCTTCGCGCTTGGTGCGAAGTGACAAGAAATTCATAAGCGAGCGAGAATTCATGGTCACGTACATGCTGGAGTAAATGTTTACCGGCAACACTATTCGGGCGACCTCGCGAGCAACTCCGGCCTCCAGCATGCGCTGATAAGACTCGTAGGCAGCACGGGTAATTGATTGTGTCTCCTGGACTACCAGAGCAGTCTGCTCAACAGTTCCATCCTCAAAATCATAGGCACCGGGTTTTCCAACCTGAACCAGTTTGCGCTCGGGACCTGGAACGTAAAAAACCGGCTGCAATTCGCGGTAACGACCTGATTCCTCGTTATAGCTGGCGATTCGGTGCCTCATAAACTCGCGAAAGACAAAAATAGGGGCCTGAACGTAAAAAGTCATTGAGTTGTGCTCAAACGGAGAACCGTGTCGATCTCGCATCAGGTAGTTGATGAGACCCTTGTCACGCTTTTCAACGTCGGTACCAGATTGCATTGCGCCTTCAAGAGTCTGCTCACCTTGAGTTGAAACTCTGGCAGCAAACAGCACGTCGGCGTCTTGAGCGCTTGATCTAACAAGCTCAACAGTCACATCGCTGCGGAATTGAATTTCGGTCATCTGATAACCCTAAGCCAGCCCAAAAGTAAAAAAGCGCAACACTCCGTATTTTTGCCTTTGCGTCACCTACGCTTTTCCACGTGGACTCAACAATCGCCCTGTCAATCGCTCTAATCCTTGTGGCGACTCTGACGGGTCTTTGCTATCGCTTCTTTCAAGGTCGCGGACACAGCGTCTCAGGGGCTCAATGCATCGAGCTTGAAAAACTCAAGATTCTCAAGAATGGCGAAGAAATAACGGAGTTCGGCAAAGAAGCTACGGTCGTTTTGTTTTCCACCGAATACTGTGGCCAATGCCCAGCGGTTAGAAGATCGCTTGCAAAACTGGAGTATCGAAAGGGTGGGCTTTTATTTATTGAGGCCGACATAACCCACAGAATAGACTTAGCTGCATATTTCAACATAAGTCAGACTCCAACAGTATTTGTCCTAAATCCAGCTGGCGAGATTCGCTTCCGGATTGGCGGAGTTCCAAAACCACAAATCATCGAAACCGAATTAGAAAAACTAGGAGTGAAATGACTACCAACAAGCATGTAGATCCCCGTGGACCAAGATTTGGCGCTGCGATCACCTCGGTATTATCCCTAATAGCTTTCTACCTGAGCCTCACGAACCAATCGCTTGCCTACGCAATACTTGTCGCACTGGGAGTGTTCTTCACCTGGTCCCTGGTGTCCCCAAGTACTCACCCGTATGGTTGGTCTTTTGCCAAATTTATTCGTCCCAAGTTGGCTGCCCCCAAAGAACTAGAGGACCCAAGGCCACTGAGATTTGCTCAGCAAGTCGGACTGGCGTTTGCGCTTCTTGGAATTATCGGTGGCATCTTTAGCGCGCCGCTAATAGCTGTTT
This sequence comes from uncultured Aquiluna sp., assembly GCA_964388525.1. Classification (GTDB taxonomy): domain Bacteria; phylum Actinomycetota; class Actinomycetes; order Actinomycetales; family Microbacteriaceae; genus Aquiluna. Next base: position 4,170 of record CAYMAU010000007.1, on the reverse strand, counting down.
CGGCAGCCTTCATCTTTCTTGCAGCTTTTCTGAATGCTGTTTTTGGCCTCTGCCTAGGCTGCCAGCTCTATCTACTAATCCGCAGGGTCGGGATTATTCGCTAGCAGGATGGCTTGCCTAATCGCAGCTCTGGCATTCTTGCGCTCGCCGGCAGCATCGTGAGCCTCACCTAGTTGGAACCAGAGGCTCCAGCTCTTAGGGTCCTTTGTAACTGCATCCTGAATTCGCTCCAGCTCTTTATTGGCTGACTCTTTAGTGGCCCGGCCGCTGGCCCGAAGTTCAAGATCCAATCCCGGGATATCGAGTGCAATTAGCCGCCGCGACAACCGCTGCGCCTTTAGGCCAAATTGCAGCTCGGCAAATAACGCCCAGAGCGCTACCAGCGGCAGCACAAGAATTGCCAAGCCCATAGCAACAGCGATGAGGCTTGGTTCTTGGAGCAAGATGATGCCCCTACCAAGCAGGGTCAGAACATAAAAGAGTGTCAGGGCCAGCATTAAGCCGACCCAGATTTTGGTAATCATTTACCTAGAACGTTTTCCAGGCCAACAGTCAAGCCGGTTGCGGTTTGTGCGAACTCAATTGATCGAAGAATTCCAAGAGAGTAGGCCCTTGGAGAAGACACGTCGTGGGAAATCACAAGCTGCTCACCGTCAGCACCGAAAATGTTGTCCTGCTTGGCAGAAATACCTTTCTGACGCAGGGAGTGAATAACTACTCCCGCGTGAACTACTCCCCTGCCGGGTTGACCAACCCCGGGAATCAGATGCTGTGGCAGGTCTTTTCTAGCATCAGCGATCAGCTCAGCGGTTCGGATTGCAGTGCCGGAAGGAGAGTCAACTTTTTGCTCGTGGTGCGCCTCGAGAATCTCAATCGAGTCAAAGTACTTGGCGGCCATCGCAGCAAAGCGCTGAGCCAACATGGAGCCAACGGAAAAGTTTGGCACCACGACAACGGCCGACATGGGACTGGTTTTCAGGGCCTTCTCCAAAACTCCCAACTTCTGCTCACTCCAGCCAGATGTGCCAACTACCGTCTTTAGGCCGCTCTCAATTGCGAACAGGACCAGTGATTCAGACACTGTCGGGTTAGTGAAATCAATCACCACATCGGCGCCAAGCATTTGCTCCTTCGGTGACGAAGAATCCAGAGCAGAGTGCAGCTTTAGATTGCTGTCAGCATCGACCAATTGCTTGGCAAGACCTCCCATTCGACCGGAGGCTCCGAGTATTGAAACATGAATCATGTTAGAAAACCTATCAAGCTAATTGTTTGAGTGCTTCTAAGTTAGGCCCAACCGCAACTAGAGCGGATCTATTTGCTGCGATTCGACCAGCAACAGTTTGTATCTCCGAGATGTCAACCTGTTGGAAGCGTTGCAAAATTTGTTCTGTGGACAAAAACTCACCGCTGCCGATTTCGGCGGACAATAGCCGATTCATTCTTGCCAGCGAGCTTTCATAGCGAAGCGCTAACCCGCCGGTAAGTGAACCGAGAGCCAAATCAAATTCTTCGCGCGTAACCCCGTGCTCGGCGATTGAATCGAGGCCGGATTTCATTAGGTGGGTCACTAAAGTAGCGTTTTCAGGACTGGTTCCCGCGTAAAGCCCAAAGTAACCGGCATCGGCATAGCCCTGCTGGTAGGAGTATGTCGAATATGCCAAACCGCGTTCTTCTCTGATTTCCTGATAAAGCCTTGACGACATTCCGCCACCCAGGATGCTGCTCATCAGGCCAAGCGCATACCTGTCCTTATCCATGCCCTTGATGCTCTGGTATCCAAGAAGAAGATTTGCTTGCGAAAAATCATGATTCAAGTTGGTAAACGGAATAGTTTTAGGCAGCACAAAATCCACTTGAGAACGGCGCTCATTTGGATTCGCCTCGGTATCTAGCCAGCCGACTTTTGCAAGCTCTTGCTGAACCAGCTCGACTAAGGCTTCGTGTGAGACTCCCCCGGCAGCTGTTACCACAAGGTTCTGCGGAATATAGTGCTGGCGGTAATGCTCCGTAACCTGCTCACGGGTCACAGCAAGGATTGTTTCCTTAGTGCCACCAATTGGTCTTCCAAGTTCATGATCGGGCAACAGGGCACTTGCTAGGGCCTCATGAGCCAAGTCCTCGGGATCATCCTCACCCATGGCGAGCTCCTCGAGGATGACAGTGCGCTCAACATCAAAGTCGTGCTGGCCAATTTTTGCCGAAGTGAACATGTCAAGGATTACATCTAACGCCAGTGGCAAGGCTGAATTCATCACCCGTGCGTAGTAGCTGGTGTATTCCTTGGCAGTTGCAGCGTTCGAGGATCCGCCAACCGAATCGAATGCGACAGAAATATCTTTGGCATTCCTTCGATCGGTTCCCTTGAACAACAAGTGCTCAAGAAAATGAGTGGATCCAAATGTCCCCGGCAACTCATCCCTGGAGCCTACGGCCACGGATGCAGCTATCGCGACAGACGGTGCCCCGGGAATTTCCTCGCTTAAAATGCGAACACCGCTGGGCAGCACGGTCCTACAAATCCGTGATGCCTCAGCGGTGAAGTCGCTTGAGTCTAAAAGACCTAGCTTCAATTACTACTCTTCGCTCGCTGCGTCATCCTCAACAACAGGTGCAAGTGACAACTTACCTCGGTCATCAACCTTGGTGATTTCCACCAAGACTTTTTGACCGACAGTCAGGACATCCTCGACATTCTCAACCCGCTTGCCAGCTGAAAGCTTCTTCAACTCGGAGACGTGCAATAGCCCGTCCCTGCCTGGCATCAGCGAAACAAACGCACCGAATGTTGCTAGCTTCACGACGGTTCCTAGGAAACGCTCGCCGATTTCTGGCACGTGTGGGTTAGCAATCGCGTTGATGGCAGCCTTGGCTGCATCAGCGCTTGGTCCGTCAACTGCACCGATGTAGACAGTTCCGTCGTCTTCGATGGAGATGTCAGCGCCAGTGTCTTCCTGGATCTGGTTAATCATCTTGCCCTTTGGCCCGATAACTTCACCGATCTTGTCAATTGGGATCTTCACTGCGATAACGCGAGGCGAGTACTTGGACAGCTCATCTGGCTCATCGATAGCTTCAGCCATGACATCCAAGATGAACAAACGAGCTTCTTTAGCCTGAGTAAGCGCCTTAGCTAGCTCCGCGGATGGAATTCCATCCAATTTTGTGTCCAACTGAATCGCGGTAATGAAGTTGCGGGTACCAGCGACCTTGAAGTCCATGTCGCCAAGTGCGTCTTCAGCGCCAAGGATGTCAGTTAGTGCCGCGTACTGGGTCTTGCCATCAACAGTGTCCGTGATCAAACCCATGGCGATTCCAGCAACTGGTGCGCGCAATGGCACACCGGCGTTTAGAAGTGCAAGAGTCGATGCACAAACAGACCCCATTGAGGTTGATCCGTTCGAGCTAAGAGCCTCTGAAACCTGACGAATTGCGTACGGGAACTCATCACGTGCTGGTAGGACTGGCATTAGAGCCCGCTCTGCCAAGGCACCGTGACCAATTTCGCGACGCTTAGGGGTACCAACACGACCGGTCTCACCAGTTGAATATGGTGGGAAGTTGTAGTGGTGCATGTAGCGCTTTGACTTCTCTGGAGTCAGAGCATCAAGCTGCTGCTCCATCTTCAGCATGTTCAGCGTTGTGACACCCAAGATTTGGGTCTCTCCGCGCTGGAAAATTGCTGAACCATGGGCCCTAGGTATGACTCCAACTTCGGAGTCGATTAGACGGATATCGCTTAGTCCACGACCGTCGATTCGGATTCCCTCTTTTAGCACCCTTGAGCGCATGGCCTTTTTGGCAACCGCCTTGTATGCGGCTGAGAACTGAGCCATGTCTTCTTCACTTAGCTTCGCGGCTAGTGCTTCCTTCACGCTCGACTTCAGTGCATCGTCAGCATCCTGGCGCTCTTGCTTATCGGCAATCTGGTAAACCTTGGCAACCTCGGCTCCGGCGGCTTTTTCAACAGCTGCTAGCACCTCGTCGGTGTAAGGCAAGAACACCGGGTAGTCAGCGGTCGGCTTCGCAGCCTGCTTGGCCACATCGTTCTGCGCCCTAACTAGTTCCTTGATAAATGGCTTTGCAGCCTCAAGTCCCTGAGACACGATTTCTTCGTTCGGCGCAACAGCACCACCGGCAATTAAATCCCAGCTGTTTTCAGTAGCTTCA
>CAYMAU010000006.1:41401-55099 GCA_964388525.1 uncultured Aquiluna sp. | reverse complement strand
CTATGAAAATCAGAACCAGCACTCTAATAGAGCTAAAAAAGAAGGGCGTTCGTTTCGCAGCGCTCACCAGCTACGACATGCACACAGCGAGTATTTTTGATGGCGCGGGCATAGAAGTTTTATTGGTAGGAGATTCCGCAAGCGACAACGTGCTCGCTAATGAAGGCACAGCTCCAATCACACTGGAAGAAATAATCCCATTTGGAAAGGCAGTTGCGAGAAGCGCTAATAACTCTCTTGTGGTGATTGACTTACCCTTTGGCAGTTACGAAGTCAGTGCCGAACAGGCACTAATAACTTCTATTCGAGCGATGAAGGAAACTGGGGCTGCGGCCGTGAAGCTCGAAGGAGCAAAGATAGAACAGATATCTAGGATCGTAGACAACGGTATCCCAGTGATGGGGCACATCGGTTTCACACCGCAGACCCTGCACGGGCTTGCTGGTTACAAGGTTCAAGGTAGAGACCAGGAAAATGCAGACCGCCTGATGGCTGAGTGCCTTGCGATTCAAAAAGCCGGCGCCTTCGCAATCGTGCTGGAAATGATCCCAGCAGAATTAGCCAAAGAGATTTCTATCGCCCTGGAAATTCCGACAATCGGCATCGGCGCCGGATCAGAGTGCGACGGTCAGATACTGGTCTGGCAAGATTTCGCCGGACTGGGTGAGAGGTCGCCAAAATTCGCAAAGAAATACCTCAACCTTCGAGAATCACTGAAGGAGGCGGCAACACAGTACCGTTCAGATGTGCAGAATGGTAGCTTTCCATCCGCTGATCAGCAGTTTTAGTCTTCCCAGTCTTTTCTGTCCTCTTCTCTGAGCGCTTTGGCACGGGCAATAATTGTTTCAGGACCAGCTTTCGCAGTCTCAAAATCAGGAAACGGCCCGATTCGATCTATCGAAAGGGACTGCGGTCCACTCTCGACAAGTTGAGTTTTGAGATTAAACCAGAATTCGGGCTTATCGGACAATGTGCCTCCTAGATTACTAATTCAAAAATAGACTGATGGGATGCCAAAAGCGAGCGACTCCACTCTTGTCCCTGGGAAAATATCTAAACTACGAACTGTACCTTCAAGCATTGCTAGGCCAGAGTACGTTGGAAAGACTGGTCCCGCTAAGCACACAGGCGGAGACAAGTACGACGACGAGACTATTGAGAAAATTCGCCAGGCTAGCAAGCTCGCTGCTCAAGCGCTCAACACAGTCCTCGACGCCGTCAAACCCGGCGTTACGACAGATGAGCTGGACCAGATAGGTCATGATTTCCTAATCGACCACGGAGCCTATCCGTCCACTCTTGGGTATCGAGGGTTTCCAAAGTCTCTGTGCAGTTCATTGAACGAAGTGATTTGCCACGGCATACCGGATGACACGGTTATCGAGGACGGTGACCTTGTAAACATCGATATCACCGCTTACCTAAACGGGGTCCACGGCGATAACAATGGAACCGTGATTGCAGGACAGGCGTCCCAGGAAGTCAAGCTGCTGGTAGAGCGAACTCATGAAGCCATGCTGCGCGGCATAAAGGCCGCAATTCCGGGAAGAGAAGTCAATATCATTGGTCGGGCGATCGAGAGCTACGCCAAGAGATTCAACTACGGAGTTGTGCGTGACTTCACCGGTCACGGCGTTGGAACCAGCTTTCACACGGGCTTGATAATTCCGCACTACGACGAACCTTTGTACACGGACCTAATTGAGCCCGGAATGATTTTCACAATCGAGCCTATGCTTACCCTGGGCTCTCAGGATTGGGATATGTGGGATGACGGCTGGACCATCACGACCAAGGATAAAAAATACTCCGCGCAATTTGAGCATACGATTTTGATTACAGGAACCGGACCCGAAATACTTACGGAGACATAAATGACAACCATCGCGGTAGGCATTGATGTGGGTGGCACCGGAATTAAGGCTGCATTGGTCGACACCTCAACCGGAGAGCTTGCCTCCACAAGGCTACGTATTCCAACCCCCGACGGCGGAGAGCCGGACGCGGTTGCAGCAACTTGCAGGGAACTCCTAAATCAACTAGAGGTCCCCTCTGACGCCCTGGTTGGTGTTTGCATTCCGGCAGTTGTAACCCACGGAATTTCGAGATCGGCAGCCAACATCAGCAATAACTGGATTGATTTTGATGCCGGAGACTTACTTTCAAGCGTCTTGAATCGAAAAGTCCACTTGCTAAACGATGCCGATGCAGCCGGGGTAGCTGAAATGACTTACGGTGCCGGACGAAATGCAAGCGGAGTGACAATTATGGCGACGCTTGGAACCGGAATCGGTTCGGCACTCTTTGTCGACAAGAAACTGGTGCCAAACACAGAATTTGGCCATCTGGATATTGGCGAGTACATCGACATTGAGAGCTACGCATCTTACGGAGCTTTTCAGAGCGAGCAGATGTCACAGGAACAGTGGGGAAAGCGGCTAGAGACGTTCTTCACGCACCTAGAAACGCTATTTAGCCCGGACCTATTTATTGTCGGTGGCGGAGCAAGCAAGTCTCACAAAGAGTTTTTTCCCTTCATTCGAATAGGAACACCGATTGTGCCTGCTGAGACTAAGAATGCGGCCGGCATTATTGGCGCTGCGGCAATGGCCGTGCAGTATTTATAAAAGTGAGATGGGTCGGCCGATACGCCGGGTTCTGTAATGCCTAGGCACTGACGGCCATCTATCTCGGCCACAAATTGCTAAGTGGCTCTAGCGACCTACCCGAAGACTAAACGAGCAGTCCTTAGCGTCTTCTTACTTGGTCTTGCTCCCGGTGAGGTTTACATAGCCGAACTAGTCTCCTAATTCGCTGGTGGTCTCTTACACCACCGTTTCACCCTTACCCCCTAGGGGGCGGTTTACTTTCTGTTGCACTATCTCTTGGGTTACCCCAGGTGGGCGTTACCCACCACCGTGCTCTTTGGAGCCCGGACGTTCCTCGGCAATGCCGCGACCGTCCAGCCGACCCATCTCGAAAGCAAGACTAGCCTTGAATCAGATGGGCGCAAGAGTTGATGGTAAATGTTTCTACGAAACCAGTACCAAAGAACCGATAAATACTTATGCCCCCTGGTGCAAAATTTATGTTCCAGTAAGTTGAATCCGCAGACCGTTGCGCCAACTTGGCGACCACCCTAGATGGCATCATGTGCGTAACCAGGACCACGGTGCGACCCTGATTATCGAGAACGACTTCAGACACAAGTTCTGAAACGCGCTCTTCTAGATCCTGGATTGACTCTCCCCCTGGAGGTCTTTGACTGGTTGATGCTCGCCACTTGGATAACTCTTGGCTTGACTCAATCTCCATTGAGTCCATAGACATTCCATCCCACTCCCCGAAGGCGATCTCTCTGAGCCGCTCATCCGGCTGAAGAGTGGCCCCTTCGATGCCGGAAAGAGCCTCAGCAGTCTGTGTGGTCCTCTTCATAGGCGAGTTGATTATTGAAATCACCGGCGGAAGGTCAAAAAACTTAAGCAGCGGCGACAAGGCAGCGGAAGAAAGCATTGCCTCCCTAAGGCCTTTTTCACTTAGGCCTACATCCTCGCCGTCACCACCGGCAATCAAATTGGCTGAAGTGCTCTTGGTGCTACCGTGCCTAATCACTACAAGGGTTGTCGGCTCCGTTGTTTGCCTAAGCGCTCGGATACTTCTTGGCTGCACAATAGACATAGGAACAGCCGACACGTCACTATGAAAGTCGCCATCGTCCAAAGCGGTGTTTGCGTTGGCGTCGGCCACGGTGTTTTGCTCCCTTGGAATCCACTCAAGCTTCACGTCGAAGCCCCCAAGTAACTGACTAGCCTCGAAGACCAGTTCCTTGATCTCTGGGCTCTTCACCTTCCAGCGTCCGCTGAGCTGTTCAACGACCAATTTTGAATCGAGTCTTATGGTCACCAAACGGTGCTCTGTAGTTGTCAAGAACCGCAGTGCAGCGATAACACCCTGATATTCTGCGAAGTTATTCGTCTGGTTACCTAGAGCTTCGCCGAAGTCGGCAATCGTGCTGCCCGACTCATCCTCAATGTGGACGCCATAGGATGCCGGCCCAGGGTTTCCCCTTGAAGCTCCATCGCAGTAGACAAAAATCATTGTTGGCTCAGGTCACTCTCGAACCAAGATTGCACTGCACTCCGGGCAAGTCGCGAGCTCATCATGAGCAATTGCGCGAATCGCCCCTAGAGCCGTGGAGGTTAGATTCATGTTGCACGCCCCGCAGGTCGAACCTCGCAGTGACCCAATTGCGGAACCTCTTTTACTCAACCGCTCAAATAGCTCGACAAGGCCTGAATCTATTGCGGATCGGCTCTCATCGGCTTGGCCACGAAGAGCAGACAGCTCGAGAGTAACTCTTGCCAATGCTCTATTCGCCTCGTCGGTGGCCACTTTTAGGCCATCCTGAAGCGCTTCACGGCTCACCTGAGTCTCGAGTTGGACGGCCCCGGAGTCTTCGACGCGCTCCATTTGCAGCAGCTGTGCTTCCTCAAGGTCGCCCTTGCGCTTCCCGAGGGTTATTAACTCGTGCTGAATTCCCGTGATTGTCTTTGCATCAGAAGATTGAGTTAGCCGCTGCTCATCTTTAGCAATTCGAGCCTCAACTAGCTCAAGGTCAGTTTCCGAGCGCCGCAAATCTCGCTCAATTTCTTCGTGATCACTCAGCATCTGGCTTGCCTGGGCGCTCAAGACAAGAAGTGCTACACGAATGCTCTCCAATTCCTCCCCGGCGGCAATCCTTGACGCTTCAGCCTCGAGCTTCCGGATTTGAAAGATCTGCTGATTGAAATCCATGAGAACCGGTAGTTGCCTCGGATCTATTTTCATTGCATCACCACAAAATCCCAAGGGTCGGTCGACAATTCACTGACGATAAAGCTAACAGAGCCAAACTTATCACTGAGCTGCTTTTGAGCTACCTCAAGCCACAACCACTCCGCTGCCCAATGAGCGATTTCCATCAGGGCTGGGCCGCCCACTAATTTACCCTGCTCGATAAAATCCTGCGAAGGGTGGTGCCTTAGGTCGGAGGTTATGAACAGATCTAAGTTGGCGCCTTGAGCAATGTTCAAATAGCTATCACCGGCACCTGCAACCAAACCGACTCTGGAGATTAGGCGATCCGGGTCCCCCGAAACCTTTATGCCCTGAGCAACTGAAGGCAGAGCCTTAGCTGCCGCTCTAGCGAATTTCAAAAGAGTAGTTGGTTCTCTTAGGGTGCCAGTGGCGCCCTGCTTGGTTTCCACATCGAGGAAGTTCAATGAACCCAAACCAAGAGCCTTTGCCAAGGTTTGCGAGACTCCGTGTTGAACAAAATCAGCGTTGGTGTGGGCGGAAAAAACGGCCATTTGGTTTTTGATTGCGAATCCGGCCTCTGCCCCCTTGGCCAAGTCCTCGCGAAGAGTATGCATTCCTCTTAGGAACATCGGGTGATGAGACAGAATCAGATTAGCGCCGAGCTGCTTGGCATGCTCCAAAACGTCCATTGTTACGTCGACGCTTAGAACTACCGTCTGAATTTCCGCAGTCAGTTCGCCAATCATCAATCCGGAACGATCCCATTCGGCAACCTCGGATTCCGGCCAGAGCTCATTGAAGTGGTTGACAAGAGAGGTTAGCTTTTCCATGTCTTCAGCCAATCAAGTTAGTGCTTCGTGATTTGTGCCGCGCTTCTGGCTTTTAGAGCCGCAATCGCGACCAAGCCGTTCGAGTGGGCCCTACCGGGCTCGAACCGATGACATCCACGGTGTAAACGTGGCGCTCTACCAACTGAGCTAAAGGCCCCTCGCGAAATCTTACTACCAAACAGCCCGCTTAGATTAGCTCAAGTGCCTTTTTGTAGGAATCAAGATCTCTGGGCTCCCCCGGTGAGGTGATGAACTTTGCAACCAGTTCGCCAGACTTGGCAATCACAAAGGTGCCTCTAGTGCCATGACCGCGGTCCTCAAGGAATACGTCATAAAGCTTGGTGACCATGCCATGCGGCCAGAAATCGGCTAGCAGCTGGAACCCGTATCCCTGATCTTCAGCAAACTTTGCCTGAGTGAACTTGCTGTCAACAGAGATAGCAAGCAATTCGACTTCTGCCGATTCAAAAGTAGATAAATTATCTCTTAGTTCACAGAGCTCTTCGGTGCAAGTGCCGGAAAAAGATAATGGATAAAAAACAAGCACCACCGGCTTTTTACCTTCAAAATCCCCTAGCGATACGACCTCACCAAACTGATTGGTGAGAGAGAAATCTGGGGCTTTATCCCCGACAGAAAGTGACATTTTTTTTCCTTTGCTTTTTGAACCGATCGACCCTGAAAAACAGACAGGGTGTCGGACGAATTTCTAAGTCCTATGTAGACTTTAGACGCTCACACAAGAGCACAAGAAACCCAGGCCACGAAAAGAGGCTTCAGTGTCACACAACAATCAAGATGCATACGTCCCGCCATCCCCGGACCGCGATCCGCAAGAGACAGCGGAATGGCTTGAATCTCTGGATGCGCTTGCCCAATCACACGGGCGAGGTCGTGCAAGAGAAATTATGCAGTCGCTGTTGCGAAGATCGCACGACCTGCAGCTGAATGTTCCTCTAATTCCGACCACAGATTACATAAACACCATTTCTCCTGAGGACGAGCCTGACTTCCCGGGAGACGAACAGATAGAGCGCACCTATCGCGCATGGATGCGCTGGAATTCGGCGATCATGGTGCACCGAGCTCAGCGACCCGGCATAGCCGTCGGCGGACACATCTCCTCTTTCGCCTCAAGCGCTTCGCTCTACGAAGTCGGTTTCAACCACTTTTTCAAGGGTCACGACCACCCCGCCGGAGCTGATCAGGTTTTTATTCAGGGCCACGCATCACCAGGTCCTTACGCTCGTGCATATCTGGAGGACAGGCTCAGTGCGGAAAAGTTAGACGCCTTCAGACAGGAAAAGTCTCAAGCTGGCGGAGGCTTACCCTCTTACCCGCACCCAAGGCTTCTTCCAGAATTCTGGGAATTCCCAACGGTGTCAATGGGCCTAGGGCCAATTAACGCGATTTACCAAGCACAATTCAACCGCTACCTTCAGGGACGTGGCTTTAAGGACACCAGCGAACAACACGTCTGGGCATTCCTGGGAGACGGTGAACTTGACGAAGTTGAGTCAAGAGGTGCGCTGCAGCTGGCAGCGAATGACGGCCTGGATAATCTGACCTTCGTAGTGAATGCCAACCTGCAGCGACTAGACGGTCCTGTTCGAGGTAACGGCAAGATTATTCAAGAATTAGAGAGCTTCTTCCGTGGCGCCGGCTGGAACGTCATAAAGGTCATTTGGGGCCGGGAGTGGGACCCCTTGCTACGGCAGGACACAGACGGCGCGCTCGTTGACCTAATGAACCGAACCCCAGATGGTGATTACCAAACTTATAAGGCCGAATCCGGAGCGTTCGTAAGAGAAAACTTCTTCGGCAGAGATCCTAGAACCGCCAATATGGTGGGAGCAATGACGGACGACCAAATTTGGGGCTTGAAGCGCGGAGGACACGATTATAAAAAGATCTACGCCGCTTACAAGGCCGCGTCTGAGCACAAGGGTCAACCGACGGTAATTATTACTAAAACCGTAAAAGGCTATGGTCTGGGCAAGAGCTTCGAAGGCCGCAACGCCACCCATCAGATGAAAAAGCTGACCCTCCAAAATCTCAAAGACTTCAGGGATGAAATGCGCGTTCCTATAACCGATGCGCAACTCGAGTCAGATCCATATCAGCCTCCCTACTTTCACCCCGGCAGAGATGCACCAGAAATCCAATACATGCACGAGCGTCGAAAAGAGCTCGGAGGTTACCTGCCTGAACGTAGAACTAAGTACGTAAACTTCGAATTACCTTCCGATATGGCCTATGCCTCACCTCGCAAGGGATCAGGCAGCCAGGAGATCGCAACCACTATGTCCTTCGTGAGAATGCTCAAGGACCTTCTGAAAGCTGAAGGCTTCGGGAAGCGAATCTCGATGATCATCCCCGATGAAGCCCGAACTTTTGGGATGGATGCATTTTTCCCAACAGCCAAGATCTACAATCCAAACGGTCAGAATTATTTATCAGTCGACCGTGAGCAACTCTTGAGCTACAAAGAGGCCACGAACGGCCAGATACTGCACACCGGAATCAATGAGGCAGGCTCACTCGCCGCCTTTACCGCGGCTGGTTCGAGTTACTCGACCCACGGACAACCGATAATTCCGTTCTACGTCTTTTACTCAATGTTCGGATTCCAGCGAACAGCGGACGCCATTTGGCTAGCTGGTGACCAGATGGTCAGAGGCTTCATGATTGGGGCTACTGCCGGGCGTACGACGCTCACCGGTGAAGGTCTTCAGCACGCCGATGGTCACTCTCCAGTTTTGGCGAGTACAAACCCTGCCGTTATTAGCTTCGACCCTGCCTACGGTTATGAAATAGCTCACATTGTTCGAACTGGTATCGAACGCATGTACGGTGGCGAACACCCGGATCCAAACGTCATGTACTACATCACCGTGTATAACGAACCCGCATTGCAACCGGCGGAGCCTGAGAACGTTGATGTCGATGGCATAGTAAGAGGAATTCACCTCGTGAGCAAAAATGCAGCATCAGGCCATAAAGCAAAGATTCTTGCATCCGGAGTGGCAATCCACTGGGCGCTTGAGGCTCAACAGCTATTGCTTGAGTGGGGTGTTTCAGCCGATGTTTGGTCAGTCACGAGCTGGAATGAGCTTCGAAAAGACGGACTGGCCTCGGACCAGCAAAAGTTCCTTTACCCCAATAGCGACCCAACGATGCCTTACCTGACAGGCAAGTTAGCAGACTACGAAGGACCGACACTTGGAGTCAGCGACTTCATGCACTCAGTACCCGACATGATCAGGCCTTGGATCTCTGGAGACTACGCAACTCTAGGAGCCGATGGCTTCGGATTCTCTGATACACGAGCGGCTGCAAGAAGGTACTTCAAGATTGACGGCCCTTCGATCGCCGTGAGAGTGCTGGAACAACTAGTTGTGGACCAGAAAATTGATTCTTCGGTGCCCCAGCTAGCGATTGACAAGTACCGACTACACGAAGTTGCGGCTGGAACAAGCGGAACAGCCGGTGGAGACGCCTAAGCATCTTGCGTGGCTGAACTCCATTGCCGGAGAGTTAGCAACCGCGACCTTGATACGGCTTGACGAGACGCTGCCTTGGTATCGAAACATGCCGCCGGTTCGGCGAGCGGCGATTGGCGGTGTCGCTCAAACGGGCATCACTAGCTTTATTAGTTGGTACAAAGACCCGAAGGCCCAGCCATGGGTGGCAGCAGACGTGTTTGGCAGTGCACCAAGAGAACTTCTCAGATCGATTTCGCTCCAGGAAACCCTTCAGGTCATACAAGTTGTCGTGGAGATGGTTGAGGAGACGGTTCTCAAAGAGCACCCAGACCTTCACACTGCGGTTCTGAAATACTCAAGAGACTTAGCCTTTAGTGCGGCTGATGTTTACGCTCGAGCCGCGGAGGCCCGAGGTCTCTGGGATGCCAGACTAGAAGCATTAGTTGTCGACTCAATAATTAGCGGTGAAACATCACAGGAAATTAGCTCCCGCGTCGCCGCTCTTGGGTGGCAGGCGGATGGGGCCGTGGCTGTTTTACTCGGCTCCACCCCATCAAGCGAGGATCCCGATGGTGTTCGCAAAACGGCCAGGAAACTCTCCGCCGACGTGCTGGTTGGAATTCAAGGTCGAAGGCAAGTTGTTGTAGTTGGACTCATGGCACCGACCAATGATGCAGAAGCCAAAATATACGAAACGGCCAGTGCCTTAGAACAATACTTTGGATTCGGGCCACTGGTCCTTGGCCCGACAGTCCTGAGTGTCTCTGACGCGTCAAAATCAGCTAAGGCCGCTCTTTCAGCACTCGCAGTTGCAGCTACCGTCGACTCACCTACTCGCCCCACCCACGCCGATAAACTCTTGCCGGAACGGGCGCTAGCGGGAGACCCGCTTGCTAAGCAAGCAATGCTAGATAAGTACTACACACCTCTTGCGGACTCACAATCTGACCTTCTTTCAACCCTTCGGGCCTATCTCGATTGCGGAAGATCTCTGGAAGCAACCTCCAAGCAATTGTTCGTCCACGCGAACACAGTCAGATACCGACTGAAACGAATCCAGGAAATTATTATTGATAACCCAACTGACCCCAGAGCCGCTTTCATGCTGCAAATAGCCCTCGCACTCGGAGCAATAAACGACAGCGAATCGGGAGTTAGAAGATGACGATGCGGATTATTGCATGTCCAGGTCAAGGTTCTCAGACGGCTGGTTTCCTTTACCCCTGGCTCTCAGAGGTCACGGGCTTTCGGACCGAGATGGAGAAATTATCCTTGGCAAGCGACCTTGATCTTGTCAGCCTTGGCACTAAAGCAGACGACGCCGAGATCAAAGACACAGCCATAGCCCAGCCACTTATCGTGGCGTCCTCAATTGCGGCCTATAGGGCATTGTTTCGAGACTCCCCCGTCGCTGGCGTCCTCGGTCACTCCGTTGGCGAATTTGCAGCTGCGGCAATAGCTGGAGTTATTTCGGATGAGCTGGCTATCAGGCTTGTAGCAATCCGAGCGCGCGCGATGGCTATGTCAGCTGCCGAGCATCCGACAAGTATGGCCGCAATCCTTGGCGGAGACCCTACTGAAGTAATTCTTGTGGTCGGAGAATTAGGGCTTGAGATAGCGAACCACAACGGTGCAGGCCAGCTAGTTGCAGCAGGAGACAAGAGCAAGATAGCTACCCTAGTAGCTTCGCCTCCGGCAAAAACTCGAGTTATTGAGCTCAAAGTGGCGGGCGCCTTCCACACTAACTACATGGATGCCGCGCGCTTGGAATTGAAGGAGGCAGTAGCGCAAGTTGCTGTAACGGATCCGATAATGAAGCTTTGGAGTAACGTCGATGGTCAACTCTGTGGAAGTGGACAAAGCTTTATTGACTCGCTAGTCAGCCAGGTAACAGCCCCTGTTCGGTGGGACCTGTGCATGGCCAACCTCCCGGAAGATAATTTCGATTTTGTCGAGCTACCTCCTGCGGGAGCACTGACAGGACTTGTAAAAAGAGCGGTCCCCAATGCGAACCCGATAGCCTTGAAGGTGCCAACTGATTTCGAGAGGGTCACTAAATGAAACAGCTCCAAGAATCCACTCCGGTGGCCCACACTCGCATTTATGCTCTGGGCGCCGCAAGAGGAAATCAGGTTGTGACCAACGATGACATAGCGGGCCCAATCGACTCGTCGGACGAATGGATAAGACAGCGGACCGGAGTGGCAACAAGGACCAGAGCCGCCGAAGATCAATCTATGATGGACTTGGCTGTGGAGGCTTCAAAAGAAGCTATAGCTAAATCCGGCGTTGACCCAAGCGAAATCGGTGCTGTCATCCTGGCCACCATTTCATTTCCATATCAAACCCCGTCTGGCGCTTCGTTATTATCTGAGCTAGTTGGCGCTCAAGGCGCAGCGGCCTATGACATTTCCGCAGCCTGCGCAGGTTATTGCTACGGCATAGCCCAGGCCGATGCTCTAGTTCGTTCCGGATTGTGCAAATACGTTCTGGTGGTTGGAGCAGAAAAGCTTTCAGACTTTATCTCCCCAACTGACAGAACCATAAGCTTCCTTCTTGGAGACGGTGCTGGCGCCGCAATAGTTGGCGCGAGCGATCACCCTGGGATTTCAAAGACGATTTGGGGTACCGACGGCTCAAACTGGGAGAAGGTCGGCATGACCGGATCGATTCTGGACTTCCGAGACGGCAAAACCCCATGGCCAACTCTGACACAGGAGGGCCAGACCGTATTTCGCTGGGCCGTTTGGGAGATGTCCAAGGTAGCAAAACAGGCACTTGAAGCTGCCGGCATCGAGGCAAGCGATCTAAGCGCTCTTGTCATGCACCAAGCAAACTTGCGAATCATAGATGAGTTTGCAAAACAGATGAAGCTTCCAGATACCGTGGTGATAGCCAAGGACATTGTGGAAACTGGAAATACCTCCGCTGCCTCCGTTCCTCTCGCCATGCACCGCATTCTCGAGGAAAAAAAGGTAGCAAGCGGAGGATTTGCACTCCAAATTGGTTTCGGCGCGGGGCTGACCTTCGCCGCCCAAGTTGTAGAACTCCCATAAGATAATTCAGTTACTAACGAAACAATTAGGAGAATCCCCATGGCACATTCACAGCAAGAAGTACTAGCTGGACTAGCTGAGCTCGTCAACGACGAAACCGGCATCGCAGCAGACGCTGTTCAAATGGACAAGTCATTCACCGATGATTTAGATATTGATTCGATATCAATGATGACCATCGTGGTCAACGCAGAAGACAAATTCAGCGTAAAAATTCCAGACGAAGAAGTAAAGAACTTGATAACTGTGGGCGACGCAGTGACCTACATAACGGCGAACCAAGACTAAAGTGCGCCGCGTAGTCGTTACAGGCATTGGGGCAACCACCCCCCTTGCCGGCGACGCCATGGCTAGCTGGGAGGCGCTTTTACAGGGTAAAAGCGGCATAGCAACGCTGGAGCAAGACTGGGTGGCTAAATACGAGCTCCCGGTTACATTTGCCGGCCAAGCGAAGGTCGCTGCCAGCTCAGCCCTCAGCCCGCAGGAAGCAAAACGACTAGACCCCTCCAGCCAATTCGCGTTGATTTCAGCCAGGGAAGCCTGGGCTGATGCTGGAGAACCGGAAGTAGAACCGGAACGACTCGCGGTTGACTTTGCCACCGGAATCGGAGGGGTGCAGACCCTACTGGACGCCTGGAGCACTCTTCAAGAACGTGGTCCAAGACGAGTACTGCCAATGACCGTTCCGATGCTGATGCCGAACGGTCCAGCAGCCGCTATAGGCATGGCGCTAGGCGCCAAGGGTGGAGCAAGAACCGCGGTAAGCGCATGCGCTTCCGGTAACGAAGCAATTGCGAACGCTTTCCATAGAATTCAACGCGGCGAAGCCGATGTGGTAGTCGCCGGGGGTGCCGAAGCGGCAATTCATCCGCTTCCAATCGCTGCCTTTGCCGCGATGCATGCCCTAAGCAGAAAAAACGAAACGCCTGAAGGGGCATCCAGGCCCTACGACATTGACCGAGATGGATTTGTGATGGGTGAAGGTGCAGGAACCCTGGTTCTGGAGTCACTGGAATCTGCCCAGTCTCGAGGAGCGAAGATCTACTGCGAAATCGTCGGTGGCTCGGTAACAAGCGATTCTTTTCACATCACAGCGCCAGATCCCGAGGGCGCTGGGGCCGCGAGAGCGATGTTGGACGCCTTGGAACAGGCAGACGCATCCATAGCAGACGTTGAGCATGTAAACGCTCACGCAACATCTACACCGGTCGGAGACATTGCCGAGTACACGGCTATAAATAGAGTTTTTGGAACCCACACAGAGAACTTAGTGATAGCCGCTACTAAGGCTTCCACTGGGCACCTGCTTGGTGGAGCTGGAGCAATCGAGGCCATCTTTACGATTTTGGCGCTAAAGCAGCAGCAGGTACCTCCAACTATCAATCTTGACAACCAAGATCCGGCAATTCCGTTGAACGTTCCAAGGTCTGTCGCACGACTACAAAGGCCAGAAGCAATAGCGATATCCAACAGCTTCGGCTTTGGGGGTCACAACGCTGTGCTGGCATTCCGTAACGTCTAAACGGCTTT
>CAYMAU010000006.1:0-41301 GCA_964388525.1 uncultured Aquiluna sp. | reverse complement strand
GTGCTTGACGGTGTCCCGGTTTTGGCCTATGGAATCCGAACCGATTTTAAGACCCTGAGCTTCCCTGGAAGCAAGAGACTGCTCGAGATTTCGCACAGCCTGGAGGAACTAAAGACCATATGCAGATGTGGTCGAAAGGCAATGTTCAATGGGAGGCTATTGAATGGGGTATTCGTCTTCGACGGTGAGCAAGTCGCCATTGACGGGGACCAGGTCACCTATGAATCCCTTTGTGCAAATTGCTACCTAGAAAAAACAATTTAGGCCCGTCACGCTTAGATAACAATCGGCCCTTGACGAGGGCTTCCAATTACTGCCAGGCATAGTCTTGCCCTACAAGACCAATTGGGTCTTGCCGCTCTCGAAGAAGTTTCGAAGTGAGATGTTTCCACATTGAAAGGGGACACGTGAAAAGCAAATCATTATCGGTTCTAGCAGTTGCTTCAGCTGCAGGACTTTTTTTGGCAGGTTGCGCCAGCACCGAAGCTGAGACAACAACACCTGCCGCAACGCAGACGACAACGACCACTACAACTGAGGCGGCAGGTTCAATGCTAGACAGCGTTATCGCTGCAGGCTCAGTACGTTGTGGCACTCGAGACGCTCTCCCGGGCTTTGCAGTTCTAAACGACGCCGGTGAGCACGTTGGATTCGACTCGGACTTCTGTCGCGTTATCGCCGCAGCGGTCCTGGGAGATGCTAATGCTGTTGAGATGATTGATCTCGAGACCGCAGACCGCTTCACAGCACTTCAGAGCGGAGCTATTGATGTCCTAGTACGTAACACAACTTGGACTGCGACGAGGGATGGTAGCGAGGGTGCAAACTTCCTTCAGCCAACTTTCTACGACGGTCAGGGAATGATGGTTACCTCGGACAGTGGTTACAGCAAGATAAGCGCAATGGATGGTGCAATCATCTGTGTAGCCAAGGGAACAACTACAGAGGGCAACGCTGCTCTTGAGTCGTCGCGCTTGGGTCTCAACTGGGAAATCCGTTCATTCGACGAGACCGACCTAATTCTGGAGGCTTTCCTTGCCGGACAGTGTGACGGATGGTCATCAGACGTCAGCCAGCTAACCGGGCTTCGATCTGCGTACCCGAACGGAAGTGAAGCTCTGACGATTCTTCCAGAAGTGTTCTCGAAGGAGCCGCTAGCCCCAGCAGTGCTGGACGGCGACACCGCTTGGGCACAGGCAGTCAACTGGGCAATACTGGCAACGATTCAGGCTGAAGAGTTTGGAATCACCAGTGCAAACGTTGACAGCATTCGCGACACAACAGAGGACGTCGGAATACTTCGCTTCCTTGGAGCTGACGTTCCAGGTAGCGACGGAGCGGCTGTTCTAGATCCGAACCTTTCATTGCCTACTGACTTTGCTTACCAAGTAGTCAAGCAAGTCGGAAACTACGGAGAGATATTTGCTCGTCACCTAACCCCACTGGGACTAGACCGCGGTCTGAACTCATTGTGGAACGACGGTGGCATTCTCTACGCACCTCCTTACCGTTAAATAAACAACGTCATTACGACAACAGGTAACTCAATTGAGGGCTCAATAATATGAGCCCTCAATTGAGCACACCCAGTAAAGTGCCGTTTTTTAGGGACATTAGAACCCTCAAATGGGCGCTCCAAATACTGGCCCTGTTGGCAGTGTTCGCAATGTTCTATTGGCTTTACGGCAATTATCAAGAGAATGTAGCCAAAAGTAGCATTCAAACCGATCTTCGCTTTCTCGACAATCCAGCAAACTTTACGATTCCAGGAAACGACCTGGATCAATCACAACCGGTGCGAGACGCATTCGTCGAGGGTTTTCTGAATACCCTCCGAGTCGCATTTATAGGTATCGCACTCGCCACAATCCTTGGCACCTTGATCGGTATCGCAAGGCTCTCTAAAAACTTTATGGTCAGAACACTCGGAACTGTTTACGTCGAATTAGTTCGAAACCTGCCACTACTTCTCTTGCTGACATTCATGAACCTCGCGGTAGTTCTGCAGGCTTTCCCCCGAATTGAAAACGCCTGGCTGCCACTTGATCTTTTCGTAGTGTCAAACAGAGGCATTGCCATCCCCTGGTTCATCGGTTCTCCCGCACAGCTAGGAATCGGAATCCTGAGTGCGGCACTACTTGCATTCGTGGTGGCCAAAATTCGAATCAGACAGGCAGATAAAACCGGTAAGCAAGACTGGGCGTGGCTGGTTGGCATAGCTACATTCGTAGTGCTGGTCATTCTGATTTGGCTGCTATTCGGGTTCGGCTGGGAGTTGCCATACGTCGATGGCCGAGGAACAACGGGTGGACTAAGGCTTGACCCGTCCTTCTTCGCTCTGGTGGCATCATTGGTTATCTACACGAGCAGCCACATCGCGGAGATTGTTCGCGGTTCGATTCTTGCTGTCTCCAGAGGCCAAGGGGAGGCTGCGGACGCCATCGCACTGAGCGGTTCTCAAAAAATGAGACTAATTATTCTTCCTCAAGCATTTCGTATAGCAATGCCGGCGCTCGGAAATCAATACCTGAACCTAATAAAAAACTCATCATTGGGAGCAACAATCAGCTACTTTGAGCTTACTCAGATCGCTCAAATCACTGTGGGCAATGGTTCGCCGGCGGTTCCGGCTTTTTCGCTTACCCTGTTGGTTTATCTAGCAATTTCGCTAGTCACTAGCCTTATTGTGAACTTTTTTAATCGAAGACTTGCACTGGTGGAACGATGATTACTTGGATGAGAAGAAACCTGTTCAGGTCAATTACCGACACGATACTCACTGTAATTTCAGCGAGCACATTGGGCTACGTGATATTTCAGGTGTTTCAGTTCGTATTCATCACTGGGCGCTGGGAAATCATTCAAGTCAACCTGAAAATACTCCTAGTTGGCCGCTTTCCAGAGGAGCTGATGTTCCTGGTGGGTTTCTCAATCTTGGCGACATGCTTCTCCATAGCTAGCCTCGCTTCGGGGATGAATCGACCACTCGACCAACCGCCGACTCTTGCTGGAAAGCTATGGGAGCTATTTCAGCGTTTTGGGTTAATTATTTCAACCTCAGCCTTCTTGATAGTTCTAGCTGGAGACTTGGGCGCCGTTCTGTTCGGTGCATACGTGGTGCTTTCGATCTTCGCAGGAACACTCTTCGGAAGAGCCAGGCGAACTACCCATCTGAAAAGACTTCCCGGGTGGTTGTGGGTAGCAATAAATGCCACGCTGCCTCTAGTTCTAATTTTCTTGACAATGGGGCAGGCCGCGCTCGAAGAGTGGGGCGGGTTCCTGATCAATTTCTACCTTGCCGTAGTTAGCATCGGGCTGAGCTTCCCGTTGGGCGTTATGTTGGCACTTGGCAGAAGGTCAACATTGCCTCTTCTGCGCTGGCTATCCACCGCATACATTGAGCTAATTCGGGGAGCTCCACTTTTTGTTCTTCTGCTCCTAGCCGGTGTTGCCCTGGAGTTTTTCATACCAGCCAGCATCGCCCCCGACGCCATCTTTAGGGCGGTAACCGTGTTCACTTTGTTCACTGCCGCATACCTTGCAGAGGTTATTAGGGGCGGCTTGCAGTCGATACCCAAGGGCCAAGCGGAAGCCGGTAAGGCGCTTGGGCTATCCACTTTTAGGATTACATTCCTAATCACTCTGCCCCAGGCTCTAAGAAACGTTATCCCAGCCCAGATAGGTCAATTCATCTCGCTTTTCAAGGACACTACTCTTGCGGGTGTCGCACTCAGCGTATTTGACCTACTAAATGTTGGTACAGCCATCACTAAGCAGGATGATTACCTCGGCCAAGGCCTGATCTATGAATCCCTAGCGTTTGTGGGACTACTGTTCTGGGTTGGGTCATATGTGATGAGCAGAGAAAGCCAAAGAATCGAAAAGAAACTAGGAGTTGGTATTCGATGAGCAATGAAGTATTTAAGGATGCATCCAAGATGTCAGGTGGACGCGAATCCGACGATGCCATAATCATTATCGAGGGCGTCTATAAGCGTTTCAAGGACTTTGAGGCGCTGAAGAACATAAACATGCAAGTTGGGCGTAAAGAGGTTGTTGTAGTTATTGGCCCTTCGGGCTCGGGTAAATCGACTCTAATACGTTGCATCAACAGGCTCGAGGCACACGATGACGGCCACATCTTGGTGGATGGCACTGCGCTGACAACGGACATTCGAAACATTCAGGAAATTCGAAAAGAAACCGGTATGGTCTTCCAAAACTTCAACTTGTTCCCCCATCTCACGGTCCTGACAAACGTTGCAATCGGCCCCAGAAGGGTTCGCGGTCTATCCAAATCTGCTTCCGAGGAGCTTGCAATGGAACTGCTAACGAGAGTTAAGATTCCCGAGCAGGCAGACAAATTTCCGGCCCAACTATCCGGGGGTCAACAGCAGCGCGTGGCACTAGCAAGAGCATTAGCCATGACGCCAAAGGTGATGCTTTTTGATGAGCCCACTAGCGCGCTCGACCCGGAAATGATCAATGAGGTTCTGGACGCAATGAAGGAGCTCGCGCAAGACGGGATGACCATGATTGTGGTAACCCATGAAATGGGCTTCGCCAGCGAAGTTGCCGACCGGGTTGTATTCATGGACAAGGGTGAAATAGTCGAAGTGGGGACGCCATCGGAGATATTTGACAACCCCAAAGAAGAGCGAACCAAGAAGTTCTTGTCGCAGATTCTGTAGCGGGACTACGCCAAGTTTCACTCAATTTGCTTGAAAGAGTGTCATCTGTAAGCCTTGGCAACGGAGGCTCATTATGAACAAACTCAATTTCCTGGATCGCTTACTCGAGACGCCGCCGATAATCCTCTCCGGCGGATACCTGTTTGAAGCTGAGAGGCGCGGATACCTAACCGCAGGTGAATTTGTTCCGATGGTAGCACTCGAGCATCCGGAAATTCTAAAGCAAATCACGACCGACTTTCTCAGAGCAGGCAGTGACATCGCTCTCGCATTTACCTATAACGGTCATCGTGAAAAGATGAAGCTTTTAGGGCAGGAGGATCTGCTTGAGCCACTAAACAGGGCTGCTATGGCAATCGCCGTAGAGGCGGCTAACGAGCAGCGAGCAGCTCAGTCACGAGACATTTATGTAGCAGGAAACATTTCAAATTCGAACATCTTCGACCCAGCTGATGAGTCTTCGAAATCGGCAGTCCGAATGATGTATCGCGAGATGATTAGCTGGGCGAAGGAAGAGGGCGCCGACCTTATTGTGGCCGAGACTATGTACTACTTCGAAGAGGCAAAGATAGCGCTCGAAGAAATACAGCTCGCAGGGCTGCCCTCAATCATCAATGTTGCGATTTTCGCGAAAGGTGTGCTGCGGGATGGAGTTTCAGCGCAGGATGCATGCAGAGCTCTGGCTGAAGCTGGGGCCGATGTGGTGGGAACTAACTGTTTTCACGGTCCCCAAACAATACGACCCATAGTGGAAGCAATAGTCGAGGCAACCAGAGGGCATTACGTTTGCGCCATGCCGGCAACGTATCGCACAACCGCGAAACACCCAACGCTATTTAATCTGCCCGACCCACTAAACACGGCAGTTCTCCGGCATGAGAGAACCTTTCCAGACGCGCTGGAAGCTCAAAATTCCAACCGATATGAGACCGCTGAGTTTGGAGAATTTGTGCTTGGCATCGGGGTGAAGGTCATCGGTCTTTGCTGCGGTGCAAGCGTTATCCATCATCGACAACTGGCCGAGTATCTTGGAAGAGAGACTTACTTATCTAAATACTCCCCCGACATGAGCCGGCATTTTCTGTTCGGGGACGAAAAGGCCATTCCGGCTAGCTCGGCAGAGTTTGGGCCTCAGGCCTAATCGGCAATATGGTCTAAACCCCAATCGGCCCAACACCGAGCATAAGCAATATTGCGTTCACCAAACTTGCCAGGACCAGCAGTGGAAAAATTACCCTTGGTGGGGTCGGCCTAAGGCTTAGCCAAGAAGCAGTGCCAGCCAACAAGACTGTAGCCAGCAGGCCAACTGTGCCGATAAAGATTGCCAAGGTGTCGCTTTGAAACACAGCAATGCTTGAGGCAAGAATTGCTGTAGCAGCAATTACTAGTGCGGAAACCCTCTGGCCGACAATGTGCGGAAGCGCTCTGACTCCGGTCGCTCTGTCCTGCAGCAAGTCCGGCAGAGTGTTCGCAAAGTGCGCGGAGACTCCCAGCAGGGCTGCAACAACCACAACCCATGCCGGAGGGACCCGGCTCTGCTCGAGGCTCAATGTCACAAAGACCGGCAAAATACCAAAGCCAACCATATAGGGAAGAACTGAGAAAACAGTTGCTTTGAGCCCTAGGTTGTAGCCCCAGCCGGCAATCAGCATAAGTACCATCCAACCAACGCTCTCCCAGCCGAGCAAAACCGAGACGACGAGCGCCAGGACACCTGACGCAAAAGAAGAATTTCTAACCAGCGAAACGCCTAACGAGCCCCGTGCCACAGGCTTGTCGGTGCGTCCGGCAGCGCGATCTCGCTTGTGGTCCAGCCAGTCGTTTGATAACCCCACCGAGAACTGCTGCAACAACACTGCGAGCCCCACTAATGCGACCCTTTGAGCCTCAAGCCCAATACCAACAGCAAATAGAGTGGCGAAGAGCGCCACTGCGAACGAGGGCATTGGGTGGGTGGATTTGAGAAGAAAACTAAGTCTGTTTGCAACCATAATTAGCGAGCCAAGCGATTGACAACCGAACCAAAGACCCACGGAAGCCTGCTGGCCAGCGGCACAATGGCCATTCTGATAGGGGAATTCGCCGCTAAAATTAGACCTTGAGTCAGAACCCGAAAGTCTCTACTTACTCGGCGCCAAGCTTTTTCATAACTTGCTGGCTTGTCACTCAAAATGCATTCAATCGCCACTCGTGCTTGAGCGAAACCAAGCCTCAAGCCTTCACCAGTAATTGCATCCACATATCCGGACGCGTCGCCAACCAAAAGGATGCGACCCTTGGTGCGTGCAGTGGTTAGCTGAGGAAATGAGCCCGCTCCACTACGCTGCGACGCCGGTGAGGCACCTCTTAGCCTTCCCGCGAGCTCTGGGATGCTGGCTATGGTTTGCTCAAAGTCTGTCGACTTTGGTCCTAGGACTGCAACGCCGACTTGATCTTCTGATACCGGGGTTATGTAGACCTCGGCGGTCTTGGTGTAAAAGACTTCAATGAATTCGGACCAGGGCTCAACGTGGAAATGCTGCCTTATCCCAAAGCGTTTTGACCGCCTGGGCGAAAGCACCTTCACTAGTCCAGCAGCCTTTGCAATACTAGAATGCAATCCATCCGCGGCTATCAGGTACCGACCTTGGATGCTATTACCATTTGAGCACGATGTAACCAGACCACTTTCGGTTTCCGTCACGGAGCCGACGGATGCCTCGACAAAAACCACTCCAAGTTCTTCTGAGCGAGACCTAAGGCTGCCGTGAAGCTCAGTGCGCCTAACGCCTTTTCCTACACCACTCGAAAATCGGTGAGACACAGCGTGCCCACCACTTCTGTATGTGACTCCGGCAAGATCACGCCCCTTGGGAAAAACACCCAACCTAGCTAATAGCGGAATTGCACCGGGCATTAGGCCCTCACCACAAGCCTTGTCAATTATTCCACTGCGCGGTTCGACAACCACAGCCAATAGGCCGCTCAAACGGGCCTCAATGGCCGCTGCCATGCCCACCGGGCCTCCCCCGACGACTATTACGTCGTAGTTGTTCATCTCAAGCCCTTCAAAGCCTTGTTTTCGGCGGGGATCCTGAGTCCAAGAAGCAATACAGCGTTGATAACAGTGAACATGATTGCTGTAATCCAAGCCGAGTGAACCATGGGCAAGGCGATACCCTCAATTGCTACGACCCAATAGTTGGGGTGACGAAGCCAAGGCAGCGAATATGGACCTTTTCTCACAAGCTGCGCACCTGGAATCACGATCACCCTGGTATTCCACTGGGACCCAAGTGCCCAAATAAACCAATACCTCGCCGCTTGACATCCGATGGCAATTGCAAGGAATCCCCAGCCCGGAGAACCAAGAAATTGGCGGTCAAAAAGAACAACTTCGATTATGGCTCCTCCTAGTAGACCGGTGTGCAGGGCAATCATGAAGGGCAAATGACCGCGACCATATTCGATACCACCGGTTGTAAAAGCTAGTTTTGCATTTCTAGTCGAAACAACAAGTTCGTAAATCCGCTCTGCACCCGTTGCCAAAATAAGACCGATGAATAACATCACACTGACAGTAAAGATCATGTCCACTCCAACAAGACAAGCTCAAGAGAGACTCCGGGGCCAACCGCAAACAGCAAGCCGATTGTCGCCGAAGGTTGCTCAGAAAGATCGTTCAAGACATGAAGAACTGCGGCTGAGGACATGTTTCCCGCTCTGGCCATAACATCCCAGCTCGCGGACAAGTCGGAGTCGGCTAAATCAAGCGATGAAGCAAATGCCTCAAGAATTTTGGGACCCCCCGGATGCGCTATCCAAACGTCTATGTCGTTGCGAGACAGCCCATGTTGACCAAGAAGGACATCCACCTCAGCTGCGAAGTTTTCAGTTATCATCTCTGGTACACCGGCCTCAAGCATCAACGAAAGCCCGCTGCCGCCAACCTTCCAGCCAATCAAAGATTCAGTATCAGAGTACAAAGTGCTTCTGCTGTCTTTGACCGAAATCCCATTCAGGGCCTTAGGGTGCTCACCACCCACCATCACGACGGCAGCTGCGCCGTCACCGAAGATTCCCGTGCCAACGTAGTTGGCCATCGATCGATCCTCCCACTGGATAGTCAATGAACACAGCTCCACGGAGACTACTAGCGCCACCGCCTTTGGGTTACCCAATAGATAATCAGCGACTCTAGCTATTCCCGCAGCACCCCCAGCACAGCCAAGGCCAAAGCTGGGAATCCTCTTGAGGTCTGACCGGAAACCCATTCGAGCGGCAAGCAATACATCCAGTGCAGGAGCGCCGACACCGGTTACCGTGGTGAAGAAAAGATGATCAACTTCGTCGGCATTTAGCCCGGTTTCATCAAGCGCCCTTCTGGTGCAGTCCTCCACCAGCGCTAGGGCATGTTGGACAAAAAGTCCATTAGCACTCGTGAACGAATCGATATCCGTGTATTCCGAAATGGGTAAAACAAAGTGACGCTGTTCAATCTTGGAATTGCTATGAAGGCGCTCTAAGACGGCTCTAGTTCCGTCAGTGGGTGCGAGCCTGGGTGCCAACGCGGAAGTTACCTCAGATTGAGAATGAACATGCTCAGGCAGGGAAGTTTTGACCTGAATGATCACTGCCGGCATTCACACACTCCAATCCACAAGTTCAAGTGTAACCAGGCGAGAGACATGCAACTAAGTCGGAGGCCATCGAAACTTATCCCAATACCCTGCTAGCAATCCAATGAGTGGGGCGTGCGGGACTTGAACCCGCGACCGAACGATTATGAGTCGTTTGCTCTAACCAGCTGAGCTAACGCCCCCAACCCACTAAAGCTTAGTCACCCAACTGCAATGAAGCAGGCAAAGTGCGCCATCAAGCCTGAAATGCTATAGCAGGTTCGGGATCTTCTGCTCGGCAGCGAGATTGGCCCTTCTAAACACGAGAGTAACCCCGGTCGAAATCAACACGATGAACAAAGAGTAGAGCGCGGGAACAAGCAGAATTTGGTCTACTCCAGGATTGTCGATGTACACGGCGACGATTACAGCGATTGCTAGCGGCCCGTTGTTGATTCCAGTCTCCAGAGAAATGGTTCTCGCGTTCATTGGGTGCATTCGAATCAGCTTTGCCAAGTAGTACGCCACTGTGATCCCGACAAGACCCATTCCAATCGCCACTACGTAGGTTGGCCACTCGGTTGTCATGAGCAGCTCCCAGTTGCGTGGAACCCAGATAATGATAAGGAACGGGATGAAGATAAGCCCAAACACTCCACCTATCAGCTCCAGAACAGCGCCCACGTTGGCACTCAAGCGGCGCACTAACATCCCCAGGCCAACCGGAACGATGAGTCCGAAGATGACTAATGCGAGCTCGCCGAACTCAACGCTTAGAGACTCGTCCAGACCCAAGAAGTTTGAGTAGATGAAAAGCACCGCAGGTGTCATAACGAACGCCCAGAGAGTTGAATTCACCGTCATAGTCACGCTCAAAGCAAGATTACCCTTGGAGAAGTAGGTGAAGAGGTTAGAGGTAGTGCCGGCCGGTACGCTTCCCATGATTAGCGCTCCCAGAGCTACCAAGAGTATGCCCTCAGTTGAAGAGAAGGGAAGCAGCACGGTCACGATAAGAACGTAGGCAGTAAGCGGCATGATGCCAAACTGGGTGATCCAGCCGATAACTAGGCCCCAGGGGCGTCTAAGTGCAAGTGCGAAGTCCTTGGGAGTAAGGCCAGCACCAAGCCCGAACATAATAATGAGAACAAACGCTCGCAGCAGAGTCTGCTCCATCTCATTAACGACTGTTGGCTCATTTGCCGCTTCCGCTGCCAGGATCATTAAATTTCTCATGGCTATGCTCCCTTGCCGTCGTTAGATGAAGATGCGGAAGCGAGTGCTCCGTCTCTAAGTTCTCTGCGCAAAATCTTTCCGATTGGACTCTTAGGAAGCTCGTCTACGAAGATAATGTGGTGCGGAACCTTATATGCTGCCATGTGCTCCCGGCAATGAGAGACGATATCTTCAGTGGAAGGTGCGGGCTGTGAGACCACGACATAGGCCCAAACCCTCTCACCGCTGTTCTGGTCTGGAATGCCTATAACTCCGACCTCACGGACGCCGCTAACATTTGCAATCCGCTCTTCGACTTCGTTCGGGTAGACGTTGAAGCCGCTCACCAGAATCATGTCTTTCTTGCGATCAACTATGGTGAAATAACCATCGCTATCGACTTGGGCTATGTCGCCAGTTTGGAGCCATCCATCTCGCAGTGCTAAGGAGCTTTCGTCAGCTCGCTGCCAGTAGCCCTGCATGATCTGTGGGCCCTTTGCAATAAGTTCACCGGGTTGCCCAATTTGAACATCATTGCCCTCTTCGTCCACACAGCGGACCTCCGTCGAGGGAACTGGAATCCCGATGGTGCCGTCTTTCTGCAGTCCACCTAGAGGATTAAAAGTCAAGACGGGAGAAGATTCAGTAAGGCCATAGCCTTCGACGATCGGTGTTCCAGTTACCTCTCTCCAACGCTTAGCAACTGACTCATGCAGAGCCATTCCGCCGGCTGCAGATGCCCTCAAATACTTTGGCGGGCTGTCCGTAAACCAGCGCTCATTCAATAGCGCGCTAAAAAGTGTGTTTACACCTGATAGCCAAGTCACCCGATAGTTCTCAAATGCACGTTTTAGGTTGCTAGGTGGTCGTGGCGATGGAACCAGGATGTTCCGGGCCCCTAGGTGGTAGAAACCCAGGAGATTTACCGTGAAAGCAAAAATGTGATAGAGCGGAAGAGCAGTTAGAACGATTTCCGCCCCTGGCCTCATGTACGAGCCGCACATAGAAATCATCTGAAGAGTGTTATTGACTAAGTTCCCATGGGTCAACATTGCACCCTTTGAAACACCAGTTGTGCCGCCGGTGTATTGAAGAGCGGCAACTGTATCGGGCCCAACATTCTCAAGGTATCCAGACAGCTTGTCGTTGGCTGAAGCTTTCTTTCCGAGTTTCAGAGCGTCCCTGAAGCTAGTGTGCTCTACCTTGATTTTTGGGAGCGTCTTACTCCAATACTTCTGAGTCAGCTTGATGATCCCGGCAACGGGTCCGGGGAAGAACTCGCTCACACTAACGGTGACAACGCTTTTTATCTTGGTCTTCTCAATGATCCCGGTCAACCGATCGGCGAACATGTCGACTACAACTAATGCACTGGCTCCGGAATCAGAGAACTGATGCAACATCTCTGTTTGCGTGTAAAGAGGGTTCGTGTTCACTAGTACGCACCCGGCCTTCAAGACACCAAATGCCACTATTGGATAGCTCAAACAATTCGGCATTTGAACCGCAACGCGCTCACCAGATTTGAGCCCCGCTTCCTCACGAAGATAAGAGGCGAAGTCATCGCTGAGCTTGTCAACCTGCTCAAAGGTCAAGGACCCGTTCATGCCATTGGGCATGCACTGAGTGAAGGCGGTTGTTTTTGAGTAGGTTTTTGATGCTACTGCCAGCAAATCTGGAAGGTTACGAAAAGAGTGAGACTCTAACTCGTGAGGCACGTCCGATGGGTAGTGATTGAGCCAAGCGTGCGTTGTCATGAAAGCCCTTCGCCTAAGTTGCCAGCTTCGAGACAATGGCCCCGACACTGGAGAGTTACCTCAATACTAATTAGATTTTTGCCAACTTTGTCAAACATCGAGCTAGCTGGAGGCACAATCAATTTATAGAACTCCCGATCTTTAATTTAGGGACTATGTTTAATTAATTGTCGCGTTTACGTCTAAATTTCTTAGCAGCATCGCCCAGCTCGCTTCGAAACTCGGAAAGCTGCTCCCTGACTTCTTCGCGCACCTCGCTAAGCCTTTCCCTTGCCTCATCCGCCGCACCCGTGAATCTTCCTCGCGCGCTCTCAGACGCCCCCTCTGCGCGGCGGCGAAGACTTAAGGCCTCTACCCTGAATTCCTCGACGCGCTTTCTAAGCGAAGCAGACAGCCGGCCAATTGGTAATAAGTACTCAGGCCGATTGTCGGCTGTGGTCGGAACATCTGCGCCCGTGCCCCGATAAAGGTCTTCAAAGATCCTTATGGTTGTTGCGATGTCATGCGACTGAATCAGATGCACGGAGTTTTCACTGAGTCTCGCAAGCTCTTTGCCGTCCGCCGAAAGCACAAGCTCTAAGCGTTCCTTCAGGGCATCAGCGTCGTCCGGGGGGAATAAATACCCGTTGTCGCCGTCGTGAACCAAATGCGGAAGTGCCATGGCATCAGCGGCTATGACGGGTCGCCCAGAAGCCATGGCCTCCATAGTCGCAATCGACTGCAGCTCGGCTATTGAAGGCATTACAAAAACAGTGCAATTCTCATAAAAGCCAGCAAGCTCTTGGTCGGTAACATGCCCCAAAAATTCGACGCGATCCGAAATCCCAAGCAAACTGGCCTGACGCTCAAGACGCTCGCGCTCACCCCCATCGCCAACCAGTCGAAGTTTTAGATTTGGGAACTTGTCTAATTTGCTTATGGCAATCAGCAAAATGTTGATTCTTTTCTCGTCATCCAATCGACCAACGAACAGTGCCACCGGCTGCTTATTTTGAGTTGGAGTCTGGTTGGCAAACTTTGTGGCATCTATGCCGCAGCTGATCGCCAGAACGTCCTTGACGTGCGCTGACTTCTCTAAAAGATCGGCAGCGCGTCTCGTGGGCGTAGTTAAAGCGTCCATCTTCCGTAAGACTCTGCCAGCATCCCCCCAGAGAATCTTGATGGCAAGCGAATGCATAAATTTCGGCAGAAACGAATACTTAAGTAGGTTCTCAGGCATCGTGTGATTGGTGGCAATCCTTCGAATCGACATACCTCTGGTCGCGCTCATCGCGAATCGTCCAACCATAAGGTGAGACTGTACGTGCAAAGCATCCGGTTTTTGCTCAAGGACAATTTTTTTGATCGCCCTGGATAGACCAAACGGAGAAGTTAATCGATGACTTTTATGGTTCGGCATCTTGTGGCTCTTGAGTCGGTGCACGGTCATTTTTGCACCGTCATGCTCTTCCACCCTTGTGCCAGAACGACCGTCGAGACTGGGAGCAATGATTGCCACTTCATTGCCGTTTCTAACAAGACCGCCGGCTAGTCGTTCAGCAAACTTTGCGGCTCCGTTAATGTCGGGGGCAAAAGTGTCGCAGGCTATGAGGACCTTAATCGGTTGGCTCACTGCTACCCTTCTTGGTCAACTGCGGGTGAAATCTATTCAAGGTAAGTACTCCAGATATAGCAATGATACCCGCCACACCGTAACCGACGACTTCTCCGAGACTTGCCGCCTCGGCCTCACCAAGAATTGCGATTGCGATCATGACAGCAACAGCAGGATCAATGACAGTCAGGCCCGCAATGACTAAATCGGGAGGTCCAGATGCGTAAGCGTTTTGGACGAACCAACCACCCAGCACCGTCGCGCCAACCAGAGAAACCAGCGCAAGCAGGGTGAGCAGGTCATAGTCCTCTTGCAAGATTCGCTGAATCACAACCTTCGCAAGCGATGCTACGAAACCGTAGAGGACCCCTGCTCCAAAAATGTATTGCAGCGCGCCCACTTTGCCCTTGGATCGCCAAAACAACAGACCAAACATTGCAAGTAAGACAAACAGTATGCCGACTACCTGAAGTAGTTTTTCGTTGCTCATTTCGACAGCCACAGCACTAGAGGCTGCGACTGCAACAAATCCGCCCACGCCTATGGTCGTTAGGGCAATAGCAACAAAAGTGCTCGTATTAAGGCGAACCCTATAAATCCTGGCATTTAGTAAAGAGGTCATAATAAGCGCGATTGCGCCGATCGGCTGAACCACGATCAAGGGCGCCAGCGCCAGCGCTGAAAGCTGAAAAAGAATCGCCAGAACCAAGAAGCTTGTCCCAGTCAACCATCTTGGTCTTCTCAAAAGATCAGCAATCTGCTTGAGACTCAAAGATCCCGGCCTTGGCCGGCTCGGCGCGTGATGTTTAGTAACTGCGTCATTTTGAAACTGTGCACCAAGTGAGAGAAAAATCGCTCCGATAACAGCAAGGCCAATAGCAAATGCCCTAACAATCTCGGGTGAAAACAAACCTTTTCTCCTGTCGGACTGGAAGCCCTAAAAGCCTAGACCACCAAGCTGAAATTCCTCCGTCAGATTGAGTAAAATAGGGGCGTGACCTTGCATGCAATTCGAATAACCGGCGACCCAGTGCTTCATACACGAGCTGTGGAAGTCCTGGCGATAGATGATTACATCCGCGAGTTGGTCGCCGACATGTTCGAGACCATGGATTCGGCGCCCGGCGTAGGCCTAGCTGCCACTCAAATCGGAGTCGGACTCAGAATATTTGTTTACTCTTACAGCACTGACAATGAGGAAATACGTGGCGTTGCGATCAATCCCCAGCTTTCTATCTCGGAATTTTCTGACGAGCAACTTGACGAAGAGGCTGATGCCGAGGGTTGTTTATCGATTCCCGGAGAGAGGTTTCCTCTCAAACGAGCGAACCGCGCCTTGTTGATGGCAACTGACCTAGAGGGCCAAGGCTACCAAATAGAAGCCGAGGGCTGGCTTGCTCGAATCTTTCAGCATGAGTTTGATCACCTAGAAGGAATGCTCTACGCAGACCGGCTAGTGAAGCCTCATAAGAAGCTTATGAAAAAAGCCATCAAAGAAAATGAGTGGGGTAAACCTGGACTGTCATGGTTGCCAGGCGAGGACTATCTAGAACCCTAAAAACCTTAAGCCCGCAGCCACAACTGCACCGGCTAGCACGACGAAAATGTATGGAACCCGCATAGCCAAAAGAGCTCCGGCCACAACTAGAGCGGCTGCTCGAGCGTCAAGAACCAAAACGCTCTGAGATGAAAACCCCTGAAGTACTACAAGTGCTGCGAGTAGAGAAACAGTCATGCGCTCGGCAATAAGCCTTCCACGTTTACCGATAAGCCGATCAGGAATCAAGAAACCTATTATTTTCCAGGTGTAGACCGCCAACGAAGCGAAAATTACAGTGCTGATCATTTTTTACCCCCGATTGGGAGCAAAGCGACAACGGCAGCAAGCAAGACAGGGACACCGGCCGGTGTGAGGGGAATTGCCACTAGTGCAACCAGCGCTCCAATGCAGGCCAAAGGTAAGTTATTTTTCAATCTAGGCCATAGCAGCCCTAGGAACGCGGCCGCGGCGGCGCCATCCAGACCCCAGGCCTCAACTGACCCAATAAGGTTTCCGGCTAGTGCCCCAATCAGAGTTGCTGTATTCCAAAAAATAAAGACCGCGCCCCCGGTTAGCCAAAAGCCGAGTTTTTGATCACGCAGGCCTTCTTGGGCCGCGGAAACAGCGTTTGACTCGTCAATCGTCAACTGCGCTGCCAGCAGCCGCCAGAGCCCTCTAGGACCAATCACGGCATTCAATCGAAGTCCATAGAAAGAGTTTCGGACACCCATCAGCCAAGCCGACGAAATTGCGGTGATTGGTGCTCCCCCAGCCGCGATGATTCCAACAAATGCAAATTGACTCGCGCCCGAAAACATCACCAGGCTCAGTAACATGACGGAAGGAACTCCTAGGCCTGCAGCAGAACCGATAGCGCCAAAGGAAACGCCGTAGAGGCCAGTTGCTAGACCTACGGAGAGTGAAGTGGAAATTACTTGCCTGCTCATGCCTTCTCCAGGAAAAGTATGGCTCCTCGGCTTGGACTCGAACCAAGAACCTATCGATTAACAGTCGATTGCTCTGCCAATTGAGCTACCGAGGAATGCATCCCTAGAGACACGGCACAACATTAGCAGATTCGTGAGCTATTTCATCAACTCACGACGTTCTGATTCCAAAGCCATCAATTCTTGCTGGACTTGACCCAACTGTTCCGGGCTGGCGGTCGAGTCGATTCGTCTAAGCGCAGCCATTAAATCGACTTTCTCGCGAGCCAAGGTATTGAGCATCGCTGTCCTTACGACACCAACCGCGTATTTAGAAAGAGCCTCCTCGTTAGCTACCGGAAGGTTCGCAAGGGCAAGAGACCGAATCACTTCCAGATCCTCTGCTAGAACTTGAGTGGCCAATAGATTGGCAAAGTCACCCTCCGCTAGGTGCATCGAGTTCATGTTCGCCACCTCGAGAATTCGATGATGCTGAGCGACGGTAAACCCCGAAGCCAACATGCGACGAAGCTGCTCGGGACTGAAGGCGCCGGGGGCTTGCACCAATACCTCCAGTACTTGCCGCTCCATTCGAGCCTGCGGGGTAACCACCTCTGACGCTGGAATTCCAGCTTGTCTCATGGGCTCTACTCGCTGCTGGACCTGCTTCGTCACGTCTGCCCGAACCATTTGCTCTACTTCAGAAGAGTCAAGAGACACCCAATCCGCTAGCGCCTTTACATAGCCTGACTTGAGAGCCGAATCCGTAATCTCGGCCACAACTGGAGCCGCTGCCCTTGCCGCAGCAACTCGTGAATCTAGGTCCCCCAGAGAAAATTGGCTTATTCGATGGCGAATAACGAACTCAAATAATGGCTTTTTGGAGCCCAGCATCTTCGAAATTGCCCCGTCGCCCATTTTCTGACGAAGGTCCGCGGGGTCAAGGCCATCAGGCCCGCTCGCGACAAAGGTTAGGGCATTGAACTTTGAGCTGTCTCCATAGACTCGAAGGGCAGCCTTCTCCCCTGCGGCATCCGGATCAAAAGTGAAGATAACCTCTGCCGGATCGCTTGTTTGACCCAATAATCGATTGATTATGCGAATGTGCTCTTCGCCAAAGGCAGTGCCACAAGTTGCGACCGCAGTCTCCACACCGGCTAAGTGACAGGCCATTACATCGGTATAGCCCTCGACGACGACAATCTGTCTTGACTTGACGATGGCCCTTCGGGCTAAATCAAGGCCGTATAGGACGCTCGACTTACGATATACGGGGGTCTCAGGCGTGTTTAGGTATTTCGGGCCCTGGTCGTCTTCGTAGAGTTTCCTGGCACCAAACCCAAGCACTTGCGAGTTTGCGTCTCGGATCGGCCACAACACGCGCCCACGAAAGCGGTCATAGCCGCCTTTGTCACTCTCCATCGCCAAACCGGCTAAGACCAGTTCCTGCATCTGGTAACCGGCAGTCGAAGCCGCATCTATCAGGTTCTGCCAGCCCTTCGGGGCATAGCCGATTCCGAAAGTTACAAAGCTTTCCAATTCAAATCCGCGAGACAGCAGAAAGTCTTGAGCAGTCTGGCCTTCGCTTGATTGCAATTGTCCCTGGTAGTAATCCGACGCGAATTTGTTTAGGGCTAGCAACCTGGACCTTGATGAGCCCTCGTCGGTTCCCTCCTCAAACTTCAGCTGATAGCCGACCTTGTCCGCCAACCGCTGCACCGCATCGGAAAAGCTAACCGACTCGATCTCCTGAATGAACTTGTAGACATCGCCACCAACTCCACAGCCAAAGCAGTGATAGAACGCGGGGTTAGCTCGAACGTTAAAACTGGGTGATTTCTCATCGTGGAATGGGCATAAACCCTTGAAGGAGCCCGAACTTGCTGCCTTTAGGGCAACGTAGCCGCCAACGATCTCAACAATATCAGCGCGCTCTTTTAGCTCCTCAATGTCCCCTTGGGATACTCGACCAGCCATAGATGAATCCTATGCTCTTGTGTTGCGGTGAAGAGCGACCGCTGCAGGGTCAGTAAGAGATGCCACGTAATCGACGATGACTCGTTTCTGAGCCTTGTGGTCTTTCGCCCCCACCCATGCCTCAGAACCGGTCGAGTCGAGTCCGGCGCCGTTCTTGGCTAGCAAGGTTTCAGCAAGCTCCACGAGTAACGTCCGTTGGTCCTCATAGTAAGGCTGCCGCGAATTTTCTGTCATCACTGAAGAAGCAACGATTCCTTTTAGCACGGCAATCTCGCTCTTCACGCGGCTCGGAACGCTAACGCTGGCACTAAATCGACTCAAGGTGCCCTTTTTTGACTCTTCCAAGACGGCACTGGTAGTTCGGGACACAAAAGAACCAATTAGGTCACTGGCTAGGTTTTTTAGCCGCGCCAAGTCTCTCGGTGATCCATCAAAAGTTTTGAGCCAATGACTTGAGGACTGCAGGGATAAAAGGGCCTCCTCTAGCTCGGATTTCGAATAAGAACCCTCAGACCACTTGCCTATGTCCTCAATTAGGGCGTCGTTTGACGTGACAACCGAAATCAACGCTGGATTCACAAACCCCTCCACTATTGAATCCTCGAAATCATGCACGGAGTAGGCAACATCATCAGCGAAGTCCATAATTTGAGCCTCTACGCACTTCATGCCCTCGGGAGCTTGCTGCCTCATCCAATCAAAGACTTCTACGTCGTCGTCATAGACACCAAATTTTGTAACGTTGTCGAATTCGGCTGCTCTAGACAGTGGCCACGGATACTTGGTAGCCGCATCCAAAGAAGCTCTGGTTAGATTCAAGCCTCTTGAGGTGCCACTGTCGTCATAAATCTTTGGTTCAAGCCTCGTTAAAATCCTAAATGTTTGAGCGTTCCCTTCAAAGCCCCCGATGTCGGCGGCCCAAAAGTTTAGAGCCGACTCCCCGTTATGACCAAAAGGTGGATGACCAAGATCATGAGCTAGGCAACCCATGTCTACTAGATCTGGGTTCACTCCCAGTGCTGTTGCCAGCTCCCTACCAACCTGAGCAACCTCAAGCGAATGAGTAAGTCTCGTTCTTGCAAAGTCCCCAGAACTTGGGGAAAGGACCTGAGTCTTAGCGCTCAGCTTCCGGAACGCAGCAGAGTGCAAAACTCTTGCTCGATCGCGCGCAAACTCTCCGCGACCCTCCATCTGAGACCCGGGTTGGCCCACAAAACGCTCGAGATCTCGAGGGTCATGGCCGTTTTCTGCCTTGGCAACCATGCTTATCCTCCTGAGACCGACAGCTCTGCGAATTCCAGCTGAGATCGATGAGTGTCGCTCAGGTCCCTGGAATCCAGCCAGCCTTCCGGCAGTGAACACTTTTTAAGCGAGCCGAGCCTACCCCGAGGGCCCTCAGCTTCTTCGCCCGGGTAGGGCGTATCTCGCTCTAGCAAGCCCAGTAAGTCAGACGCCTGCTGCAAGGACTCGACTCGTGCAAGGTCGGCCCTAAATTCTCCACCAACCGGGTAGCCCTTGAAATACCAAGCAACGTGCTTCCTGATATCTCGGCACGCCCTGCCTTCCTCCTCGAAGAACTCAGTCAGAAGTTCGGCGTGGCGATAGAACGCGTCGGCCACCTGACCAAGTGAAGGCATTACTTCTTCTACCTTTGGATTCTTGTCACCAGCTAGATAGCCTGCTATTGCCCGCTCAAGATCCTGGAACAGCCATGGCCTACCGAGGCATCCTCTGCCAACAACAATTCCATCCACTCCAGTTTTATCCATCATTGACACTGCGTCCTGTGCCGACCAAATATCACCATTACCAAGTACTTGAACATCCGGCAGTGACTCTCGAAGTTGGGCGATGGCGTCCCAGTCTGCTCTTCCAGAGTAGAAATCTTCCGCGGTTCGTCCATGCAGCGCCACGGCAGTGACTCCTGCGTCCCGAGCAGCCTTTCCAGCGTCCAAAAACGTCAGATGGCCTTGATCTATGCCTTTACGCATTTTGACTGTCACCGGGATAGTTCCCGCTGCCTTTACGGCTGATTGAACAATGGCCTCAAACAGCTCTGACTTCCAAGGTAAGGCTGCTCCCCCACCCTTTCGGGTGACTTTCGCAACCGGGCAACCGAAGTTCAAGTCAATATGATCTGCTCGATCTTCTTGAACGAGCATCCCAATGGCCCTAGAAATTGTTGTGGGGTCGACTCCATACAACTGGACTGACCGAAACTCCTCCGACTCATGATGCCCAATAAGGCGCATTGACTCCTCGGTTCTTTCAACCAGTGCTCTGGAGGTAACCATCTCCGAGACAAAAAGGCCATTGCCGTACTCGCGACAGAGCCTCCTGAAGGCGGTGTTAGTGATGCCGGCCATTGGTGCCAGCACAACTGGCACCTCAAAGGTCTTAGTTCCGTACGTTAGTCCCAATTAACTAACTGAGTCTCTCAAATAGGTAGCTTGCAACCTTGTCCAGAGAAACCCGCTCCTGAGCCATCGAATCGCGCTCACGAATGGTCACGGACTGATCATCGGCTGTCTCAAAGTCAATCGTTATGCAAAAAGGGGTTCCGATTTCATCTTGTCTTCGATACCTGCGGCCAATGGCACCCGAGTCATCGAAGTCAATGTTCCAGTTCTTGCGTAGCTCAGCCGCCAAAGACTTGGCAATCGGATTTAGAGCCTCGTTCCTGCTCAGCGGCAAAACAGCCGCCTTTACAGGCGAAAGTCGATAATCGAGTCGAAGCACGGTTCTGGTATCAACTCCGCCCTTCGCGTTAGGCGCCTCGTCCTCGGAGTACGCATCGACCATGAACGCCATTAGAGACCTGGTGAGTCCCGCCGCTGGCTCAATAACGAATGGAGTCCAGCGCTTTTCCTCGGTTTGGTCAAAGTAGCTCAAGTCAACACCGGACGAAGCCGAGTGAGTCTTTAGGTCAAAATCGGTTCGGTTTGCGATTCCCTCAAGCTCACCGAATTCTCCACCCTGAAAACCAAAGCGGTATTCGATATCAACGGTCCGTTTGGAGTAGTGCGACAGCTTTTCCTTCGGGTGATCGAAAAGTCGAAGGTTGTCCGGGTTAATTCCAAGATCTAGATACCAGTTATGGCGCTGTTCGATCCAATATTCATGCCATTTTTCATCTTCGCCTGGCTTTACGAAAAACTCCATCTCCATCTGCTCAAACTCGCGCGTGCGAAAGATGAAGTTACCAGGAGTGATTTCGTTGCGGAAACTCTTTCCCATTTGCCCTATTCCAAATGGAGGTTTCATCCTTGAAACATTTAGAACGTTGTTGAAGTTCACGAAAATACCTTGAGCAGTCTCGGGCCGAAGGTAATGCATCCCGGTGTCATCATCGACTGGGCCCAGCGAGGTCTTCAAAAGACCGTTGAAGCTCTTTGGCTCGGTCCAAGAGTCCTTGGTCCCACAGTTGGGGCAGGCAATTTCTGCCATCGACTTGGGAGCCCTGGACTTTTTTTCTTCAAATGCCTCTTCCAGGTGATCCTGACGAAAACGCTTGTGACAGCTGGTGCACTCAATCAAGGGATCAACAAACGCCTCAACGTGGCCGGACGATTCCCAAACCTTCGTCGGCAAAATAATTGAACTATCCAGCCCAACAACGTCATCTCTTCCAGACACCACAGACTGCCACCACTGGCGCTTGATGTTTTCCTTGAGCTCCACTCCGAGAGGGCCATAATCCCATGCCGATCTCGATCCTCCGTAAATTTCGCCAGCCTGAAACACAAAGCCTCTGCGTTTTGCAAGCGAAATTACCTGGTCGAGCTTTTGATTGGCCATTATTCTCCGGGGATTATTTATTGGATGTCTAGCGGTTCCCTAGTTTAGTGGGGCATCTAAGGCGCCACCGAAGCGGCGCTGCCTTCTTCCGAACTCACCGATAGCCTCCCACATTGACTCACGCGTGAAATCAGGCCACAGAACATCCATGAAAATCATCTCCGCGTAGCTCGATTGCCAAAGCATAAAGTTAGAAATACGCATCTCTCCGCTCGAGCGCAAGAACATGTCAACGTCCGGAAGCTCCGGAACATAAAGTCTCTTTTGGATCGTCTTCTCGGTTATGAATTTGGGAACTGATCCACTGACGGTCACCTCATGGAGAATCTTGTTTACCGCAGCAACTATCTCCTGCCGTCCACCGTAGTTAACGGCCATGGTTAGGACCAATCCAGTGTTGTTCTTGGTCATTTCCTCGGCCACACGAAGCTCACGCACGACGCTAGGCCAAAGCTTGCGCTCCGAACCAGACCAACGGATGCGTACGTTCCACTCCATCAAGAGGTCTCTTCGTCGCCTCAAGACCTCTTTGTTGTAGCCCATGAGAAATTTCACTTCTTCGGTCGAGCGCTTCCAGTTCTCGGTAGAAAATGCATAGGCAGTAAGGCTCTCGACACCGGCGCTACTCGCGCCTGCAACAGCCTCCAATAGCGCCGCCTCGCCAGCTCTGTGACCCTCAGTGCGAGTAAGACCACGCTCATTGGCCCACCGGCCATTCCCGTCCATCACCATAGCGATGTGTTTGGGAACAGCGCTAAAGGACGGCATGCTTCTTAACGGGTCATTATGTTTTATCAACTTCGCTCCACGTGCTCCAGGGATCTAAGTCCCCTTTCAAGCTGCCACTGCAAGTAGCCAGCCACAACAGCGCTCACGGCAGCACGCGTTGCCAAGTTAGCGCGACCAACGCTTGGCCAATCACCGATAAGCAGCGCGCTAATGTGCGAAATTCCATCGACCCCAAGACGCACGGACCCGGGCAAAGTGCACGATTGGCAACTGACAGACCCGGAATGAACAGAAAATGAAACAGTCTCGGTTGATTCGCAGCCCTGACACTGGTCAATATTGGTAATCCAACCTGAGATTGCCAATGCCCGTAACAGGTACGAGTCCAGAATCTGATCGGAAGCGTGCTCTTTAAGGGAAAGAGCCCTGAGGGCACCAATCACGAGCATGTAGTGCTGGGAGGAGGAATCCTCACGCGTGAAACGTTCAGCTGCTTCAACAACAGCGCTGGCTGCTGTGTATCTGGCGTAATCCGCGACTATCACGGAGCCGTAGTTAGCCAGTTGCTCAACCTGAGAAACAATGTCTAGGTTTCTGCCTTCGTAGAGCTGCAAATCCACAACATTAAACGGCTCTAACCTTGCACCGATTCTGCTGCTAGTTTTTCTAACACCCTTCGCAACCGCTCGCACTTGACCGTGATTTTTTGTCAACAATGTCACTATGCGATCGACTTCCCCAAGCTTGTGGGTTCGGATGACGACGGCTTCATCTCGGTAATGCGGCATAGGTCAAGTATCGCAAGAATTGCGGGTTTAGCCGGTAACTGCGGTCCTTAGAGCTCGATTGGTTGAGCTAATTAGTGCCTTTAGAGACGCGGTAGCAATATCGCCATCAATACCGACACCCCAAAGCACATTCCCGTCAACCTCGAGCTCGATATACGCCGCAGCTAAAGCGTCGCCTCCGGCGCTGAGCGTGTGTTCAACATAATCAAGAAGCCTGATGTCAGAACCCTTATCACTCAAGATGGCAATGAAGGCCGAGATGGGGCCGTTACCAGTCGCAGTAGCTGCAAACTCAGCTTCTCCATCGCGCATAACCACGTCAATTTGTACAATGCCATCCATGTCAGACTCAGTCCGCATCTTCTTCAGTTCGAAGCGACCCCACTTAGGCTGCTCGATCGACGCTGGAAGATACTCGTCCTGAAAGATTTCCCAAATCCTCTCGGAGCTGACTTCCCCACCGGAAGTATCTGTGTAGCCCTGAATGACTTTTGAAAACTCAATCTGGAGCTTACGAGGCAAGTCCAAGCTGTGGTCGGTCTTCAATAGATAGGCCACTCCACCTTTACCGGATTGGGAGTTGACTCTAATGACGGCCTCGTAGTTCCTGCCAACGTCCTTTGGGTCGATTGGTAGGTAAGGAACAGCCCAGGTGTGCTTATCGACCATGTTTCCAGCTTCAAGAGCATCTTTGGCCAGATGGTCAAATCCTTTTTTGATTGCATCTTGGTGAGAGCCAGAGAATGCCGTGTAAACCAAGTCACCGCCGTAGGGACTACGTTCAGGAACCTTTAGTTGGTTGCAATATTCAACGGTCCGCTTGATTTGATCGATATCTGCGAAATTGATCATCGGATCGATCCCTTGGCTAAATAGATTTAAGCCCAAAGTAATTAAATCAACGTTTCCAGTTCGCTCGCCATTTCCAAAAAGACAGCCCTCAATGCGATCGGCACCGGCCAGGTAGCCCAGTTCTGCTGCGGCAACTGCTGTCCCTCGGTCATTGTGCGGATGCAGGGAAAGCAAGATTGCCTCTCTCGGGTGAAGCCTTCTCGACATCCACTCAATCGAATCCGCGTAGACATTCGGTGTTGCCATTTCCACGGTTGCCGGCAAGTTGACTATCAATTTGCGGTCCAAAGTCGGTTTGATAATGTCTGCTACCGCGTTACACACTTCAAGTGCGAACTCGAGCTCAGTGCCGGTATAGGATTCCGGCGAGTATTCGTAGAAGACTTTTGTTTCGGGAATGCTGGCCTCTAGCTCTAAGCACTTCAAAGCCGCATCGGTGGCGATCTTTTTGATTCCGTCCTTGTCCTGCCCAAAGACGACTCTGCGCTGTAGCACCGAAGTTGAGTTGTAAAAATGCACGATTGCCTGCTTTGCGCCAGCTATCGACTCATATGTTCGCTCAATAAGGTGGTCCCTGGACTGAGTCAAGACCTGAATCGTCACGTCATCGGGGATCAAGTCCTGATCAATAAGTAGACGCACGAAGTCAAAATCAGTCTGGGAGGCAGAGGGAAACCCAACCTCAATCTCCTTGTAGCCCATTGCAACCAAAAGCTTAAACATTTCAAGCTTTCGCTCGGCGTTCATTGGGTCAATCAGCGCTTGATTGCCATCACGAAGATCAACAGCGCACCACTGCGGCGCCTGAGTAATTCTCTTAGTGGGCCAAGTTCTGTCTGCAAGCTCTACTGAAATCTGCGCGTGAAAAGGTTCATAACGCTCAAATGGCATTTTCGATGGTTTTTGGTGATTTTTCATTTCTCTCCGCCTAAATCTGAATTGACCGCAGGTTTGCACCGCGACGAGATTGGGCCGTGGCTAGGCCTCGTCGCGGCCAATAAGGAGGAGGTTAAAACTCATGTTCTCAGGCTAGCACCTGAGGACCAGTTGCGCTAGAACCCGAGTTTTCCAAGCTGCTTAGCATTTCTTTGCCAGTTTTGAGCAATCCTGACTTGAATTGCCAGGTGAATGGGCTCATCCATCAGAGCCTCAACCTCGCGCCTTGCCTTTTGACCGATGGTTTTTAACATCGAGCCGCCCTTGCCGATGATGATTCCCTTCTGGGAATCGCGTTCGACCCAAACCGAAACGTGAACGGTGGGCTTTTTTGTGTCGTAGAGAATTTCATCCAGCGTGACAGCAAGCGAGTGTGGCAGCTCATCATTGACTAACTCCAGCGCCGCTTCTCGAACGAGCTCGCAAATCCGATCCTCAAGAGGCTCTTCACTAACGACGTCCTTCTCATAGAACAATGGACCAACCGGTAAATAGCCAATCAGAAGGGTCTCTAGAAGGTCAACCTGCTCCATGGTTGCGGCTGAAACCGGAACAATCTCCTTCCAGTCGTGCAGCTCTGCGACTGCCATTAGGTGTTGAGCAAGTTTTTGCTTAGATACGGTTTCGCACTTGGTGACAATTGCGATTTTCTTGGCACGACCGTATTTGGCAATGTCCGCAACAATTTTTCGATCACCCGGCCCAATCTCCTCGTTGGCCGGAGTGCAAAAGACAATTACATCCACTTCGTGCAAAGTAGAGCTCACAAGGTCGTTTAGTCGTTGGCCTAGAAGTGTCCTTGGCCTGTGAAGACCAGGGGTATCCACCATTATTAGCTGACCAGCCTCCGAGGTCTTAATTGCTCTAATTGCGCGCCTGGTTGTTTGTGGTTTAGAGCTAGTGATGGCAACTTTTTCGCCCGCAATGGCATTCGTGAGCGTTGACTTGCCAACGTTCGGTCGGCCCACGAAGCTTACAAACCCTGATCTAAATTCACTCATCTAACACGAGTTTACGAACTAATACGCTAAGCAGTTGGCCTTTCTTGGCAACTACGCGCTCGGCAGTCAGCATTAGACC
Organism: uncultured Aquiluna sp.; assembly: GCA_964388525.1. Taxonomy (GTDB): domain Bacteria; phylum Actinomycetota; class Actinomycetes; order Actinomycetales; family Microbacteriaceae; genus Aquiluna. The sequence continues at coordinate 14,823 of CAYMAU010000006.1, read as the reverse complement.
CTGCACCTCGACTGTTTCCCCGCCCACAGGCAGCGCTCCAATTGCCTTGACTAGGAGACCGCCGATTGTGTCAACATCATCGTCATCAAGCTCAATCTCGAAAATTTCAGCAATTTCGTCCAACGGGGTTCTGGGTTGGCACCTGAAAGTTGTTTCGGAGAGTTTCTCGATTCCGACGACCTCACGGTCGTACTCGTCTCCAATTTCACCAACGAGCTCCTCAATCAGATCCTCCACGGTCACGATTCCAGCAACCCCGCCATACTCATCCACGACAATCGCAATCTGAGTTTTTACGCGCTGCATTTCTTGAAGCAGATCCGCTACCGACTTGGATTCCGGTGTGAACAGGGCCTGTCTTGAAGCATCTATGGCTTTTTTGACCGACAGTAAGCCCGGGTCTTGATGCACGACGCGCGCAAGATCCTTCAGGTACAGCACGCCAACAACGTCATCGACGCTCTCCCCTACAACCGGCAGCCTCGAAAACCCAGTCGCCATAAACGTGCTCAATGCATCCTCGAGCAACGCATCGCTGTCAACTACTTCCACGTCTACCCGAGGAACCATTACCTCACGGACCACCGTCTCGCCAAACTCTTCAACAGAGTCCAGAAGTTCTTGCTCATACTCTTCGGCCACCTCAGGCGTTACAAGCCGGATTGAGGCAACCAATTTGCTCCACCATGTCACAAGCCCGTTTGCGTTAGTGGATAGTTTCTCGGCAAATTTAGCCCTGCCGAGAATTCGACCAAGTAGCTGCTGTGCAAGCAAAAGTCCGAGCAGGCCTAGAGCCAAAATGTAACCAAGATTGCCGGCTTCCACTGCAAAAACCAGCCAAAAACCGGCTAAAGCGCTCAATAACAGCGCCCTGGCAATAGATAAAGCTCCTGCCCTGGCGTCTTCAGCAATTTCTAACGTCGTCTGAATGGCGGACAGGATGATCAATAGGGCCGCCAGCACTAAACCTGAGATTACGAAAATCAAGAGGTTTCCGATTTGTAGAAATCAGTTAGCAAGTTTTTTTGCAGATCAAACATTTCTTTTTCTTCGTCCGTTTCAGCGTGATCAAAGCCAACCAGATGAAGCATGCCGTGGGTGACCAGCAGCAGGATTTCATTGATTGTTTCGTGACCAGCTGTTATAGCTTGCTTTGTTGCAACCTGCGGGCACACGACTATGTCACCCAAAATTCCTTCGGGTGAGCTGTTCCGGTCCGTACCCGGACGCAATTCATCCATCGGAAAACTCAAGACATCAGTTGGTCCTGGTTCATCCATCCACTTGATGTGCAGGTCAGTCATCGGCCCTTCGTCAACAAACGTAATCCCAAGGTCCACTAATTCGTGTAGTTTCAGAGCTCCACGAACGAAATATGCCAGCTCGAGCACTCGATCAGTATCCACAGAGATTTCTGATTCATTTGCTATCTCAACACTCATTTGATTGCCGCTCTGTCATAAGCCTCGACGATTCTTGTGACCAGTTCATGCCTAACTACATCTCTGCTTGTTAGCTTTTGAACGTTGAGTCCTTCAACATTAGCTAGCACGGTCTGAGCAATCCCAAGTCCAGACTTCCCGCCAGGAAGATCAATCTGAGTAACGTCACCGGTTACAACCATCTTGGAATTGAAACCCAGTCTTGTCAGAAACATCTTCATTTGTTCACCGGTGGTATTTTGCGCCTCGTCAAGAATTATGAAGCTGTCATTGAGCGTCCTACCTCGCATGTAGGCAAGAGGCGCAACCTCAATAACGCCGGCTTCCATAAGCTTGGCTGTCACATCTGGCTCGAGCATCTCCTGAAGTGAATCAAATAGCGGTCTTAGATATGGATCGATTTTTTCACTGAGTGTCCCAGGCAAAAAACCAAGCCTCTCTCCAGCCTCAACGGCTGGACGGGTAAGGATTATTCGGCTGACTTCTTTTCGATAAAGTGCCTCCACAGCCTTCGCCACCGCCAAGTAGGTTTTCCCAGTGCCCGCAGGTCCAATCCCAAAAGTGATGGTGTGCTGGTCAATGGCATCTAGGTACTCTTTTTGGCCGGCCGTCTTAGCCCTAACCGTCTTAGCAGGCGTGTTTATCGTGCTTGACGCAAGTATCTTTGCAGCTGGCTGCTTTTTATTGTCCTGAATAATTCGTATCGTCTCTGACACGCCCTGAGGATCTGGGCTTAGGCCCTGCTTTATCATCTCCGCAAGCTGCTCGAACACCTCAGAAGCTAGATCCAACTGAGCCTGATCACCCGTGAGATTAAAAACATTCCCCCGATTTTGAATGACTAAGCCCGGAAGCTCAGCCTCAATTCGCTTCAGATTCTTGTCTTGCTCACCCAAGAGATCAAGGAGTGCTACTCCGGTTATTTCGAAACTTGTTTTAGCCACTAGCTGGACTGCTGACTAAGAATGTGCGCGTGAGTGTGAAAAACCGATTGCCCTTCACGCGCACCGGTATTGAACTGAAGCTTGAACTGGCCATCAGTTTTCGTCGCTGCAACCTTTTGTATCAACTCGAAAAATCCTTTGAGGCTAGAAGAATTATCAAGCTGAAGAATATTTTCACTGTGAATTTTTGGAACCACCAAAATGTGTACCGGAGCTTGCGGGTAAAGATCCGGGAAGGCTATGGCGTGGTCGTTTACAGCAATCAGCTCGGTCGGAACCTCGCCAGCGACTATCTTGCAAAAAATGCAGTCCACGTTTTCCTCCTTCATCATTTTAGCCACTAGCTCCATTGCCCCGACAGAGCCATTAGCGCTGCAATAGCTGCAGGCCCGGCGCTTGAAGTTCGAAGAATAGTTCCACCGAGCCGGACGCCCACAAACCCTTGAGACGCAAGACTGTCAATTTCATGCTGTGCAAAACCACCCTCTGGTCCCACCACAATCGTCACTTCATTCTCCAGCTGCCGTCCAACGATGCTTGACGAGGCCTGGGGATCTAGTAGAAGACCTGTGCCGATAGGTATCAACTGCTTGAGAGTAGAAAGGTCGTTGATATCCGCCCTAAACGCCTGCTGAGATTGCTTCATTGCGGAAATAGCGATTTGGTTCCAGCGCTCCCGATTTCTTGACGCCTTAGCTCCCCACTCGACCACTGATCTTGAGGCTTGCAGTGGAGTTATGCTCGAGACTCCCAATTCAACAGCGGTCTGGAGAGCAGCCTCGTCTCTGCCGCCTTTAGCAACTGATTGTACAAGGTGTATCGCGGGGGTTGACCTGGCTGTTACTTGGAATGATTTTGGTTCTAGCTGTCCTGTAGCGGCATTCGAAACTGTGGCGGTCAGCACTCCACCGACACCATTCGTTATGGAGATCTCTTCCCCATCTCTGATCCGAAGACTCTTGAAATGTTCAAGCTCGATATGGGTGATAACCGATGAAGAATCGGTAATGCTTGGGTCATAAAACCAATGCACTAGAACCTGCCTCTAGCACGGCGACTGCCAAGTCTCGGCGAGTCATCCTTGTGAAGCGCCTTAAGTTTTTTGAAAAGATCTTTTTGTTTTCCGTCTATCCGGTTTGGGGTCAAGATCTTCAGTTGCAGTAAAAGGTCTCCGCGACCACGCCCGCGTAGCTTATTCGACCCAAGACCCTTAAGAGTTATTACATCCCCGTGCTGAGCACCTGCCTTCACCGTAACAAGTGAAGGGCCATCCAGTGTTTCGATTTCGGTTTCGAAACCAAGGGCTGCATCCGCGATTGGAACCTCCAGCACAGCAACCAAATTGTCCCCATCGCGGCCAAAAATCGGGTCGGCGCGAACCGAAACCTCAAGGTAAATGTCACCGCTGGGTCCGCCTCCGAAACCCACTTCACCTTGACCTGGTAGGTGCAAACGCAAGCCGTCGGACACTCCCGCTGGGATATTAAGATCTAGATCTCTTGAGGCTCTGACTCTGCCTTGGGCTCGACATTCAACGCAAGGATCTGGAATCACTTGACCGGTTCCCCGGCAGGTTCCACATGGTGCAGTGGTGACCATGGCCCCCATAAATGACTGCACCTGACGCCGAATCTGGCCTGACCCTCTGCAGATGTCGCAGGTTTGAGCACTTGTCCCTGGGCGACAGCAGCTACCCTTGCACTCCTCACAGAGAACCGCGGTGTCTATGGTTAAGACTTTGTTGGCCCCGAAAACTGCCTCTTTCAAATCCAAGTCCACCCTCAGCAGGGCATCTTGACCCCTTTGAGACCGGGACTGCGGTCCACGTTGGCCTCCGCCACCGAAGAAATTGTCGAAAATGTCACCAATGCCAAACCCCTCGTTACCTCCTCCGTCGTAGCTTGCTCTAGAGCTGCTGTCACTTAGAACCTCGTAAGCGTGCGTGACAAGCTTGAAGCGCTCTTGCGCCTCCTTAGCCGGATTGATATCGGGGTGAAGCTCTCTTGCCAGTTTGCGATAAGCCTTCTTGATTTGATCCTCGGTCGCATCTCTTGCGACTCCGAGAACTGCATAGTGATCGCTCAAGAATTTGCCTCCAGTACATTGCTTAGATATTTTGCAACGGCTCTAACCGAAGCTATGTTCCCGGAATAGTTCATTCTTGTTGGACCGAGGACGCCAATTTTAGCCAGTTCGGTTCCCGAGTTTTCATAACCTATGGCCATCATGGTTGCATGCTGTACCCCAACAACCCCGAGTTCAGAACCAATCTTCAGGCCCACCCCATATTGATCGGTTTGCATTTCTTGCATCAAACGAAGCATTACGACTTGCTCCTCAATCGCCTCAAGAACACTTGAAAGCTCGCCACCAAAATCTTCATCGTGCTTGGCCAAATTTGCGGTGCCCGACAAAACTAAGCGCTCTTCCCTGTTGGCGTCGACCAAAGACTGAAGTTGTGACACAACCCTGCCAACAAAATCTCTTCGGCTGGGAGCAAATTCGGCTGGGAGCTTATCCAAAATTACTTTTACATCAGTGAAGTTTGCACCGACCAGCATCCCGTTTAGTCGTCCGCGCAACTCGGTAACAAGATCAATTTCGGCTGGAGCACTCAGATCCACCTGAACCTGCTGAACTCTTCCTTTTTCAGAAATGAGCATCACAACAAGCCTTAACTCGGCGATGGGTATTAGTTCAACGTGGCGCACCTTGGCATTGCCAAGCGTTGGATATTGAACAAGCGCCAAAGTGTTGGTGAGCGCGGACAGCGATCTGGCAGTTTTCTCTACAATCTCGTCCAGGTCAGTCGCACCGTGCAAGAAAGTCTCAATCGCGCTGCGTTCTGAGTGCGAAAGTGGCTTAATCTCTCCGAGCTTGTCCACGAAAAGTCGATAGCCCTTTTCGGTTGGAATTCTGCCGCTTGAAGTGTGTGGTGCGGTAATTAGGTCTTCTTCTTCTAAAAGGGCCATGTCGTTGCGAATTGTTGCGGCGGAGACACCCAGCGGATGTCTATCAAGAAGGGACTTGGAACCAACAGGCTGGTTCGAGGCTATGTAATCCTCAACAATTGCCCTCAAGACCTCTAGGGATCTGTTGGGAATCATTAGCACTGACCTATCATGAGTGCCAAGTCTATTCAATAAGTGCTAGTTCGTCAGCAGCTGAAGCACTATGCGATCAACAAAAAGCCTGCCGGAAGCGGTGACAGCCAGATTTTCGTTCTCAATCTTCAAGCTTCCATCCAGAACAAAGGGCATAATCGTGCTTTCCAAAATACCGAGCTCAGCCAATACTGTTTGAGGAATTCCAGTGCTGGTTCGAAGCTCCAGCATCAAGCGCTCCTCGAGGTTGGTTCGCGCATCAATGTATTCGATTCCTGCAACAGGCGAGCCGTTCGCAAGCTGCTTTTGATAACCAAGAGGATGCTTGGTGTTCCAAAACCGATTTCCACTCAAGTGTGAATGGGCTCCCGGGCCAAAGCCCCACCAATCAGCGCTGCTCCAATAAGCGTGATTGTGCTTCGAAGGTTTACCCCAGTTGGCAACTTCATACCAAGGAAGACCATTGGCCTGAAAAACTTCGTCCGCAATTTCAAACTTTTCTGCGTCCAAATCATCATCCGTTGGAGGCAGTTCGCCGACCTTGATTTGCCTGGCAAGCTTTGTTCCCGGTTCAACAATCAAGGAGTAGGCAGAAACGTGTTTGGTGCCCATCGACGCGGCGATTTCAACAGTAGTTTTCCAAGAATCAAGCGACTCCTTTGGAGCACCGTAGATCAAATCGAGACTGCTTTCTAATCCAAGTTCGGCTGCGGCTTTCAAGATTGGGCCAACCTTGTCAGGATCGTGAACTCGCTCTAGTGTCGCCAAGACTTTTGGGTCGAAGCTCTGGACCCCCAGGCTGATTCTGTTTACACCTATGGCGGCCAGTTGCTCTAAATACTGAGGACTTGCCGATTCAGGGTTAGCTTCTAGTGTTATTTCGATGTCCGGTAAAAAACCATAATGATCTCTCAAGCTAGACATGATTTGCTCAATTTGATTGCTGGTAAAAAGCGATGGTGTTCCGCCACCGAAAAATAAGGTAGAAAGACTTCGCTTCGGGTAACCCGAGTTTTTTAGAATCTTCGCACTGGCATCTATTTCGGTAATTAGGGACTCGTGGAAACTTGACTGGGATAGCCCGCCGATTTCCTTGGCGGTGTAGGTATTGAAATCACAATAGCCGCACCTAAATTCGCAAAACGGAATGTGAACATAGGCGTGAAAGGATTTCGACTCATCGAACCTTGGAGGTATCAGGTTCGACACTGGCCACGGCAGTCCCAGCGGCAAGCTAGCTGACACTACTTTTTCTTTTCCGTGCTCGAGGTTTCGTCCGAAGAAAGCGCTTTTATAAATGCGTCCTGAGGTACTTCTACTCGGCCCACCATTTTCATTCGCTTCTTGCCCTCTTTTTGCTTTTCAAGGAGCTTTCGTTTTCTGCTTATGTCGCCGCCGTAGCATTTAGCTAACACGTCTTTCCTGACAGCACGAACGCTCTCACGGGCAATGATTCTTGAGCCCACCGCCGCTTGAATTGGAACCTCGAACTGCTGCCTTGGTATTAGCTCACGGAGCTTCGAAGTTATTTTTGTCCCGTGACCATAAGCCTTGTCCTTATGAACAATCGAGCTGAACGCATCAACCTTCTCACCCTGAAGCAGCAAATCTACTTTTACTAAGTCGCCTGGGAGATAACCGGCTTCTTCATAGTCCAAAGAACCGTAACCCTGGGTCTTACTTTTTAGCTGGTCAAAAAAGTCAAAAACAATTTCAGCTAGCGGAAGCTGATAGCGGAGTTGAACTCGGTCTTCACCAAGGTATTGCATGTCAATCATCGTCCCACGGCGCGTTTGACACAGGTCCATGATTGTGCCCACGTAGTCCTTTGGGCTCAGAATTGTGGCCTTTACGATCGGCTCTTTCACTACCTTTATTTTTCCTTCGGGAAACTCAGACGGGTTAGTGACTATGAATTCGGTGTTGTCCTCGCGAGTGACCTGATAAACCACCGAAGGGGCCGTTGCAATTAGAGAAAGATTGAATTCTCGCTCAAGTCGCTCAGTGATTATCTCAAGGTGTAACAAGCCCAAAAATCCACAGCGAAATCCAAAGCCAAGTGCGGCCGATGTTTCCGGCTCGTAGACCAATGACGCGTCAGAGAGGCGAAGCTTGTCCAATGCCTCTCTCAGATTTGGGTAATCGCTTCCATCTATGGGGTAAATACCAGAGAAAACCATGGGCTTTGGCTCGGCATAACCCTTCAGAGAAACTGTTGCGGGCTTATCTTTAGTAGTGACAGTGTCTCCGACCTTAGAGAGCCTGACGTCCTTGACGCCAGTGATCAGATAACCAACCTCGCCAGCTGCTAAGCCTTTGGTGACAACTGGTTCTGGGCTAATGACGCCTATCTCCAATAGCTCGTGCACTGCCCTAGTTGACATCATCTGGATCTGCTCCCGAGAGGACAGTCGACCATCAATCATCCTGACGTAGGTGACCACGCCCCGGTAGCTGTCATAAACAGAATCGAAGATCATTGCTCGGGCAGGAGCATTGATGTCACCTGTTGGCGCAGGCACTCGCTGAACGATTCGGTCAAGAAGCTCCTCTACTCCCACACCAGTTTTACCCGAGACTCTCAAGCAATCATCCGGGGATCCACCAATCAAATTGGCAAGCTCCTCCGCGTATTTCTCGGTTTGGGCTGCTGGAAGATCGATTTTATTTAGAACCGGAATGATTTCCAGGTCGTTTTCCATAGCCAAGTAGAGGTTCGCCAATGTTTGCGCTTCAATCCCTTGAGCTGCGTCCACGAGCAACACTGCTCCCTCGCAGGCAGCCAGCGACCTAGAAACTTCATAGGTGAAATCGACGTGGCCAGGAGTGTCAATCATGTTTAGAGCGAAGGTTTTATTGTCTAGCTCCCAAGGCAGCCGGACGGCTTGAGACTTAATCGTAATTCCGCGCTCTCGCTCAATGTCCATGCGGTCCAAATACTGGGCGCGCATTTGGCGGTCGTCAACTATTCCAGTCAGCTGAAGCATCCGATCTGCAAGGGTCGATTTACCGTGATCAATGTGGGCAATTATGCAGAAATTGCGTATTTGATCCTGGTCGGTTAGAGACGGCTCGAGAGCAGACCGTGCGCGTGGAGACAAATAAACCTCATTTATGGATGAATGCAACAAAGTCATTCTCCCATGATGCTTGCTCGACAGGAGCCAAACTGGTAGAGTTTTGCCTTGTTCGCGGAGATTTACTCCGCAAAATTTTTTTGGCCAGAGAAAGTAGAACATGGCAAACATCAAGTCCAAGATCAAGCGCATCGGAACTAACCAGAAGTCCGAGGACCGCAACAAGGCAGTGAAGACTGAAGTCAAGTCAGCAATCCGCGCGGTGCGAGATGCTAGCTCAGCCGGTGATAAGGCTGCCGCTGCTGCCGCACTAGTCGGAGCCAACAAGAAGATCGACAAGGCCGTCAGCAAGGGCGTCATCCACAAGAACCAGGCGGCTAACCGTAAGTCAGCTATTGCCAAGAAGGTAAATAGCCTCTAAAAAGCTTCTAAAAAACCGGGCTAATGGCCCGGTTTTTTATTGTCCAGATTTAGCCATCGCCAATAAAAGTTTCTCGATGGAGTACTCCGGATCTCGACTTGCGCCCTTTACATCGAAGTCAGTTTGGGCGGCCAACTGCACCAGCTCTATGAGCTGAGGTTCAGTCCAGCCCGCCAGCTCCCTAATCGCCCGATCTTGCTGCCACGGTTGCATTCCAGTTGCAGCCGCAGGGGCATTTCTGTCGTTAAAGAGTCTGGCTAACTGTCGGATTTTCATTGAAAGTGCCGCAGTCAGCGCAACGCTGTCAATACCGGTTGCGAAGCCGTGTCGAAATAGCCTGATGGCTTCGCTCGCATTGCCGGCTAAAGCAGCATCGGCAATCTTGAACGCATTTGTTTCGACTCTGCCTTGAAAAGTTCGCTCCACTTCGGCGAGTGAGACTTTGTCTACACCTGAATTAGCCAATTGATTACAGGCAGCGCCAAGTTCACCCATATCGGACCCGAAAGCCGCTACCAGCGCTCTAATGGCGGGCTGGTCGATGGGCGTCTCGAGTCGCTGAAATTCACGCTTTATAAAGTCGATCCGATCGACATCTTTTTTCACCTCTTCACAAGAAACATTTAAGGCAGACGCGGAAAGCTTCTTTTTTAGTTTGCCATTGTGCCCAACAAGGTTAGGAATCCGGACTACGATCGTGCAGTTTTCCGCAGGCTCCAAAAGCAACTGCTCTAGGTCCTCGGCCAGACCCTCGGATGCACTACCGATGATTACCAGTCTTGGCTCATTAAAAAGCGACGGCGAGGCCAAGCTAAAAATTAGTCCGGGAGAATATTCGCCCTCGGCAACCTCGTTTACTTCTAAACCTTCGTTATTCGCTCGCAACTTGTCCTTTATCAACCTGGATGCGCGAGACGCAAAGTATGACTCGGGGCCGGATATCAATACGAGGTTGGCAGGCTCGGCCTGATGCCAGCTAACCGTTCGTCCATTAGTCACGCCGTTAGTTTACCCGCGCTCGAAATCTTCCAGGCTTGTCCTTCGAATCTAAAGGCGACAGACCCAAGTTCGTCTGTTCTCACTATTATCGAACCGCTCAGGGCTGCCTGATCAAGGGCTTTTTTGGTCGGATGCCCATAGGGATTCTGTCCGACTGAAAAAATTGCTACATCGGCAGAAAGCATTTCAAACAGCTGACTAGATTGATCGGCGGAGCCATGGTGAGCGACTTTTAGTAGCAGCGGTCTGTTCGCGAGTTCGCTCAGGGTTCCTCCGGCATTTCTCATCAAGCGAGTTTGACCGGAAGCCCCCAGGTCTCCAAGGGCAAGGATTCCATAGTCCAAACCTGTGAAGGCCACTATCACCGAAGCATCATTACTATCTTTAGCCTCGGTGGCTTTCGCCGTTGGAGCCAGAACTTTCCAGTTGAGCTGCCCTAGCTTTCCACCCATCCCAGCAAAGCCAGTAAGTACTTCTACTTCCGACGCAGCAAGAGCGGCTTCAACCAAAGAGACCAACGGTCGATCATCAGCGAATCCTGACATCACGGCCGTTTTCACACTCCTTCCATCTAGCGCACCATATATTCCACCGGCGTGATCCGCATCAAAGTGGGTAATAACCAAAAGATCAATCTGCGAAACATTCAAATTATCGAGACACTTGTCAACCAGCTCTGGCTCTCTTCCGACATCAATTAGTGCAACGACACCCTGGCTTCTGACTACCAGAGCATCACCCTGCCCAACGTCACAGTTGACAACCTGCCAAGCGCCCTCAAAGCCCTGATAGCGAATCTGATCAATCGTCGACCAGGACGCCGACAGGAGCAGCACAGCAAACAGTGAAATCGAGAGACCGGGTCGATAATCAACGAGGCGACGCTGATACAGCCCTAGGCAAAGCAACACGATGAGCGCGGCCAAAACAATTCCTGCAGGACCCGCAACAAAATGGACCCTGGCGGCCGGCCACGTTGATACTTCGTTGGCTACCAGTGTTATCCACCAGGTCCCAATCGAGGCCAGGTAGCTGACCGCAGAACTCAAAAACGGCATCGGATAGGCAAGAATTAAAGCAAGTATTCCAAGAACTGTCACCGGAGCCACCACCGGCTCAACAATGAGATTCGCCAGCACTGAATAAACCGGAATTGACGGCTGAAGCATAAGTAAAACCGGGGTTGTTGCTAGTTGAGCCGAAAAACTTGCGGCAATACCAATTGCTATGAGTTTTGGCATAAATCGACAGAGCCAGTTGTAGATCGGGACTGCCATGGTCAAGAGTCCAACCGTAGCCAAAGCCGAAAGAGCGAAGCCAAAATCTGTCGCTAAGCCTGGATCTATGGCCAACAGGAAGATAACAGCCCAAGCCAATGAAATGATTGGCTTTGTGCCTCTTCCAAGCCATAGACCAATGGCGACAAAAGTCGCCATTGTCGCAGCCCTAAGCACGCTTGACTCTGGCCCGACGACTAGAACATAAGCAAACATCACCAAAAACGCAGTCACGAATCGAGTGTTTCTCGCTAGCCCCAATGCGGCCGTGAGTAGATATACGACTCCCATGATTATTGCCAGATTTGCTCCGGATACGGCCACAAGGTGAGTGAGTGAAAGGGTTTTCATGTTCTGTGCCATCTCAGGAGAAAGAAGCTCTCTTTCCCCAATTGCAAGTCCGCCCACTAGCGCCGTGGCGTCAGGAGTAACCCCTTGGGCGCGGAGGAGAAAAACAGCGCGCAGCCCTTCGATAAATTCGATTCTTGGATAGGAAAGCTTTATCTGAGACACTGATCCGGGCAAAGCGGTAACCCAAAGGATCATCCAGTAGGCCGCCGCCACAAAAATAATCACAAAGTTATGAAGCCTTTTATCTCTTCAAACAATTTACTGCCAATGCCGGTAACTTCCAGGAGTTGCTCGATACTGGCAAACGAACCAATTTCGTCCCGGTATGCCAATATGCGGCCGGCTAATGCCGGTCCAATGCCCGGAAGTGACTCCAACTGCGAGCTTGAGGCTCTATTTAGGGAAATAAAGCCCTGGCTTGAGTCAGTTGCCATTTGTGACTCTGCCAGTATCACCACTTGCTCGCCATCTGAAACTAGGCGAGCTAAGTTGACGCTTGACTGAACGGCCGAGTCGGTAAAGCCCCCGGCAGCATCGATAACGTCTCGAACCCTAGATCCATATGAAAGCTCGTATAGGCCGGGCTCGATTACTTCGCCGACAACGTGAATAAAAACCTCACCAGATACTGTGAAGTTTTCACTTTTTTGGACCATCGCATCTTGCACTTTAGGTGCGCTGGAATTTGAAAGTAAAACCCCAAGCAAGATCGCAACGAGGCCGCCGGCGAGATACAGCTGCTTGCGTTTTTTAGAATCCAGTGCTTTTAGCCATTCAAGTATTTTCTGCATCCAAACAAGATGCACCAAATATCAAATGAGCTAACGGCCGCTAATAACTCTGTCGAGAAACCACTACTTGGTTGCTATGTTCACAAGTTTTGGAGCCCTAATAATTATGTTTGAAATTTCTTTGCCCTGAAGAGTCTTTTTTACTAGATCGGAACTTAGCGCAAGCTCTCGAAGCTCATCTTCCGATATAGAGATATCCACCTCGAACTTGTCTCGCAGCTTGCCATCAATCTGAACGATTGCAGTGCCCTTTTGCTCGACAAGCAGATCAGTCTCAACTTCTGCGAATTGAGCTAGCGCTACTGTCGGCTCATGACCGAGCAGCTGCCACATGTCTTCTGCGGTGTAGGGGGCAAACAGGCTTAGTGCCTTGGCTAGCTCCTGGGCGCCCTCTCTGACAGCCATGTCAGCTGGGCCAACACCTTGATCGATTGCCTTACGTAGGTGGTTGGTAAGCTCCATGGCCTTAGCAACGCCAACGTTGAATTTATGGCTCTCAATTGCCTCTTTGAATCCAGCCAAGAATTGGTGGGTTGCCTTTCGGACCCCTTTGTCTCCAGAAGCAAAATTCGATTCTGGCTTGCTAGAAACATCTTGGGCAATGCGCCAAGCGCGTGCCAAAAACTTAGCCGACGCAGCCGGTGAAACATCGGACCAGTCGATGTCATCCTCCGGTGGTCCCGCGAAAGCCATAGTTAGTCGAATTGCATCCACCCCGTGAATGTCCAGCTGTTCGCTTAGTCGAACTAAGTTCCCCCTGGACTTGCTCATAGCGGAACCGTTCATCAAGACCATGCCCTGGTTCAGCAACCTGGTAAAGGGTTCTTCGAAGTCGACCATTCCAATGTCGTGTAGCACCTTGGTGAAAAACCTCGCATAGAGCAGGTGCAAGATGGCGTGAGTCACTCCGCCGACGTACTGGTCAACCGGTGCCCACTTCTCAGCTTGCGCCTTTTCGAATGGAACTTCATCGGAATTTGGGTTTAGGAACCTCAAAAAATACCAGGAGCTGTCAACAAAGGTGTCCATGGTGTCAGAGTCTCGTTGGGCCTTGCCGCCACATTTTGGACAATCAACATTTAGCCAGTCCGAGGCAGCGCCGAGAGGTGAAGTCCCCTTAGGTGAAAGATCCAGACCTTCGCTTGCCGGCAACTCAACCGGCAGTTGATCGGCGGGTACCGGAACTTCGCCGCAATTGCCACAGTGAATAATTGGGATTGGAGTTCCCCAGTAGCGTTGCCTAGAAATCAACCAGTCTCGAAGCCTAAAGTTCTTCGCACCCTTGCCGGTGCCCTTCGCTTCAACTAGCTCGATGGCCTTGGAGATCGCATCCGACTTGTTTAGGCCGTTCAGTTCTCCAGAGTTCACGATGACACCGTCGCCGCTAGTTGCAATTCCAGAAACGGCTGGGTCCTCTTCACCGGTGTCGACAACCATGAAGATTGGTAGGTCAAAGGTTTTTGCGAACTCGATGTCACGATCATCATGGGCGGGAACCGCCATGATCGCTCCGGTTCCATAATCAGCCAAAACATAATCGGAAACCCAGACTGGGATCCGCTCGTCGTTTATTGGGTTTCGCGCATAGTGACCCAAGAACAGGCCGGTTTTCTTTCGGTCGGTAGCCAAACGCTCGATGTCGTTAGCCTTTTTTACTTCCTCGAGGTAGTTATCGAACTGCTCAAGAACTTCTGGGGATGCGGCATTGGCAAGCTCCTGGGCTAGCTCGCTGTCGGCTGCCAACACCATAAAAGTCGCCCCGTATAAAGTGTCAGGTCGAGTGGTGAACACTGAAATCTTCTGATCCATGCCTTCGATTGCAAAATCAATATTTGCACCCTGCGACCTTCCGATCCAGTTGCGCTGCATTGAGAGCACCTTGGAGGGCCATTTACCCTCTAGCTGACTCAGGTCATCAAGGAGTCGATCTGCGTAGTCCGTAACTTTGAAATACCACTGAGTCAGAGATTTCTTGGTAACCACCGAGTCGCAACGTTCACAAAGACCCTGGACTACCTGCTCGTTAGCTAGCACTGTTTGGCAGCTCGGGCACCAGTTCACGTTCGAGTTCTTGCGGTAGGCGAGGCCTCGGCTGTAGAGCTCCAGAAACAACCACTGGTTCCACTGGTAGTAACTCGGATCACAAGTCTGCAGAACTCTATCCCAGTCAAAGCTGCAGGCATACCTGCGCATAGATGCTTTTTGCTGAGCGATGTTTTCATAGGTCCACGCTCTTGGGTCTAGGCCGCGCTTAATTGCTGCATTCTCGGCAGGCAACCCGAAGGCATCCCATCCAATTGGGTGCATTACGTTGTAGCCCTTTTGGCCCCAATAACGCGCAATAACATCGCCGAGGGCATAGGCCTCTGCATGGCCCATGTGCAGGTCACCAGACGGGTATGGGAACATGTCCAAAA
>CAYMAU010000005.1:44240-65439 GCA_964388525.1 uncultured Aquiluna sp. | reverse complement strand
AAAATCCCCCCATTCCTGGAGGGATTTTCCACTTTGTGGAGACTAGGGGGGTCGAACCCCTGACCCCCTGCTTGCAAAGCAGGTGCTCTACCAACTGAGCTAAGTCCCCATAGCGAGCATTCCCTGGAGGAAAGTGCTCACCGTGGGCCTAGGAGGACTTGAACCTCCGACCTCTTCATTATCAGTGAAGCGCTCTAACCACCTGAGCTATAGGCCCGTCGAGCAAGATGATGCTACTAGAAAAAAACAGCTGCCACAAACCCTAAATCTCTAGTTGTTGGTGAAAGTGAGCGAAAGCCCACCGACCAGCTTAGAAATTAGGTTGAAAATTACTGCCCATACCGCCCACAAGGCAGTAGTTAGCACGACATTTAGAAGTGCGAGGGTCGTTGCCGTAGTCATGACATTAGAAAAAGAAAAATCATCCTCTAGGTTCACATTGCTGCCGTCGCCAAGAACAGATCCAAGCAAACTCCCGATTGAGGAGAAAATGCCGGAATTCGCGAGCACCGACCAAATCAACCAAGCCCCGACGACCAGTGCGATTGAGCTCGCGATTGAGATAAGGAATCCGACCTTAACCGCGGACCAAACATCTACGCCTCTTAGCTTGAGGCGAATTTGTTTCTTGGGTTCCTTAGGGGTCTTATTCCGGTTGAACAGCGATGTCATCTGCCGCTCCTTCAGTTTCTGGTTCATCGTTAGTTTCTAGGTTCCGCTCAGCATTTCTGGCTATCGACAGAACTGAATCGCTCTGGTCAAACCTAGCAAAGACTACGCCCATGGTGTCGCGTCCCTTGGCCGGAACCTCATTAGCCGAGCTCCTGATTACCTTGCCGGAAGACAATACCGCTAGAACCTCGTCAGTTTCGTCGACCATTAGCGCACCGACTAGGTCTCCACGCTTCTCATCGAGCTTGGCAACCTTAATCCCAATGCCACCACGCTTCTGAACTCGGTACTGATCCGCCGAAGTTCGTTTGGCATAACCACCCTCAGTTACAACAAACACGAAGCCGGACTCCCCAATAACCGAAGCCGACAACAGCTGGTCGCCCTTTCTAAAGGCCATGCCGATGACACCTGAGGTGTCTCGACCCATTGGACGCATCGAATCGTTAGCTGCGGAGAACCTTATGGACATTCCCTTACGGCTCACCAAAAGCACATCGTTCTCTTCGCTCACCAACATTGCGTTGATAAGTTCGTCGCCTTCGCGGAGCTTGATAGCGATAATGCCGCCAGTTCTAGCGGTGTCATAGAGCTCCAGGGCGGTCTTTTTGACAAGTCCATTCTTGGTGGCCATGACCAAATAGGGCTCCTGCTGGTAGTCCTTAAGATCCAGCACCTTGACTACATATTCCTCTGGCTGCAAGGCCAAGAGGTTGGCAACATGCTGGCCCTTTGAATCTCGGCCAGATTCTTGAACCTCGTAAACCTTGGAGCGATAAACCCTTCCGGTATTAGTGAAGAACATTAGCCAGTGGTGGGTAGTGGAAACAATAAAGTTCTGCACCACATCATCGGCTCGAAGGCTTGCTCCCTTAACGCCTCTGCCACCACGGTGCTGCACGCGATAGTTGTCGCTTCTGGTTCGCTTGATATAGCCGCCTTGGGTCAAGGTAACCACCATTTCCTCTTCGGGAATTAGGTCCTCGAGGCTGACGTCACCGTCGTAACCAAGCATTATCTCCGAGCGACGCTCATCGCCATACTTGTTCGTAATTTCAGCTAACTCAGTAGAAACGATGTCGCGCTGGGCCTTTTCGTCTCCAATGATTCTCTGGAATTCAGTGATCTGAGTTTCAAGTTCAGCGGCTTCGTCAATAATTTTCTGTCGCTCGAGAGCCGCAAGTTGACGCAATTGCATGTTCAAGATCGCGCGTGCCTGAAGCTCGTCGATTTTCAACAGCTTGATTAGTCCATCGCGAGCATCTTCCACGGTCGCGCTCTTGCGAATCAGGGCAATTACATCGTCCAGTGAGTCGAGAGCCTTCAAGTAACCGCGAAGAATGTGGGCTCGCTCTTCTGCCTTACGCAGCCTGAACTGAGTTCTTCTGACGATAATGTCAATCTGGTGGGTTACCCAATGGGTGATGAAGCCATCAATCGACAGCGTCCTGGGGATGCCATCTACAAGTGCAAGCATGTTCGCACCGAAGTTGTCCTGCAGCTGGGTGTACTTATAAAGGTTATTCAGCACAACCCTTGCAACCGCGTCACGCTTTAGAACGATTACCAATCGCTGACCGGTTCTACCGGATGTTTCGTCGCGAATGTCCGCGATGCCGGTGAGCTTGCCCTCTTTGGTGAGCTCTGCGATTTTCAGTGCCAAGTTATCTGGGTTTACTTGATAAGGCAGTTCAGTGACAACTAGGCAGGTTCGGTTCTGAACCTCTTCGACGTTCACAACCGCACGCATTGTTATTGAACCGCGACCGGTTCGGTACGCGTCCTCAATACCGCGGCGACCAAGAATCTGAGCTCCGGTTGGGAAGTCTGGACCCTTAACAATTTTGATTAGCTCTTCAATTAGAGCTTCCCCCTCAATTCCGGGGTTAGCAAGAACAAACTGAGCTGCCTCTGATACTTCTCTGAGGTTGTGTGGAGGGATGTTTGTTGCCATTCCAACCGCAATACCGATTGATCCATTAACCAACAGGTTTGGGAACCTGGCCGGCAAAATAGTCGGCTCTTGGGTGCGACCGTCGTAGTTGTCTTGAAAGTCAACGGTATCTTCGTCGATGTCGCGAACCATCTCCATGGCCAACGGAGCCATCTTGCATTCGGTGTATCTTGGCGCGGCGGCCGGGTCGTTTCCAGGGGAACCGAAGTTGCCCTGCCCCGAAACAAGCGGGTAACGAAGGTTCCAGTCCTGAACCAAACGAACCAAGGTGTCGTAGATGGCTGTGTCGCCGTGAGGGTGATATTGACCCATTACATCGCCAACTACACGCGAGCACTTTGAGAACTGCTTGTCTGGTCGGTAACCACCGTCATACATCGCGTAAAGAACGCGACGGTGAACCGGTTTTAGCCCGTCTCTCACGTCCGGAAGCGCTCGCCCGACGATAACGCTCATCGCGTAGTCGAGGTAGCTTCGTTGCATCTCGACCTTTAGGTCGATTTGCTCTATTTTGTCCATCTGGCCTTCTGACATTTCTCTCCCCTACCTAGATGTCCAAGAATCGAACGTCTTTGGCGTTCCGCTGAATAAAATTTCTTCGGCTTTCGACATCTTCACCCATCAAGGTTGAAAATACTTCGTCAGCTAGCGCTCCGTCGTCCAGGGTCACTTGAAGCAAAGTTCTGGTGGCTGGGTTCATTGTGGTTTCCCAAAGCTCGTCGTAGTCCATCTCTCCAAGACCCTTGTAGCGCTGGATGGCGTTTTCCTTTGGAATCCTGCGACCGGCAGCTTGCCCCTCTTGCAACCTTCGGTCTCGCTCTTCGTCCGAATAAACATATTCGTGGGGAGCGTTAGACCACTTGAGCTTGAACAATGGTGGCTGAGCCATGTACACGTAACCGTGTTCGATCAACGGGCGCATGTACCTAAACAAAAGCGTCAACAATAGGGTCCTGATGTGCTGACCGTCGACATCCGCGTCGGCCATCAAAATACACTTGTGGTAGCGAATCTTGCTGACATCGAATTCTTCGCCGATGCCGGTACCAAAGGCAGTAATCAGCGCCTGAACTTCGGTGTTTGCCAAGGCTCGATCTAGTCTTGCCTTTTCAACGTTCAAGATCTTGCCTCGAAGCGGCAGAATTGCTTGAGTCTCAGGGTCTCTACCTCGAACAGCTGAACCGCCGGCCGAGTCACCCTCAACAATGTAAATCTCGGAGATAACCGGATCTCTCGATGAACAATCCCTTAGCTTTCCGGGCATTCCACCGGACTCAAGTAAGCCCTTGCGTCTGGTTGCCTCGCGAGCTTTTCTTGCCGCCATTCTTGCGCTGGCAGCCTGGATGGCCTTGCGAACAATCTCTTTGGCTTGTACGGGGTTACGAGCTAGCCAGTCCCCGAGCTGGTCGTTCACAACTTTTTGAACGAAGGCTTTGGCTTCGGTGTTGCCAAGTTTGGTCTTGGTCTGTCCTTCAAACTGCGGCTCAGTTAGCTTCAAGGAAACAACTGCCGTCAAGCCTTCACGAACGTCGTCACCGGTTAGGTTGTCGTCTTTTTCTTTCAGAAGCGACTTGTCTCGGGCGTATTTATTCAGCAGCGAAGTTAGTGCGGTGCGGAACCCCTCTTCGTGAGTGCCACCTTCGTGTGTATTAATCGTATTCGCGTAGGTGTGAACGCCTTCGTTGTAGCCAGTAGTCCACTGCATTGCGATTTCAACGGAAATTGTTTTCTCTTTGGTTTCGGTCTCGATCGAAATAATCTCGTCGTGAATTGTTTCTACCTTTTTGGCTGAGTTCAAATACTCGACGTAGTCGGCAAGACCGCGCTCGTAGTAATAGTTGTCTTTTCTTCCATCGCGCTCATCCAGAAGGTTGATCTTCAAGCCCTTGTTCAAAAAACACATCTGCTGAAAACGTTGGCGCAGAGTCTCGTAGTCGTAGTCGACGGTTTCAAATATGTCCGCGCTTGGTGAAAACTCAATTGTTGTGCCGGTGCGGTCGGTTTTTTCGCCTTTGGCTAGCGGGGCGTCCGGGACACCAATTGAATAACCTTGGCGCCAAATGTGACCGTCGCGGTGGACCTCAACCGCAAGCGTTGATGACAAAGCGTTTACAACCGAAGCACCAACACCGTGAAGACCACCAGAGACGGCATATCCGCCGCCGCCGAATTTTCCACCGGCGTGCAGAACAGTTAGGACGACCTCAACGGCGGGTCTTTTCTCCACCGGGTGCATGTCAACCGGGATTCCTCTGCCGTTGTCGGAAACCTTTATATTTCCGGCCTTGGTGATGACAACATCGATGTTGTCGCAGTGGCCCGCAAGAGCTTCATCAACTGAGTTGTCGACGATCTCATAAACCAGGTGATGCAGTCCACGAGGGCCTGTGGAGCCGATATACATTCCCGGTCGCTTGCGAACAGCCTCTAGTCCTTCGAGAACTTGAATGTCTCCGGCGTCGTAGTGGCTAGTTGGTTCTGGCATATTTAATTACTTCCCGTTTGGGTTAGCTCCACGTAAATGCGGTCTAGGACCGACTTAGATTCAGGTTTGCTAACCCCTCTAGTCTAGTCCAGAGGGCATAAAAAGCGGTGCATATGGTTATTAGCCATAGGTGTCGCGTGGACCCCGTCCAGGAACCGATCTAGGGCCTTTTTTCCAACTCGGTGCATTGGGACCGATGAACATGATTTCATCTACAACAAGTTTTGGATGAACATCCGCTAGCTTCTTCAAAACCTGGGTTTCCAAAAGACGCATTTGAGTTGCCCAGGCGGTTGACTTGCAACGAACAATTAGCTGCGTGCCCTTCAGCTCTTCGGGAAAGGAGGCATTTGCGCTCTCCGGCCCCACAACCTGATCCCAATCTGCAAACAGTGAAGCCTTCTCAAGGTCCGCGGTCCAGTTGAATTCTCCAAACAAATGTTCCAGGCTTTGACTTGCGGTGACTAGATCGCGTCCTGGTTCAAACGGCTGCGTTCCACGAGTCTGGTTTTTCTCGCGACGCTTCTGATCTTTGGATTTCATACCGTGGGAATTTGCAAGAAAGCTCTTAAAAAACCCATCGGCGACTTCGAAGAAAATACTAGGCACTGACAACACCTCCCGATACGTTCATTCTGCTTGACCAATCAAGATTCGGCGCCATGGTCTCGTCTGCGGCTGTAATTATTACTTGCTCATAATCAGTGACGAATTCGACGAGACGCTCCCGTCTACCTTTATCCAATACTGCAAACACGTCATCTAGGAGCAAAATCGGGTCCCCGTTGTTGCTGGTTTTTCGTGAAACATCCCCCAGGGCAAGCTTTAGACCAAGCGCTAGCGACCAGGCCTCTCCTTGGGAAGCGTGGGTTCTGGCAAGTAATCCCGCTTTATCTATCAAGAGCTCATCCCTATGAGGACCAGCTAAGGTTATGCCGCGCTCGAGTTCCTTTTTTCGCAGCGAATCAAGACGTTCGTAGAACAGCTGTGAGTAAGCCTTTGGATCACTTTCGATGTCGGTCCACTTTTCGCTGTCATCGCTTCCCACTGCAGAAACTACCCTCAGGCTAATTTCATCATGTGAGCCACTAAGGGCGGTGTAAAAAGTCTGTAAAAGCGGCGACAATGCCGTCACTAGCTCAAGCCGTTCTGCGGCCAGTTCAGTACCCAGGGCGACCAGTTGATCGTCCCAGATTTCTAGAGTGGAGAGTTCAGGGTTCTTTACACCCCTTGCTGATTTCAAGAGAGCGTTTCTTTGCTTTAGGACGCGTTCATAGTCCGCCTTTACTCCGGACAAACGCGGCTTCAGTTGCACTAAAGAGTTATCTAGAAACTTTCTTCTGTCACTAGGGTCGCGCCTGATTAGGTCTAGGTCCTCTGGGGAGAATGAAACTGTCCTGACCAAACCAAGAATCTCCGAGGTTTTCTTTCTGGCGGAGCCGTTCAGAAAATATCTGTTGCCGGAATCCTTGTTTAGCTCGATACCAACCAAGAGCTCGCGGGAATTGTGGTTCACCTTTCCAGAAAGTTGTGCCGTGGAGTGGTCTTTTTGAATCAAAGACTGATAACCACTAACTCGATGTGACTCAAGAACGGATAAATAGCTGACCGCCTCGACAAGATTTGTCTTGCCTTCGCCGTTTTGGCCGTAAAGCAATACCTGACCGGCAGCGAAATCAACGTTTAGTTGTGAGTAGTTGCGAAAGTTAGCCAGCTGCAAAGACTTGAGCCACAAATGCCGAGTCCTTCGCCTAAGAAACTAAAAGATTTGGCTGTAATAGGTACTTGAAGTCCTTGTCGCCGTCCTTTGGGTTAACTGGGCTGATTAGCACCGGACCGGGCTTGTTTGGATTGTTTGGGTTTACCGTGAACCCTATTTTAACATTTTCAACATCAAGGCCAGTCAAAGCGTCCGTTAAGAATTGTGGCCGTAAGGAGACTAATGTCTCCTCCCCCTTCATTGAGCAAGAAACTTGCTCCGAGGCGTCGGCTACGTCGGATCCTATGGACTCGAGTGACAATTCGTTTTCGGTGAATTTATAACGTAGGGGTTTTTCGCGGTCTACGACTAGGGCAACCCTGCGTGTGGCGTCCAACAAATCCTGCGTGCTGAGGATCGCAAAGCTTGCGGTTTCCTCTGGAAATAATTGCAACACTGCAGGGTATTTGCCCTTGATGGTTGCCGTAGAAACGGACTTGTTCCCACTTGAAAACCCAATCATGTCCTTTTCGCCTTCACCAAAGCCAAGTTCTAATTCACTATCGTGGCTAAACGTCTTTGAGATTTCACTTAGGACTCTTGCAGGGATTAGTACTTCCCGATCCACGGATTTTCCGCTCCACGGGAGGACCTTTACGGCAACCCTGAATCTGTCAGTTGACACCATTGTCAACTCCTTAGCACTGGCAGTTATCATCACTGCCGTCAAGACGGGCGTGATCTCCTCGCGAGACGCAGCAACAGCAACTTTGGAAACACCATTTACGAACTCGCTCGCTGATACTTTTCCAGTAGCAACTGGAAATTCAGGAGTATCCGGGTAATCCGTAGTTGACATTGAGGAAAGGGAGAACTTACTAGAGCCTGAATTGACTTGAAGCCTTGAATCATCAAGATGAACTGCCACGGATGCCGCAGGCAATTTACTTAGTATTTCGGCTAGCAATCTTGCTTGCACAAGGACTTTTCCAGGAAGATCGACTGCTGCTGCAATTTTCACTCTCGCAGCAACTTCGTAATCAAAAATCGATAACTGCACTTCATTGCCAACTGCCTCGATCATGACGCCCGATAGCTGAGGCAACTGAGGCCTAGGAGACAAAAGGCGAACTAAAAAAGAAACAGCATCACTTAGTACTTCGCGATCGGCTTGAAATTTCATGGCGGCCTTCTAGTTGATTGGGTTTTATCTTGGCACAAGACTCCTCAAGAGACACAACCTTGACAAGGAGGGTGGAATTATTAATTATTTAATATCTTTAATAATCACTAATAACTTGCTGTGTAAAAGTGGATAAGTCTTTCTAGGCCTTTTATTGTTTGAGAACTACACCGTTGTAAGTTGTTCACATATCTGTGAATAAACCTGTGGATAAGTCTTTTGGTTGTGGAGTGTTTTATTGTTGTGAACACTTTAGATTATTTTCTCGAGTGAAATGGATTACTTCTCCACATTATTTTTTGGAGTTGTCCACAGGCTTTTTTTAAAACTATTTGTGGTTGTCCTTTATTTTCTGGATTATTTCTGAGACCTGGTTGTAGATATAACGCTTTTCGCGCATTTGAGTGCTTATTTTTTTAGTTGCGTACATAACTGTCGTGTGGTCGCGGTTTCCAAAATGGGTACCTATCTTTGGAAGCGATAAGTCTGTTAGTTCACGGCAGATGTGCATTGCAATCTGCCTGGCAAGCGCAATTGCAGCTTGCCTTCCGGACCCGGTGAGTTGTTCCTGGGTTATTTTAAAGTAAGTAGAAGTCGCTGCAATGATCTCTAGGGGGCTGATTCGTGTGTCGTCTGAGATTGAGTATGAATCCTTTAGGACGGTCTGTACTAGGTCCATGTCCAACGGCTGACGGTTTAGGTTCGCAAATGCCGTGACCCGGATCAGGGTGCCCTCGAGCTCTCTTATGTTTGAAGAGATTCTGGTAGCCATGTACTCGATTACATCGTCTGGCACCGGAATTCTCTCTAGGGCGGCCTTCTTACGCAAAATGGCAACTCGCGTCTCAAACTCGGGGGCTTGGATGTCTGTGATTAGTCCCCACTCAAAACGAGACAGCATTCTCTCCTCAAAGCCCTCCAGCTGCTTGGGGCGAAGATCCGAGGTGATGACAACCTGTTTGTTGTGGTCATGCAGATTATTGAAGGTATGAAAAAAGGCCTCCTGAGTCTGGTCTTTTCCCTGGAGGAATTGAATGTCATCCACAAGCAAGATGTCAACATCTCGATACTGTGCCTGGAACTCTGAGGTTTTGTTGTTTTGGATTGCGTTTATAAAGTCGTTAGTGAATTCCTCGCTCGAAACATAACGAACCTTTGTTCTCGGCTTCAGGTGCATGGCGTAATGACCGATTGCATGAAGCAGGTGCGTTTTCCCTAGGCCGCTTGATCCATAAATAAACAAGGGGTTGTATGCCTCGGCGGGGGCTTCGGCAACCGCAAAGGCTGCTGCGTGGGCGAACCTGTTCGAGCCACCGGTTACAAAGTTGTCAAAACTATATTTTGGGTTTAGCCCTGAGGCGCCGGTTATTGGAACTGGTCCAGTTGCCGGGTCACGATCGATTACTGGTGGCTCGGGCTCTACCGCTAACTCAATGCGGGTTGGTGCTTGGAGCTGCTCATTGGTGATTATCAGAAACGAAGTTGGCCCACCGAATTCAGCGACTTCTCCCAGCGCATCCAGCAGCAACTCCTTGAGTCGTTGCTGAAGCATTGAACGCGTTGTCTCGTTGGGTACTTCTAAATAGAGGGTGTCATCCAAAACACCTTTTGGAACAGCAAGATCTAAGTGGCCTTTGAGATGAGGTGTAACCCTTGAGTCCGAGGCAATTTTAG
Organism: uncultured Aquiluna sp.; assembly: GCA_964388525.1. GTDB lineage: Bacteria > Actinomycetota > Actinomycetes > Actinomycetales > Microbacteriaceae > Aquiluna. The sequence continues at coordinate 55,772 of CAYMAU010000005.1, read as the reverse complement.
ATACGAGGTCGCTCCACATTGTTGTGAGGGCGACGTCGGCCAACTGGGGCTCCTTCAGGTTCTTAAAATACTTATAAACAGAGTTTTGCACAGATAATTAGACCTGTGCATAAACCCTCAATAATTGTGGAAAACTTTATAAAAAGCTCGACAATTCTACGATTGGAACATTCAAGTGGATAGGGCGGTTGGATATCAAGTTAACTCAGCGTGTCGCAACGGATTTTTTTGAATTTGTATGAGAAGCACACAATTTGGCACATTTAGTCCGCTGTAGCCTTGACTATCGGCTATATTCGTCGTAGATTATGGAAGTTGTTTTGGGATGTGATTCCCAACAGACCCAGGGAGTTCTAAGTGAGCAAGCGCACATTCCAACCGAACAATCGTCGCCGTGCAAAAAAGCATGGCTTCCGTCTACGTATGCGTACTCGCGCGGGACGTGCCATCATGGCCGCTCGCCGTCGCAAGGGTCGCACAGAACTAAGCGCCTAGAGGGCAGTTGCTAGCGCGCGAGAATCGATTATCTTCTAGCGATGAAATCCGCCAGGTGATTCGACTCGGCAGGCGCAGCAGCAATGAATTTGCAACCATCCATTTTTTGCCGGCCGAAACAAGCCGCTTCGCGATCGTAACCTCCCGCGCCGTGGGTAATGCCGTTGTTAGAAACAAAATCCGTCGCAGAACCAAAGCTGTTCTTAGTGGGCAGATTGTTGGAAAGCCACAAATTCACGGTGTCGTGAGATACCGACCCGGCGCCACCAATCTCAGCTTTGATGATCTGAGGGCTTCAATACTGAATCTCATGGAGCGGACTGAGAAATGAGAACTGTTCGCGTTTTGCTTCTCGTGCCCAGGAACATTGTGATTGCTTTGGTGTTGGTTTACAGAAAAATTATCTCCCCGCTTTACGGAGACGTCTGTCGTTACTACCCCTCATGTTCTACCTATGGTCTTCACTCCCTTCAGCGCCTGGGTGTATTGCGTGCCATTCCGCTGACTGGCTGGCGGGTTCTACGTTGTAACCCATGGTCTGCCGGTGGGGTGGATGAGGTAGTAAGTGGGCCCAACTGGATATCCATAAGCCAGCTAGGATTTACTTCACCCGCTAGTTCAGAAATAAAGAGGTAATTGTGGATCTGCTATGGCCAATTAAGTGGCTCATTGAACTAATTCTTGTTAGCTTTCACACGGTCTTAAGTTCCGTTGGCTTTTCGTTCGACTCCGGTGGAGCTTGGGTCCTGGCGATTGTTGGTCTCGTTCTAGTCGTCCGCGCCGCCTTGATACCTGTCTTCGTTCGTCAAATCAAGAGCCAGAGAAACATGATGCTGGTTCAGCCACAACTTGCCAAGCTTCAGAAGAAGTACAAGGGAAAGACCGATCGAGATTCTCGAGAGCGATTCGCCAAAGAGCAGATGGCCCTCTATAAGGAGACTGGCTCCAACCCCCTTAGCTCCTGTCTTCCGCTAATTTTGCAGATGCCCATCTTTATTAGCTTGTTTTATGTTCTAAACGGTGCCCAGCGAAACGAAGCGGGGGTTGGCGTTCTAAACGCAAGCTTGGCTCAGTCGTTTTCGCAGGCCAAGTTATTTGGAGCGACTTTGTCCGACACCTTCTTCGGGTCTGATGACATAAATGTCAAGGTAATTGCGGCCATCATGATTGTGCTGATGTCTTCCTCGCAGTTCATCACGCAGAAGCAGATCATGGCCAAGAACCAAAACCCAGATACTCAAAACAGCCAGTTCATGCGCACCCAGAAGATCATGCTCTACACACTTCCAGCGGTCTTCCTGTTTTCAGGGCTGACCTTTCCGCTGGGGGTTATGACCTACTGGTTGGTTTCCAACTTCTGGACCATGGGCCAGCAATTCATTGTTATTCGCAACATGCCTACTCCTGGTTCACCGGCGCACAAGGCGCGACAGGAGCGCCTGGAGCGCAGGGGCAAGCTGCCCAAACTAGAGACCACCCCAGCTATCGAGGAGGAGACGCCCGAACCAGAAGTTCGTCAGCGTAACCAGCCAGTTAGCAAAAACCGATCCAAGAAAAAAAAGAAGAAGTAAATGAGCGAAGAAAAAGAACTAGAACAGCAAGGCGAAATCGCAGCGGACTTCATCGAAGAGTTTTTAGATGTAGCTGACCTAGACGGTGACCTGGAGATTGAGTTTAAGAAGGAGCGCGTTTACATAAGCGTTCAGAGTGATGCAAAGTCCAACCTGGGCAAGATCTCTGACCCCGACACTGTTGAAGCGGTCCAAGAGCTTGCGCGCCTGGCAGTTCAGTCCAAGACCGGCGAGATGAGCAGATTGATTCTCGACATTGGTGGGTCGCGCCAGGCGAAGACCGACAAGCTCAAGCAGCTTGTGGAGCGAACCATAGAAAAGCTAGAGGACTCTGATAGCGAGCAGCACCTAAAGCCAATGACCTCTTACGATCGCAAGCAAGTGCACGACATGGTGTTGGAAGCAGGCTTCGTTTCGGAGTCCGAAGGCCAAGGTCGTGACCGCCACATAGTTGTTCGCAAGCCCTAAATGTTTCACGTGAAACTTGTGGTAACTTGAACGAGTCAAGCCAGGTTGAACTCGAACCGGCCTTCGCCAAGGAACTATTCGGGTCAAACATTTCTCAGGCTCGTGCCTATACGGCTTTATTAGCCAAGGACTCAGAGACATTTGGCTTACTCGGGCCACGTGAGCTTCCTCAATTATGGAGCCGTCACGTAATAAGCGGTGGACTGCTAGCGGAGCTAGTTGAACCGGACCAAAAGGTCGTTGATGTCGGAAGCGGCGCAGGCCTGCCTGGGATCCCCATGGCTATTGCCGCTCCCAACTCTCACTTCACCTTGGTGGAACCGATGGAGCGCAGGGCTAACTGGCTATCGGCTGTGGTTACTGAACTCGGATTAGAAAACGTCTCGGTATTGCGTGCACGAGCCGAGGATGTGCATCGCACTGATTTTGATGTCGCCACTGCAAGGGCTGTTGCAGCCCTTGACAAGTTGATTCGCCTTCTCAGCCCGCTTATTAGGGGCTCTTCGGGAAAAACAGTCTTAGCACTCAAGGGCTCAAAGGCCCCCGAGGAGATTATTGCTGCAACCGAGCGCCTTGAGCTGCTCGGGTTCGACACTCCTGAGATACTTACACTGGGTTTGAATAAAGCACCGGAAACTGCGACTGTTGTCCGTATTAGGTTAAAGGCTTGAGGAAAATGACTGAACAACCAGCGGAAAAGACGTCGATCACCAAACCGAGCGTCGCACCCGGGCTGGGGTTTCCAAATCACCGCGACGAACTTTCGCCGGAACCAACAGGTTGGCAGCAGTCCCCTAACAGTGAAATAGAACATGTTTCACGTGAAACATCCACCGGGGGCAAGCATGAGTAACCAGCAGGATTTCAGGGCACCAATCTTGAGGGAGATCACCCTCAACACTGAGCGTGCTAAGCGAGTTGAAGCTGCCAGGCTGACTGCGCCGGCAAAGACCCGAATCATCACAGTTTCGAACCAAAAAGGCGGTGTGGGTAAAACCACAACCGCGGTTAACATTGCCGCAGCGCTTGCCACCAAGGGCCTTAGGGTATTGGTGATTGATCTTGATCCACAGGGCAACGCATCTACTGCACTTGGAGTTGAACACCACAACGGGGTCCCCGGAAGCTACGAAGTTTTGGTGGATGGGTCAGCAGTTGGACCGTTGGTTCAACAGAGCCCAGAGCACGAAAACTTATTTTGCTTACCAGCCAGCATTAATCTCGCGGGAGCTGAGATGGACATGGTTAGCGCAAGTCAACGCGAGAAGGTTTTAGCCTCGGCGCTAGCAACTTATGTCGATCAGACATCCCCACGAATAGATTTCATTTTTATCGACTCGCCCCCGAGCCTCGGTTTGCTGACGATAAACGCTCTGGTTGCTGCGACCGAGGTTTTAGTGCCAATTCAATGTGAGTACTACGCCCTCGAGGGGGTAACTCAACTGATTGCCAACATCGAGCGAGTCAAGAAAGCTCTCAACCCAAGTCTTGACATCAGTTCAATCCTGCTGACGATGTTTGATAACAGGACCAATCTCAGCACCGACGTAGCCAACGAGGTTCGCAAGTACTTCCCTGAGAAGACACTTTCTGCCACGATTCCGCGCTCCGTGCGGCTTTCTGAGGCCCCGAGCTACGGCCAGACTGCAATTACCTTTGATCCTAAGAATTCAGGCTCCCTGGCCTACCAGGAAGCTGCTATCGAGCTGGCTCAGCGAGGAGATCACGTATGACTACGAGTAAACGCCCCGAACGCCGTGGTGGCCTTGGAAGAGGCATCGGTTCTTTGATTCCTGAGGGCGACCGAAATGCGGTCGATGTCTTCTTTGGCTCCGACAGTAAAAAGCCAATAGGTGTTGAAGTTGCGCCAGGCGCCAGATTGGCCCAGCTGGACCTGGACCAAATAACACCAAACCCCCAGCAGCCAAGAACGGTCTTTGAAGCCGATGCCTTCGCAGAGCTAGTTCACTCCATCCGCGAATTCGGTGTCTTGCAGCCTATTGTCGTTCGCCCATTGGGCGCCGGCTATGAACTAATTATGGGCGAGCGAAGGCTTCGAGCATCGAAGGAAGCCGGGCTTGTGTCTATCCCAGCTGTTGTTCGTGAAACGGCTGACGAGAACATGCTTCGTGACGCGTTGCTTGAGAACATTCACCGCGCAAACCTAAACCCCTTGGAAGAAGCCTCTGCCTACAAGCAGATGCTTGAGGACTTTGGGACAACGCAGGATCAGTTGGCTGACAAGCTTGGCCGCTCCAGACCGCAGATCACGAATACTTTGCGATTACTCAAGTTGCCCATGGATGTTCAGGACAAGGTAGCTGCAGGCGTTTTAAGTGCTGGCCATGCCAGGGCGTTGCTTTCAACCAACGACGAGACCACGATGCGTGAGCTAGCCAACCGGGTCATTCGCGAAGGTATTTCGGTTCGAGGACTCGAAGAGATAGTTTCTGGCGCCAAGATTAGGCCCGGCAAGGCTACAATCAGGCCGGGCGGCAAGCAGGACATGCTCAAGGAGCTGGCCGAGGAAGTGGGCGACCACCTAAATACAGTTGTTAAGATAAGCATTGGGCGCAAGAAGGGCCAAATGGTTATCGAATTTGGGAACTTGGTTGATTTGAGACGCATAATCCAGGACATCAAGGGCAAAAACTAGCTTTTTTGGGCCAGCTTCACAAGCGCTAAGTAGGTCTCGGGCAAGGTCGCTTGGGTTGCCAGTACTGCCTGTGGGAAAAGCGAAGTCTCTGTCATGCCGGGTGTGACGTTCGCCTCTAGAAACCAGATTTCCCCAGACTCGTCAACAATCAGGTCCACTCGGCTCAGCTGAGTGAGCCCAAGGCTGTTGTGAGCCGCGACCGCAATTCGGGCAGCTTCGGCCAGAATTCCTTCATCCAGCCGAGCCGGAACGTAATAGTTTGTTTGGCCAGGGGTGTAGCGCTCGTTGTAGCCAAATTCACCGGAGTCGGGCACTATCTCCACTGCCGGAAGGGCTATTGGCCCGTCTCCTAGGTCAATAACGCTAACTGCCAGTTCGGTGCCGACGATAAAACGCTCAATCATTACTTGATCACAGTATGCAAAAGCATCGATCATGGCTTTCGCAAAGCTCTTCGGATCGGAAACCTTCGCGCAACCCTGCGCAGACCCACTCTTGGCAGGCTTCACTACTACTGGGAAACCAAGTTCAGTCCCAACCATCGCGAGCACCGACTCAGCATTCAGTTCTCGAAAGCTTGATTTAGGAAGTGCGATGGACTCGGGTGTTTTTATCCCTTGCCTTGTCACTAGCACCTTTGCCACTGGCTTATCCCAAGCCAGACGAGCACCCGCGGAATCAGACCCGACAAATGCGATTCCAGCCAGTTGCAATAGATTCTGCAAAGAGCCGTCTTCGCCAACAGCGCCGTGGAGCGTGGACCAAACCACATCCGGCCTAGTTGCCATTAGATGACCCACTAGTTCGCCGTCTGGTTCGCGTACTTCCGTGGCAACTCCGGCATCGGTCAGTGCATCGGCGACCCTTCGGCCCGATTTCAGAGAAACGTCACGCTCGTGAGAGATTCCGCCGGCTAATACAAGCACTCGAAGGTCGCTCACTAGTCCTTCTTCCCAAAGGTCTCCAGGAGATCGATTTGTTGGTTTAGGACTCTGGAAAGTCTTTCAATACCCACTCGAACATTTTCGGCTGTCGGGTGAGAGAAACAAATTCTGATGTTGTCCGCTCCGCGGCCATCTCCAAAGAAGGCAGTTCCCGGGGTATATGCCACCAGCTCAGTCACGGCCAACGGCAGCATCTCTTTACTGTTTAGGCCTTCGGGAAGCGTTAGCCAAAGGAAGAAGCCGCCATCTGGCCTGGTTGTGTGAACCTTCGGCAAAAACTGCTCAACGGCCTGAAGGGCAGCGTCGCGCTTAGTTTGATAAAGGTTTCTAAAAGTCGCGATCTGTTTTTGCCAGTCGGCAATGCTCAGGTATTCACTAACGAGCATCTGGGCGAAGCTTGCCGGGGACAATATCGCCGACTCGTTGGCAAGCACCAACTTTTCCCTGATTGCCGGCGGGGCAAGCACGTAGCCGACCCGCAGGCCCGGGGACAAAATCTTAGAAAAGCTTCCTAGGTAAACCACGTTCTGCTCATCGAGTGACCGCATTGCGTTCGGAGGTTTTTCACCGAAGTAGAGCTGTCCGTAGGGGTTATCTTCAATAATTAGGATTCCGCGTTGTTTGCAAATTTCTAGAACCTCAAGCCTGCGGTTGGCAGTGAGTGTTACACCGCTCGGGTTAGCAAAGTTGGGCACCAAATAAAGCAGCTTTATGCGCTTGCCTTCAGCAATCAGTTGATCGGCTGTCTCGGCAAGAGCTTGGGGTGAGATGCCATGCTCATCTGTATAAACGTGAGCTATCTGGGCTTCTTTGTGCCGGAAAATACCTACGGCACCCACGTAGCTTGGGGCTTCAACCAAAACGACATCGCCCTGGTCCAAAAATAAGTCTGAGACTAGTTCTAAGCCATGCTGGGACCCGGTGGTGATTGTGATGTCTTCGACCGAGCTGTGAATACCCTCAAGGGCCATGATCTCTTGGATCTGTTCCCGTAGCCGCAAGTCTCCTTGACCGCCACCATACTGGAGGGCCAAGTCCTTGCGGTTAGACATGAGCGACGCAAAAGCTTTTTGAATTAGTTCAGCGTCAAGAGCGGCAACATCCGGCATTCCGCCGGCCAGAGAGACCACTTCTGGCCTAGATACCACTGCGAATAACGCTCTAACTTCGGAGACAGATAGGTTTTCGGCTCGCGCGGCATAGGCGTGCTTCCAAGCATCAAAGTTGGTTACTCCGTCAGCACGCGTCTTAGTCATTCGAACTCCAAGGGTAGGTTCTAAAAATTCTAGTTCCCTGAATGGCTCGTGACTAGCTAACTGGCTCGAAGGAGGTCACGGATTTCATCCATGATTGCTGCCTTTGGCCTTGCACCAACCAACTGCTTTACCAACTTGCCGCCTTGGAATATACCCAGGAGCGGGATTGAGGTAACGCTGTAGTCCATGGCAAGCTGCTGCTCGAGGTCAACGTTCACTTTTACGATCTTGATGGTTTCTGAATTTTCACTTGCTATTTCGTCCAGAACCGGGGCAACCATGCGGCATGGGCCGCACCATTCAGCCCAGAAATCAACGATTACTAGCTTGTCTGCGTGCAGAACTTCTTGGTCAAAAGATGCTTTTGTTGCTTCAACTGGTTGCATTTTTCTCTCCTTATTTCGAACTTAGATAGTGCTCGGCGTCGAGGGCTGCAACGCAGCCTGATCCAGCCGCAGTGATTGCTTGCCTGTAAATCGGGTCAATCACGTCGCCAGCCGCAAATACTCCCTGCAGACTTGTCTTTGACGTTCGGCCATCTACTTTTATGAAACGCTCTTTAGAAATCTCCACTTGATTTTCAATCAAGTCAACCCTCGGGTCGCTTCCAATGGCAACGAACAAGCCTTCAATGGCTAGGTCCCGCTTTTCACCGGTTACGGTGTCTTCCAATACGACACCATCTAGCTTCGGAGACCCCTTCAGCTCGGCGACTGCCGAGTTCCAGATGAATTCAATTTTCTCGTTGTCAAAAGACCGCTTCTGCATGATTTCTGAGGCCTTCAAGCTGTCTCTGCGGTGGATGACATAGACCTTGGAAGCAAATTTGGTTAGGAAATTAGCTTCTTCCATCGCTGAGTCGCCGCCTCCGACAACGGCAATAACTTTGTCACGGAAGAAAAAACCGTCGCAGGTTGCACACCAGGAGACTCCGTGCCCGCTTAGCTCTTGCTCGCGAGGAACACCGAGCTCTCGATAGGCGGCTCCGGTCGACAAAATAACGGTTTTGGCTTCATATGTCTCACCATTTCCGGTTTTTACTATCTTGATGTCGCCGGTGAGATCCACCTCTGTGACATCTTCAAACAAAATTTCGGTGCCGAAGCGCTCTGCCTGCTCTTGGAAGCTAGCCATTAGATCCGGACCCATAAGGCCGTTCGGGAAACCCGGGTAGTTTTCCACCTCAGTGGTTTTCATTAGCTCGCCGCCTGGCTCAACGCTCGAGGCGATCATTAGCGGCTTCAGGGCAGCCCTGGCAGCGTAGATGGCTGCTGTGTACCCGGCAGGACCGGAACCGATGATTATTACTTCTCTCATGATGCTCTTTTCTGGTTATTGCGTAAAACATAGACAGTCATCTATTTATTCCAACACTAGATTAGCGAACTACTTTGAATTCTTGCCAAATCTAATGGTCAATTGTTTTGAAACCTCTCTGAGTTCCGGAACCCTGAATAACCAAAGCAACCCCAAGTAGGTGAACAGCATGGCGAAACCAACCCCGAATCCGCTCGATAACGCAGTTATCACCCGGTCCACCGGGTAGCTTCCCTCACCGATGCCACCCAGCCAGTTCAAAACTAGAACTCCGATGATTGCAGCCGGAATCATGGCCAAGAAAAATGTGATTAGCGACTTGCCAACGCCAAAGCCCTCCAGGCCGCCGATTCGGGCTTTTAGTGCCAAGTAGGCGATGCTTCCTTGAACTGTCACCGAGAAAGCAGTCAATAAAGCGATTGACACCACGAGCCACTGCTTGTCCATTGTCGCGCCAAGAATCAGTGAGCCGGTGATGTGGATCGCAATCTGGATGCTTGTAAAGAAAAACGGTGTTTTGGTGTCCTCAAGTGCAAAGAAAGCTCTTTGCATCATGTAGACGAAGCTAAATGGGACCAGGCCGATCATGAAAGCCGCTACCACGTTCCCAAGCGCAGCAGTCGCCGGGTATTCTCCCGCGAAAACCCGCGCAATTGGGTAAGACAGCACTATCAACATCGCTGTCGAGATCATGCTCACAAGTGCGATTACCTTGAGCCCCGTGGTCATGTCTACCTTGAATTTAGCCATGTCTTTACTGGCAGCGTGCTGGCTCATTCTGGTGAAGTAGGCGGTGGCTACTGACACCGTGACTACCGAGTGCGGAAGCATAAAAATTAGCCAAGCAATCGCGGCTGCAGCCACCGACGCCACCACAATCCCGGTGTCTCTGGCACTCGCTGCAGTGGACGCAACTGCAGTCTGAACCAAGCCTCCGACTTGTGTGACGAAAACCATCGCGAGCGACCAACTTGCGGTCTTTAGGGCTGGCCCTAAGCCAAAGCCACGCCAGCGAAAATTTAGCTTCAACTTCAAGCCGATTCTGCGCCAGCTTGCCAACAGAATCATCGACTGCGCCGCCACTCCCAAGGTAGCGGTCCCTGCCAAAAGCGCTATCTGGTCGGCGCCCCAGTCTGTGACGCCCCGTGCTCCGGTAGGGTCGGCTCCAAAAATGGCTATGAATGCCGCCAGGCCGCCCAGTGAAACCAGGTTGTTTAGAACTGGCGCCCACATGTAGGGACCAAAGGCACTTCTGGAGTTCAGAACTTCGCCAAAAACCGAATAGATTCCATAGAAAAATAGCTGCGGCAGGCACCAGTAAGCAAATGCGGTGGCCAGTGCCAGCTGCTGTTCGGTCCATCCGGCCGTGTAGAGCCGAACTAGGAATGGAGCCGCGATGGTGAAAATGAGCCCGACGACGAAAAACACCGTGATGGCTAGTGTGACAAAGCGGTCTATGTAGCCTTTTCCGCCATCCTTGGCGGCCCGCGCTCGAACCAACTGCGGAACCAGCACGGCGTTCAAGACACCACCGACGATTATTGCGTAGACGCTATTTGGTAGCTGATTTGCGACGCCGAAAGCGTCAGCCGCGTCGGTAGTGACGCCGATTGTGGCGGCCAGTAAAACAGCGCGCGCAAAACCCAGTAGCCGGGACACAATTGTTCCACTTGCCATGATCAGCGAACTGCGAGTCACTGAGGGGTTGATATCACTCACGGGGCTGCCTTCGAAGCTTCGAGGTGGTTCGGATCACACCAATAACAATCAGTGCGAACATCGCCACACCAAAGCTAACCAGCAAAAACAGCTCAATGTCGTAATTTACGATCACTTCCACAATCACGGTGTCGCCGATCTGGTTGCCCTCAACGCTTAGCCACACCGTAATTTCGAGGGGGCCATTGGCAATTGCCCGGATTGGCAGTTCGGCCACGGCGCTTGATCTTGCCGGGACGATCAGCGTTGCGTCCTCAATTATTTCTAGGCGAAAGCTGTTGCTTGCTGCCATAACCGTAACTTCAATGTCTTGATCGGTCGGGTTTGCGACTGTTACCGGTATGCGGGCATCTCTGGCAACAACGTTTATGTTGCTGCCCGGGACAATGCTTGGCTCAGCCGCGATGGCGGCGTTAGGGATGAGCAAAAGCGCTAGCACTAGAAGCCAAGCCCGCCTCACTGAATTAGCCTCTGAGCCTTCTCGGCTATGCGCTTTTCAGTGGCGTGAGCCAAAATCTCTCCAACCTCGCTGAGATCGAACCATCGAACCTCAACCACTTCGCCAGTCGGGTCGTTGTTTGCGGAAAGTACGCCGCTGGTGTGTCTAAGAAGGTAGTGGTGAACTGTTTTCTTGATTCTTTTTTTGCCGACCGTAAACCCATACTGAATTTCGCCAATTTTCGACACCACTTCGCAGGCTAGGCCGGTTTCTTCCTCAACCTCGCGCTTCGCGGTTTGCTCTAGGGCTTCTCCAGGCTCGACGTGCCCCTTTGGGATTACCCAGTCCATGCCGCCACCGCGATTTCGATGGCTAATCAGGGCGACTTGATTTGGATTTGCGGCGCTAATAACCAGACCTCCCGCGGAGACCTCCGTGACAGTTTTATTACTGGGCGCGCTCATAACCCAATTCTACTTGTCGACTGTGGCAAGCTATTGCCCATGCAACAAGTGGCGGATGCTCTCAAGAACCTTACGGACAACACGGATAACCCGTTGTTCACCGTCCTGGGCGAGGTCTTCGCGGCGGCCGGCGAAGAGCTAGCTTTGGTCGGAGGCCCAGTCCGGGACGCCATTATGGGCAGGCGCTCAATTGACTTAGATTT
>CAYMAU010000005.1:38933-44140 GCA_964388525.1 uncultured Aquiluna sp. | reverse complement strand
GATCCACATCAGGGCCTTCGCGATTTGCTTCTGGAAACGCTCAGAACCCCTTCAGCCCCGGAGGTTTCTTTCTCAGACGACCCGCTTCGAATGATGCGGGGGGCCAGGTTTGCATCGCAGCTTGGGTTTGAACTTGACCCGGAGGCCTTCTCCGCAATGCGCGGCATGGCTGAACGAATCGAAATCATCTCCAAGGAGCGAGTTCGTGATGAACTGAGCAAGCTTTTGCTGTCAGACAACCCGATTCCGGGTCTTGAGATCTTGGTCGATAGCGGCATTGCAGAACTTGTCTTGCCGGAGCTGCCGGCTCTAAGGTTAGAAATGGATGAGCACCATCACCACAAGGATGTTTATCAACACAGCCTCACCGTTGTTTCCCAAGCAATCGAGCTGGAGGCTGAGTACGGGCTAGAAAAAAATCTGGTGCTCCGACTAGCAGCGCTGCTGCACGATATTGGTAAGCCAGCGACCAGAAAACTGGAGGCCGGAGGCGCGGTCACTTTTCACCACCACGACGTGGTCGGGGCAAAGCTTGCAAAAAAGCGGCTGAGTGAACTGCGCTTCGATAATGACACCGTCAAGGCTGTTTACCGTTTGGTTGAGCTACACCTTAGGTTTTTCGGGTATTCGGATCAGCAGTGGAGTGATAGCGCGGTCAGGCGTTACGTGAGAGACGCTGAGTCCCAGCTCGCCCAGCTACACGTCTTGACGCGTGCGGATGTCACAACTAGAAATAAGCGCAAGGCCGATCGCTTGGCTCACGCCTACGACGATTTGGAAAAACGAATTACGATTTTGAGCGAACAAGAGCAGCTCGATGCAATTCGGCCGGAATTAGATGGCGCTCAAATCATGGAACTCTTAGAGATAAAACCCGGTCGCGAGGTTGGAATTGCTTACGATTATTTGTTGGAGTTGCGCCTAGATCAGGGCGAGGTTGGCCCAGAACGAGCAAAGAAACTCTTGCTCGAGTGGTGGTCGAACCGCTAAGGTTGAAAGGCTGCCTAGGCAATACCAAAGTAAAAAATGCTAATACCCTCCTGTCACGGAAAGACCGTGGCCGCTTTAGACCGAAGGAGGTGGGTTATAAATGCATAACTACGAGCTAATGGTCATTATGGACCCCTCACTAGACGAGCGCATTGTCGCTCCAACACTCGACAAGTTCCTAACGGTAATCACCGCAGCTGGTGGCACCCTGGACAAGATCGACATTTGGGGCCGACGTCGCATGACATATCAGATCCAGAAGCACTCCGAAGGGCTCTACGCAGTAGTTAACATGAACACCACTTCAGAGTCCGTGCAAGAGCTTGACCGTCAGCTAAACCTGAACGAGTCAATTCTTCGCACCAAGGTGCTCCGTCTGGAAGAAGCAATTTTCAGCATCAACCCAATCGAATTCGTTCCCGAAGAGAAGCCTCCTCGCGCAGGCCGTGGTGGCCCTCGTAGCGGCGGCGCTCGCGGTGGCAAGCGTCCAACAGGCGCTAAGGCCGAATAATGGCTGGCGAAGTAGTCATAACAATCGTTGGCAACCTAGCTGACGATCCGGAACTGCGCTACACGCAGGGTGGAATCGCCGTGGCGTCAGTCCGCGTTGGCTCAACCCCGAGAACCTTCAACCGTCAGACAAATGAATTTGTTGACGGCGAAACCGTATGGATTCGCTGCACCGCTTGGCGCGAGGTTGGCGAGAATGTCGCTCAGTCCCTAACCAAGGGCGCACGAGTTGTAGTTACCGGTCGAATGAAGCCGGCTTCTGCTTACCAAACCGCTCAGGGTGAAGCCAGGGCTTCACTTGAGTTAGAGATTGATGAAATTGGACCATCACTTCGCTATGCAACAGCAACTGTTACAAAGCGTGCCCGTGAAGGCTCTGCACAGGTCGAATCCCCATGGGGTGGAGCTCAGGCAGAAAAGAAGCAGGCCAATTCTGGAGCGGATGCCTGGGCTAACCCAGCAGAAGCCCCATCCGACGAAGCACCTTTTTAGAAAAGACCTAGGAGAAAAACAATGGCAGGAAAGTCAGCTGACCGCCGCAAGCAGATGAACAGTAAGTTCGACAAGCTTGCTCCGGCAAAAACAATCAAGATCGAGTTCATCGATTACAAGGACGTAGCAACATTGCGCAAGTTCGTAACCGAACGAGGCAAGATCCGTGCGCGTCGCATCACCGGTGCGACCCCACAGGACCAGCGCAAAATTGCTAAGGCCATCAAGAACGCTCGCGAGATGGCGATAATGCCATACTCCGGTGCCGGACGCTAGAGGAGAATCACATGTCGAAATTAATTTTGACCAACGAGGTCCAAGGTCTCGGCTCAGCCGGTGACATTGTTGAGGTGAAGAACGGTTACGCGCGTAACTTCTTGATCCCAACTGGACTTGCAGTTATCTGGAGCCGCGGTGGCGAGAAACAGGTCACCCAGATCCGAGATGCTCGCGATGCTCGCGCCATTGCATCTGAAGAAGAGGCACTAGCGATTAGGAGCAAGCTCGAGGGTGTTCTGCTCACCATCAAGTCAAAGGCGGGCACTAACGGCCGCTTATTCGGCGCAATCAAGACTTCTGACCTGGCTGATGCCATTCAGGCCCTTGGTTTCGGCGAGGTAGACAAGCGTAAGATCCAGTTTGCATCTTCAATCCGCACCTTAGGTAACTACGAGGCAAGCGTTCGTTTGAACTCTGACCTTGTGGCACGGGTTAAGCTTCAGGTTGTTTCTGCCAACTAGCACAATTTTGTGAAGGGCAACCCACACTTTTTTGTGTGGGTTGCCCTCTTTTAAGTGGGGTGTTTTCCACAACCCTAACCCTGAGCCTTAGGCTTTTCATAGATTTAATTATCCACAGGCAGAACTCAGTAAAACACTGGGCAAAAGCCAGATATCAGTTTATTTATCCACAGGTTATCCACAGGCGAAGACAGAAATCATCGGCGTGTTTCCACAGGGTTATCCACAGTTATCCACAGACTCATTTGTATGCAAAGTGTCACTGCCCCAAGCTATACCTGTCTTATCTAGTTCTGGAGGAACATTATGTCGATGTTGTCAACCGTTACAGCATCTGACCCACGAGTAGCACCTCACAACCTTGAGGCAGAACAATCCGCTCTCGGTGGCATGCTGCTGAGCCAAGAAGCGGTCGCCGAAGTTGTTGAAGAAATAGCCGGTGTTGATTTTTACGCGGGTAAACATGAACTTATTTACAACGCAATCTTGAACCTGTTCGGTCGCGGTGAGCCAACCGATGTAATCGCGGTTACCGATGAACTGAATAAGCAGGGAAACTTACTAAGAGCCGGAGGTTCCGACTATCTGCACTCCTTAGCCAGCTACGTGCCAACTGCTGCTAACGCCGGCTACTACGCGAAGATCGTTGGTGACAAGGCTATTTTGCGCAGACTCATTGATGCCGGAACCAGAATTGCTCAATCCGGGTACGACAGCCAGGGCGAGGTAGAGGATCTTGTGAACCAGGCTCAGGCAGAGGTCTATAAAGTTTCTAGCCAGTCTTCTAAAGAGGATTACGTCGGTTTGAGCGATTCCCTAGAAGCTGCAATCCACGACATCGAGTTGGCGCAGAACCGTGGCGGGGAAATGACTGGAACCCCAACCGGCTTCACTGATCTTGACGCCTACACCCACGGGTTACACCCCGGACAGCTAATAATAGTCGCCGCACGGCCGGCCGTTGGCAAGTCGACCTTTGCGCTGGATATCGCAAGGAACGCATCGGTCAGACACAATCAAGCAACTATCTTTTTCTCTCTTGAAATGGGACGTTCCGAGATCGCAATGCGTATGTTGAGCGCAGAAAGTTCGATTTATCTCCAAAGCATGCGCAAGGGAACAATCTCTGAGGGCGACTGGACCAGGCTTGCAGCTGTCCGCGGTCGAATCAATGACGCTCCGCTATACATCGATGACAGTCCAAACATGTCACTGGTTGAAATTAGAGCCAAGTGCAGGCGTTTGGCTCAGCAGGTCGACCTGAAACTCGTGATTATTGACTATATCCAGCTTATGTCCAGCGGCAAGAAGGTTGAGTCTCGTCAGCAAGAGGTTTCCGAGTTCTCAAGGGCGCTGAAGCTCTTGGCTAAGGAGCTAGGCCTTCCAGTTGTTGCGCTATCACAACTAAACCGTCAGGCAGAGCAGTCAAAGGACAAGCGCCCTGAACTTTCTCACCTCAGAGAATCGGGATCGCTGGAGCAGGATGCTGATGTTGTGGTGCTGTTGCATCGAGAGGGAATTTACGAGCGCGATCACCCCAGAGCCGGCGAAGCAGACCTGATCCTTGCAAAGCAGCGAAACGGACCGACCGGAACCGTCACGGTTGCTTTCCACGGTCAGTACTCGCGCTTTGTAAATATGCCAAGCTAATCCCGTGCAAATCCTCTTTGGCCTAAGGGCCACGTTCTCTTTTGGTCTCGGTGTATTTATAACCTTCAGTCAAGCCCACACCTTTGTTGTCGGTACGGCAGTCATGACTGGTTTCGGACTAGCAGTCGGCCTTAGTTCTCTGGCCTACATTCTTCGCACCAAAAGCCTCAACCAATTAGCCCCATTGATGCTGATAGCAACGCTCATCGGCTTATTGAGCGCTGGCACCTTTTTGTATTCAGACATCCAACCCCTGGTATTTTTGCCCCTGGTAGCACTGTTTGGGCTTTCTTTTGCTGCGTTCGAGGGCTATCTGGCAAAGCGGGAGGGCTTTCGGGTTGGAGTGGGGCGAGATTTTGCCTTGAGCGCTGGTTTCAGCCTCGTTCTTGGGTTGCTGTTTTTAGTTGCCCCACTCGATGAGGTCAGTGCCGTCGGTTTCTTGGGTGCATATCTGGCGATTAGCGGTGTTTTCTGGGGTATAGCCGCAGCCACACCGCAACCGAAGTAGGCTTGAGGCGTGAAGCGATTCGGAAACCTCAAAAGTTATATGGTTATGTCAACCATTGCCGCCCTGTTTGTTGGGCTCATTGTTCTTTTTGGAACCAGATTTGTTGAACAGGCGATTATTTGGGGCCTAGTGACCTTCATAGTCTCGCTGGTGATTATCGCCACTCTTGATCTGAGCTTCAAGCCAGATGACCCAGACCCCAACAAGCCGCGTCTTCGCTAACTTTCGAGTTAGTCAGTCCTCTAGATGATTTGTGAGGGCCTCGGCGAGACCCACGTAAGTATGTGGCTTTAGCTTTAGCAGTCGGGCTTTTGTTG
>CAYMAU010000005.1:33368-38833 GCA_964388525.1 uncultured Aquiluna sp. | reverse complement strand
TGAGCTAGAGAATCAAGTACTGCGCAGGAAAGCTCGAGGTTTGCCTCGGCATTTTCGAAGCGAATCGGGTTTATTTTGTGGGGCATCGTTGATGACCCAGTGGCTCCGGCAACCGGTATCTGCTTGAAGTATCCAATTGAGATGTAGGTCCACAAATCGGTGGCAAGGTTGTGGAGAATTCTGTTGAAGTGGCTGATGGTTGCGTAAAGCTCAGCCTGCCAGTCGTGGGATTCGATTTGGGTTGTAAGTGGGTTCCAGTCAAAACCTAGGTGTTCAACAAATTCTTTCGATTCCTTGGCCCAGTCGACATTTGGCGCTGCGGCTAAATGGGCAGCGAAAGTTCCGGTTGCTCCAGAAAACTTACCTAGAATCTGCTGACCGGCGGCTTTTGTGGTCTGGCGTTTTAGTCGGTGGGCGAATACTGCCAGCTCTTTGCCCATAGTGGTTGGGGTTGCAGGTTGGCCGTGAGTTCTTGAAAGCATTGGAATGCCAGCCATTTCCTTGGCCATTCTCGAGATCTTTACGATCGTGTCCTTGGCTCGCGGCAACCAGACCCGCTCGAGGGCATCGTGAACAGTTATTGCGTAGCTGAGGTTGTTTATATCCTCCGAGGTGCAGGCGAAGTGAACCAGTTCGGCCAGATCGTCTCGCTTCATAGCCGAGAGGGCATTCCTCACGAAATACTCCACTGCCTTTACGTCGTGGCGAGTAGTTGCCTCTATCTCGGCGAGT
Source organism: uncultured Aquiluna sp. (assembly GCA_964388525.1). Classification (GTDB taxonomy): domain Bacteria; phylum Actinomycetota; class Actinomycetes; order Actinomycetales; family Microbacteriaceae; genus Aquiluna. The sequence continues at coordinate 38,101 of CAYMAU010000005.1, read as the reverse complement.
TCCTCGACGGAAGCGTCTGAGAAATCTGCTACTAAATCATGCAGTTTGGTTTTTTCTTCGAGGGAGAGCGTTTTACCGGTTCCGAGAAGATCCCTCTCAACCAGCCAAATCAGCCACTCGACTTCGACTAATACCCTGGCTCTGTTAAGACCCGCCTCACTTAGGTGCTCGCCGAGCTCCCTAACCTGAGGTAGGTAGCGGCCATCTAGGGGGCTTAGGGGTTGCGAAGAAAGAGTCACCACTCTATTTTGCCGTACTTGGGGACTGAGCACACTGCGAGTATCCAAGTGTTTGTTATTTAATGTGCCCAATTGGCTAGCGAATTTTCAATACCTTCAGTACTGCCCTGGTGAAGAAGCTCGCAATACTCATTACTATTGCAGCCAAAATTGCCCAACCTAGGGATTCAATTTCTAGACCTTCGGAGGTGAAGCCATCGATGCTGAAGACATCCACCCCAATTACCGTGCTTAGCCAAGCCACTAGCAACAGCAGCGCACCGTTGATAACAAAAGCGATAAGGCCAAAGGTGATGATGTAAAGCGGGAAGGCAAGAATCTTTATTACCGGGGCAATGATGGCGTTCACCAGCCCAAAGACCGCGCCAACCACCAGGAACGAGCCTGCTATGTTCCAGAAACCAGTGCCTCCGTAGGGGGTTAGTTGAACTTGCGGGACCACCGAGGTGGCAACCCATAGACCGACGGCATTAACAATCGTGCTAACCAGAAATCGCAACATCGGGCAATTCTTTCAGTAAAAGAGCTAAATTAGGTGGCGTGACCCCCGAAAATCAGCCACCAATGTTGCAGCTTTTAGCGCCCGACGGAACCTACGGCGTGCCCAAAGGGTATGAGGCGTACGGAAAGATAATCGAGGGACTCGATCAAGACTTCCTCAAAACGCTCTATACCGACATGGCTCGCATTCGCAGGTTTGACATCGAAGCAACCGCTTTGCAGCGTCAAGGTCAGCTGGGCCTTTGGGTTCCAGCCATTGGCCAAGAGGGCGCTCAAATTGGTTCAGGACACGGTGTCGGTAAAAACGATCACATCTTTCCAAGCTATCGAGAGCACGGAGTCGCTCTGACTCACGGAATTGAGCTGATCTCGATTCTGAAAATGATGCGTGGAGTTAACCACGGTGGTTGGGACCCAGAAGAAACTCGTTTTCACCATTACGCGATTGTTCTTGCGACCCAGGTTTTGCACGCGGTCGGTTATGCAATGGGTGTGAAGCTGGATGGCAAAGTTGGCACCGGCGACCGGGACAAAGATCTAGCCGTTATCTCCTATTTTGGAGACGGCGCGACCGCAGAGGGCGATGTTTCTGAAGGCTTATTGTTTGCAGCGGTCAACGAATCACCGATTGTCTTTTTTATTCAAAACAATCAGTGGGCAATTTCCTCTCACATTAACAGTCAAACCAAGGTTCCTCTTTACACCCGGGGAGAAGGCTTCGGTGTTCCAGGAATGCGCATAGACGGAAATGATGTTTTGGCTTGTTATGCGGCAACCAGGCTTCATATGGATAACGCTAGGTCCGGAGAAGGCCCGTTCTTGCTGGAGGCGCTAACCTACCGAATTGGTGCCCACACAACATCGGATGACCCGAGCAAATATCGGGAAGAAGCAGAAGTTGATGAGTGGAAAGCTAAGGATCCGATCAAGCGATTCGAAATTTTCTTGCGCAGGCAAGGCATCGGCGATGACTTCTTCGAAGAGGTAAAGGTTGCCGGAGACGATCTAGCTAAAAAAATTCGCGCAGAGACCTTCGCTCTCGAGGATCCCCCACTAGAAAACATCTTCAACCACGTTTACACCGAGCAGCACCCCGAAATTGACAAGCAGCGAGCCTGGCTCGAGGCTTACGAAGCACGTATGGGTGACCATGAGTAGCTACAAGGACATGGCAATCTCCAAAGCCCTAAACGCAGGCCTGCAGCAAGCGATGATGAAGAACGAAAAAGTTCTAATGTTTGGTGAAGACGTTGCAGAACTCGGAGGAGTCTTCCGGGTTACCGAAGGGCTTTATAAAGAGTTTGGCCAAAGCAGAATATTTAATACCCCCATTGCAGAGTCTGGAATCGTAGGAACCGCAATTGGACTGGCCATGCGTGGTTATCGCCCAGTGGTAGAGATTCAGTTCGACGGCTTCGTGTTCCCAGCCTTTAACCAGATCACAAGCCAGCTTGCAAAACTCACTTACCGGTCCGAGGGCGCAATGCAGATGCCGGTGGTTATCAGGATCCCTTACGGTGGCGGAATCGGCGCTGTTGAGCACCACTCTGAGAGCCCAGAAGCATATTTCGCCCACACTCCTGGACTGAGAGTTGTCACACCCTCGAATCCAAACGACGCCTATTGGATGATGCAGCAGGCCATCGAGTCTTCGGACCCGGTGATCATGCTGGAGCCAAAACGCCGCTATTGGCAAAAGGGCCCGGTAAATCTTGACACTGCGCCAATGCCGCTTCACAATGCAAGGGTCATGCTCGAGGGCACCCAGGTAACGCTTTTGGCCTACGGACCGATGGTCACGGCCGCACTTCAGGCTGCGGAAATTGGTGCCGAAGAAGGTGTGAGCATCGAGGTGATTGATCTTAGGTCGCTATCTCCAATTGATTACCCAACAATCATGGCTTCGGTCAAGAAGACTTCAAGGGCAGTGATTGTCCACGAGGCTCCAACGAACGTTTCGCTCTCCAGCGAAATAGCGGCTCGTATTTCCAACGAGGCCTTCTACAACCTAGAAGCTCCGGTGATACGCGTCGGTGGTTTTGACACCCCGTATCCACCTGCGAAGCTAGAAGAAGCTTTTTTGCCTGATGCAGACCGTATTCTTGAAGCTATCGACAGGTCTCTGGCCTACTAGGGAGTCTCAAAATGACTATTGCCAAGTTCCCACTGCCCGATGTCGGCGAGGGGCTAACCGAGGCCGAGATGGTCAGCTGGCTCGTTGCCCCGGGAGACCATGTAACGGTCAATCAAACGATCTGCGAAATAGAAACGGCGAAATCAGTTGTCGAACTGCCTTGTCCTTTCGAGGGTGAAGTAGATGAACTTTTGGTTCAGGTTGGCGACACCGTCGAAGTTGGCACCCCAATCATTTCAGTGAGAGTTTCAGGCGATTCGCCCATGCTGGTGGCGGACAAGCCAGACGCCCATCCTGCGCTTGCTCAAGAAGCGGACACCGGAGCCGAATATAAGATCCCAACTTTGGTTGGCTACGGAGATGCCGGCGAAGCCAAATCCCGCAGAGGCCGGCCCGTAAAGCCAGCCGCCACCGCAACAGCGGTGCCGGTGGCAATGATGAGCGCCGCGGCTATGGCTTCAGACGCAATCATTGCGAAGCCACCAATCAGAAAATTAGCCAAGGAACTCGGCGTGAACTTGGCAGTAGTTAACGGCTCGGGAACGCGAGGCGAAATAACTAGAGAAGATGTTATTTCCAGCGCCAGCCAGGCCAGCGTCTTCAAAAACCTCACCACGCCAGCGGTTTCCTCCGAACGAGAAGAGCGGATCCCGGTCAAGGGCATGCGCAAGGTAATTGCCACGGCAATGGTCAAAAGTGCCTTCACTGCTCCCCACGTCAGCATCTTTGTTGATGTCGATGCGACTAGAACCATGGAATACGTAAAGCGCCTAAAGGCATCGGTTGATTTTGCCGGCGTGAAAGTAACGCCACTTTTGATCATGGCTAAGGCCATAATCTGGGCCGCCAGAAGAAACCGAATGGTTAATTCGACCTGGTCGGACACCGAGATTATCGTTCACTACTTTGTGAACCTAGGCATTGCTGCGGCAACCCCGCGGGGTTTGATAGTTCCGAACATCAAAGATGCGGACGCGATGAACATGATCGAGCTAGCAACAGCGATCGAAAAGCTTGCTGCAACTGCCAGAGAGGGCAAGACCACGCCGGAGGACATGAAGGACGGAACAATCACCGTCACCAACATCGGTGTTTTCGGCGTTGACACCGGAACCCCCATTTTGAACCCGGGTGAGGTTGGAATTGTGGCCTTAGGCTCCATTCGCAAAAAGCCTTGGGTGGTTGATGATGAGATTGTGGTCCGCCAGGTCACGACCATTGGTGCAACTTTTGATCACCGGGTGGTTGATGGTGACGTCGCCTCTAGGTTTGTTCAGGATGTAGCAAGCGTTATCGAGGAGCCAGCTCTACTGCTTGACTAATCGAACTTGACAATCGTTTTCAATAGTGGTAGGTTCTGGCCATGACTACTAAAACCTTTAAAATAATGGGCGCGATTGTCGCCGCAGTAACAGCTGTATCTTTGTCTGGTTGCGCCTCCTCGGCAGCTGAAGAAACTCAATCAGCATCCGAATCCAAGCCCACCATCGTCGCCACCACAAACGTGTGGGCCGATATTACGGGCCAGGTTGCCGGTGAATTCTTTGATGTCACCGCTCTTATTTCTGACACCTCAATAGACCCACACTCCTATGAGGCAAGCGCCAGAGAGCAGCTTGCTATCAGCGAAGCTGACCTGTTTGTTGTGAACGGTGGAGGCTACGATGATTTCGCATTGACTCTGGCCAGTGCCACAGAGACTGAGATGTTCAACGTCTATGACGTATTGGAGGCAACAGAGCTCGAGGGTGGCGACGAGCATGCAGATGAAATTACAGACGAGCATGCAGATGAAAGTGCAGACGAGCACGGCGATGAGCACGGCGATGAGCACGGCGATGAGCACGGCGATGAGCACG
>CAYMAU010000005.1:7414-33268 GCA_964388525.1 uncultured Aquiluna sp. | reverse complement strand
GAGCACGGCGATGAGCACGGCGATGAGCACGGCGATGAGCACGGCGATGAGCACGACGGATCTGACCATGTTTGGTACAGCCTCCACTCAGTTGAGCAAACAGCGATCTCGCTAGCTCAAAAGCTCGGTGAGTTACAGCCTGAGAATGCTCAGTATTTCGCGGCCAACGCAGATGCTTTTGTTAGCGAGATTGCAGTTCTGGAGCAAAAGCTTGAAGCCCTCAGCGCCATGGATGGGCACTACTTCGAGGCTCACCCTTTGGCAGCGATGCTGTTTGCTGATCTAGGCTTCGAAAACCTAACCCCGGAAGGGTATGCAGAGGCAGAGGAGGCCGGGTTTGAGCCGTCCGCAAGAATCTTGGCTGACTCTCAGGCGCTTATTTCTTCAGGCCAACTTCAGTTCCTAGCAGTGAATGCGCAGGGAACCTCGCCGGTTCTTGAGTCCCTCAAGAAGCTGGCCGAAGAGTCAGGCGTACCGGTTCTGGAGTTTGATGAATTACTGCCAGAAGGCTCTAACTACCAGGAGTGGATGGAGTCGAAATTGGATTCCATCGCCGCTATCAGGTAATTAAAACATCTTCAGCCGGTCCTCGATGAAAGTCGTTGGCCGGCTGATTTTGTTTAGATAATCATTTTCAATAAGGAGTAGTGTCTAAAGGATGAAACGTTGGATATTGGGAAGTGCGATCGCGGCTTTTGTCGCACTAATCGCTGGCCTTACCCTCGGTCCAGTCATTTTCAGAGACGCCCCAGCTACGCCCGGCCCAAGCCCTGATCAGAGCCCAACCCTGACTAGAGACGGCATGACCGGGACTATCAAAGTTGTGGCATCCACCAACGTGTGGGCAAGCGTTATTGAGATCATAGGTGGCGATTGGGTGGAGGTAACGGCCATCATCGATAGCGCTGCCCAAGACCCTCACTCCTACGAGGCAACGGCTAGAGACCAGCTTGCGATTCAGGATGCGGAATTAGTAATTGCCAATGGCGGCGGCTACGACGAATTCATGGACCAGTTAGTTTCTGCAACCGATGGCGACAGAATATTCTTGGAACTCGTTGAAGGCGAGCATGGTCACACCGAAGATAACCATGAAGCCACCGATGCTGAGGCCGCTGTGGTCGATACACATGAGAACGAACACATTTGGTATGACCTTCACGCTGTCGCAGAGGCCGCTGAATTGATAGCCGAGGCGATCAACGAACTGAGGCCAGAAGCCTTTGACGATGTGAATCAGAACTACGATTTCTTTGCATCTGAGCTTGAAAACCTTCAGCTTCGGGTCGATTCGCTCAGGGATCGAGCTTTGGGCTTGGGCGTGATTGCCGTTGAGGGCGTTGGAAACCTAATGCTTACTGATGCTGGTTTCGAAAACCTGACTCCGCAGAACCTTGCCGATGCAATTGAGGAAGAGCGCGAAGTTCCGCTAACAGCTGCCGATGAGGCCAGGACTCTGATAAAGAACAAGCTTGTGGTGCTACTTGTCACCAATACTCAGGTTCAAGATGCGGTTTCGGCGGACCTAGTGAAAATGGCGGAATCGGTGGGGACTCCGGTTGTGGAGCTCAGCGAAGTGATTCCGAGTGAAGACCTGGACTACTTAGATTGGATGGCATCAGTTATTGATCGACTTCAACAGGCGATTTATTAAATGACAGCAGTCTTAAGTGTCCAAAATGCGACCCTCCGGTTCGATGATCGAGTTATCTGGCAGGGTCTAGATTTTGACGTCCAGCCCGGAGAATTCATTGCGCTAATTGGGGCAAACGGCTCCGGTAAATCGATGCTGTTGAAATCAGTCCTTGGCCAACAAGAACTCACGGCAGGGTCAATCGAGTTTCTTGGGAAAATCTCTACCGCCGGCAGCACCGAGGTTGGCTACATCCCCCAACATCGATCCATGGACTCCCAATTGCCCCTTCGGGTCTTTGACTCCGTTCGCCTAGGCCTGGACGGGCATCGCTTTGGCTTGCCACTGCCAGGCAAAAAAACTAAGCAGCTTGTTCTAGGCGCCCTCGAGCAGGTTGATGCTTTAGACCTGGTGGATAAGCCAATCGGTGAGCTCTCCGGTGGCGAGATGCAACGAGTTCGAGTGGCACAGGCTATCATTTCCAAACCCAAGCTCATCCTGGCCGACGAGCCACTCAGTGCGCTTGATCTAAACCACCAGCAAACAGTTAGCGGTCTGATTGCTGACCAGGCTAAAAAGCAGGGCGCCGCTGTGCTGTTTGTGACCCACGATCTAAACCCAATTGCAGATTATGTAGACCGGGTTCTTTACCTAGCTCAAGGCCGATACGAAATCGGAACCACCGATGAGGTAATGCAGTCCGAGGTGCTTTCCAAACTCTACGGAACCGAGATCGACGTAGTTAGAAACCAAGGACGAATCGTGGTTCTTGGGGCCCACGATCACAACCACCACGATGACGAAGAGTGGTTGTGATGGAGCTCTCCGACGTTTTTGACTTTTCAGACTATGACCGGCTAATTCCGCTGGTTACTAACTCGCTGTGGGCGGGGGTATTGCTGGCTCTAGTAGGCGGCCTGGTTGGTGTTTTTGTGATGAACAGGGAACTGTCGTTTGCGGTTCACGGAATTTCTGAACTTTCATTCGCGGGAGCGGCAATTTTCTTGCTGTTCGGTTTCGACGTTGTATTTGGTTCGGTTGTCGGCTCAATGATTGCCGCGCTCATTATTGCCTTGCTGGGCGATAAGTCAAAGGATCGAAATTCAATAGTCGCGGTGCTGATGCCGTTCGGGCTGGGTATAGGAATTCTTGCGCTCGCGCTTTATCCGGGAAGAGCTGCGAACAAGTTCGGCTTGCTAACCGGGCAGATAGTCGCCGTAGATGATCCAAAGCTGGCGTCGCTAGTGGTTATCAGTGCCGTTGTTTTGACGCTCTTAGTGATTATGTGGCGGCCGCTGTTGTTTGCAACCTTGGACGTTGAGGTGGCCGCAGCCAGAGGCGTGAACACTAGGGCGCTTGGAATCGTGTTTGTGTTGGTTCTGGGCTTGGCTGTTGCAGCTGCGGTTCAGGTGGTCGGCGCGCTACTGGTTTTAGCACTCCTTGTAACTCCAGCCGCCGCCGCACTTCGATTGAGTAAGAGTCAGCTTTGGGTTCCGGTGTTGAGTGTCTCGTTCGCACTGGTGGCGATGTTGGGTGGAATTCTGCTTGCCCTTGGCGGTGGATTGCCAATCAGCCCCTACGTGACGACCATTTCGTTCCTGATTTACCTGATTGCACGCCTGATAGCTTTCGTGAAAGCCAAAGGGGTAAAAGAAAAGGTCGTGGTGCGCTCATGACCATACGAAGGGCAACCTGGCAGAAAACAGCTGTCTTTGAGGCTTTGAATCAAGATCAAGTCTTTGTTTCTGCCCAAGAACTGCACCACAAACTTTTCTCAGCAGGTCAAAAACTAGGGCTAACAACTGTTTATCGGGCCCTGACTGATTTGGTTGAAGCCGGCCAAGCCGATGTTTTAGCCGGCGAAGACAATGAAATGCGATATCGAGTCTGCAGTAACAAGCATCACCATCACCTGATTTGCCGAAAATGTGGCACCGCAGTTGAATTTGATCTGGATGGTTTTGAGGCAGAGGTAAGCGCCTTGGCGACTAAACACGGTTACAAAGAAGTCGCCCACAGCATCGAACTTTTCGGAATTTGTGAAAAATGTGGCATGTCGGCTTGATTTTCTTGATTCAGGACTTGCTTTTGTGTGCCCGAGCCTCCTAAACTTGCATGGTTGCACGGGCTCCGGCCCGCTCAAACCCAAATCATTAGCTTCGGGAAAACACGCCCTTAGGAGGAAACATGGCAGCGTATTGCCAGGTGACGCAAACAGGACCGCAGTTCGGTCACAAAGTTTCGCACGCTCAGAACAAGACCAAGCGTCGTTTTGACCCGAACATTCAAAAAAAGACTTACTTCGTTCCTTCATTGGGACGCAAAGTTACCCTGACCCTTTCTGTGAAGGGCATCAAGACAATCGACGTTCGCGGTATCGACTCGGTAATCTCCGAGATGGTTTCTCGCGGCCAGAAGATCTAGGAAGCAATAGATGGCCAAGGATAAGGACGTACGTCCAATCATCAAGCTGAAGTCCACCGCGGGCACCGGCTTTACATATGTAACCAAGAAGAACCGTCGTAACGACCCGGACCGTATCAGTCTGAAGAAGTACGACCCAGTAGTGCGTAAGCACGTCGAATTCCGCGAGGAGCGCTAAACACATGGCAAAGAAGTCGAAGATTGCTCGTAACGAGCAGCGCAAGGTAATTGTTGAGCGCTACGCAGTAAAGCGTCTAGAACTAAAGAAGGCTTTGGTTGACCCAGCCTCAACAGTCGAACAGAAAGAAGCAGCCCGCGTGGGACTTCAGAAGCTTCCTCGCAACGCAAGCCCAGTGCGCGTTCGTAGCCGCGACCTGATCGATGGTCGTCCACGTGGAGTGCTATCCAAGTTTGGTATCAGCCGCGTTCGCTTCCGCGACATGGCACACAAGGGTGAGCTTCCGGGTATCACCAAGTCAAGCTGGTAAATACTTTTTATAACTAATCCCGTCTACCTAGGCCAAAGCCCTAGTAGACGGGATTTTTTGTTTTATCCGAAAAGCCTGTCCGCAAAAGAACAGCAGAAATTACTTGGGAATTCGGATTGCTAAATTCTGAGCGAGGGTATTTTTTTGTTAAAAAAGTCATAAAACTGCCTACATCCCCCAAAAATAGCGGAAATCTAAGCGTGCAACACGCCGAAGCGAGAGCATTGACACGGGCTTGGGGGCTATAAGTTGATTGAGACATAATTGTCCACAAATTGTCCAGGAGGACCATATGAACAAGAGCGAGCTAGTTGCCGCAGTTGCACAACACACCGGAGAATCTCAGGCAGCAGTAGGCCGAGTTATCGACGCAATGTTTGACACCATCGGCGCATCAATTGCATCAGGCGACAAGGTCACCATTCCTGGTTACCTAAGCGTCTCCAAAGGTCACCGCGCAGCACGTGCGGGCCGTAACCCACAGACCGGCGCAACCATCCAGATTGCAGCAGCTAACACCGTAAAGGTTTCAGCAGGCAGCAAGCTAAAGGCGTCAGTCAAGTAACTCAAGTATTCAACTAAGAAGCGGCGTCTTTGATTAGACGCCGCTTTTTTGTTTCTCTGGAATAGGCTTGGAGGCATGAATAGCAAGTCGCGCTCCTACACTTTGGTTCTCATGCAGTTCTTGCTAATTGCGTTGTTGCTGTTGTCCCCCAGGCAGGAATCTCCTTACGGCGCGGCCAGTCAGATTGTTGGCGTGTTGGGAGTGGGCCTGATCGCTCTTGGCTCAGGTGTGTTGTTGGTTAGCTTTATCGGGCTAGGTAATTCTCTAACCGCCCTTGCGATTCCCAAAGATAACGGAACCTTGGTTACCCACGGAATCTACTCACGGGTTAGGCACCCGATTTATTTTGGCTTACTGGTAATGAGCCTCGGAGTGATGCTCGATGCCGGCTACTGGCCGCAGATCATTGTCGTGATGCTGCTTTATGTGCTTCTTGGCAACAAGGCGGATTTCGAAGAATCAATGTTGCGCGAGCGATACCCTCAATACAAAAAATACGCCGAGAGGACACCGCGGTTTTTCCCGAGGCTGGGTAGGTGAAGCTAAAAACCTCTAATTACGCTCTGCAGGCAATAGCTGTTGTTCTTGCTGCGGGTCTACTAAGCGTTGTTGTTGGACTAGTTATTGCCGGCGGTGCGGGTCCACTTCAGTTCTCTGATCCAGGCCCTGTAGTTCGCTGGGGAGCCCCATTTGCCAAGCTGGTTATGAACTTTGCAATGGCAACCACAGTGGGGTCTTTGGTGCTTTCAGCGTTTGCCGGAAACCAAGAGGAGCGGTCGAGATTATCTCGAGTTGCTAGCGCGGCTGCGGCCCTTTGGGCGGGCGCTGCCGCTGTCAACTTCGTAATGACCTACCTAAGCGTCTCGGGCTCCGCTATCTCCTATGGCTCAACATTTTCTGATGGGCTGTGGTTGTTTGCAACCCAGATTGAACTCGGGACACTTTTGGTTTGGAATTTAGGTTTTGCGTTTCTGCTGAGCCTTTCCACGCTTGCCTTCAATGGTCGACGGATGAACGCGGTGAACGCCGCAATCGCCATCGCGGGCCTTTACCCCTTGGCTGCATCCGGGCACGCATCTTCTGATGCGGGTCACGCGCTTGCGGTGAACTCACTTTTGATGCACTTGGTTGGCATCAGCATATGGGTTGGCGGGCTTATTGCCCTGTATGCCGTTTTCAAAGGCGATAACCAGCGAACAGCGGTTCTGGTTTCTAGATACAGCACCTTGGCGTTTGTGGCGTTCATTATGGTCGCGGTTTCCGGAGTGACCTCCGGCATCATCAGGCTCTACGAGCCAGCAGACTTGTTTACTAGCTACGGGCTGCTACTGATGCTAAAAGCTGCGCTGTTGGTGGTACTGGGGCTATTTGGAGCACGACACCGGCTTGGGCTGGTGAAGAAGCTGACTGAACGCTCAGTTAGTTTTTGGCGACTGGCTATCTTCGAATTAGCAGTAATGGGGCTGGCAGTTGGAATGGGGACGGCACTAGCCAGAACCCAGACACCGTTGGATGCTGCAGAGTTTGTGCCGCTAACTCCGGCCGAGATACTTACCGGTGACACATTACCTCCGGAGCTCACCGACCTTGCCTGGGTCACAGTCTGGGATATTGACGTTTTGTGGATGAGTGTGTGTCTTGGGGCAATTGCGCTTTACCTTTTCGGAGTAAGCGTGCTGCATAAGCGCGGGGATAAGTGGCCACTGGTTAGAACTATTTCTTTTGTTTCCGGAATGCTGGTTTTGCTTTATGTAACTAACGGGGCGATGAACGCCTACCAAGAGTACCTGTTTAGCGTTCACATGGTTGGGCACATGGTGCTATCGATGATGGTGCCTGTCCTGTTGGTTCCAGGAGCGCCTGTCACGTTGCTATCCAGAGCGCAGGCTCCGCGCAAGGATGGCTCTTGGGGGATGCGAGAGTGGGTGCTTTGGGCTGTTCACACACCTTTCGCTTGGTTTGTTTCGCACCCGCTATTTGCTGGTCTAAATTTTGCACTGTCACTCGTGATGTTTTACTACACGCCACTATTTAGGTGGGCGACAGAAGAGCACCTAGGACATCAGTGGATGTTGATTCACTTCTTGATTACCGGCTATCTGTTTGTTCAGTCACTCATGGGTGTTGATCCTCAGCCACACCGAACCGGTTATCCGATAAAGCTAATGCTCTTGATCGGAACAATGGCTTTTCACGCCTTCTTCGGGCTTGGTCTCATGAACGAAAAAAGCTTGCTGCTGGCCGACTGGTTTGGCGCGATGGGAAGAACCTGGGGCGATGACCCATTGGCAGATCAGGCCATTGGCGGCGCTTTTGCATGGGGAGTCGGTGAAATACCCACTATCGTCATAGCCCTGATAGTTGTTACCCAGTGGTCAAGGTCTGACGATCGAGAGCGCAAGCGACTAGATCGAGCATCCGATCGCAGTGGTAACCGGGACCTTGAGGATTACAACCAAATGCTTGATAGTCTGAGTAAAACGAGAGACAAGCACTAGTGATTATTGAGTTGAGCCAAGAGCAACAGTCTCTTTTTGAGTACATCGAGCAATCAAGCAGCAACGTCTTTGTTACCGGTCGCGCCGGAACCGGCAAATCGACACTGCTTTCACACCTGACAGCGAATACCGAAAAGACCTTCGCGGTTTGCGCTCCAACCGGCGTAGCCGCCTTGAATGTGGGCGGAGTCACTATCCACTCGCTATTTACTTTCCCAATTGGCCTGCTCGGTGAAGTCGAGATTGCAAGGCACCTGAATAAGCGAACTCGTGAAATTCTTCGAGCGTTAGACATGCTGGTTATTGACGAGATTTCAATGGTGTCCGCCGACTTGATGGATGGGATTGACCGGGCTCTGAGAATCGCAAGGGGCAGAAAGAACGAGCCATTTGGCGGCGCCCAAATAGTGATGTTTGGAGATCCTTACCAGCTAGCCCCCGTCCCACCTCGCGACCCATCAGAAAAAAACTACATTGCCGAGAATTACCAGTCACTCTGGTTTTTTGATGCTCATGTTTGGCGAAACTCTGAACTAGAGCGCTTCGAGCTTTCTGAAATTTTCCGTCAGTCGGACGATGACTTCAAAGAAATCCTGAATGCAATCCGAGACGGCTCGGTAACCCAGGCCATGCTGGATGTTTTGAATAAAGCCGGCAACCGTTACCCGCCGCATTCGGATGTGATTCGACTGGCAACAATCAACGAGACCGTAAATGCCGTGAACCACCAGCGCATTGAGCTAATAGAAACCGACCCGAAGATCTTTAAGGCGGTTTACTCAGACGGTGCTGCAAAGGCTTTTGGGCGAGCTCTGCCCGCCGAGACCGAACTGGCACTAAAGGTTGGCGCCCAGGTGATGTTTATCAAAAACGATGATTCGAGTATGAACAAGACCTCAAATGGTTCAGCGATTAGACGCTGGGTGAACGGGACTATCGGCCGGGTTGTTAGATTGCCGAAATCTGGCTTAGTCGTGGTTGATGTTGACGGCGAAGAACTAGAGGTTGGCCCGGCAACCTGGGAAAAGATTCGATACGAAGTCGAAGAAAACTTTGATGAATCAAGTGGCAAAACCAAAGAAACCCTGGTCCCAGTCACCTTGGCCGAATTCAAGCAGATCCCGCTTCGCTTGGCATGGGCAGTGACCATCCACAAATCCCAGGGTCAAACCTATGACGAGGTCCAAATCGATATGGGCAGGGGTGCATTTTCTCCCGGACAAACCTATGTTGGGCTGAGTCGAGTGCGAGCGCTCGACGGTCTTTACCTAACCCGAGCAATCTTGATCAGGGACGTGATGGTTGACTCGGACGTGGTCAGGTTTATGTCCGGGGCCCAGATCGAAGCCACCAGTTCAGAGCTTCTGCCACCCTTCTAGCCCAGTAGCTCTCGTGGTGACCAGTGTTCGGGTAGGTGGCGCCAACAAGTGAATCGGGTGTCAGGTAACCCTTGGCTTTTATTTTCTCAAGGGCCGCTTCGTGAAACGGAGCGTAGTTTTCATCAAGTTCAATGGTTCCGGTGTCAGTCCAGATCCGGTGTTTGCCATCCACAGGCAGTAAATCCGTCAGCTCTTGAACCATGAAGTCGCCACCAAAAGGCCAGTGAGTAGAAAAGCCAATTGCAGTGCCAAACACCTCGGGGCGCTTGCTCATTGCGTATAGCGACATGAGCCCACCCATAGATGAGCCCATGACTGCTGTCCGGTCTGGGTGGTGGGTGATGTGATATCTATCCAAAACAAACGGGATGATGGCGTCTGCCATCAACGAGACATAAGCATCTCCAAGTGATTCGCCCGGGGAATCTTTATATTCTTCCGGCATGTGATCCCAGATCTCCTGGTGGTTATCTAAGATTTTCTGCGGAGCTAGCTCTCTAAGCCTTGAGACATCGCTGAGACCCCATAGTCCGATAATTACTGGCTGCGGCCCTCTAACCTCTTCTCTCATGGCCGTGAGCATCTCCCAGGTCTTGCCCGTGTAGGAGTCTTTCTCGTCAAACAGGTTTCTGCCGTCGTGCATTATCAAAATCGGTGTTGTGGCGGTGATAGTTTTCGGTGCCCAAACATCAACGCGGTGGTTATCAAATTCGAATTTTTCCATCGAGCCGCCGGCCAGGCGTCGCTCTAGAAGCTTTCTTTCTCGAAATGCCATAAAGAGCGGGAAAGTAAATGCCATGGCGGTGATTCCGGACAGCAGGAAGTAAAGCCAGACCCGCTTCATGCCCAAACGCCTTGCCTCAACCAACATCAAGGTGATGACCGCGATGCCAACCACCAGCAAATCTAGAGACAACACCCAATCCACGTAGGACCCAAACCAGGCATTGAGGTAGTCTGCTTCTTGGGTCACCGCGAGTGCATTCAGCACCCACGCGGTTATCAGACCCAATGCAGCGACTACGAAGTAGATTCTTGATCGAATGATGTGTTTTTTAAACATGCTGGAATCATTCCACGAACCACAAGGCTTTATCTTCAAACAGACGAAGTAAAGGATTCAATGCTCTTACTGGCTAACTTCATTGTGCGTCGTGCCAAGTTTGTGCTCTTCGGCTTTATAGGGCTTATAGCTCTCAGCAGCGTTTGGGGATCTCAGGTTTTTGGCAATCTACAGGGCGGCGGCTATGACGATCCAAACTCAGATTCGGCAACCGTCAGCGAGCTCCTTGGCACTGAGTTTGCTCTTGATCCAGCCGAGGTTATAGTCCTAGTTGATTTGCCAGGCGATGCCAACGAGCTAAATGCCAGTGGAGCGCCAAAGTATTTTGAACTGGTCACGGAACTAAGTGATGACTTAGCAAAAATTGATGGTGTTATCTCGGTTGATAACTACTACTCCCTTGGCTCACCCGCCCCACTTGTTTCTTCTGACGGCAAGTTGGTTTATGTACTAGTGGATCTTCAAAATGGCATTAGTCAATCTGTTCCCACTGCCCTGATCATTGACGAATTCACTGGCGATTACTTGGGAGCCGAGGTTCACATTGCTGGCTTCGGTGCCGTCACAAAAGCGATCACTGAAACCATTGAGCAGGACCTGATTAGGGCCGAAATTATTGCCATACCAATTGTGCTTTTGCTGCTGTTGTTTGTCTTTGGTTCTCTAGTTGCGGCCGGATTGCCTTTATTTGTTGGCGGACTTGCGATCGTGGGCTCATTCTTCGTGGTTTGGGGCGTGAGTGAGTTAACAGACGTGTCGATCTTTGCGGTGAACTTGATCACTGGTCTTGGTCTTGGTCTAGGCATCGATTACAGCCTGCTGGTGGTAAACCGATTCCGTGAGGAGCGAGCAGCCGGAAACAGCGTTGAAGAATCAACGGTTGTAACCATTACCACTGCCGGTAAGACGGTTATCTTCTCGGGCCTGACCGTCGCACTCGTCATGATTTCAATGGCGTTTTTCCCGCAGTATTTCTTGCAGTCCTTTGCACTTGCCGGGTTCACGGTTGTGACACTGGCGGTTATTGGTGCAGCGATCGTGATTCCGGCTCAGTTAGTTCTTCTGGGCGACAAGGTCGACTCGATAAGAATCTTCAAGCGCAAGTTGGCACCAAGTGACAAGGGCATTTGGGAGAAGATTGCTCGCTTCACGATGCGCAGACCATTGCCAATTTTGTTCGTAACGATCCTTGGTCTCTCAGGCATGTTCTCGCTGTCAACCGATGCCGTGTTTGGTCAGGTGGATGACCGAGTATTGCCTAAGGGCAGCCCAGCTTCGGTTGCCTCTAACCTCTTGAGAGAGCGCTTTGATGGCCGAGAGTCTTCGCCGATAGAAATACTTGTTCAGGGCAGCGATGAGGCGATAAATGACTACATCGTGCTGGTGCAAGAGCAGCCAGATATTGCCAGGGTCGCTATCGTGCCAACTGGGGAAGACACCTCTTGGGTCAGGATTAATGCGATTACCCAAGTTGAGCCCAGAAGTCCAGCCGGTTACGATCAAACGGTTTCACTCAGGGGTCTTGATTCCGATCTAGATCAAGTTCTAATTGGCGGCGGCGGGGCTTATTACACAGACTCGCAGCAGGGCATTGAAGACGCGCTGCCACTTGCGGTGCTGTGGATATTTATAACCGCATATGTACTGCTGTTTCTGTTTACCGGCAGTGTGCTTTTGCCGCTGAAGGCAATCGCACTCAACGTGCTTTCGCTTGGCGCCGTGGTCGGAGTGCTGAGTTACATATTCCAAAACGGTCACCTGCAATGGCTGATTGGCGAGTACTCGGTCACCGGAACCCTCGACACTTCTTCGTTGGTGATGGTCGCGGTCGTGGCATTTGGTTTATCAATGGACTACGAGATGTTCCTGCTCTCAAGGATCAAAGAGCAGCATGACGCAGGCATGAACACCGAGAACTCGGTCGCAATTGGTTTGCAGCGCTCCGGCAGGATTATCACTGCGGCAGCATTTATCTTGGCCGTTACCTTTGGGGCGTTCGCATCTTCGGGAGTGTCAATCATGAAGATGCTCGGCTTTGGAATTGCCTTCGCGATTCTGCTTGATGCCACTGTCGTCAGGGCCCTATTGGTTCCAGCACTAATGCGGCTATTTGGAGCCGCAAACTGGTGGGCGCCGAAGTGGCTCAAGGCAGTTCATAAAAAAATCGGCCTGAGTCACTAACCTTAGAGCCATGCTGCTTTCAGATAGAGACATCAAAGCCCAAATTGACGCCGGTCGTATTGCCTTAGATCCTTTGGATTTGGGGCTAATGCAGCCAAGCAGCATCGACGTGAGGCTAGATCGATTCTTCCGGCTATTCGATAACCACAAGTATCCATATATTGACCCTCGTGAGCAGCAGGATGACCTAACCCGTTTGGTTGAAGTTAGATCAGATGAGGCTTTTATTTTGCACCCGGGTGAATTTGTCTTGGGATCGAGCTTTGAATACGTGACTCTGCCGGATGACATTGCAGCAAGGCTCGAAGGTAAGAGCTCGCTTGGGCGGTTAGGTCTCTTGACTCATTCAACAGCTGGCTTTGTGGACCCTGGCTTCCAGGGTCACGTGACCCTGGAGCTTTCTAACGTTGCGAGTCTGCCCATAAAGCTTTGGCCTGGAATGAAGATCGGGCAGCTGTGCTTTTTCCAGCTTTCAAGTGCGAGTGAGAATCCTTACGGAACCTCTGCCTACGGATCTAGGTATCAAGGACAGCGCGGCCCAACTGCCTCTAGGAGCTATCTGAATTTCCACGTCACCGACATCGGCAACAATCCCCTCTAACTAAACTTCGCTTCTCTAACTGAACTTGGACCTAGCTTCGATCAGGTCCTTCGAGTAAACCCGGTAGATAGCGTATTTATCGGCGCTTAGTTCGCAGAGCCGGTCAACCTCATAAACCAAAGCCCTGGAAGCCGCCGCCCATGGGAACAGCTGATAAATCAGATAGGCAAACTGCTTTAGATTCTGATGACGAAATTTTATGTGCCCATATTCGTGGCGCATGATCGCCGCGAGTTGCTTGGCTGGTAATTCAAATACTGCCTTGGAAAGATAAATCTGCTTGTCACGGGTTAGTGCAAAGTAGCCAGGAATATCCAGCTCCATGATCCTGGCCTTGCGATAGGCCGTAATTTCCCTGGCCATTAGGTCGGCCAGGGGGTCTAGTTCGCCCCTAATAGCAAACAACGGAGCGAGCCGCTGGTTTGCAACGGCCAACAAAATACCCGCCACACCCAAAAGCACCCAAGGCGCAAAGCTCGCTAGCAGCGTCTTTCCCAGATTTTGACCGGCGGAAAGATTTTGCCAGGTGGTGAAGATTGAAACCGCCGCAATCACGATGGAAACAGAAGTTGCCAAGACGGCAGAGAGCAAGCTTGTGAACCAGAGCCAGATGCCAAGATTTGGTGTCTTACTGAACCGACCAGCAAAGAACATCGGCGCCGAGACCGTTACAAGCATCACCCACTCGATCAAAATAATCAGCAGGTAGAGATTAATCTCCATCTTCGAAGACTACTTGTCTAGAACGGCTTTTAGTTCGGCTAGTTGGTTCGGGCTAAGTCCGTTCGTGAAGTGCGAGAAAACCATTGCAGGGTTCGCAGATTTCTCCATTGCTCCCAATAGAACGCTGGCAGTGTGGGCCTCGCGGGTCAGAGTCGCTTGGAACAATAACTTGCGACCGCCATCTTGGCTTCTGGCAACCAGGGACTTTTCGCCGAGTCTGGATAGCACCGTCAGCACAGTGGTGATGGCTAGATCGTCATCGCCTAGCAGAGAAAGAATTTGCTGGGAGCTAAGCCCTTCGGGCCTGTCCCATAGGCAGCTCATTATCGACGCTTCTAGTTCACCCTGCTTGCGCTTTGACATGAACCCAATTCTACATCACGTAGAAATTAGTCATTAATAACCTGTGGCTTCGGGTCAACGCGGGACATCAAAAGTGTTCCAACCACCAGAACCAGCATTAAGCCCAGGATGCCCCAGACGGTTGCGCCTGCACTGTCCACGCCTATTACCAGAGCCAATGAAATCGCGCTCGTCCACAGCAGTGGACTCAAGAAGCTCACTGCGCGACCGGTGGTCATGTACAAGCCGAAGATCTCGCCCTCTCGGCCCTCCGGTGTGAAGCGAGCGACGAATGATCTGGAGGCAGTTTGTGCAGGGCCAACAAACAATGTCAAAGCTAGACCGCCAACCCAGTAGGTGATTGGCCCAAGGGAAGCGAATAAGAACACACCAAAGCCAAACACAATCAAACCGGTAAGCGAGAACATAATTGTGGGCTTTGGCCCGATCTTGTCATCTAGCCAGCCACCGACCATTGCACCGATGCCGGCCATTAGGTTGGCTGCAATTCCAAACAGAATCACCTCTGCTAGTTCAAAGCCGAATGCCAGGGCTCCGAGAGCGCCACCAAAGGCGAATACACCGGAAAGCCCGTCCCGGTAAATCGCGCTGGAAATCAGGAACTTCAACGTTTCCGGGGCCTGGCGGCGAAGGGACTTCAGCTGCGCCCAGAGTTTTATGTAGCTGGTGACGATGTTTTCTTTTTCCCGGTTTGGCTTAGCTTTTACCTCTGGCACTGATATGAATAGCGGGATAGAGAACACCACTAACCAGACCGCACTAAACAAGAACACCGCGCGAACGTTCAGAGCATCTTCGAGTGGAATGCCAAACCACGGGTTGTCGGTCTGAATAAAGCCAACCAGTGAAATAAGCAGCAGGACAATGCCACCGACATAGCCAAGCCCCCAGGCAAAGCCGGAGACCTTGCCAATGTTTGTTGGTCTAGAAACCTGCCGAAGCATTGCGTAGTAATTGATGAAGGCAATTTCTTGGACGAAACCACCAAAGCTGAAGATCGCCAACCCAATCCAGAGCATGGACGGAGTTGGGGCGATGAAGAACAGTGAAGCCATTACCCCTGCAAGCAGGAAGGTATTGATCATCAGCCAGAACTTGCGTCTACCAGCCTCATCAGAGCGTCTGCCAAACACTGGCGCAACGAGAGCCACCGCAACACCGGCGAATGTGGCTGCTAGCCCAAGTGCCCTGGAGGTATCCTCTTCGGGCCCAAAGGCTGTTGAGGTTATGTAGATGGGGAAGATGAAGGTGGAGAAGATAGTTGGGAATGGCTGTTCGGCCCAATCCCAAAGCGCCCAGGCAAATGTTCCCTTGGGTTTTTTCTCAGAAGTTTCAACGTCGTTGTTGGTCATAACCAAAAGGCTAGTGACTTTTAGTCACTCAATTTACACATGGCGGCAAATAAAGTGTGTCTCGACTAATTCCTTTGCCTATCAGCCCTGCTAAAAGTTGAGTCATTCACACTCAACTCTCAGCCAACTATTCTTGACAAGCTTCGAACACTAGGTCAAACTTGAGCACATGTGGCTCAACTTGGGCCACAAGTTCACGAGTTTCAAAAATAGCTTTCACAAAGAAGGAGCAACAAATGGGAAGAGCAGTAGGCATTGACCTAGGAACCACCAACAGCGCTGTCACGGTGCTGGAAGCTGGCGAACCAAAGGTTATTTCAAACGCAGAAGGTTTCCGCACCACCCCATCGGTGGTTGCTTTCACCAAGGACGACAACGTCCTAGTTGGTGAAACAGCGAAGCGTCAGGCCGTCACCAACGTTGACCGCACCGTTTCTTCGGTGAAGCGACACATGGGCACCGACTGGAAGTTCAAGGTCGAAGACAAGGATTACACCCCACAGGAAATCTCAGCGCGTATTTTGATGAAGCTCAAGCGTGATGCTGAGACTTATCTTGGCGAGAGCGTCACCGACGCGGTTATTACTGTTCCAGCATATTTCAACGACGCCGAGCGTCAGGCGACCAAGGAAGCCGGCGAGATTGCGGGCCTAAACGTGCTTCGCATTATCAATGAGCCAACCGCGGCAGCACTTGCCTACGGTCTGGACAAAGGCAAAGAAGACGAATTGATTTTGGTTTTCGACCTTGGTGGTGGAACATTCGATGTTTCACTACTCGAGGTTGGCAAGGATGATGACTTCTCAACTATCCAGGTTCGTTCGACCAGCGGAGATAACAAGCTTGGTGGAGATGATTGGGACCAGCGCGTGGTCGACTACTTGGTGAAGAAGTTCAAAGAAACCACCGGTGTTGATGTTTCAAAGGACAAGATCGCGCTGCAGCGCCTAAAAGAGGCTGCTGAGCAGGCAAAGAAAGAGCTGAGCCAGTCAACGACTACCCAGCTTCAGTTGCCATACCTGTCCTTGACTGATGCCGGTCCAGCGAACCTAGATGAGACCCTCACTAGAGCTCAGTTTGAAGACATGACCTCTGATCTTCTTGAGAGAACCCGCAAGCCGTTCCTTGACGTAGTAAAGGAAGCCGGAGTGAAGGTTGCTGACATTGCACACGTTGTAATGGTCGGTGGATCAACTCGTATGCCAGCGGTTACCGAGTTGGTAACTAAATTGCTTGGCGGCAAAGAGCCAAACAAGGGCGTGAACCCGGATGAGGTTGTTTCTGTCGGAGCGGCACTGCAGGCTGGCGTTATCAGGGGTGAGCGTAAAGACGTTCTACTTATTGATGTGACCCCACTTGCACTTGGTATCGAAACCAAGGGCGGCATGATGACCAGGTTGATTGATCGCAACACCGCGATTCCAACCAAGAGAAGCGAAACCTTTACAACCGCCGACGACAATCAACCAAGTGTGTCCATTCAGGTCTTCCAGGGCGAGCGTGAGTTCACAAGGGACAACAAGAGTCTTGGAAACTTCGAACTAACCGGTATTGCCCCGGCACCACGTGGCGTCCCACAGGTTGAGGTCACCTTTGACATTGACGCTAACGGAATTGTCCACGTGTCTGCCAAGGACAAGGGAACCGGTAAGGAGCAGTCCATGACCATCACCGGAGGCTCCTCACTATCCGAAGAAGACATTGAGCGCATGGTCAAGGACGCCGAAGAGCACGCTGCCGAAGACAAGCTGCGCCGCGAAGAAGCAGAAACCCGCAACCAAGCAGAACAGCTTGCCTACTCAACCGACAAGTTGATCAAGGAAAATGACGAGAAGCTACCCGAGGACGTGAAGACTGAGGTTCAGGCCGACGTTGACGCACTTAAGGCGGCGCTCGCGGGCGATGACGCTGATGCTGTCAAGGCTGCTCAGGAGAAGCTGTCAACCTCTGCCCAGAAGCTTGGCGAGGCAATCTATGCCAACCAGCCGGCTGAGGGTGAAGAACAGGCAGCTCCAGAAGCAGAAGAGGACGTGGTGGACGCTGAAGTCGTCGAGGACGATGAGACTGAAACACCTGCTGCAAAAGACGCTCCTGAAGATGACGCTCCAGAAGACAACACCAAGGACAAGAAATAATGTCAGATAAGAACTTTGACCCCAAGCACAATGAGGGAGATCAATCCGAAGAGATGAAAGAGGAGGGCTCCCCAGTGGAGCCAGTCTCTGATTCTTCAGCTGATACTGATACTGATACTGATACTGATACTGATACTGATACCGATACCGATACCGATACCGATACCGATGCCAGTGCAGATGTTCAGGATGAGGAAAAGGACGCGGTTGACCGCGAACTAGAGATCTTCCAGGACATGCAGCGGTTGCAGGCTGACTTTGTGAACTATCGATCACGCGTTGAGCGCGACCGAGGTGCTGAGCGTCAGTCGGCTATTTCAGAGGCAATTAGAGCTTTTCTGCCTGCCCTTGATGACCTAACCAGAGCGGAATCGCATGGCGATTTGCTCGAGGGGTCGCCGATGGCAGCAGTTGCTCAGAAACTAAGGGCAGCTGGTGAGAAATTTGGACTCGTGTCCTTCGGAGCAAAGGGCGACCGCTTTGACCCAGCGTTACACGATGCTCTAGTTCAAAACCCAAACCCTGAGGTGACCGTGGCTGAAGTGGCAGATGTTATTGAGCCGGGTTACAAGATTCAAGATCGACTATTGCGACCTGCCAAGGTCGCCGTGTTCTTACCAGCCGAATAAGAGGTGAGCTAGATGGCGTCGCAAGACTGGATTGAAAAGGATTTCTATAAAATCCTTGGGGTCACCAAGGGCGTTAGCGATGCCGATCTCAAAAAGGCATATCGGAAGTTAGCTAAGGCCAATCACCCTGACCTGCACCCGGGAGATCAGGCAGCAGAGTCAAGATTCAAGGACATCTCCGAGGCCTACGACGTCTTGTCCGATGTCACTGAACGCAAGGAGTATGACGCTGTTCGTGCAATGGGCGGCGGTGCTCGTTTCCAAGCCGGTGGGCGTGGAGGTCAAGGCGGCGGCTTTGAAGATGTGTTTTCAAACTTCTTCGGTGGCGGTGGTTTTCCTGGTGGAGGCTTCGGCGGCGGCGGCTTTGCTCCGCAGCGAGGCCCAGACCTAAGCACATCCTCGAGTGTTGACTTCATTGATTCGATTCAAGGCACCAACATCAAGCTCACCGTTTCCGGTAAACCGCTGACACTGAAGGTGCCAGCAGGGATTCAAGACGGCCAGAAACTAAAACTAAAGGGCAAAGGCCAGGCATCGCCAAATGGCGGGCCAGCCGGAGACCTTGTTGTGAGCATCAAGGTCAGATCGCATCCCGTTTTCACCAGGGATGGAGACAATGTCAGAGTGGTGGTGCCGGTTACTTTCGCCGAAGCCGTCCTTGGCGCAATTATTTCAGTTCCAGTGCTCGGCGGGGAGCCAGTGAAGCTAAAGGTTGCTCCCGGAACACCAAACGGCAGGACCTTGCGCGTAAAGGGTAAAGGAGTGCAGTACGAATCTCACCAGGGTGATTTATTGGCCTCGGTGGATATTTTGGTACCAAACCGAATCAGCAAGAAAGCCGAAGAGGCGCTTAGGATTTTCGACAACGAAATACCAGTCGAAGATCCAAGAGCGACACTTATCAGTAGGGCAGGACTTCTGTAAGGAGGGGTTGTGGATATTAGCCAGGACACACCACTGTTTGTGATTTCAGTGGCCGCAGAGCTTTGCGGCATGCATCCACAAACTCTGAGGCAGTATGACCGAATTGGCCTGGTCTCCCCCACCAGAACCTCCGGCAGGTCTCGCCGCTACACGATGCAAGACGTAGCTCATCTCCGCGAAGTCGCAAGGCTAAGTGCCGAGGGGGTTTCTCTTGAGGGCATTAGGCGAGTCCTAGAACTCGTAGACCAAAACACTGCTCTTAATGCTCGCGTCAGAGATCTCGAGCGCGAATTAGCAAATCAAGTAATGAGTCAACCGGGGAACCGGGTGTTTGCCGCTGGCGAGCAAGGCGTAATCAGACTCAACCCGGGACAGCGCCCTGAGCGCTCGGGCTCTGTAGTGCTGTGGAAGAGGCGTTAGATGAGTAAAGAGCAGCAGGGGCAAGAACAGCAAAAAAGTGCTCTTGAACTATTTGGGATTGACCTGACAGCAATTGCAAGATCGGGCAAGCTGGATCCTGTCATCGGAAGAGACGCTGAAATCCGCAGGGTTAGCCAAGTGCTATCGCGAAGAACTAAGAACAACCCTGTGCTAATCGGTGAACCAGGAGTTGGAAAAACTGCAGTTGTAGAAGGCTTGGCCCAGCGAATCGTGGCGGGTGATGTTCCGGAAAGTCTGAAGAACAAGGCCCTGATAAGTCTTGACTTGTCAGCAATGGTTGCCGGCAGCAAGTTCCGTGGCGAGTTTGAAGAGCGCCTAAAAGCGGTTCTTAAGGAAATTCAAGATGCCGAGGGCGGCATCATCACTTTCGTTGACGAGATCCACACCTTGGTGGGCGCTGGAGCAGCTGATGGCGCAATGGATGCCTCGAACATGCTCAAGCCAATGCTTGCGCGCGGGGAACTTCGCTTAATAGGCGCGACCACGCTTGATGAGTATCGTGAGCGGATTGAAAAAGACTCCGCCCTGGAGCGCAGATTCCAGCAAGTTTTCGTGGGAGAGCCATCGGTAGAGGACACCGTTGCGATTCTTCGTGGCTTGAAAGAGCGCTACGAAGCCCACCATAAGGTCACAATTGCCGACAGCGCGCTGGTGGCTGCCGCCTCACTTTCCAACCGCTATATAACCGGACGTCAACTTCCGGATAAGGCCATTGACTTGGTGGATGAAGCCGCATCCAGATTGCGAATGGAGATTGACTCTGCTCCGGTTGAGATCGACGAACTTAGGCGGTCAGTAGATCGGCTAAAGCTTGAAGAGCTTGCCTTGAAAAAAGAGAAGGATGACGCTTCCAAGAGGCGTCTAGAAAAACTTCAAGAGGATTTGGGTGAGAAACAACAAAAGCTTGATTCTCTAAATGTCCGCTGGGAAAAAGAGCGGAGCGAGCTAAACAAAATCGGTGATCTCAAAACCAAGTTGGACTCTCTGAGGATTCAAGCAGAGCGCGCTCAGCGTGAGGGAAACCTTGAGGCGGCTTCCAAGCTGCTCTACGGGGAGATTCCAGCCCTTGAAAAAGAACTCAGTGAAGCAGAGCGAGCAGAAACCGAAACCCAATCTGCCGACCGGATGGTTGGCGACCGAGTTTCCGAAGATGAGATTGCGGCAGTTGTTTCTGCCTGGACCGGCATTCCAACCGGCAGGTTACTTGCTGGAGAGTCCAAAAAGCTATTGCAGCTGGAAGCAGAACTTGGCAAGCGACTAATTGGGCAGGCCAAAGCCGTGAAGTCCGTGAGCGATGCTGTTCGCAGAACTAAAGCGGGGATTTCCGATCCAGATCGACCCACCGGTTCGTTTTTGTTCCTGGGTCCAACCGGTGTTGGTAAGACTGAACTTGCGAAGTCGCTAGCTCATTTCCTGTTTGACGACGAGCGCTCTATGGTTCGGATCGACATGAGCGAGTATGGCGAAAAACACAGCGTCAGCCGTCTGATCGGAGCTCCTCCGGGCTATGTCGGATACGGCGAAGGCGGTCAGTTGACCGAAGCAGTTAGACGCAGGCCCTACTCGGTGATCCTTTTTGATGAAATCGAAAAGGCCCACCCAGAGGTCTTTGACGTGCTTTTGCAGGTGCTGGACGATGGTCGACTAACCGATGGTCAGGGCAGAACCGTTGATTTTAGAAACGTGATCATGATCATGACTTCAAACCTGGGTTCACAGTTCTTGATCGATCCCGAGCTATCTGACGAGCAAAAGTCTGTGGCTGTTATGGACTCGGTGCGAAGAGCATTTAAGCCAGAGTTCCTAAACCGACTGGATGACATCGTGCTGTTTGATTCACTAAGCGTTGAAGAGCTTGGATTCATTGTCGATCTAAACATTGAGAAGCTCACCGCAAGGCTTGAGGACAAGCGCCTGACACTCGGTGTGACGCCAGCGGCAAGATTGTGGTTGGCAGAAAACGGTTATGACCCTGTTTATGGGGCGAGACCATTGCGCAGACTCATGCAACGTGAGATCGATGACCGGCTGGCAAACCTCTTGTTAGCCGGAGGTCTCATTGACGGCTCGCAAATGCTTGTTGATGTCTCGCAGGACAAGAGCTCCTTGGTGGTAGCTGCTAAATAATCGTCAAAATCACAGGAACGTGGTCGCTTGGGAGCTCTCCCTTGCGTTCATCCCGCTCAATTGTGGCGGCGGTGATGCGGTCGGTGAGGGCTTCTGAGGTGAGCATAAAGTCGATTCTCATCCCGTTGTTCTTTGGGAAACACAGCTCTTTGTAGTCCCAGTAGGTATAGGCATTAGGGACTAGTTCACGGACCTTGTCGGTAAGCCCAATTTGCGCAAATGCTTCAAAGGCATCTCTTTCGGGCTGAGAAACGTGAGTCTCGAACATGCTTAGGTCATAGACGTCTTCATCGAGCGGGGCAACGTTGAAATCCCCGACCAGTGCAATCTCGAGGCTTGGGTTAATTTCCAGCTGCTCGGCCATTGTCGCTGCTAGCCGGTCCAGGAATTCAAGCTTGTATTGCATATGGGGGTCATCAAGCTCGCGGCCATTTGGCACGTAAATTGACCAGACTCGGACGCCATTGAAGGTTGCTCCGATCGCTCTGGCTTCCTGGACGTCTTTGAATTCGGGCTGCTGGTCAAAAGAAGTTTCAACATCCTCTGGAACTAGGTCTTCGCGGTAGGCAAAGGCCACACCGTTCCACTGGTTTAGCCCGTGAGCCAAGACCTTATAGCCGATTGCCTCGAATGCTTCATAGGGAAACTGCTCTGGTTTGCACTTAATTTCCTGCATCGCAAGCACGTCAACCTTGGTGCGTTGAAGGAATTCGACAATGCGGTCCTGTCGTGCTCGAGCGGAGTTTACGTTCCAGGTTGCGATTTGCATCCCTAAACTCTAACTATGACCCCGAACTCAATTCACCTGCCACGTCTAGTTGAGCTAATAAAGCAGTTAGCCATTGTTCACGGCAAAGTCACTCTTTCCTCTGGGCTCGAGGCCGATTACTACGTTGACCTTAGAAGAGCGACCCTGCACCATGAAGCAGCGCCACTTATCGGTAAGGTCATGCTCGAATTACTTGAAACCGCCGGGTACGGCAACATCGATGCTGTTGGCGGCCTCACAATGGGCGCCGACCCAGTTGCAAGCGCCCTGCTTCATCAGGCGGCAGCCACAGGGATTCAGCTCGACGCCTTTGTTGTCCGCAAGCAGGCAAAAGCTCACGGAATGGCCCGGCAGGTTGAAGGCCCAAGTGTTGTGGGCAAAAGAGTAATTGTTTTGGAGGACACTTCCACCACCGGGGGATCACCTTTGACTGCAGCCGAGGCACTGGTTGCAGCCGGTGCGACGGTGGTGGGTGTCGCAACTGTAGTAGATCGTGATACCGGAGCACGCCAAGCGATCGAGGCGGCAGGGTATCCTTATCTAACAGCAATCACGCTAGGTGATCTCGGTCTGTAGAAGAAGGTGAAAGTGCAGCGTCGCGTTGCGCCCTTTGTCCTAACCCAGCTTGCAAACTTTATGAGTGTGACCGCGGGTTCGATGGTGTTTATTGCCATCCCTTGGATAGCGCTTGAAATCAGTGGTTCAGCAGCTCAGGCCGGCTTAGTTGTAGCTCTAACAGCGATACCAGGCTTAGTTGTCATACCCGTCATCGGTTCGATTATCGATAAGTACGGCAGAAGACGAGTGGCCGTCTGGGCTGAACTAATTACAGGAGCACTCACGTTGCTGCTGCCTTTGGTTGCCAGCCTGTGGGAGCTAACAATCGCTTGGCTAATAGTGCTTGCGACTCTGAAAAACGTTCTCGCGGCAGCGGGGCCTACCGCAAGAAAGTCTCTGGTTCCAGACATCGCAGTCCCTGCCCGGATGACACTTGACCGCGCTAATTCAATACACGAGGGTGTCTTTGCAACCGGTTTTGCTTTCGGTCCTGCCCTAGCAACCTTCTGTATAGCTGTAATCGGGTCAGCTGAAACCTTCATAGTGGTCGCCGCCTTTGCAATAGCAAGCGGTCTGACCGCGTCCTTCGTGAGAGTTGTTGAACAGCACGAGCCCAACGATGCAACCGAGAAGGAGCCCTTCTATCGCTATGCGTTGCAAGGCTTCAAGGTTTTGTTTGCGACCCCTTCTGTTTTGGTGATGATGATCGCGATTTCGATTTTGGCTGTTATTTACTTACCAACCGAGATGGTGGTTTTGCCGGCCTATTACAGCTCACTTGGTGACCCAGCAGGCCTAGGTCTACTGATTTCAGCCATGGCGGCTGCATCGATTATTGGAGCACTGTTCTTCGAACAGATTCATAAGTTCTTGAGCTACTCGACTATTTTGAGAATCGGCATCCTTGGCGTTCCACTGGCGATGCTGCCAATGAGCCAACTTCCGGCGCAGTGGGCAATGTTTGTTGGGGCGTTGGTTTTGGGTCTGGCCTGGGGCCCGCTGTTGCCGCTTCTAAACACCGTTATCCAGCGTAAAATCCCAGCCAACAAGCGAGGCCGCGTCTTTGCACTTGAAATGGCTATCTGGAATGCCGGACCACTTATCTCAATGGTGGCGGTTGGTTCGGCCGTGGATGGATTCGGGGTTCAGCCCACATACACCGCGCTGGCTCTAACGGTTTTGATCGCTGGTCTACTTGTTTCCTTTAATCGACACATCAAGTCGATTAACACTTAGAAGTCGATTAGCACCTAGGAAGAAACCCCTATAGAAGGTTCGCCACCGAATCCATGATCTCGGTTGGGCGGAACGGATACCTAGCTATTTCTGCGTCATCCGAAATGCCAGTTCTCACGAGAATGGTGTGAAGGCCAGCCTCAATACCGGCAACAACGTCGGTGTCCATGCGGTCACCGATCATTGCCGTGGTTTCTGAGTGCGCACCGATTTTTCTCATGGCGGACCGGAACATCATTGGGTTTGGCTTGCCGACAATGTATGGGTCTTTGCCGGTAGCTCTTGTGAGCAGGGCAGCAACCGAGCCGGTTGCTAGCAGAACACCGTCTTTGCTTGGGCCAGTGGCATCCGGGTTGGTAGCGATGAACTTGGAGCCTGCGTTTATGAATCTGGCGGCCTTAGTCAGGCTGTCAAAGCTCAGGTTTCGAGTCTCGCCGAGCACCACGTATTCGGGCTTCGACTCGGTGAAAACATAACCAATCTCGTGCATTGCGGTGATAAGTCCGTTTTCACCAATCACGTAGGCGGTGCTTCTTGGTGATTGGTGGTTTAGAAAATCAGCGGTCGCCATTGCGGAGGTGTAAATCAAGCTTTCTGGAACGTTCAATCCGCCTGATTTCAGTCGGATTGAGAGGTCATGAGGAGTGTAGATCGAGTTATTAGTCAGAACCAAGAACTTAGTCTCGGCCTCCAACCACTTTTTTACTAGCTCCGGGGCCCCCGGGATCGCCTTGCCTTCGTGCCAAAGCACGCCATCCATGTCGGTAAGCCAGCTAATAATCTCAGATCGTTCTCTCATAAGTACAACCATAGCTTTAGGCTTTAGCCCGTGAGTGATGAAAACGTGACCGGAACCCAAGAGCAACCTACCTGGGGAGTCGGGCCTTGGCCAGGCAAGCTACCCGGTCCTACCCACCCCGATTTTGAAAAGTTTGATTTAGAGCTACTTCAGAACGGCGACACCAGAAACGTGGTGGATGTTTATCGATATTGGACCATGCGCGCAATCGTTGCGGACTTGGATACCAAGCGCCACCCGTACCACGTTGCAATTGAGAACTGGCAGCATGATCTAAACATTGGTTCGATTGTGAGAACTGCAAACGCATTTCTAGCAAAAGAAGTCCACATAGTCGGCAATAAACGGTGGAATCGTCGCGGCGCGATGGTTACGGATCGCTACCAGCACGTTAGGCACGTCCCCACCATCGAAGAGCTGGTGGCCTGGGCAGAGACTGGAGCGTCTAACGGAGGTAAGTTACCGATTATTGCAATCGATAACGTCCCAGGCTGCAAGCAGCTTGAGAATGTAAAGTTGCCTGCCGAGTGCCTTTTCCTGTTTGGTCAAGAAGGCCCAGGGCTCAGTCAATTAGCGCTCGATGCAGCAGACATGGTTTTGGAAATAACGCAGTTTGGTTCGACAAGGTCGATTAATGCTTCGGCTGCGGCGTCAATAACTATGCACACCTGGGTGATGCAGCACGTTTTTGGGTAGACTTGAAAAAGGGTCGATAACCCGAATCTCCCCCTAACTTTTTAGAAAGGGACCTTCTATGCCTGCAGTAGTTCTCGTTGGAGCCCAATGGGGCGACGAAGGTAAAGGTAAGGCCACCGATTTACTTGGCAGCCGCGTTGATTACGTGGTTCGCTATCAAGGTGGCAATAACGCTGGCCACACCGTAGTTATCGGTAACAAGAAGTTCGCTCTTCACCTTTTACCTTCTGGAATCCTTTCCCCCGCCTGCACCCCAGTAATTGGAAACGG
>CAYMAU010000005.1:5614-7314 GCA_964388525.1 uncultured Aquiluna sp. | reverse complement strand
CTTGTAAAGATCTACAATCGCGCTGCAGTGAAGCCCGAGGACGTTGTCGAGCACATGCTGACCTTCGCGGAGCGCTTGCGCCCAATGGTCGCTGACACTTCGTTGGTTTTGAACCAGGCAATCGATCAAGGCCAGACTGTTTTGCTCGAGGGCGGGCAGGGAACACTTCTGGATGTCGATCACGGCACCTACCCTTTTGTGACCTCCTCGAACCCAACGGCCGGTGGGGCAACTACCGGCAGTGGTATTGGGCCCACAAAAATCAGCGGCGTCATTGGCATTCTGAAGGCCTACACAACCAGAGTTGGCGCAGGTCCTTTTCCAACCGAGCTGTTCGATGACATGGGTGAATTCTTAAGAACAGTGGGACACGAAGTTGGAGTGACCACTGGTCGCGACAGGCGTTGCGGCTGGTTCGATGCTCCAATTGCTCGCTATGCAACCAGGGTGAACGGCCTTACGGATATCTTCTTGACCA
Organism: uncultured Aquiluna sp.; assembly: GCA_964388525.1. Taxonomy (GTDB): domain Bacteria; phylum Actinomycetota; class Actinomycetes; order Actinomycetales; family Microbacteriaceae; genus Aquiluna. The sequence goes on along the minus strand of CAYMAU010000005.1, from coordinate 6,836 downwards.
AGCTTGATGTCCTAACCGGCCTCCAAGAAATTCCGGTGTGTGTCGCCTACGATGTCGACGGGATTCGAGTTGAAGAGGTTCCAGTTTCCCAGTCTGATTTCCATCATGCAGAGCCGATTTATGAAATGTTCCCGGGTTGGGAAGAGGACATTACCGGCGTGAAGAGCTTCGAAGAGCTACCAAAGAACGCCCAGGATTATGTCTTGGCTCTTGAAAAGATCTCTGGCACCAGGATCAGTGCCATTGGTGTTGGGCCAGATCGCGATGCGACTTTGGTTCGTCATGACATGCTTGGTTAGCTAGTAACCCCTGCGGACAATGGTCTAACAACATCAAGAGTCAGGGAACTGCGATTGCCGTTGGGGTCAAAGTAAAATTTCGCGCTGCATCGGGCTTTGCCGCCGATAGCCACAAGCTCTTTTCTAAACGCTTGGGCTTCTTCACGGGGAATGTAACCAACGGTTGTTTGTCCGGTTTCTATTCTTATTGCGCTCGGGTCATGGATGTTTTCCGGTTCTAATTCCAGAATGACCCAGATTACGTCTTCGCCGGGATGGTTCTCCTCAAGCCAGTAGCCGAAATTATCAAGCATCTCCTTATAAGCCTGTTCCCCACGCACTTCTTGGGAGAAGCTTTCATCTCCGACCAGGCTTGGCAGAGATTCCATGTAATCGTCGTAGCGCTTTTGTTCTTTTGCTATGTCGGATGAGAACTTTGTGGTGGCCTTTCGTTGTTGCTTTTTATTCGACCGATACCAAAAAAAGGCAACTAGACCAATGAAGATGATGATTTCCACAATTCCTCCTTTTTCATTCCCAAACTAGCCCAAGTGAAAGACAATATTAAAGATGAGTAATCCAACGCCTGAAGAACTGGAGCAAATCCCTTACCCGGATGAAGCTTTCAACTCTTGGGGCGCTGCCTCAGTTGGTGTTGACCCCTTGGTTGCAAGCTTTACCTCAACGCCCTATCAGGCGGTGCGGCCTCACGTTCCTTTCTATCGCTTCGCTTCTTACCCAGACATTCTTGACTTGCGAAAGCACGGCTACGAGATGGAGCGTTTTGTCCCGATCTTCGATCGTCTCGAAGACGTTCGTTATCGCCAAGCACTGGAGCTAAGCGACATGTTGCACTACCCAAACCCGATGACACCTTGGAATCCAAGAAGAGCCAAAGAAATCGAGTTTGAAGTCAGGGCGCAACTTCATGAGCACGGTTTTGG
>CAYMAU010000005.1:0-5514 GCA_964388525.1 uncultured Aquiluna sp. | reverse complement strand
TCGCTGCACTGGAGGCCGAGCGCGGGGTTGCCGGCTCGAATATAAACACCTTTGGTGACGCCATTTGGTGGTCAATAGCATCGGTCACGACCGTGGGCTACGGGGATAAGTTTCCGGTCACTCCGGATGGACGGTTTATCGCAAGCCTTTTGATGGTGGTTGGAATCGCGCTATTTTCCGCGCTCACAGCACTCATGGCGGCGTGGGTGATGGGAGAGCGTAGGTTGGAGCTAGACAGAGAAAGGCAAAAGAATGAGTAATTGGACACTGAAGCTGCCAGGCAATGAACACAAACTGACTACCGAAGAACTCAAAACATGGGCAAGCGCCGGAAAAATTACAGGCGATTCAATGGTGGCTGATGCAAATGGGGAGCATTGGAATGCGAAGCAGATTCCGGGAGTATTTTCTAAACGAGAATGGCTAATTGCCCTTCTGTTGTCGGTGATAGTCGGGACGCTTGGCGTTGATCGTTTTTACCTCGGCAAAATCGGCACGGGAATCTTGAAGCTAATCACGTTTGGTGGTCTGGGTATTTGGACAATAATTGACATCATTTTGATTGCAGTCAAGAAGCTAGACGACAAAGAAGGCTTCAAGCTGGCCTAACAAAGAGGCATTGTTAGCTTTTTTACCGCAGGCATATCGGGAGCCGACCAATCCAAACCAGATAATTCTGTTTCTTTCAGCCAGCGAATTTCAGAGTGGTCGCTGGATCCAGTTGGCTTCGGGCTAACTAGAACCGCGCTGAAGCAAACGAGGTCTATTTCAATATCGTCAACACTTGTGGTTGAGCGATCAAAGATACGCAGTGGTTTGACTTCAATCGCGAGCTCTTCTCTTAGCTCACGAATCAAGGCACCCTCGAGCGATTCGTTTTCTAGAGGCTTTCCCCCTGGAAACTCCCATTTGCCGGCGGCATCTTTCCAGTCACCGCGCTTCGCGCAAAGCAAGAGACCTTCAGAATCCTGAATGATCCCCGCCACCACCGTTATTGCCATGAGGCAAGATTAGCGCGGCAGGTTGGCCTCAATGGCCTCGATGATTTCTTCCGCGTCCGGCTTGGTTTGTGGCCTAAATCGCATGATCTTGCCATCTGGCGCCACTAAGAACTTTTCAAAGTTCCACATCACTGGACCGGCAAGACCCATCCCGTCTTTGGCTTTAACTAATTCTTTGTAGAGCGGGTGGCGCTTGCGACCATTCACGTCAGCCTTTTCAAGCATCGGGAAGGTGACACCCCAGGTTGTGGAGCAGTATTCAGAGATGTCTTCGCTGTTTTTTAGTTCCTGCATAAAAGACCCAGACGGAACACCCAGCACGGTGAAGCCACGCGAGGCGTACTTCTTATGCAGGGCTTCCAGGGTTTCGTACTGCGGCGCGAGTCCGCACCTTGAGGCAACATTGACCACCATAAGGAGGTCACCGGAAAAATCGTGGACGTTCTTTATAGAGCCATCCAACATTATTAATTCGTGATTTATAAGCATGTGAAGTAACAACAGCGCTGCAGGCAAACTAATTTCATGGTTCGTGTCACCCGACGAATCCGGGCCGTCACTACTTGCAGCAGTAGCCTTGTGGTTATGCCAATAAACAGAATTGCCTTGGCGGCAGTCGTGCCGCTTGTCCTTGTGTCATTAGTGGCGTGCTCAGATGCCGGAGACTCCCCTAGTTCCACTGGCAAATCAAGCTCTAACGACTCTGGTTCCGGTGATTCCAAACCCGGAAACAACGTAGTTATAAATGGAGAGCCGATCATGGAAGTTTTCATTGCCTCGGACATCGACCCGAGCGTCGGAGTGGCCATAGAGAAAACTCTGAATCTCGCCGGAGAGTACTGGGGTCTTTGGTGGCCGGTCGAATACTGGGTTATGGGTCTAGAAGAGGCAGCTGGGCGTGATTTGGTTGACCAGTTTTGTTCTCGACGCGATGCCAATTCACAGTGGGATTACGACGATTGCATGGATCGTGAAGCCGGCTCCGAGGAGCATGGAATGATGAGTTACCAGAGGATCGGCGCGGAGGCTGTTGCCACGGGAGATCTCAGAATGGATGCTGGCAGAAATGGGACTGCGGAGTGGGGCATACACAGGTTTGCTTCTTCGCTGCCCTGGGGTCTTGCCGGCTTATATGGAATCCCTGGTGAGGAAGATTTGAAGACCGTACTGCATGAATACTGGCATGCGGTGCAGCACTCTCACATCCTCACGCTGGATCGGGACAAGCGTGATGACCTCATGGGTCCAGTCTGGTTTGTTGAAGGATCTGCGGAATACATGGCTCAGTACGGCCTAGCGGATTTGAGGTCCCAAGGATTGCTGCCGGAGGTCCCAATGGGCGATTGGCCTTTCGAGCTTGAGGGCAAAATGGAGGACAAGCTTCGAAATGTGGATTCGGCCCTCAGCGGTGAGTGCGAAGGTCGTGAGCTAATGAGCATCGCCGAATATTCTGATCCTTGCTCATCCTTGGGATACGACATGGGAGCCTGGGCCAGCGCCTACTTGCTGAACATTGCAGGTAACGATGTCTTGCTCGATAAGTTCTACCCGGACCTTGAGTCAAACGGCTGGCAAGACTCCTTCGAGAAAGTTGCCGGTATGAGCCTTGATCAGTTCAATGTGGAGTTCATGGCGTTCATGAACCAATCCACCGGCGAGCGAATGGCAATTCTTCCTTCTTTCCCATAAGCCCGAGCTAGACAAGTGAAATTGGGGCCTGACCGACTCGCACCATGTTAGTGTCCATGTCGAATACATAATGGAAAACGGGGTAACCGGAATTGAGACACGTATCCCCTGGTATCGGTGCGGCCGGCACTTCGAGGTCGGCCAAACTATTCGCTAGCGGACTTAATTATCCTTGCGAGGGCGATCTTCAACCCCAGAACGACAAAACCAAGAGCAATGAATGCGGCAGCGATTGCAAAGATGTAGCTAAGCATTCCTATTACGCCGCCCTCACTACCGGGGTTTATAAACCAGTAAGGCCACCAGCCATCGCTGAGCCCGCGAATTAGTGAGAGTCCCAGCCAAGCCAGCGGATAGATAACGACCCAGAGAGCCTTTAGTAATCGCGGCTTGGCCCCTTTGACCGAGAATAAATACTCAAGGGCCACCAGGACCGGTGCGTAGGTGTGGATTATTGCGTTCGGAATTCTGGGCCAGTCATAGCCGATATCTCTCGGGTCAATTGCAGTGTCACCGAGCAATAGGTGATAGACAGTGCCCACAATAATCATGGACACCACAGCCACTAAGCGGGCAATGTTTTGCCGCTCAGACTCCGATTTTCCTCTAAGGAGCATCACTCCGCTTGTCAGCACCACAAACCCCGCCAGCATCGCGGACGTTATCGAGAAGTAGGCAAAATATTCGGTTGGTCGAAACAGGTCAGCGGCTAGTCGGTCCGCAACCTGCCAAATGACGCTTCCAAGAAGCGCCAAGCCAATCAAAGTTCTAATAGTTCCAAAAACACCTTTATAAAGCATGACTAAAAACCTATCGCTATCAGTTCAGAAACCGCAGAACCGCGTCAACAAATTCTTGTGGCTTTTCCTCGTTTGGCAGGTGACCGGCACCCTCGATGATCACCAGTTCTGACCCTGGAAGATCCCCATTTAGTTTTATCGAGTCAGCGGTTGCAACAACTCGGTCATCGTCACCGGTGATAATCAATGCCGGCGCTCGCAAATCATCCAGCCGTTCCACCAAGTTCAGTGAACGCGGTGCTTTATTGAATTCCCAGAAAGCTCTTTCCCAGCCGTCAATCTTGAGTGGTGCCGTGTAGCTGGCCTGAACCTCAGCGGTAATCATACTGGGGTCGGTGTAGCTCTCAACAAGAAGATCTAGACCACTTGAGGCAATAGATGCAACCGCGAGTGGGCCAAGGTGATCGATCTGTGGAATGCTAAATACCCAGTTCAGCCAGCTAGGAATGCCACCGGTGCCATAAACGGCAGGAGCCTCAAGAATTAATGAGTCAACCTTGTCGGGGTAATCAAGTGCATAACCAAGAGCCAGAGCACCTCCGGCGCTATGGCCAAGGATGACAACTTCTTTGTCCGCCCCATATAAATCGACCAAGCCATCGATCACTTTGAGCTGCCCGGCTGCCGAGTAGGGGTTTAGGTCCCCGAAGCTCGTGGGCCTCTCAGTAAAGCCAAAAGCAGCTCGGTCGAAGGCCACAACGTAAGCTGCCTGTCCCAGTGGCTCCAATACTTGCTGCCAGGTCAGTGAACTGGCGCCAAACCCATGCAGCAAAACAATCAATCGGTCGCTGTCTGGGTTTCCGGCCGTAATGATGTGGACTTGGTGATCGACCAGATTAACAAACTCAGACCTCCCTTCCCAGCTAATAGCTGCCGCCTCTTGATAGGTAAGGGTTCCAGACGAATTAACTGGGACAGCAAAAGGACCCAACACTAAAACAGCGGCGAGCGAACCGAGAATAAATTTGATCCTAGTTTTCATTAGCCAATTAAACCACAGGTGGCTTCTAACTAGCGCTGCGGCTCTCTATGTAATTCGGCCCCTGTTTGTTGGGTTAGCATCGTAAATGTCAAAAGGAGACTACTTGTCAAAGACCCACGCCCTCATCGTAAGTGCACCTGGTGCAGCATTTGAAAAAGCAGAAATGCCAGTTAGAGAGCTAACTGCTGACGCAGTTGCTATCAGCATCAAGTACTCAGGAATCTGTCACTCAGATATCCATCAGGCACGAGATGAGTGGTTCGAGGGCATCTTCCCAATGGTTCCAGGTCACGAAATTGTCGGCGAGGTAACAGCCGTTGGTGACGCAGTCACCAAGTTCAAGGTTGGCGACAGAGTAGGCGTTGGAACCTTCGTCGATTCTTGCGGGACCTGTGAGCCTTGCAAGCAAGGCATGGAAAACTACTGCCGAACCGGCAACGTTCAGACTTACAACGGTCGTCACTATGACGGCGAAGAGTCTTATGGCGGTTATGCCAAAGACGTCGTGGTCAAAGAGGCCTTTGTTCTACGGGTTCCAGAAAATCTTGATTACGCGGCAACTGCTCCATTACTTTGCGCTGGAGTCACCGTCTACTCTCCACTGAAGCACTGGAAAGTAGGACCGGGCATGAAGGTCGGGATCATGGGTCTAGGTGGCCTTGGCCACATGGCAGTGAAGTTTGCTGCAGCAATGGGAGCCGAGACCTATGTTCTTGGGCACAGCTTGTCCAAGGCGCAGGATGCAAAAGACTTCGGTGCCAAGGATTACCTAATGACTACCGAAATCTTCGAAACCCACAAAGACTTCTTCGATGTGATCCTGAACACCACTAGCACCGATCTTGATCTTGATTCTTTGCTTGGCATGTTGAAAGTCGGCGGAACCTTTGTGACCGTCGGGATTTCCCCAAACAAGCAGGAGTTCCACCCATTTAGCGTGGTTACCGGACTGCGCTCAATTGCAGGGGCAAATACAGGCAGCATTGCCGCCACCCAAGACATGCTTGATTTCTGTGGCGAGCACAACATTGTTTCAACCATC
>CAYMAU010000004.1:2979-66645 GCA_964388525.1 uncultured Aquiluna sp. | reverse complement strand
TGGTTTGAGGGATGCATTTGATCCTAGACAAAGGCGCTTGCCAAGAACAGATGGCGCACTGCAAGACCTCAAGCGCTTGATTGGAAAGCGTAGGGCTGGTAAGTGATGCTAGAACGTCAAGGCAGCAACCAGGGTAAGCGTGATGATCGCCGCAATGGTCCGAAAGTGCCAGGCCGTGTTGACGCTAGAAATCAAATCCTGCCCTTGGGTTTTTTCCCAACGGTTTCGAATTACGGCGGCCGCGGCTCCGGACTCACTAGTGACAAGATCTCCCGGCCTTACGGTGCCAGCCAGGTAAGTGGAGTCGGGGAGATGCTGTCCTTGATCCTTGGTGGCAAAGAAGGCCGCGTGGCGTCCAGGAGCCGGCGCTCCCCATGCGGTGTATTTCTTTTGGCCAACAAAAACTGCGAGCGCATAGCGAGTGTCAACTCGATCAATTGCGCCCCAAGAGATGTAGTGACTTCGAATCAAGTTAACGATTCTCACTCCGCCATCGTCGACTTCCACTCGAGGCAGCCAAAACATTACTGCGCTGCCATAAACCAAGAGTGCCGCGAGTGGAACAGACCCGAGAGCGCTAGCTATCCCAAAATCTCTTGCAAAAACAACCAAGGCCAAGGCCATGACGAGTCCGACGAGGACGGTAATTACCCTGCCGAAAGTGGACCTAAAAACTTGCATGACTCCAATCTATCCTCAGAGGTAACGTCGTGACCGAAGACAAGCGAACCATTATCGAGGCCACGGGGCTCTCGGTTGACTTCTGGGTTGATGGCGAATGGATTATGGCCGCCTCCGGAGTTAATTTCAGCGTCGGTCCGGGCGAAGTTCTGGCCATCGTTGGTGAGTCGGGATCCGGAAAGTCGACATCGGCGATGAGCCTTTTGGGCCTATTGCCAGTGAACGGCAGGTCAGCGGGTTCGGTGAAGCTGCGAGGCGAAGAACTGGTGGGGGCGGACAAAGCGCGTCTGAGACAAATTCGAGGCAAGGAAATCGCGGCGATTTTTCAAGAACCAATGACGGCGCTAAACCCCGTCTACACGATTGGTTTTCAAATTGTCGAGGCAATTCAAGTTCATAATTCTGGAATGACAAATGCTCAGGCGAAGAGCAAGGCACTTGAATTACTGGCAATGGTTGAGCTACCGAATCCGGAGAAGGCCTTTAACTCCTATCCTCACCAGCTTTCCGGAGGTCAAAGACAGCGTGCAATGATTGCGCAGTCCATCTCATGTGATCCGCTCTTGCTCATTGCAGATGAACCAACTACGGCGCTTGACGTGACAGTCCAAGCCGAAATTTTGAATCTACTGCGAGAACTCAATAAGAGACTTAATTCGGCCATTATTCTGATCACCCACGACATGGGTGTGGTGGCAGATTTATCGGATCACATGATCGTCATGAAAGATGGCCTTGTCGTCGAGGCTGGATCAACAATTGATATTTTCAACCGACCATCCCACCATTACACCAAGGAACTGCTTGCAGCGGTTCCTCATTTGGGCAGAGTCAGTGTTGCAGAGCTGAGGCCAAGAGACGGAAGCGCTACGCCATCTCTCAAGATGGAAGCCCTCAACATCGAATATCCAAAGCGCGGTAAAGTGCCAGCGTTCTTGGCCGTAAAAGATGCCACGCTCGAGATTTACCCCGGGGAAGTACTTGGACTAGTCGGAGAGTCGGGCTCGGGAAAGACCACGATTGCTAGAGCAGTTGTCGGGCTAATGCCCATCAAGAGCGGGCAACTTGAAGTTGCGGGCCAAAAGATGGTGGGCGTATCAAAGAACGACCTTCAGGCTGTTCGAAGAAATATTGGAATTGTTTTTCAAGATCCGGGTTCGTCCCTGAATCCTCGTTGGCCAATCGGCCAGTCCATTCAAGAACCTCTTTTGCTCGCGAGCCAAAGCCCTAGAGAGCGCAACGACAGGGTTGGCGAGCTCCTTGACATGGTTGAGCTTCCAAAGTCCTACCGAAATCGCTATCCGCACGAATTATCTGGGGGGCAGCGTCAGCGAGTTGGTATCGCAAGAGCATTGGCTCTTAACCCAAAACTGCTGGTTGCTGATGAACCGACCAGCGCCCTGGACGTGTCGGTGCAAGCACGGGTACTTGAGCTGCTGCAAGAAATTCAAAAGAAACAGCAGTTTGCAACGCTTTTTGTCTCGCACGATCTTGCGGTGGTAGACCTACTGAGCGACCACATCGCAGTGATGCAGCATGGCGTGATCGTTGAGCAGGGGTCAAAAGATCAGATTCTTCGAAACCCGCAGCAGGAATACACCAAACGACTCATAGCAGCAGTTCCGGTTCCGGACCCAGAAGAACAAGCCAAGCGCAGAGAGGCCTCGCGCAACTCTAAGTAGCACAAGCTTCGAGCGCCCTACTCATCAATTGGTTTTTTGTAGTCGGGGGCATAGATCGGCAAATACTTCCAAAACAAGAACGCCCCAACGAAGTTCAGTAGACCTGTTGCGGCAAGAGCGCTTGCCAATCCAACCGATGCCGTCAGTACGGTAATCATTGCCGGGGCCAAGGCGACGCCCCCGGAGGTAAGCATCCTAAATGCTGCCAAGAACTCACTTCTCGAGCCCTGAGGAGCCAAATCCGCACCCAGAATCATGTTTATGCCGGCAGAAAGCGCATTGGCGAGTGCGGTGACGGCCGCCAATATCCAAAAGGTGAATACGTCGGTAACCAAGAATGAGAACAGATAGGTCGTTCCAAGGGCCAACAAGGTGGGAACCGAGGACCAGAACTTTCCATATCGGTCCATGATGATGCCCGAAAGATAAAACAGAGCAAAGTCGATAAATCCAGTCAGACCAAAAATAAATGAAGTTTCACCCGGAGAAATCCCGAGCTGAATTGCCAGCAACGGTAACCCAATGAGTCTGATAGTTCTGCCAGCTGAAATAATTGCCGATGCGACACCGAGCGTTGCCAATTTCGGAGCCTCTCGTCTAGCAACCTTCCATACGTTCCCGTTTTGACCAGAGGGGGTTGTGTTCAATCGGCCCTTGGGCGCGATCATTACTGAAGCACCAGAGGCCAAACACAGAATCGCGGCGGCTAGGTAGCCAAATTCGACTCCGTATAAGACGATGAACGCTGAACCTAGCACCGGCCCAATCGCCATGCCACCGCGGAACATCCCCCCAAGAAGTGACATCGATTTTGGTCGGTGTTGCTCGGGGACTATTTCAGCAAGCAGGCTGTGTCGGGCTAAGCCAAATAGGGAATGCGCGGCACCGAACCCGAGAGCGCTTAGAACAAGTGCCGGGTAACCCAAATGGAAAAAGGCCAATAGCGTCATGGCAAAACCCAAAACAGCACTGGCAATCATTGCTGCCGTCTCGCCAATTTTTGAGTTCAGCCAAGAGGCCGGCACTTCAAAAACCATTGTTGAGAACATCAAGACGGTGGTTACGATGCTGGCCTCAGCCAAGCTAAAACCAAAACCCACCGCCGAAACCGGCAGAATCGGAAGCAGAGCGCCCTCTGCGGCGGTTATCAGCAGCGAGGGAAGATAAATGGCTGTGACTAACTGGCGCTTTCTAAACTCTCCAGATGTCATGGTTCTTATTATTCACCCTGGAACCAAATACGGCAGCTAGAAGTATCAGTGCAGCGGACAGCCCAAGCGTTAGTGTCAGTCGCTGGCCGGTCACCGAAAGGAGCAGGATTGTGGAAATAAGGGGTGTAAAAAAAGCAATAGTGCCCACTCGTTGAGCTGGTGCATGTTTTAGTGCGTAGTCCCAAAGGTAGAAAGAGCCACCCAGAGGCCCTAGTCCCATAAGCACCAACCATAGCCACTGGACAGAGTCAATTGTTGCGGGTGCCTCAAAGACGAAATGGGCACCAATTGCAAGCACTCCGGCCACGAAGCTGTAACCACCAACCGCGGCCGTTGGTGAGTCGGTGAGGGATTTGCTCATCAGTGAATAGCTTGAAAATATAAGGGCCGCGATTCCCGCGTAAACATATCCGACTGCAAATCCGCCGACCAATTCGGTTCCCGACAAAATAGCTAACGCGGCCCCCGAAAAGCCCAAAATCCCGGCAATCCAGTGCTTGTAGGTAAGGCTCGTGCCTCTAATAAAGAGTGGAGCCAGTAGCACAACCAATATTGGCCACAGGTAATTCACGAGATTAGCTTGAACGCTGGGAGCGTTTTGCAGCCCCGCGAAGAGAGCAAAGTGGTAGCCCAGAAGCCCATAAACGCCAACCAATAAGACTCGTTTTTTTGGAATTAGTCTTCGTAGGCTGAAACCCGAAACGGGCAATGCAATTAGGGAGCCAACCACAAGACCTATTCCGGTCATCAAAAGAGGTGGCACCGTGTCTAATGAGATTGCCAAACTTGCCAGGGAACCCCAGAGTAAGACGGCCGCTAGGGCAGCCAAGTCGCTTCGCACTTCCTGATTCTAGGGCTTGTAATCGGCTGTGAGTTGTCGATTTTTATTACAAATGGTCTCTCATGTTTGATACCTTTAATTGCTCGGAGATTTCCGAGGAGCTACTAAGTAACTAAACATGGGGATGATCGGTTTCGACATTGCATTGCTGCGTGGATGAAGCGGGTCGAGGATGAGCACTTATCTCGTAAACGATGTGTTCAAAACTATAGGTGCCAAAACAAAGCGCGCCGACTTCGCCCTAGCTGCATAGCTAGCCTCGAGGTCCGTCTGACTAGGTTTGATTTCGATCTAGATCCAGACGTCATTTAGAAATCTAGCTAACCGCTTGCGTCAAAGGTGCGGTTGGGACTTTTTACTTTGACTGGGCTTGTCGGCGTAGTTGCTTCAAACAAATGCCGGAGCCGAGTAGAACGAATTCTGAAGCTACACCCGTAGAAGAGCCATAATCGATGTCATGGACGGGGGTTCAATTCCCCCCATCTCCACAACCCCCATATAACTAAAGGCCTCTCTAATCAGTGGCCTTTAGTTATTTAAAGGGACGCCTTACGGCCTAACTGGGTGCTGTTCTGACCTTGGCCAATAGACTTAGCCAAATGGCTGAGCTAGATATCGGAAGACAGATTAGAGACCTAGAGTCTCTATTTCAAGGTATCTCCAAAGTCCTAAACCCCGAGGGCCTAAGGGCAATAGTCGTTGACTTAGAGGCGCAGGCAACCGATCCGAATATTTGGGACGACCAAGTAAATGCTCAGGCTGTCACTACCGAACTTTCCAGAACCAAAGCGCAACTTGCTCAACTCGAGTCGCTTGGTCAGGACATAAAAGACCTAAAAGATTTCAAGGAAATGGCCCTTGAGGACAAAAGCGCGGCAGACGAATTCGCTCTTGAACTGGCACGAGTAACAAGCGAACTCGACCAGCTCGAGACTCAAACCTTGTTGAACGGCGAATATGACCCGAGAGGGGCAATTCTCTCCGTCCGCTCGGGTGCCGGTGGCGATGATGCCACTGACTTTGCCGAAATGCTAATGCGAATGTATTTGCGCTATGCCGAAAAAAATGGCCACAAGGCCAAGGTCTTGGAAATCTCTCACTCAGAGGGCGCCGGTATAAAAAGCGCGACCGTGGAAATGGATTTCCCCTATGCCTACGGGCAGTTGTCGATAGAGTCCGGAACTCACCGCCTGGTGCGCATGAGCCCGTTTAATTCCGCCGGAAAGAGACAGACATCTTTTGCGGCAATCGAGGTTGTGCCGGTCATGGCAGTTACTGAGTCGGTAGAGATTCCAGACTCAGATATTCGAATAGATGTTTTTAGGTCCTCCGGTCCAGGCGGCCAATCGGTTAACACCACGGACTCGGCTGTGAGAATTACCCACGCACCTACCGGCATTGTCGTGTCCTGCCAGAACGAGAAGAGCCAGCTGCAAAACAAGGCTTCTGCGATGAGGGTCTTACAGTCCAAGCTTCTTGATGCCCAGCGTCGGGCGGATAACGAGAAGCGGAAAGAGCTTGCCGGAGATGTGAAGGCCAGCTGGGGAGAGCAGATGCGCTCGTACGTTCTAGCCCCTTACCAAATGGTCAAGGACCTGAGAACTAACTACGAGGAGAACAACCCCGACGACGTCTTTGATGGAAAACTCGAGGGCTTTATCGCCTCTGGAATCAGGTGGCGCAAAATGGGGCAGGCAAACTAGCCCTGCAGTTTTCTTTTACTCCGCCTAGGCTTAGTAAAACCAACACCAATTAGGAGCGCAAGTGCCACGGGAACGCGGTCAAAAAGCGGTAGCGACAAACCGCAAAGCTCGCCACGATTACCTCATTGAGGACGAGATCGAGGCCGGCTTGGTGTTGACCGGAACCGAAGTTAAGTCACTGCGCGAGGGGCGCGCGTCGCTGGTGGACGGCTACGCGGTAATCGATCGCGGCGAAGCTTGGCTAGAAAATGTGCACATCCCAGAATTTTTAGCAGGGTCTTGGACAAATCACGGGACAAGGCGTCGTCGAAAGTTGCTGATGCATAGGGCCGAGATAGAAAAGCTAGCCGGAAAAATTAGCGGCTCAGGAATGACATTGATTCCGCTGTCGTTGTATTTTTCGGACGGCAAGGCAAAGGTGAAGATTGCTCTTGCTAAGGGTAAAAAAGAATATGACAAACGCCAGAGCCTAAAAGAGGCTCAGGACACCCGAGAAGTAGCGCGAGCCGTGGCAACTCTTGGCAAAGAGTGGTGAGGATTTTTCTCTCAAGTTTTATCGGGTTAGACTTATTTTAGTTTTGAGGAGCTAACTTTGACTTATTTGATCGCGTTGCCATGTGTCGATGTGAAGGACAAGGCCTGCATTGATGAGTGCCCTGTTGATTGCATCTATGAGGGTGATCGCATGCTCTACATCCACCCAGACGAGTGCGTTGACTGCGGTGCCTGTGAGCCAGTTTGTCCGGTGGAGGCGATTTACTACGAAGATGATATCCCTGCCGAGTGGAGCGATTACTACAAGGTAAATGTTGATTTCTTCGACGAGGTTGGCTCTCCAGGGGGGGCTGCTAAAGTGGGCCCAATCGCCGGAGATCACCCAATCGTTGCGGCTCTGCCCCCGCAGTTGCAGGCGTAGTTTTCACAACTTTTTCTAGCAGTAAACACAAGTGCCCTAGGCTGGGCCATAGGTATAACTAGGAGTAGCAATTGAGTGCGGATAAGGTTTCCATCGACATTGATGGCAAAGTTGAAGAGTATGCGGTAATTCCTGCGACTCAAGGCCCATCGGGCATAGACATTTCAAACCTAATCACCAATACCGGCCTGACCGTGTTTGACCAAGGTTTCGTGAACACCGCCTCCACAAAATCCGCAATTACTTTCATTGACGGAGACAAAGGAATCCTGCGCTATCGCGGATATCCGATCGAGCAGCTAGCTGCTAATAAGAGTTTCCTTGAAACTTCTTATCTTCTGATCCACGGCGAGTTGCCAACGGCTGCGGAAGCACAAGAGTTCGATCAGAGCCTTAGACGGCACACTCTTATTCACGAAGGTATGAAGAATTTTTTCAAGGCCTTTCCTCAGAACGCGCACCCGATGTCGGTTATGTCCGCTGGGGTTAGTGCACTCTCGACTTTCTATCAAGACTCGCTGGACACTAAAGACCCTGAGCAGGTCGAAATTTCAACGCTTCGGCTGTTGGCCAAACTTCCGGTAATTGCCTCATACGCTTACAAGTCGTCGATTGGGCAAGCTCTTGTTTACCCGGATAACTCTTACTCATTGGTTGAGAATTTCCTGAAGATGACCTTTGGAAACTACGCCGAAGACTACTCTCAGAACTCGGTGGTCACTCAAGCGCTGGACACATTGCTGCTGCTTCACGCTGATCACGAACAGAACTGCAGCACCTCTACCGTGCGACTGGTCGGCTCTTCAAATGCCAACTTGTTCGCATCTGTTGCCTCCGGCATAAACGCTCTTTCCGGTCCATCACACGGTGGCGCAAATGAAGCGGTTTTGGAGATGCTGAGCTCTATTCAAAATTCAGGCGAGAGCGTTAGCCAGTACGTAGATCGAATCAAAAACAAAGAAGACGGAATCCGGCTCATGGGCTTTGGTCACCGCATCTATAAGTCCTTTGACCCTAGGGCGACGATCGTGAAGCAGACTGCAGATCAGGTTCTAAATGAATTGGGCATAAACGATCCGATGCTGGAAATTGCCAAGGAGCTTGAAGCGGTCGCCCTTTCGGACGAGTATTTTGTGGAGCGCAAGCTTTACCCGAACGTCGATTTCTACACTGGCGTTATTTACAAGGCCCTAGGTTTTCCTCCTCGAATGTTCACACCGCTGTTTGCAGTTGGACGCCTGCCAGGTTGGATAGCCCACTGGCGCGAGATGATGGAAGATCCAAGTACTCGCATTGGCAGGCCACAACAGCTTTACACAGGGCCGGTTGAACGCTCACTTTAGATTTTTTGGTACATCCTCACTTTGGTGCTGCCGAATTTCTTGTCGGAAATTACCTCTAGCCAATCTGGTTGATCCAAATCCTCAGTTCTATCTGAGCGCTCGATCACAACTGTCGCGTCCGGGCTCAAGAGGCCTCTTAGCGATGCCAAGATATTCAAAAGGTCACTGTTGGCAAACTCATAGGGCGGATCTAAAAACACCAAGTCAAAAACTCGGCTTGCGCTCTTGAGATACCTAAAAGCATCTAAGTTTTTGTTTGACACTGCCGTGCCCGGGCGTATTTTCTGCACTGCTTTTAGGACCTGAATGGAGTTCTTTTGGCATATCTCGTGGGCTTCAGGGTCCTTTTCGACGAGGATTACGCTTGTTGCCCCGCGAGATAGCGATTCAAGTCCCAGGGCACCGGTGCCGGCAAATAGATCCAGGACTACGCGGTCTTCGAGTAGACCTCGAGCCTCCAGTGCCGCGAAGACAGATTCTTTGACTCGATCCCCTGTTGGTCGGGTGGCCTTAGCCACCGAGTGCAATCTAATTGACCCGGCATCTCCCGAAATGATTCTGCTCACGCAAGTGAGCCTAGTGAAACTTTTTTCAGAACATCGGTCATGATTGGCTTGTGCTTACCGATTTGACGCCATTGGCAGGAGTTCTTGGAGATAAAACCGCCAGGGCTCTCGATAAGCAGTTTGCGATAAAAACAGTTGGAGATCTGCTCTTGCATTTTCCAAGACGCTACTCTAAGCGCGGCGAACTCACGGACTTTTCTTCGTTACCGATCGGGGAAGTGGTGACGGTTGTTGGCCAGGTTCAAAGTACTAACCAGCGCAGTATGAAGGGGCGCAAGGGCAGCATCTTCGAGGTGGTTCTCGGGGACGGAAATGGTCAGCTAACTCTTGCCTTTTTTAATCAAACCTGGCGGCAAGCTGAGTTGCATGCCGGCGTTCAGGGATTATTTTCTGGAAAAATCGGGGCGTTCTCGGGCAGATTGCAGTTAACCCATCCCGATTATGAGCTGTTCGACGCCGAAATTATTGATCAGCAGGCTAAGGCTTGGGCAGAGCTTCCGATTCCGATTTACCCGGCCACCGGAACTTTATCGAGCTGGAGAATTCAAAAAGCTATCGAAAAAGTGCTTGATGCTGGTCACCAGGCCCAGGAGGTTTTGCCAGCGAAGCTTCTCGAAAAACAGAAGCTAGTGCCATTGCTCACGGCAATAGAAATGATTCACCGCCCCAAAAAAGATTCGGACTGGGAGAAGGCCACGAATTCTTTGAAGTTTCATGAAGCCATGCTCTTGCAGCTTGGGCTGCTGGAGCGTAGAAAAAAAGCCGAGTTAGAAGAGGCTGCTGTCTACAAATCCGGGATGCTGCTTTCTAGATTTGATGAAGGCCTTCCATTCGACCTGACCCCTGGACAAGTTGTCGCAGGGAGCCAGATTGCGACCGATTTAGCTCAGGGCCACCCCATGCACCGAATGCTGCAGGGTGAAGTGGGTTCGGGTAAGACGGTTGTAGCGCTTCGAGCTGTTCTTGTTGTCGCCGAATCTGGTGGGCAGAGTGCTCTTTTGGCACCAACCGAGGTCTTGGCATCACAGCATTATCGTTCAATAGTTCAGGCGCTTGGACCGGCCGTCACCAAGGAGCTTGGAGTCAGGCTTCTTACTGGCCAGCAGCCCCTTTCTATCCGCAAAAAGACTTTGCTCGATATGGCTTCAGGTAATTGCCGTCTTGTAATCGGAACTCACGCGTTACTAAGTGAGAATGTTTTGTTTTTTGACCTCGGTTTGGTGATTGTCGACGAGCAGCATCGATTCGGAGTGGGCCAGCGCGAAGCTCTCAAATCCAAGGCGAAACACTCCCCGCACAGCTTGGTAATGACAGCAACGCCAATTCCTAGGACTCTCGCGGTCACGGTCTTTGGTGATCTTGATGTCTCGTCCCTGAGGGAGCTGCCAAGGGGCCGCCAGCCAATTGTTACTCACGTCGTGGACATCTCTCGCAAGGACCTTGTCGCCAGAGTATGGGAACGGGTTTCCGAGGAAGTCTCGGCTGGCAGGCAGGCTTTTGTCGTTTGTCCAAAAATTGACCCCCAGCATTTAGAAGACACTGGAGAAATGGTTCCGAAACCTGAGGATCTGGAATCCGAGCCAGGCCCCGAGCCTGCGAGCGTGACAAGCGTTTTCGCCTCGCTGGAAAATAACAAGATGCTGGCAGGGATTCGAATTGGCTCACTCCACGGACGCATGAGCTCGAAAGAAAAAGACGAGGTCATGAATCAGTTTGAGTCGGGGCAATTGCAGGTGCTTGTTGCCACCACCGTAATTGAGGTCGGAGTAAATGTTCCAAATGCTTCAACGATGGTTGTGCTGGACGCTGATCACTTCGGGCTTTCCCAGCTTCACCAGCTTCGTGGTCGGGTTGGCAGGGGAGAGCATGCTGGGCTGTGCCTGTTGGTTTCAGGGGCAGAGCCTGAAACCTTGGCGTTTCAGCGCTTGGATGCGCTGAGTCGAATCAGCGACGGCTTTGAGCTTTCGGAGATCGACCTTGATCTTCGAGGCGAGGGCGATGTTTTGGGCAATACTCAGTCGGGCGGTCGCTCGTCGTTGCAACTTCTTAGAGTTGTCAGGGATGCCAAGCTGATTCAAGAGGTGAGGCCTCTGGCTGTAGATGTTGAAAAGGCCGACATGTCTGAAGAATTGAAGTTGGTTTTGCAAATACAGGATGCGGGGCAGCTGGCTCGCGGCTAACCTAGTGGCGTGAGCACTGTAGCGATTTATCCGGGGTCCTTTGACCCGATAACTAAAGGTCACCTGTCGGTTCTCTCACGCTCCGCAACGGTCTTTGACCAGGTTTACCTGCTCGTGGTGAATAACAGCTCCAAAACAGCCGCTATGGACCTTGAGACGCGCGTGGCGATGGCCGAACGGGTGATAGCCGAAGCTGGACTCGCAGAAAAGTGCTCAGTTCAGTCTCTGCACAGTGGTCTTCTTGTGAAAAAAGCTGAGGAACTAGGCGCGAATGCCATCGTAAAAGGCTTCCGAAACTCCGCGGACATCGACTACGAACTTCCGATGGCCAAGGTTAATCACGACCTAGCTGGGATTCAGACGGTGTTTATTGCCTCCGATGGAAACTTCGGACACGTTTCCTCAAGTTTGGTCAAGGAGGTCTTTGCCCTCGGCGGAGACATATCCAAATACGTCACTCCATCGGTTCTTCAAAAGATGCAAGAAGGAAAAGAATGACACTGCTGGTTGCAGTCCACGACCTAATGAAACGACCCGGTCAAATGCGGGAGATTCAGATTGATCACTTGCCGGAAATGGGAATCGGGACCTCGGTTGTTGAGGTTCCTGCCAAGTCAACCGTGGAGATTTCTCTTAGGTTGGAGTCAGTCCACGAGGGCGTTTTGGCCACCGGCGAAGTCTTTGCGGCTGCCGAAGCTCAGTGTTCGAGATGCCTAGATCCAATCAACCTTGATGTTGAGGTGGATTTTCAGGAACTTTTCGCCTATTCTTCTAGCTCGGATGAAGATTTTGTAGTTCTTAGCGAACACATCGATTTAGAACAGGTCCTCATTGATTCGATAGTCTTGAATCTTCCCTTTCAGCCCGTGTGCACCAAGACCTGTCTTGGCTTGTGTCCAGACTGCGGAATAAGGTTGAACCAAGATGTAGAACACGGCCACGAAAAACCGGTTGATCCGCGTTTCAGTGCGCTACAAGATTTCGCGAATAAGGAAGAGTAAAGATGCCAGTACCAAAACGTCGACAGTCTCGCTCGAACACACGCTCACGTCGCTCTCAGTGGAAGGCTGCGCCAATCACATTGGTAAAGACCATTGAAAACGGCGAGACCGTCTACAGCTTGCCTCACCGTGCCAAGGTGGTAACCGACTCTGTCGGCACCGCACTTTACATGGAATACAAGGGCCGCAAGGTAGCAGACGCATAACCAATGCCCCTTGACGAGCTGTCACAAACGCTCGGCATCGAGATTGATCCCGAGCTGCTTACGCTTGCTCTGACGCACTCTTCTTACGCATACGAAAACAGCTCCAAAGACAACGAACGTCTCGAGTTCCTCGGCGACTCTGTCCTCGGCTTTTTAGTCGCAACCTTTGTTTATCAAACTCATTCGGACCTCCAAGAAGGCGAGCTCACAAAGCTCAAAAATGCCGTCGTGTCTGCTAACGCCCTGGCCACAGCCGCTAATCGCATGAACCTTGGTGCCTATATTTTTCTGGGCAAAGGCGAAGAGCAGACCGACGGTCGACAGAAAACAAACATTCTTGCCGACACTTTCGAAGCGGTCCTTGGCGCCGCATATCTTTCAAATGGGCTTGAGGGCGCAAGTAAAATTGTCCAAAAATTTATTCTGCCGCTTTTGGATGACCCGGACGCGGTCCGAGAAGCCAGTGACCCTAAGACGTCGTTGATTGAAAAACTTCAGCGGTTATCACGAGAACCCGCTTCCTACGAAATAATCGCCACTGGACCTGAGCATGAACGGGTCTATCGCGCGGAGTGTTTTTCGGCCGGCACGCTGCTTGCAGTCGGCGAAGGTAGAACGAAGCGTAATGCAGAAACTGAGGCCGCTATTCAGGCTCTCAGGTTGCTTCAAGAGTCCTAATGCCGGAACTTCCAGAGGTGGAGACGGTTCGTGCTGGGCTTGCCTCCAAGATAATCGGCGCTCGAGTAGTTGATGTTTCTATCAGTGACGCTAGATCTTTGAAGCGACATGTCTTAGGCCCTAAGCACTTTGTTGATGAACTTTTAGGGCAGAGTCTTCTGGCGGTTGTTCGAAGGGGCAAGTTTCTTTGGCTGCCCCTGTCAGATTCTCGAGCTCTTGTTGGTCACCTTGGCATGAGCGGCCAAATGCTTTTGCGCGAAAAGGGTCATGACTCCGATTCACAGACCAGGGTAGTTTTATCTGTTGAGTCCCAGTCAGGTCAATCACTAGAGGTCAGATTCGTCGATCAAAGAATTTTTGGTTCTTTGGCAATTGAGGATTTGGTTCCAACTTCGGATGGCGCACCAGGAGGCTTTAGCCCGGAGAGTCCTGTGGGCAGCAGTATTCCCGCTGTGGTTGCGCACATCGCAAGAGACTTGCTCGATCAGCATTTCGACATCGATACCGTCGTAACTAAAATGCAGGCTCGCTCTTCTGGCATCAAGCGCGTGCTACTTGACCAGAATTTGCTGAGCGGCATAGGCAATATCTACGCCGATGAATCACTCTGGCTGGCCCAGCTTCACTGTGACCAACCAACTAACAGCATCGCGCCTGAGAAGTTGACGAAGCTGATTTCGATCGCAACCGGAGTCCTCGAGCGCGCAGTTATCCAGGGCGGGACTTCTTTTGATGAGCAGTACAAAAACGTAAACGGCGACAGCGGTTATTTTGCCCAGTCGCTAAATGCCTACGGGCAAGCTGGAAAGCCATGTCCAAGATGCGGGGAAGAAATTAAGCGAGTCGCTTGGGCAAACAGGGGAAGCCATTTCTGCCCAAACTGTCAGCGCCTAGCTAGCTAGGTCTTGAATCCCCTCGCCACTGCTTGGAGGAAATCCTTGGCCACATCGCCACTGCAAAGGCCAGCACCGCGGCACCGTAGGACCAAATAAATCCGGCTTGATTAGCCGGAACCATCTTGTCTTGCCAAAAGCCTTGGCTGAATAAAAAAATCAACCCAAGGATAACGAACGCAAAAACGAGATTTGGACTTTTGAAGCTTGAGGCAGTTCTAATTTGGAGGGCGACTAGCAGCACCAGGCTGAGGCTCAGGAATGACCCAAAAGGGAGCTGGTCGAACAACGAGCTTTGATGCAGGATTGTTCCAAAAATTGCAACGGTTGCGGCCTTCAGGACCGCCGAAATATTTTTGCCAATGACCCTTTTTTTGCTTTCCACATCCTGAGCCTAGAACCTAAGAGCACACCACAGCCTGTCCCACACCAGCCTTTGAGATGCATGCCAAGTCAAACGGTAAGAAAATCGCTAAACTTCTGGCTCGGATAGGCTTTATCTAGAAGCGAAAGGGGTGTTTGAGCTTGCATCTAAAAAGCATCACCCTGAAAGGCTTTAAGTCCTTCGCCCAGGCGACCACGATTGAGTTGGAACCTGGAATCACTTGCGTGGTCGGACCGAATGGATCCGGCAAGTCCAACATCGTCGACGCTCTAGCTTGGGTTATGGGTGAACAGGGTGCAAAAACCCTTCGCGGCGGCAAGATGGAAGATGTTATTTTCGCGGGAACTTCAACCAAGGCACCGCTTGGCCGGGCGGAAGTTTCGCTCACCATCGACAACTCGGACGGCGCTCTGCCGATTGACTATGCCGAGATCACGATTTCAAGGGTCTTGTTTCGAAACGGAGCCTCCGAATATTCGATCAACCAACAACCTTGTCGTCTGTTAGATGTTCAAGAGCTTCTGAGCGACACCGGCCTTGGCCGAGAGATGCACGTGATCGTGGGCCAGGGGCAGCTTGACACCGTGCTCAGGGCCACACCACTTGAGCGTCGTGCTTTTATCGAGGAAGCTGCGGGAATTCTAAAATTTCGTCGCCGCAAGGAAAAGACAGAGCGCAAGCTGGAAGCTATGCAGTCGAACCTCACCAGATTGCATGACCTGATCGCGGAAATTAGGCGGAATCTCAAACCGCTTGGACGACAAGCGGAGGTTGCGAGAAGCGCCCAGGAGATAGGTGCCGTGGCAAGGCATGCCAAGGCCCAGCTTCTTAGCGTTCAGGTGCGCAACTGCAAAGAAAAGCTAGAAGTCGCTTCTAAGTCCGAGAACGAACGCAAGGCCGAATCCTCGTTTGCTCAACAGCAGCTCGCAAGCGCCAGAGCGGCCATTGCGCAAATTGAATCCGAACTGAGCTCAGACGAATTAGACCAAGCTCGGTCTAAGCTGTTTCGATTCGAAGCCATCGAGCAAAGACTCAGAAACTTAAGAAATCTTGCGGATCAACGCGTAAGTCTCCTGGCAGATAAGCAGTCCGAATCTTCCAGTTTTGAAATCGAGACATTAGAAACAGAACTTTCATCGGCGACAGATTCGCTCAGAGCCATCG
The DNA here is from genome assembly GCA_964388525.1 of uncultured Aquiluna sp. Taxonomy (GTDB): domain Bacteria; phylum Actinomycetota; class Actinomycetes; order Actinomycetales; family Microbacteriaceae; genus Aquiluna. Next base: position 51,195 of record CAYMAU010000004.1, on the reverse strand, counting down.
AACTTGAGATAGAGGCCAGCGCTAAAAACCTTGCCGGATTTGAGCAGACTAGGCAACTGGCTGCAGAAGCCATGAACTTATTTGACGCAGACGCTATCCGTCAACGTAGTGAGCAAGAATCTTGGGTCCGCGAGAGAAATCAGGCGACCGGGGATGTTTCCCTGCAGGAAGCAAGAATTGAATCTATAGCCCACGCGCGCCTCAAGCTGCAGGACAGCATCTCCCAGGCCGAGTCCCGCGTGACGGAGTTGGCTAAGCAGCAGTCCGCTATGACAACGGAGGGCCTATCGACCTCAGACGATGCGCTTCGAAAGGGTTATGAATTAGCGCAGCTTGCGGAATCGGAAGCGCGGAAGCTAGTCGACGAGTCTCGCCAGCAGTTGCATTCTGCTGAGCGAGAGCGCGATGCTTTGGCCGCCAGGCATGCCGCATTGGGCCTAACACTCGATCAATCAGACGGCGGCGGAGAAGCAATAAGGGCAAAACTGCAGGGCCTCAAAGGCCTACTAGCCAAGAGCGTGAGAATTGAAAAGGGCTTTGAGAAGGCCATTGCCGTTGCACTGGGTGCGCTTTCGGACGCGATCGTCGTCGACACTAAGGCTCAAGCTATCGAAGCTATTCGGTTTCTCAAGGCTCAAGATCTCGGTCGCGCGGAGTTTCTTATAACAAGCTCCGAAGTTGAAACTGGAAAGCTTGCCCAAAGGGCAGGACTTGTAAACGCCAGCACGCTGGTGAGCGCACCAAAGTCAGTTCTGTCTCTCCTAGAGCATTTCTATGTGGCAACAAACCTCGACGACGCCGAAAGGGCCCTAGAAATAGATCCTGAAATAACCGTCATCACGAAGGACGGAGACATGGTTTCTGAACATTCGGTTCGAGGTGGCGGAACAAAGGTTGCATCGAAGCTAGAACTCAGTGCCGAAAGAGATTTTGCAGCCAAAGGCCTATCCAAATTTGAGTCTGAAATACAAAATCTTGCGAAAAAACTCAGCGATGCCGAGGCCGGTTCGGTGATTGCAACTGCAGCCGTGAAGACAAGCCTGTCTGAGCTGCAAGAACACGATGCGCTTTTAGCAGCAAGTGCTGAGCGCGCTGGAAGGCTCATAGCCCAACTAGATTCCGGTCGCGCTGAAATCGCAAGGTTTGAGGCCGAAATTGAACTTCAAGACAAGTTGGCGCTCACCGCCAATCAGGAACTTGAAGCCTTGACTAAAAAAGTTTCAGATCTCCCTGAGCAGTCTTCAGTCGAAGTGTCCATAGATGCGCGCCTGGAGCTTTCAAGGAATCTAGACTCCGCTAGACAGCAAGAGCTAGAAGCCAGAATTGAGGCCGGAACTCTTGCCGAGCGAAGCAGCGCAGCCTCCAAGCAGCTAGCAGTCTTGAAGGGTCGATTGTCGGAGGCTGTTTCGGCGAAGCTGGCCGCCAATGATGCGAGCCTGGCACTTGAGAGGCAGCTTGCAAGCGCTAAAGACGTTCTTTTGAAACTGCCTCAAGTCGTGTCACTGACCCAGGCGCTTTCTTCTAAGCTGCGCGTTGAACTTTTGGATCTGGAAGCCAAACGGTCGCAACAAAGCGAGCGTCTTGCTCAGCTGAGGTCTCAAGCGATTGAACTAGAGGCTCGATTTACCAGCTTGAACTCTTCAGTTCAAGAAGTAGAGATGCAAAATTACGAGCTTCGCCTGACCTTGCAAAACCTAAAGGAGCGCGTCGAATCTGAGCTGTCGATGACCATCGAGGAGTTGCTTGAGGAAAATGCCGAGGTTGATCAGCCGGTAGAGGAACTGCAGAAACTGCTAAAACAGGCTGAAGCCAAGTTGGCACAACTGGGCGCCTTCAACCCGCTTGCACTTGAAGAATTTTCAGCACTTGAAGAGCGGCACAAGTATCTGAGCGATCAGCTCGCTGATCTAACTGCTGCAAGGGCCGACCTAACCGGAATCATCGGCGACCTTGACGGCAAAATGCAGCATATTTTTGCCAGTGCGTTCGAGGACACAAAAAAGGAATTTGAAAAAGTGTTTCCACTTCTATTCCCCGGGGGCGCCGGCTCTCTGAGTTTGACCGACCCCGATAACTTGCTCGCGACCGGACTTGAGGTTTCGGTCAAGCCTGCCGGCAAGAGAATTGAGCGAATGTCGTTGCTCTCCGGTGGAGAGCGATCCTTAGCTGCAGTTGCGTTACTTATTTCAATTTTCAAGGCGAGACCAAGCCCGTTTTATGTTCTGGACGAGGTTGAAGCCGCGCTCGACGATTCAAACTTGGGCCGTTTATTGAACGTGATCAAGTCACTTCGAGACAGCTCGCAGCTGATTGTTGTTACTCATCAGAAGCGCACGATGGAAATCGCCGACGCTCTCTACGGCGTCTCGATGCGTCAAGACGGCATCACGCAGGTCGTCGGCCAGAGAGTCGAGTTGGCAAGCTAATGTTCAAATTTCTCAAGCGGCTGCGCGGCAAAGATGCGGATGCCTCAGCGCCAGAGCAAGAAATTCAGCCGGCGGCAATCATTGAAGTTTTGCCCGAGCTTGATCTGCCTGCGAAGGACGTTGCTCCGGTGGAGCCAGAAGCCGAAACTAAAACCCAGACAACCAAGCTCAATGCGGACACCGTTGCATATAAAACAGAGAGCAAGGAACCAGCCCTTGTTTCAGTAGAGCTCCCTAAGCGCTCACTCGGCACCGGAATCAGATCGCTTTTTAGCGATTCAATGGACATCGATGAGCTTGAAGACATTTTGATTCTGGCTGATTTTGGAGTTGAGACAGCGGAAGAGATTGCGGCTGAACTGAGGCGTGAGGCGAATAGGCACGGCGCAACCACCGACCCTGAATTGCGATTATTGCTCAAAGACTTGTTGGCAAAAAGGCTGAGCCGAACTGACTCAGCCCTGAACCTAGATGACGGCAGGTTGCCATATGTGATTTTGGTAGTGGGTGTGAACGGTGCTGGAAAGACCACAACTATCGGGAAACTTGCAAGGTGGCTCAAGGATGGAGATTGGGAGGTTGTTTTAGGAGCGGCCGATACCTATCGAGCAGCCGCGGTAGATCAACTGGAAACCTGGGCCAAGAGAGCTGATTCTCCAATCGTCAAGCCGGTCAAAGAGGGGGCGGACCCTGCCTCTGTTGCTTACCAAACCGTGGAAATGGCGATCAGGACTCAGGCTGACATTGCAATCATTGACACCGCAGGCAGGTTGCAAAATAAAAAAGACCTAATGGACGAACTTGGAAAGATCAGAAGAGCAGTTGAGAAACAAACAAAAATCTCAGAGGTGTTGCTAGTAATCGACGCAACGAACGGTCAAAATGCAATGAGCCAGGCTAGGGCTTTTGTCGAGGTTGCAGAAGTGACCGGCATTGTTATGACCAAGCTGGATGGAACTGCAAAGGGTGGAATCCTTTATGCATTGCAAAAAGAATTGAATTTGCCAATTAAGCTCGTTGGTGTTGGCGAGCAAATTAATGATTTCGCGTTTTTCTCACCGGAAGAGTTCGCCAAGGGCCTAGTCGCTAAGAAATAGGAGTTTCATTGTTCGGCAATCTTTCTGATCGGTTATCAGACACTTTCAAGAACCTGCGAGGCAAGGGCAGGCTCTCGGCAAGTGACATCGATGCCACGCTCAGGGATATCCGCAGGGCGCTCCTCGAGGCTGACGTCGCCCTTGAGGTCGTAAAGGATTTCATAGCTGCCATTCGTGAGCGCGCACTCGGTGACGAGGTTTCTAAGGCCCTGAACCCGGCTCAGCAGGTTGTTCAGATCGTCAATGACGAGCTGACCAAGATTCTTGGAAAAGAAAATAAAAGAATTCAATTCGCCAAGTCCCCTCCAACCGTGATCATGCTTGCCGGATTGCAAGGTTCCGGAAAAACCACGTTGGCAGGCAAGCTTGCCAAGTGGCTAAAAGAGCAAAATCAAACTCCACTTTTGGTTGCGGCTGATTTACAGAGACCAAACGCGGTCACCCAATTGCAGGTTTTGGGCGACAAAATTGGCGTCCCAGTGTTTGCTCCGGAGTCCGGAAACGGTGCAGGCAACCCGATAAAAGTTGCCAAAGACGCCATTGCCCATGCCAAGAAGGCTCAATTTTCGGTCGTCATCGTAGACACGGCCGGTCGCCTAGGTGTCGATGAGGAAATGATGCAGCAGGCCATCGGTATCCGCGATGCTGTGACTCCGGACGAGATTTTGTTTGTCGTCGACTCGATGCTGGGTCAGGATGCAGTAAACGTGGCGAAGGCATTCAAGGATGGCGTTGGCGTAACCGGAGTGGTGCTGACAAAACTTGATGGCGATTCAAGGGGTGGTGCGGCGCTTTCGGTTGCAAACATAACCGGAGCACCGATTCTGTTTAGTTCCACCGGTGAAGACCTCGATTCATTTGAGCCGTTTTATCCAGAGCGGATGGCAAGTCGAATCCTTGATATGGGTGACGTTGTCAGTCTCATCGAGCAGGCTCAAAAGACCTTTGATGAGGAAGAGTCAAAAAAACTTGCCGACAAGATAGCCAATGAGGAATTTACTCTCCAGGATTTCCTTGAGCAAATGCAGCAACTTAGAAAAATGGGCAATATGAAGAGCCTGTTGGGCATGCTTCCGGGTGCAGGGAAGATGAAGCAGCAGCTCGAGGACTTCGACGAATCCGAAATCGCTAGGACCGAAGCAATTATCTATTCAATGACCCCTATGGAAAGAAATGGCCCCAAGGTGCTAAACGGATCACGGCGAATGCGGATAGCAAAGGGCTCTGGCACATCGGTCACAGAAGTTAATCAACTCGTGAATAGATTTGAGCAGGCAGCCAAGGTCATGAAGACCATGTCAAAGGGTGGAATGCCAAATATTCCTGGCAGAAATCCGGTCGCGATGGGCGGAGCTGTTGGCGGAGGCTACATCGGTGGGAAAAAAAGCAGCAAGAAAAAGCAGGGCTCCAAAAGCGGGAATCCCGCTAGAAGAGCGGCAGAAAATCAAGGTTTGAGCGTCTCGCAACCCCCCGAATCAAAACCCGGCAGTGCTTTTGGTCTCCGAAACTAGCGAAACTTCGTGTTTTCTGGCAGACTTTGACAGTTCGAGCGTCTCGACCCTCTAACGAGACGTAATCGAAAAACCTTAGAGAAAAACCGGAGTGTGTCCCCACGCTCACGGTGAAACTCATCCCAGAAACTCACAGGAGAATTGTGGCCGTAAAGATCAGACTTCAGCGCATTGGTAAAAAGCGCAGCCCTCACTACCGCATTGTGGTAGCCGACTCTCGAACTCACCGTAACGGTCGAGTAATTGAAGAGATTGGGCGCTATGTCCCAACTAATCACCCGTCCATCATTGAGGTTCAGTCAGAGCGAGCAAGGTACTGGCTATCAGTTGGCGCTCAGCCAACCGAGCAGGCAGCTGTGATTCTAAAGCTCAGTGGTGACATGGCCAACGAAAACGGCGAGTTCAAGAACACCATCAAGCCTCAGGTCGCCAAGACCCCGTTCGTGCCAGACGCAAAGAAGAAGTCAGTTCTTCTTCCAAAGGTCGAGAAGAAAGCGCCTGTTGAAGACGTGCCAGCTGCCAAGGAGGCAAAAGCTCCTGCCGCAGAAGCGCCATCTGAGACCCCATCAGCAGAGACTTCAGCCGAAGCTCCAGTAGCAGAGGCACCAGCGGTCGAGGCGGAGACTCCAGCCGAAGCTCCAGTAGCCGAGGTGGTAGCCGAAGAGGCGCCTGTGGCAGAGGCAGCGGAAGTTGTTGCTGAAGTAGCTCCAGCAGAGGCTCCAGTAGCCGAAGCTGAAGAGCCAAAGGCAGAATAATCATGTTGCAGGCGACCCTCCAGTTCCTAGTTCGTTCAATTGTCAGTAATCCTGACGACGCCACCGTGGCAACGCGGAAGGTTGGACCGAACGACCTACTGGAGGTGCGCGTGCACCCCGACGACCTGGGTCGAGTAATCGGGAAAAATGGCAGGACTGCAACAGCTCTTAGGACAGTCGTGAATGCTCTTGCAGACGGCAAGCGCGTGCGAGTAGACGTGGTGGACACCGATTTCTAGTTCCACTGAGCTCCGAGTGGGGCGATTGCTTAAGGCTCACGGTCTCAAGGGAGCTATAAAGCTCGAAATTTACACGGACAGTCCTGAGCAGCGCTTCACACCGGGCGCGGAAATTAAACTTCAGGTGCCAGAAGACTCTTCTTGGTTTGGTAAAACAATTGTTGTTAAAGAACTTCGTATGTACAACAGCTCTCCCGTTTTGTTTATCGAGGGCATCGAAAGTCGCGAGGATGCCGAAGGCCTTATTCGGGCAATTCTTATTGTTGATCAGCCTCTCAATGAGCTGCCTCAAGAGCCTGAGGCCTGGTTTGATCATCAACTGACGGGTCTAAAGGTTTTCCGAGACTCCATCGAGGTCGGTTTTATTGACCGGGTTGAGCACAAGCCTGCGCAGGATTTGCTCGCCATTACGACGGAGAATGGTGAGGTTCTACTGCCGTTTCTAAAGATTTTTGTCCCAAAGGTTGACATCGATTCCGGTATCGTGGAAATTACTCCGCCCGGAGGGCTTTTCGAACAGTTGGAGACCCCAGCTAATGAAGATTGATGCGATAAGTATTTTCCCGGAGTTCTTTGACGTCCTTGGGCTTTCGCTATTAGGTAAGGCCCAGGATCAAAAAATAATCGGTTTTGAAGCACACGACTTACGCAAGTGGACCAGCGATAAGCACCGAACGGTCGATGACTCTCCGTATGGAGGAGGGGCTGGAATGGTTATGAAGCCAGAGCCTTGGGGCGATGCTTTTGATGAAATCATTCCAAAAGATCAAAGGCCAACAATAATTTTCACCACTCCAGCCGGCATCCCCTTTACCCAGAAGCTTGCCGCCGATTTGGCCACAAGATCGCACTTGGTTTTTGCTTGCGGCCGATACGAGGGCATTGATCAAAGAGTTGTGGATCATGCTGACGGTCAGGCAGAGGTTTTGGAAGTTTCAATAGGTGACTATGTCCTGAACGGCGGGGAGGTCGCGGCAATAGCCATGATAGAAGCGATCTGTCGCCTTATTCCAGGTGTGATCGGAAACGCTGAATCATTGACCGAAGAATCTCATAACTCAGGACTGCTTGAGTACCCCAGCTACACAAAGCCCGCAAATTGGCGCGGCCTCGACGTCCCGGAAATATTGCTTTCCGGACATCATGCCGAGATTGAGAAGTGGCGCAGAGAGGAATCACTGAGTCGGACCAAAGTAAATAGGCCCGATTTACTAGCTGAATAGTTGCCAATAGTCCTTGCCTGTGAGAGACTTCTAGATGTTCCAATCACCTCTGCCGCAGGGGAGCCGGAACAAACAAATTATTAGAAACTAGCCATTTTGACCTGCGTGCAAGAGGAAAGAATAAAAATGAACATTCTTGATGACTTAGATGCCAAGAGCCTTCGGCACGATATTCCAGACTTCCGAGCCGGCGACACTGTCAAGGTTCACGTAAACATCGTTGAGGGTAGCCGCAGCCGTGTTCAGCTTTTCCAGGGAATCGTAATTGGTCGCTCCGGCGACGGAATCCGTGAGACCTTTACGGTTCGTAAAGTTTCTTTCCAGGTTGGCGTAGAGCGCACCTGGCCTGTGCACACTCCAGTTCTAGAAAAGATTGAGCTTGTTTCGCGCGGAGATGTTCGACGCGCAAAGCTTTATTACCTGCGGAAGCTTCGCGGCAAGGCCGCAAAGGTTCGCGAGAAGCGCGACAACGTCAAGTAGAAAAAGCCCCATGTCGTTTGACGGGGGATTGCGACCTCGGAAGCCCGGTGCAATGAACGCTTTCAGGCGCCGGTCTCGCCGTTTACGCAAGAATCCGGTACTAGCTTTTCTTGTCGACTTTGTCGCCATAGTGGGAGTAGCTCTTCTGCTTTCAGTTCTTATCAAAGCCTTTCTAATCAGGTCATTCTTCATACCCTCTGGCTCAATGCTGGAGACTCTTCAGATAAATGACCGAATAATCGTGAACGTGCTAGTCCCAGAAGTGCTGGCTGTTCAACGCGGTGATGTTGTTGTCTTTCAGGATCCAGGTGGCTGGCTTGGCGTCGCCGCCTCGATTGACAAGCCCGCCATTGAGAAGCTTGGGGACTTTGTCCTAGGAACCTTTGGCATAACTGCGCCGGATTCAGCAGAGCACCTCGTTAAGCGCGTCATCGGTGTTGGCGGGGATGTGATCAGTTGCTGCGATGCTGACGGCAGACTAATGGTCAACGGCGTTGCTATAGACGAATCTTATATTCGGGAGGGGGCAAACCCCTCCGACATCGAATTTTCTGTGACTGTTCCCGAAGGGTACCTCTGGGTCATGGGTGATAACCGCGGAAATTCTACCGATTCTCGTTTTCATCAGGGTCTTCCTTCCCAAGGATTTGTTTCGCTTGATGTGGTGGTGGGTCGAGCCATGCTGGTTAGTTGGCCGGTAGAAAACTGGAGTTATCTAGATAACTACTCGAGCACATTCGATGTCTTACCCAAGCCTTAATCTCGAGCGTGAGCTCCTCAACTATCATCGCCTCGTAATCGGTATTGACGAGGTGGGTCGGGGGGCTCTTGCCGGACCAGTTGCTGTTGGGGCCTTTGGTTTAGGGGCCGAAGGTCTTGACTCAATGCCAGCTAATTTACGTGACTCAAAGTTAGTAACTGAGAAAAGGCGTGCGCCATTAGCTCTTGAGGTTGCTGCATGGGGCCAGCCGAGCGTTGGATACGCGGATGTTGAAGTGATTGAGACAAAGGGAATCAACTTTGCTCTTCAAAAGGCCGCCCTTGAGGCCCTAGAAAACTTTGACCTTACGGAAGCGATTGTGTTGCTGGATGGGAGCCACAATTGGCTGGGGGATATCGGCGTTGAGGTGCGGGTAATTGTTAAAGCGGACCGGGATTGCGGTTCGGTTTCCGGAGGGGCCATTAGCGCCAAGGTCGAGCGTGATTCTTTGATGATGAAGCTGGGTAAGGAGTTCCCCGCTTTCGGCTGGGAAGGGAATAAGGGATATTCTTCACCTGCCCACATAGCAGCGCTGCGCCAAATCGGACCGAGTCCTTATCACCGTCTCAGTTGGCTAACGAAGATTCTTGCGGATGACAGCAGCTTGTTTTGAGGGTTAGGATTTAGCCCTATGGATGAGAACGAATTTGAGGACTACGACCGGGAAGCTGAACTAGCTCTTTATCGCGAGTATCGAGACGTCGTGAAAATGTTCCGCTACGTAATTGAGACTGAGCGCAGATTTTATCTTGCCAATGATGTTGAGCTAAAAAGAATAGACACTGCAACGGATTTCTACTTCGAGCTTGCAATGACCGATGTGTGGGTCTGGGACATTTATCGCACCGATCGATTTGTGAAGCAGGTAAAAGTCATGACATTTAAGGATGTCAATGTCGAGGAGATCGGCAGTCAAGAATTCGAGTTGCCGGAAGAATTAGCAGTGGGCGATCAGCCCTAGTTTTCAACAGTTTTCAAAGATCCCTTGAAACTCTGGCATTTTGAATGAAACACTCCTTGCTAAAGGAGGGTTCATGCATCTAAGCCAAGGTCAATTAGATCTGATCACCTGGTGTGCATTATCTGAGCCTGGGGATGCTTTGAGCAATTTGATCTGGAATGAATTCGGACCGAACGCTCTAGAAAGGGCAAAAGAGCAAAAATTCGAAACGTGGCGAGATTTTATTGCTGAAAGTTTCCCGGAATATTTGAGTGAACTTGGATCCATGGAGGAGCGAGTTTGTCTTCGGCTACCTTCGGTCAATCCTCATCAGCTTGTTGAACGCGGAATCCGGTGGAACGCAAAACCGGTTGCGGTCGCATCTCTACCAAGTGTCCATGGCAGGCTCACCGATCTTGGGAATCACGCACCGCTTTTATTGTGGGTGGCAGGCGATGAGGACTTGTTGGAGCAGGAATTTGCGGGGATTGTAGGAACCAGAAAGCCTTCAGTAAAGGGGGCATCGAATGCAAGGAGATTGGTTGCAAGCTTGCGCATGCCCATAGTGTCAGGTGGTGCCAGGGGAATTGATAGAGCGGCCCACGAGGCAGCTCTTGAAATCGGACTTCCAACGGTCGCAATTATGGCCGGCGGTCTAGACAAGGCCTATCCGATGGAGAACTGGGAGCTGTTTCACCAGATAGTGCGATCCGGGGGAGTGCTTATGAGCGAAATGCCTCCGGGCACAGCTCCCAGCAGGTTTAGGTTTTTGCAGCGAAATAGACTAATTGCCGCCATGTGCAAGGAGCTCTTTGTGGTTGAGGCTGCCTTTAGGTCCGGCTCCAGGAACACTGCCAATCACGCTAAAGCCCTAGGACGAGGGGTCTATGCCTTGGCGGGTCCTTGGGCGAGCGAGCAAAGTCAAGGCTGCAACACAATGATTCAAGAGGGGCTGGCCAACCAGTATGTTCTTGATGAACTCATAGAGATCGAGCCCTCGTGGACCAAAAAGCGAGTTGAAGATGCCATTCGAGCAGGAGCAAAAACTCCCAGTGAAATAGCGATGGAGGCTGGACTCGACCTCAAGCAAGTAAAAGCAAGTATGTCTATGGCAGCGAAGGCTTACAGCTAAACACCGATCTTTGGAGTCCAAAACCCTCCGAAAAGGTGTGAGCGTGAGTAGTGTTTCGAGATTCTCCGTTTACTCTGGAGGCATGCAGAATCTAAACCGGGACCTAGCTCAGTTTCTAGAGCAGCTGAAAGCGCGTGGGGTTTCTGCAAACACCCAAAAGGCCTACAGCTCTGACATCAACGACTTGCTAGTTTTTTTGTCGGACACAAAGCAGCAGCTAGACCTTGAGGCACTCAGAAGCTGGCTCTATCGAATTTCCGAAGCCGGCGGGTCCAAGGCAACGCTGGCAAGAAAAACCTCGGCGATTAAAAACTTCACTTCTTGGAGGGCTGATTCTGGCCGCGCTGATCTAGACCCGGCATTGAGGCTTCGTTCTCCAAAGCTAGACCGGCCACTGCCGAAGGTGGCATCAGAGCTCTCATTGAGCGCGGTGTTTGATCGAATGTTGACTCAGGCAACTCAAGATAATCCAGTCGGCCTGATGAACCACTGTGCCGTCGAGATGTTGTATGCAACCGGCATGAGGGTAAGCGAGCTAGCCGGATTAGACCTAACGGACATAGACCACGAGCGACAGCTACTGAGGGTCACCGGCAAAGGCAATAAGCAGCGAATGCTGCCATACGGTCTCAGAGCCAAGGACGCAATCGAGCGTTGGGTCAGGCTTGGAAGGCCTGTTGTTGCAATCCCGACTTCATCGGATGCGCTGCTCTTGAGTTCACGCGGCGGCAGGGTTGGAGTTCGGCAGCTTTATGACGTTGTTGCAAGTCAACTGGAGACCACTAACCTCGGGTCCGCAGGCCCACACACTCTTCGGCACTCAGCGGCGACTCACCTTTTAGACCACGGGGCAGACTTGAGGGCTGTGCAGGAGATACTTGGGCACGCTTCCTTGGCCACCACTCAGATTTACACGCACGTTTCAGTTGAACGTTTACGCTCTTCTTTTGAGCAGGCGCATCCTCGCGCGTAGCTCAGATCAACGCATTGATCTTCTGGCTTCGTAGTGCGGGGTGCAAGTTTATTGAAGCTAAGTTTTTAGAATGCTGGGCAAAAGGCTACCCAGAAAGAGCTCCGGGTTTAGGTAGCCGCGGTTACTCCGCACAGAAAAATGGACGCATCTCTCACAGTGAGATTCAAAGTCTTCGTTGATTGAGCAAGACTTGCCAAGCTCCTGTCCTCGTTGAACGAAATCTCCCGACTGCAATGAGGAGCAAATTTGCTCAAAACTAAGCAGGTATCCGCTGCTGGTGGTGATTGTGACTATGTTCCGATCTACTACTGGCCCCGAGAACGTTACTAGACCTGAAGTTGGTGCCAAAACACTTTGCTCAGCTTCCAGAACGAAGTCCAGGCCTCGGTGTCCTGGACCATAAAGAGAGACCGGAGCAAGAAATTGGTGTTCGACTTGGAAAAAGGGGATGGGCTTCGCCCAGATTTCTGGAGGACGAAACTCTTGATTTGCAAGGGTTATCAAGGCCGAAAGAATTGCTAATAATCTAAACATCACTCGAGACTGGCAAAAAGGTCCTGAGTAATTTATGAATGCCTAATTGCACTGGAAAAACACGGGCTTTGGTTGGTATGCTGGTAACACTCTCAATGCCTAGGTGTTGAGTGAATTCGCGTGTTCCAACCAATTTGACAACTCGGTCCTAGAAATAGGTGCTGTCAGATGGAATGCCAGGGATTAGGCCGACCGGTCTAATCATGAAACTGAGTGGACACTTCGGTGTCCAAAAGGAGGGCCAATTGGCCACGATCACAATGCGTCAACTATTGGACGCAGGAGTTCACTTCGGTCACCAGACCAAGCGGTGGAACCCGAAAATGAAGCCGTTCATTCTTACGGACCGATCCGGTATCTACATAATCGATCTTCAGCAGTCGGTAAAGCACATTGATGACGCTTACAACTTCGTTCGCGATCTAGTTGCTAACGGCGGTTCAGTAATGTTCGTTGGCACCAAGAAGCAGGCTCAGGAAGTTATTTCCACCGAGGCCCTTCGAGTTGGACAGCCTTACATCAACCAGCGCTGGTTGGGAGGACTACTAACAAACTTCAACACCGTAAACAAGAGAATCCAGCGTCTAAAAGAACTTGACACCATGGATTTCGAAGACGCCAGCAAGTCATCTTTCACCAAGAAAGAGCTACTAATTTTCCGTCGCGAGCGCGACAAGCTAGAAAAGTCACTGGGTGGAATTCGCAACATGGCGAAGACTCCAAGTGCACTTTGGGTGGTTGACACCATCAAGGAGCACCTCGCAATTACAGAGGCTAAGAAGCTTGGCATTCCTGTAATCGCAATTCTTGATAGCAACTGTGACCCGGACGATGTAACCATCGGTATTCCGGGTAACGACGACGCTATCCGCTCAATCGAAATCTTGACCAAGGTGATTGCTGATGCAGCAGCCGACGGCATGATTGCTCGTCACTCCAAGGACGAGGCTCAGGCTGAGCCCCTAGCCGAGTGGGAACGCGAATTGCTAGAGCAGGGTAAGTCAGAAGCCACCGAAGTTGTGGCCGAGGCCACAGCGACTGAAACTCCAGAAACTGCAGCTCCAAAGGCAGACGTCAAGAAGCCAGCTGTTAAGAAGGCAGAGACCAAGAAGCCAGCTGCCGCTCAAACTGAAGAGGCACCAGCTGCAACTGACGAGCCAACCCCAGCCGTAGACGCAGACACAGACAAGAAGGACGCATAATATGGCGAACTACACAGCCGCGGACGTAAAGGCTCTTCGAGAAAAATCGGGGGCTGGAATGATGGATTGCAAGGGCGCTCTAGACGAAGCCGACGGCGACATCGAAAAGGCGTTTGAAGTTCTAAGACTTAAGGGTCTAAAGGGAGTCTCAAAGCGCGAAGGCCGAACAACCTCAAACGGTTTGGTCGTTTCTCGAATTGCGGGCGAAACAGCCGTGATGATTGAGCTTGCATGCGAGACCGACTTTGTTGCAAAAGCGGAGAACTTCGTTACCCTCGCTGACCAGGTTGCGGATGCGATCTCTGCTTCTGGCGCAACCTCAATCGAGACTGCTCTAGAGGCACCGCTTGGCGACAGCACAGTCTCCGCGTCTATCATCGACAAGGCGGCAATCATGGGTGAAAAAGTAGAGCTTAGAAAGGTTGAGGTCCTCTCAGCCCCTGGTCTCGATGCATACATGCACCGCACAAGTCGCGATCTCCCCCCTCAAGTTGGAGTTGTACTTGGCTTTGAGGGCACCGATTCAGAGACTGCTCACGATATAGCCGTACACATTGCCGCTTTTAGTCCAACTTATCTTTCACGCGAGGATGTACCGGCTGAGGTTGTGGCCAAGGAGCGCGAAATTGCTGAGGAGACCGCTCGTAACGAGGGGAAGCCTGAGGCAGCTTTGGCGAAGGTAGTGGAAGGGCGAGTAACCGGCTTTTTCAAGGAGACCTGCCTACTCGACCAGCCTTTTGCCAAAGACAACAAGCAGAGCGTCGCTCAGGTGGCTAAAGCTGCCGGATTGACCGTGACTGGCTTCCTAAGGTTGCGCGTAGGCGTGTAGTTCAAGAAATGATCAACGGGCTCGGTCAATGACCGGGCCCGTTTCTTGTTTGCGCCCTAGTATTGGAGAGGAAAACCGTCGTGATACCTGGAGGGCTAGTTGGAGACTAAGAAAAGAAGAGTTCTTCTTAAGCTTTCCGGAGAGGCCTTCGGAGGCGGTGGACTGGGGGTAAACCCAGACGTTGTAGCGGCAGTGGCCAAGAAAATTGCGGACGCGGCTAAAGAAGTAGAGATTGCAATCGTTGTTGGTGGCGGAAACTTCTTCAGGGGTGCGGAACTTTCTAACCGCGGTATGGATCGTGGTCGAGCCGACTACATGGGCATGTTGGGCACCGTCATGAACGCGTTGGCGCTTCAAGACTTCATAGAACAGGCGGGCGCCGATGTTAGAGTCCAGACTGCCATTTCCATGGCTCAGGTAGCGGAGCCTTATCTGCCGCTGCGAGCAATCAGGCACTTGGAAAAGGGTCGAATAGTTATTTTTGGTGCGGGAGCAGGATTGCCTTATTTCTCAACTGACACTGTTGCTGCACAGCGTGCGCTGGAGATCTCTGCGGACGAGGTGCTTGTGGCTAAAAACGGTGTCGATGGCGTTTATTCATCTGATCCGCATAAGAATCCAGAGGCTAAGAAACTTAAGGAAATCAGCTATCAGGATGCGTTGGTTCAAGGACTAAAGGTTGTAGATTCGACGGCATTTTCACTCTGCATGGATAATAAAATGCCGATGAGAGTATTTGGAATGGATAATATTTCGGCTGCGCTCCTTGGAAGCGAAGTCGGCACTCGGGTTCGAGCATAGGCAAATAGGAGCAGATGAGATGATTGCGGAAATTTTGGCAGAAGCCACAAACAAGATGGACAAGGCTTTGGAATCGACTAAGGATGACTTTGCATCGGTCAGGACGGGTAGGGCTAACCCTGCGATGTTTCAGAAGGTTATGGTTGATTACTACGGAACCCCAACCCCACTGACGCAGCTCTGCGGAATACAAAACCCGGAAGCTCGCTCGATAATTATCAACCCCTATGACAAGACCGCGCTGCCAGCCATTGAGAAGGCCCTTATGGCGATGCCGAATCTTGGAGCGCAGCCAAATAACGACGGTGAAATAATTAGGATCAACCTCCCGGAGCTAACCGAGGAGCGAAGAAAAGAATACGTGAAGTTGACTCGCGACAAAGCAGAGCACGGCAGGGTTTCAGTTCGAGGAATTAGAAGAACTGCGAAGGAAGCCCTAGAGGCAGTAAAGAAAGACGGCGGTGCCGGTGAGGACGAGGTTGACCGTGCTGAAAAAGAACTTGAAGCACTAACCAAAGCTCACACCGACAAGATCGATGATGCATTGAAGAACAAGGAAGCAGAACTGCTAGAGGTTTAGATGGAATCGGCTAAAACTAGAACCTTAGGGCCGCGGTTAGCGGTCGGGTTCGTCCTTGGCGCGGTTTTCTTGCTGTCCCTGCTTCACCCCCTAGCTTTTACTTTGCTGGTTGCGGTCGCATCCGGGTTCGCTGCTGCCGAACTGAGTGTTGCAATGCGATCAGCAGGTTGGCATGTTCCCAGGCTGGTTGCGTTCTTAGCACCAGGGATAGTCATCAGCACGTATTTCTTGAGCGCAGAAGGACAGTGGCTCGGGTTGCTTATTTCGATCAGTCTTTTGGTCGTCTGGAGAATAGCGACTCTGATCTACACCTCCAATAAGCAATCTTTCAAGCAGACGCTTCGCGATTTTGGGGGTACGGCTTTTGTTCTTGTATACGTGCCCCTGCTCTTGAGTTTTTCAATCCAGCTTGTCTTGGAGCCGGTTGGAGTGCAGTGGGTTCTCGGACTTGTCCTCACAGTTGTCATAATCGATACGTTCGGCTATCTAATTGGAAGGTTTTTTGGAAAAACCAAGCTTTCTCCTGAAATTAGCCCAAAGAAAACTTGGGAGGGCCTTGTGGCTTCAATTTTCGGGGCTTTTGTGGGCGGGCAGGTTCTGGTGTTGATCACGCCGGCAACATTCGTGTTTGGCCTTGTCTTTGGGGCGGCAATTCTGTTGAGTTCTGTGTTGGGCGATCTTTCCGAGTCGCTAATAAAGCGGGATTTGAATGTAAAGGATATGGGTAGAGTTCTGCCCGGTCACGGTGGAGTGCTGGACCGCATTGATTCCTTGATTCCTTCCTCCTTTGTGGCTTTTCTCATGAGTCAGTTAGTGTTTTGACTATGTTTCCTAGGAGCCAGCCAGATCTAATGGGGTATCACCCTGATCAAGTAGACGCACTCCTAACGCGGATCAAAATTCAGTTCGAGGCTGCCGGTCGTAGTCTCATTACCTCTTCGATAGTGTCCGTTGCGAGATTTGACCTTGTAGCTGGCGGCTACCAAATATTGGCTGTAGATAACACTTTGGCGAGGCTTGGCGACTCTCTTGAGGCAAGAGAGATAGCCGAAAGAATGTTCAGGTTTGGTAAATCCCCGGTTTTGATTGAACTAAATCACCTGCTTTCTGAGATCGCTCAGGTTTTGGGGAAGAGCCCCAATGAACGCTTTTCAGGGCAGAAAAACGGCTACTCGAAATCTCAGGTGGCTGATCTACTGAATTCCATAAGAGTAAATCGAGGCAAACTGGTTTCACCATTACCCCTAGCGGTCCGAACTTGGTCACTTGGGTCAGCTAGATCGGGCGTCTCGAGGTCAGAAGTGAACGCTTTTTGCGAACTTGTAGCCAGTGCTGGTCACCGGCAAATCGCTCTGGGCTAATTGCTCCAAAGCCAAACCCCTAATAGGCTTATCTTTCCTGGAGGAGTAAATTGGCGAAACATCGTTCGAAGGCAACGTACCCGCTGACAAGCGTCGGCATGGGTTTTGTTTTCGTAGCCGCACTGGTCATGGTTACCGCGGTCGATCCCTACTCGGGTGCGTTCGCCTCCGCCAACTCGATGCAGAGCTTTGAGAGCGAGGACATGGAGTACCAGCAGCTCACAATTCAGTCCATTCCTGGAGACGGTTTTGAACGAGGTGAATTCGAGCTTGTGGATGGAGCGACCGCGCTCAGGCTTGTCGTTAGCAACGCCCCTACTCCGGATCCTGATAGCGCCAAGGGGTTCGCTTTGGAGGAGACCAAGGCCAGAGGTTGGGAATACACACAATTCTCTTGCTTGGTAAAGCTCTGGGAGCGAGAGAGCAATTGGAGGCTAACCGCCACCAATAAATCCTCTGGTGCCTACGGGATTCCGCAGTCACTTCCTGCTTCCAAGATGGCATCGGCTGGTGCCGATTGGCGGACCAACGCTGAGACTCAGATTAAGTGGGGCTTGGGTTACATCGAGGGTCGTTATGGTTCACCTTGCGCGGCTCTTGCTCACTCCGACAGTCACAACTGGTACTGATGGTAGGCCGTAGACCTCGTCGAAACGCCGCTAAGCGTGAGTATCGCGAGTTAGATTTCTCAATGATTAGAACCACTTTGCCGCACTCAGAAATAAAGCGTGGTGTGGAATTTCAAGTTCAGCAGAGCTCGGGTGCGAACGCCGAAGAGGGCAAAAGCTGGAAGTGCCCCGTCTGTCAAATTGATATCGAGCAAGGCCTTGCCCACACGGTTGCCTGGGATCTGCATCGTGGAGTGGAAACCAGAAGACATTTTCACAAGCACTGCTGGAAGTTGTTTGACGGGATGCTTACCTAGTGGAGGAGATACGGTCATCGACTGTTCTTCCGGGCCTTCGCGAAGACATCGAGCTTCACACCAGCGATTCTGAGGTGCTGGTCGGCGAATTGTCAGTTCCGGCTATCGGCAAGCCGGTGACTACTCTGATAATGCTGCACCCATTACCTACTCACGGCGGTTTTATGGACTCGCATTTGATTAGGAAGGCAGCTAACCGGTTACCAGCTCTAATTGGAGCAGCTGTGCTTAGATTCAACACCAGGGGTACCTCTTCGCCCAGGGGCACGTCTTCGGGCCAATTTTCCGATGGCGTGGCAGAAAGTGAGGATGTGGCGGCGGCGGTGAAGTTCTGCCTAGAGCGGGGGCTTCCGACCCCCTGGTTGATCGGCTGGTCCTTTGGAACTGAGCTCGCAATCAAATACGGACCCGATGAGGATATTATGGGAGCAATATTGCTCTCGCCACCACTTCATCGAGCAACCGATAGTGACCTTTTGCGTTGGAATGAGTTTGGAAGACCCCTCATTGCGCTGGTTCCTGAACTAGACGAATACCTGGATCCAGCTGCTGCAAATACTAGGTTTGCCATTGTTGATCACGCTGAGGTTTTCGGGTTTGATCAGGAAAAGCATCTGTGGGTTGGGGAAAAAGCGACAAAGAGAGTCTTGGATAAAGTAGCCGAAGTGACAGTTCCAGGAAGCTCTCCACTACCCACTAGTTTCTGATTTTTTCTGTCCCTAGCGCAGTTGCTGCCTTGGCATCCAAACTTCACGGACGATTAGCAAGATTGAAGCTGCAACCGGGATGGCGATAACCGCTCCTAGAACACCCATCAGAGTTCCGCCCATTAGAGCCGCGATAACAACTAGGGCTGCCGGGATTGAAACAGCTTTCTTCATGATCCTCGGGGCGATTAGATATGCCTCGAGCTGAAGGTAAATCAAGTAATAAATTACCGCAATAAGGGCCAGTTGCGGGCCTTCAATCAAGGTCACGGTAATGACGATAATCGCCGACGAAAGCGGTCCAATGAGTGGGATCAGGGAGATCGCGAAAGCCAGAAGCGTCAACAGCAAAGCGAACGGAGCGCTGATGATCGTCAAAAAGATAAACAGGCTGGTTGCGTGAATCAGGCTGACCGATGTCTGGCCCATTACCCAGCGGCCGACCGAGTAGGAGATCTGGTCGGTGATCTTACTGAAGCGCTCGCGCTTAGAAGCCGAAGAAAGCTTTGCTAGGTAAGCCTTCATGCCCTCAAGTGAGGCCATGAAGTAAAGGGTGAGAATAACTACAACAACGACACCGACCACACCGGATATTACTCCGATGCCAACCTGAAGCACTCCTCCGAGAAGTACTGGCCAGTTTGCAGAATTACTTATGAAATCTAGGCCTGAACTTGTGGCGGTTGTAATTGCTCCACCCAGTTGGTTATCCCAACGGGTTATCAAATCGGTCGTAACCAGGCTCGTCGCAATGCTTGGTATTTGCTCGACTAGCTTTGCAGCTTCTCTAACGGCAGTTGGGATGATCGCCCAGAGTATTAGTGCAACAGCCCCCAAAAACAAAGTGACAACTATTCCGACGGCAACTGGGCGAGGAACCTTGCGCTTGGTCAAGGACCTTACGACCGGATCAAGCCCTAGCGCTAGGAACAATGCGATTCCAATGTAGGTCAGAATAGTTGCGGTTTGAGAAATGGCAGCGCCGATGATTATCGCTGTGAGCACTCCGAGTCCGCCGGTCAGTCCAATCTGGAATGAGTTAGTTACTCTTGCGCGCTGTTCCATCTATTCCTCCGGAGAATCAGTGTTGGTTACCAAACTACGCAAGTTTTTCAGATAAAGCTCACCTGAACGCACACGATTCTCGATATTCTTCATGCGCAGTTCACTGGCCTTCTCAAGCTCGGCGATGCTCTCAAGGGCCTTGGCGTTTATTTCAGTTGCCTCTAGGTCGGCCGCGTGAACTATCGCCTCAGCCTTACTCCTCGCCTCAGCAAGAGTGCGACGCTGGGCTTGACCAGCTTCCATTTCAAGGGCCTGAATTTCAAGTCGAATAGTAGAAATACTTTTCTTCAACTCAGTCAGATCATTCTTGGCAGACTCTAGATAGCTCTCGGTCTTGTGAACGGCCTCATTGTGTTTTTCTAAATATTCTTTCTCGGCAACTCTTCTGCGGGTTTTTAATTTCGATTCCAAATCCGCTAGAGCCAGATCCTTTGCTGCTTGCTTTATTCCAAGTTGTTCAAGATTGAGAAGTTCTTGCCCAGAAATTTTTGCATCTAGCTCGGCCTTCTTTGCCTCAACTTCGCGCACTGCTGTGGTCTTGAGGGCAGCAACTTCCGTGGCAGCCTGTCCGCGCATTCTCGCAACTTCTAATTCAATTTCTCGCAGCTTGTCCTTAGCCTCGGTAGTTGCCTTCATGATCAGCAGTTCGGCGTCGTGTTTTGCACTGGCAATTCTTCTGGCTACGCGTCTTTCGGAGGCTGTAATTTGATCCTGATAGGCATCTTCGGCATTTTGCGCAATCCGCTTTGCTTCCTGAGTGGCAGATTCAATAAGTTCCTGGGCAGAATCAGCTGCCGCGCTCTCAATCTCTCGGGCGGCGGTCTCAGCCCCAATCAGCAGATCCGCGGCCTCGGCTCCAAGGCTTGAAAAACTTGGAGCCATCGTTCCGACCAGCTTTGCTTCGGATTGTGTAAGTTGAGCAAGAGCCCGCTGAAGCGCCTCTGCACTTTCCATAGCCTGCCCTTTGACTCGGACAAGTTCCGAGTTGATGGCGTTGAGCTCGCGCTCGACTGCCTCTGGGTCATAGCCTCGCCTGCTTGTCTCGAAGCGATTAAAATCAGTTGGCAAGTTGAATCCTCGGTTGAATAGTAAACTTTCGTGGCTACCCAAGTGTACTCGGAGCTGGTTTATGCGTTTTTGGATTGCCCTATTTGTCTTTGTGACAGGGTTGGTTTCCAGCGCCATCGGGTTCACTAATCAACTTGAGAATCAGCCAATTAGCGTTATCAATGCGTCGGCCTCGCTTACTAAGCCGGCCAGTTACGTTTTGATCCCCAATTCCGTGCTTAGCGCTTATGAGGGCGAGAACTCGGTGTTTGCCATTGGCGACGGTGCTGTGTTCATGGCGACCGGTAGAGAGTCAGACATCGTGGCTTGGCTCGGCGATTCTGCCTACGTTGAGATGAGACTTTCCGTGGATAGGACAAACCAAATCGCGGGCTTGGTGGAAATTGAGAGACCAGGGGCTGGCGAGTTGGATGATCCAGTTGGTGCGGACATTTGGAAAACAGAAATTTTGAGCAATGGAACCGCTCTTTTGCCTATTGAGCCGAACAACGAGGTTGCGGTCCTTATGGCATCAACCGGTATAGAGCTGGCACCTAGGACGCTTCGCGTCACCTGGCAATTGGAGGAAACTGAAGCTCCGATTGCTCCAATTACTCGCATAGGACTAGCGATCATGCTTTTGGGCGCGCTGTTAGGACTTCATGCAGCATTTGTCTACGGCAAGAAGTTCAGAAGTCGAAGGAATACCCGAGGCCCTAGAAGGCCCAAGCCCCCCAGGACCAAGAGAGCCGTATCTCAGGCAGGAAATGGACCCCTGACGAGTAGGAGGGCTCTAAGAGGCATGAAATATGTTGGCCTAGCTTTGTCGGTTGGAATGCTGACCGGATGCGTGCCGGATTATCAAAACCCAATCATTTCGCCCAAACCTCTCGGGCAGCCGGGTGTCCTGACTGCAACTCTTGATAGCGGTCAGCTTGAAAGAATTTTGACCGAGATTGCCCAGGTAGTAGCGGTCGCAGATGCCACTCTGGATAGAGAGTCTCTGGAGGTTAGGGTTACTGGTCCCGCTCTGGAAATTCGAAGAGCGGCCTATGCACTGGCAGCGAAGAGCACCGACTCTCTAATTCCTCCAACGAAAATTCTTTCCGGCCCAGTGCAACTATTTTTGCCTGGTGCAACCGACACTTGGCCTAGAAATACCATTGTCGTGACGGGAGAGACTGCCCTACAGGTTTTGGTCCTTCGCCAAGAGTCTCCGCGAGATGATTACAAGCTTTATCAATACTCCGACTTGCTTCCGAACATCAGCTTCCCGGAGGTGCCGGCCGAGATAGTTGGGGCTAATGCCCTCAAGGAAGATAACAAGTTCTTGTCTATGGATCCGGCTTCCCTTGTTGAGGGCTTAGGTAATCTTTTGAATCGGGGTTTTGACTCTCCGTGGGCACTTTTGATAGATCCTGAAAACCAGTATGTTTCCGATGTTTCAGCTGTTCAGCTGGGCCTCCAGGAAACTTTGAGCAATGCGAATTTGAGCTTTGAGCACGCTTTGGCCGAAAGCCAGCCAGTCATCTTGGCGAACTCCGAGGGCGGTGCGCTGGTTGCGCTCTACATGATTGACACCTACACGATTATTCCCAAGGAGCCTGGTGACGCCGTTGCGATCACTGGCGATGAGTCAATTTTGCTGGGCACTGGCGGCAGTGCAACTGGAATTGAGACTAAATACGGTGCGATGCTGCTATTCAATGTCCCAGCCTCTGGCTCTGATGAACGTGCAACTCTGCTCGGTGCCACCCAGCAGCTCCTCTCAGCGATAACCTTGGGCGGGTAATGAGTAATTTCGG
Organism: uncultured Aquiluna sp.; assembly: GCA_964388525.1. Taxonomy (GTDB): domain Bacteria; phylum Actinomycetota; class Actinomycetes; order Actinomycetales; family Microbacteriaceae; genus Aquiluna. The sequence continues at coordinate 28,803 of CAYMAU010000004.1, read as the reverse complement.
AGCTATGGATCTTTCGGGTCTTGCCAATAAGGCAACGCCACCCTCTGGCACTGCTATCACCGGCTGGCTCGTCCCCGGTGATGAGCCAACGCTGAGGCGCTATCTAACGCTGTCTGAAACCACCCCGGTGTTGATGCTGGTCTCTGACCAGTCCGAGGCTTCCGTGAGGCTAAGAGCTGCCGTTTTAGAGGTCCTTGAAGCCAGTCAGGGCCGTTTTGCTGGCATTGACATCGACATTACTTCGAACCCGCAGCTCGCTCAGGCCGTTGCTGTTGAAAAGGCGCCCGCAATGCTCGCGATTTTGGCGGGGCAGCCGGCTCCTTTGTTTCAAGGTGAAGCCACTAAAGAACAGCTGCTAAGTGTGTTGGGCCAAGTCCTGCAGTTGGCCGGGGAAAAGAACATAACCCAGACCGTTAGCATCCAGGGCGGCGCAGCACCGGAAAAACCACTTGCCCCGGAGCATTTAGCTGCAGTTGGGGCAATTGACGCAGGCGATTTGCCAGAGGCCAAGAGGCTTTACGAAAAGCTAATTGTTGAATACCCAAATGATTCCGATGCCACGGCAGGCCTTGCTCAGGTGAACCTCATGCTGAGGCTTGCGGCAAAAGATCAAACTGGGCCGCTCGGGCCACTGTTCTTTGAAGCCGATCAGTTGCTGATTGCTGGAGATACTCGTGGCTCACTTGCTTTACTTCTCGATTGCTTTGAAATCGACACCGATGCTCGCGATCAAATTCGCGACCGGTTGTTAGAAATGTTTATCTTGATCGGTGATAGTGACCCAGAAGTTCTGCTAGCTAGGCGGAGACTAGCAACGCTGCTCTTCTAGATGTCCATCCTTTTGGGACATTTGTTCAAATAACAGCACTCTATTAGAGAGCACCAGAACTAAGATTTGGTTATGTCAGTTTTTCTTGATCATGCCTCGACCACATCACTGCGTTCTTGTGCCAAGGAAGCCCTGAGCGAAGCGCTGGATTTCCTTGGAAACCCTTCTAGCGTTCACAGCCAAGGGCGAGCGACTCGAGAGCTATTAGAGGAATCACGCGACAAGGTAGCAAAGGCTTGCGGGGCAAACCGTAGCGAGATCATATTCAACTCCGGGGGCACCGAGGGCAATAATCACGCAATCAAGGGTATTTTCTGGGATCGGGTGACAAAAAATCCGGACTGCAAGGTAGTTATTTCCTCCAGAACTGAGCACCACGCTGTAATGGATCCGGTTCAGTGGCTTGGAGAGAATCAAAATGCCGAGGTTGTCTTCGTGGAGCACTTGGCTAACGGCATGATCGATCTGGATTCTTTGCGCTCCTTGGTGAAAGAGCACGGTCAAAGGGTTGCTCTGATTAGTTTGATGTGGGTAAACAACGAGACCGGCGTGATTACCGATATCCCAGCGATTACCGAAATTGCTTCCAAGTTTGATATTCCTGTCCACAGCGATGCCGTAGCGGCCTTCGGTCACGTTCCGATTGATTTTCAGGCCAGTGGCTTGACTGCCATGACGCTGTCTGGTCATAAGGTTGGGGCGCCAATAGGCGTCGGAGCCCTCGTGGTTGCCAGAAGCGCAAAGCCGATTTCATTGGTGCATGGTGGGGGCCAGGAGCGCTCACTTAGATCCGGAACCATGAATTACCCGCTTGCTGCCAGCTTTGCCGCCGCCGCCAAAGAGGCTGTAACTGAGCTTGATCATGAAATGGCACGTTTGGGTGCACTAAAGGACCAACTGGAAGCGGCTGTCATGGAGGCTGTTCCTTCGGCAATAATCACAGCGCAAGGAGCCAACAGAGCTGCATACAATGCTCACTTTGTTTTCCCAGGGACGCAGTCAGACGCAATGTTATTTCTGTTGGATCAAAAAGGAGTCTGCGTCTCCGCAGGTTCGGCTTGTCAGGCAGGAGTTTTAGGTCCGTCGCATGTCTTATTGGGAATGGGCTTCAGTCACCTGGAGGCCTCTGCTTGCGTGAGGGTAACACTGGGTAAAACCTCGACCCTTCAGGATGTTCAGCAATTTCTGACTGCCTTGGAGCAAGTTCATCCAGTGGCCCTCCAGGCAACTCCCGCGTAAACCCCCAAAGGCAAATTAGACTTGTAGCCATGCGTGTTTTAGCAGCGATGAGTGGTGGAGTTGATTCCGCTGTGGCTGCCGCGCGCGCTGTAGAGCAAGGCCACGATGTTATCGGTGTTCACTTAGCTCTTTCTAGGATGCCGGGAACCCTTAGAACTGGATCCAGGGGTTGTTGCACCATAGAGGACTCGATGGATGCGCAGCGCGCGGCTAATAAGCTCGGCATTCCTTTTTACGTATGGGATTTCTCGGAGCGGTTCAAGCTTGATGTGGTTGATGACTTTGTGGCCGAATACCAAGCCGGTAGGACTCCAAACCCCTGTATGCGCTGTAATGAGCGCATCAAATTTGCAGCGTTATTGGAGCGTGGGCTATCACTTGGCTTCGAGGCAATTTGCACGGGACACTACGCATCAATCCTTGAGGATGGCGAGGGAAACCTCGAGCTGCACCGGTCTCGGGAAATGGCTAAGGATCAGAGCTATGTATTAGGAGTGCTAAACGCTAATCAGCTAGCGCACTCTATGTTCCCGCTGGGGGCAACCGCCTCCAAAGATTTGATTAGGCAGGAAGCTGCTGCTAGAGGCCTAAGTGTCGCAAATAAGCCGGATAGCTACGACATTTGCTTTATCCCCGAGGGCGATACTAGACAGTGGCTGAAAGAGTTTGTACCTACTGATTCAGGCAAGATTGTTGACGGCGAAGGAAATCAGCTGGGAGAGCACGACGGTCACGTCGGCTTCACAATTGGTCAGCGCAAGGGATTGAAAATTGGAACTCCAGCAGCTGACGGCAAGCCAAGATATGTACTGGAAATTAGGCCCAAAACCAAGGAAATTGTGGTTGGGCCCGAAGAGGCACTGGAAATCTCAGACCTATTCGGCGCTCGCTATACCTGGTGCGGAAAAGCACTTGAGAACCCCGAAGAGGCTTTTGACTGCGATGTGCAGGTAAGAGCTCACGGAGACACTGTTTCAGCCGTTGCGGCAATTGTTGATGGCCAGATGCATGTTCAGCTAAACGAACCGCTCTACGGAGTGCCCGCTGGACAAACTGCAGTGATCTATGTCGGAACTCGAGTCTTGGGCCAAATGACCATAGATGAAGCCAGAAGCAAGGTCTCAACGGTTGCCTAATCAGCTGATCAGAATCAAAGAGCTAAGGGCGCTCGTTGAGAAATATCGAGACGCTTATTACCAACAAGACCAATCGCTTATTTCGGATGCTGAATATGATCTACTCGAGCAGGAACTAAAAGAGCTAGAAGCGCTGGAGCATCTGGGCGCCGGGGATTCCCTAACAACCAAAGTCGGGTCTGGTTCTGGCAGCGTGTTCGATCAAGTTATTCATGGTCAAAAGATGATGAGCTTGGACAATGTCTTTGACTCGGAGGGTTTTTTGGCTTGGGCTGAAAGGGTTGGCCCAGGACCCTATTTGTGTGAACCAAAAATCGATGGACTCGCGGTTTCCTTGACCTACAAAGACGGGGTGCTCATCAGAGCCGCCACCCGAGGCGATGGCGAAGTGGGCGAGGACATCACCCAGAATGCGATGACTATTCAGGGTGTCCCGCATCGCCTGTCGGGCGATAATCATCCAGATCTTGTCGAAGTGCGAGGCGAGGTATTTTTCGAGCTCGAGGATTTTGCGAAACTAAACGCCAGAATCGTTTCCCAAGGAGGCAAACCCTTCGCTAACCCAAGAAACAGCGCTTCTGGTTCACTTCGTCAAAAGGACCCAGCTGTTTCGGCCACTCGGCCGCTGAAGATGCTGGTGCACGGATTTGGAGTTTGGTCGGCGGATGTTCTTAGCCAAAGCGCGGTATATCAAAAACTTACGAACTGGGGACTTCCGACAACCAAGCGCTATCAGGTGCTTGAAACCCCAAAGCTCGTTCTGGCATATATTGCCGAACTGGAAGCAACACGACCAACTATCGAGCACGAAATCGATGGGGCAGTCATCAAGGTGGATGATTTAGCAACTCAAGAAAGCCTCGGGTCAACTTCTCGGGCCCCGCGCTGGGCCATTGCCTACAAGTATCCGCCTGAGCAGGTAAACACCAAATTACTGGACATAAAAATTTCAATCGGAAGAACTGGCCGAGCTACGCCATTCGCAGTTCTAGCTCCAGTAATTGTTGCCGGTAGCCAGGTTGAATTTGCGACCCTGCACAACCAAGAACAAGTCAAATCAAAAGGTGTTCTTATCGGCGACACCGTAGTCCTTAGAAAAGCCGGTGATGTGATTCCAGAGATCTTGGGTCCGGTTGTTTCGCTTAGGGACGGCTCTGAACTTGCTTTTGTAATGCCTTCTAATTGCCCGGAATGCCAGGCGAAGCTGGAACCAGCGAGCCTAGGTGACATTGATTTACGCTGCACCAACGCCAATAGTTGCCCAGCTCAGCTTCGCGAGCGCATCGCATACATAGGGTCAAGGGCTGCTCTTGATATTGAGGCTCTGGGTTATGTCAGCGCAAGCGCACTCACGAACCCTGTCGAACCGGAAGTTGCCCCAATTTTGTCAGAAGCAGACTTGTTTTCGCTCACAATGGAAAAGCTGCTGCCAATAAAAGCGAAGGTATTAGATGCCGACACTGGCCTTGCCAAAAAGGACGCTGAGGGCAACGACAAAGTTGTTGATTTCTTCAGGAAGAAAAACGGTGAACCCTCAGAGGTTGCAATCAAGCTATTGGCGAACCTGGAAGTAGCGAAGACCAAGCCTCTTTGGCGCTTTTTGGTTTCATTATCTATTAGGCATGTAGGCCCCGTTGCAGCGCGAGCACTTGCGGATAATTTTGGATCTTTCAGGGCAATTTTCGAAGCCAGTCAAGAGCAGCTTGCAGAGGTCGATGGCGTTGGGCCAACGCTGGCTGAATCTATAACCAGTTGGTATCTCGAGGACTGGCATCGACAAATTATCACTAGCTGGGAAGCCGCAGGAGTGCAGCTGTCGAATCCTTTGCATAGGCAGGGTCTATCCAAAGCCGATGGACTGTTTGCAGATCTGTCAATAGTTGTCACCGGCTCAATGGAAACAATGACGAGGGAAGCTATTGAGTCTTTGATAATTGAAAACGGCGGAAGGGCCTCGTCTTCGGTATCCAAGAACACTGCTTTTTTGGTAGCTGGCCCGGGGGCCGGATCGAAGTTGACTAAGGCTGAGTCGCTGGGTGTCTTAGTAATCACCGAAGCGCAGTTCCTAGATAAATTGCCCGCTTGACGGAACTAGACTGACTTATTAACACCAATTGACGAAGTGAGAAACCGTATGTCTGAAATTACACCCGATTTGGTTCGCCATCTCGCGTCCCTGGCCCGAATTTTGGTAACCGATCAGGAAGTTGAGCAGTTGGCCGGCGAGCTTGGAATAATCGTGGATTCAGTTGCCACCGTCACCAAGGCTATTTCCGGAGATGTGGCTGCGACAAGCCACCCAATTCCAATGGCAAATGTCTATCGCGAGGATGTCATCTTGCCGTCTCTTTCCCAGTTGCAGGCTCTCTCTAGCGCTCCAGACAGTGCTGAAGGCCGTTTCAAAGTAAACGCAATCTTGGATGAGGACTAGAAATGACTGAAATAACTTCGTCCAGCGCGGCGGCCCTCGCCGGTCTTATCTCGAGCAAGAAAGCTTCCTCGGTTGAAATAACTACTGCGTTTTTGGACCGTCTTGAAAAGTTGAACCCAAAGACCAACTCATACCTTTACTTCAATCGTGAAAATAGCCTGGCTCAGGCCAAGAGAGCCGATCAGCAACTGGCTGACGGAACTGCCGTCTCTCCTCTCCACGGTGTTCCAATTGCGGTCAAGGACAACCTCACTACGACCGATGCTCCGACCACTGCCGGTTCAAAGATCCTTGAGGGGTGGGTGCCTCAATATGATGCAACCGTAGTGAGAAAGCTGAGAGAGGCTTCAATGCCGATTCTTGGCAAAACTAATCTTGACGAATTTGCAATGGGCTCCTCGACTGAATTTTCGGCATACGGACCTAGCAAGAACCCTTGGGACCTAAGCAGGATCCCCGGAGGCTCCGGTGGGGGCTCCAGTTCCGCTATTGCCGGCCACCTTGCTCCGCTTGCGATAGGTAGCGACACTGGAGGTTCAATCAGGTTCCCAGCAGCCATGACTGGCTCAGTTGGTGCAAAGCCGACCTACGGGGCAGTCTCTCGTTACGGGCTGATCGCCCTTGCTAGCTCTCTAGATCAGATAGGCCCAGTGACCAACAGCGTCATGGATGCCGCCATGTTGCAGGATGTAATCGGTGGGCATGACCCGCACGATTCAACCTCTTTGCCAAATAGCCTGGGCTCCATGGTTCAATCTGTGAAAAAAGCGGATGTCAAAGGCCTCAAGGTTGGGGTTGTGAAGCAACTGTCTTCGGACGGCTTCCAGCCAGGGGTAAAGACTTGTTTCGATGACACAATTGAAAAACTTGCCGCTGCAGGCGCTGAGATTATTGAAGTTGATTGCCCGAGCTTTGAATACGCCGTCGCCGCTTACTACTTGATTTTGCCCGCAGAGGCTTCTTCAAACCTAGCGAAATTTGATTCGGTTAGATTCGGGCTTAGAGTCACTCCGGATGGAAACCCGACCATAGAAAACGTTATGGCTGCCACTCGTGAACAAGGCTTCGGCCCAGAGGTCAAAAGAAGAATTATCCTGGGCACCTACGCGCTTTCTTCCGGTTATTACGACGCTTACTACGGCTCGGCTCAAAAAGTAAGAACCCTAATCCAGCAAGATCTGGCTAGGGCGTTTACCCAAGCTGATGTCTTGCTAACCCCCACAGCACCAACCACGGCATTCAAGATTGGCGAGAAGGTCAATGACCCACTGGCCATGTATCTGAACGACATAGCTACGATTCCTGCGAATTTGGCTGGGATTCCTGGAATCTCAGTGCCAAATGGGCTCGCTTCAGAGGACGGATTGCCGTCCGGCGTCCAGATTCTTGCCCCAGCGATGCAGGATGGGCAGATGTATCGAGTCGCAAGCATCGTAGAGAAACTTTATGTGGATCAATGGGGTGCCTCGCTAATTGCGAGAGTGCCCGATTTGGAGGCGCTGTAATGGCTAAAGAGCAACTAATGTCCTACGAAGACGCCATTGAGCGTTTTGAGGTAGTGATTGGACTCGAGGTCCATGTTGAGCTAAACACCGTGAGCAAAATGTTTTGCGGTTGTGCAAACAACTTCGGTTCCGAGCCAAACACCAATGTTTGTCCAACTTGCCTGGGCCTACCCGGCTCGTTGCCAGCGGTTAACCGCAAGGCCGTGGAGTCTTCAATTGCCATCGGACTAGCGCTGGACTGTCAGATTGCGTCTAATGGCCGCTTCGCTAGAAAAAACTATTTCTATCCCGACCTAGCAAAAAACTTCCAAACCTCGCAGTTTGACGAACCAATTGCTTTCGAGGGCGAGATTTCGATTGAACTCGAAACCGGCGAAGTGTTCATGGTCCCGATTGAGCGGGCTCACATGGAGGAGGATGCCGGAAAGCTGACTCACGTCGGTGGAGCAACCGGCCGAATTCAAGGAGCGGAGTACTCGCTGGTGGACTATAACCGCGCCGGTGTGCCACTGGTGGAGATTGTCACTAAACCTATCTACGGAGCGCTTGACAAGGCCCCAGAACTGGCTGCGACCTATGTCAGAGCTATCCGCGACATCGTAAAGAGCATGAACGTATCCGATGCCAAGATGGAGCGTGGAAACGTGCGTTGCGATGCAAACGTTTCACTCCGTGAAAAAGGCGCCGAGAAGCTCGGCACCAGAACCGAAACCAAGAACGTGAACTCCCTGAAGAGCATCGAAAACACTGTTCGCTACGAAATTCAGCGCCAGGCCTTCATTCTTGCGGCTGGCGGAAAAATCATTCAGGAAACCAGGCACTGGCACGAAGATCGCGGCCACACTTCTGCGGGTAGACCAAAGTCCGACGCCGATGACTACCGCTATTTCCCAGAGCCAGATTTGGTTCCGGTTCAGCCCAGCGAAGAGTGGATCGAGGAGATTCGCCTGACTCTGACTGAAAAGCCTTCTGTCCGGAGAAAGCGCCTTCAGAATGACTGGGGCTTCGCCGATCTTGAATTTAGAGATGTTTTGAATTCTGATTTATTAGATGAGATTGAGGCAACTGTTGCCGCGGGCGCCAGCCCGCAGTCAGCTAGAAAATGGTGGACCGGTGAACTTGCCAGATTGGCCAACGTTCAAGAGGTAGCCGTGCAGGATCTCCCAATTACTCCAGAGCAAGTCGCCAGCATTCAGAAGTTGATTGACTCTGGTGAGCTAACCGACCGCATCGCAAGAGACGTAGTTGCAGGAGTCTTGGCAGGAGAGGGCGAACCAGCCGAAGTTATCGAAAGCCGTGGCTTGAAGATTGTTACTGACGAAGGGGCACTCATTGCGGCCATTGACAAAGCACTAGCAAGTCAACCGGATGTCATGGAGAAGATTCGGGATGGCAAGCTGCAGGCGGCTGGAGCCGTAATCGGAGCAGTGATGCAAGAAATGCGCGGCCAAGCCGACGCATCCAGAGTACGAGCGCTCATATTAGAAAGAGCCAAGTAACTACTGGGGTGAGTAACGGGACTTGAACCCGCGACCCCCTGGACCACAACCAGGTGCTCTACCAGCTGAGCTATACCCACCATGTCTGGACAAGCCAGAACGCTTTAGAGTGTATCAGTCCCTAGAGCTAAAACTGCTTCCTTTAGTTCCTTCGCCGACGGCCCCGGTGCCGGAACTAGAAATACTTTGCGGTAGTAGCGAAGCTCCATAATTGACTCTTGAATGTCCGATAGCGCTCGGTGACTGACGTCTTTTTTGGGGAGCTGGAAGTAAATCTTGGGATACCAGCGCCTTGCCATTTCCTTGAAGGAACTAACATCGATGTTCCGGTAGTGCAAAAACGAGTCAAATTCCGGAGTTTGACGGTTCAGAAACATACGATCAGTTCCGATTGAGTTTCCTGCAAGGGGTGCCGTGCCCTTTTCAGTGACCCATTGCTTAACATAATCAAGCACCTGCTGCTCGGCCTTCTTAATCGGAATTCCCTTTGGGATCTCAGTTATCAAACCCGAAACGGTGTGCATGTTGGTCACAAACTCGCCCATGTTCTTCATGGCTTTGCGCGACGGCTTCACAACCACCTGAAAACCTTCGTGAACCGGCTTCAGGTCTTCGTCAGTTACGATTACTGCAATTTCGCAGATTTCATCAACACCGACCTCGAGTCCAGTCATTTCGCAGTCGACCCAAACTATAAAAGAAGACATCTGCGATTAGTCGTTCGAGTGTCGAGGGTTTTTGGCGGCCCTAAGTTGGTCCTTGCGATCCTGCTTATCTTTTTTCTTCGCAGCCTTGATTTCCTTCTTTGTCACTGGCGCCGCGGCATTTTCTTCCTGAGTTGCCGGCATTTCAGCGGTCAAGCCGGTAACGGCTGGAGTTGGCTCAACTGGAACTTGAGATTCATCCCATTTCATGCTGGACTCATCGTCCAGCTCGACTTCAATAGGTTCTTCGGTCCAAGCTAGTTCTGGGGCCGAAGATGCTGTTGCCGGTTGGAAAGTTTGCTCAGGCGCTTGTTCCTCCAGAGCTTCTTCGTCAGCGAGTTCTTCATCAGGAGCGACTGCCTCAGCGGTTTCTTGAACAGCTTCGGGATTCGGCAGAGTGTCCGTCAAGACCGCTTCCGAAGCGACTGAGTTTGCTTCTGAAGCCGAGATCGCGTTCTTACCTAGAGCTGCTTTCTTAGCTAAACGAGCCTCTTTTTTGCCTAGGCGACGGTTCACCCTGATGACCTTGCGTTCCTTTCGGCCCTCTACGAGCCAGTAGAGAACCGGGACAAGAATTAGGGTCAAAAGCGTCGAGGAAACAAGGCCGCCAATCACGACTATTGCTAGTGGCTTAGAAATAAACCCGGAGTTACCAGTCACGCCAAGCGCCAGGGGAGTAAGGGCGAAGATCGTCGCAAAAGCGGTCATTAAAATCGGTCTTAGTCTTTGCCTTGCTCCAGCAATCAGAGACTCTTCGACACTTATGCCCTTCTTGCGATATTGATTGACCAGGTCTAGCAACACAATCGCGTTGGTTACCACCAGCCCAACCAGCAGCAGCATTCCTATTAGCGCAGGAACTCCAAGTGCTGTGTCTGTGATCAGTAGCAGCCCTAGAGCTCCAATTGCTGCAAACGGAATTGAGACCAGCAGCAACAGCGGCTGAATCAGGCTGCCAAATGTTGCGACCATGACAATATAGACAATGGCAATCGCTGCGAGCACGGCTGTGCCCAGCTGACTGAAGCTCTCGGCCTGATCTGCGGCCGCTCCACCGACGATTGCCTCGGCACCGGCCGGAAGTTCAATTAGAGCCAAGGTCTCGGTAATGTCGGCTGAAATAGCTCCTAGGTCTTCACCAATTGGGGCTAGTGAAACTGTGGCGGTGCGGTTACCTCTCTCAGACGTTATTGAGGTTGGCTTTAGAACTTCAGTGATAGTCGCAATGCTGTCGAGACGAACGGGACCTTGGAATGTCGGAATTGACAAAGCTTTCACCTCGTCAATGGACTCTGGAGCTTGGGCACCGGAGATATAAACATCAGCGTCTTTACCCTCGATGTTCAAGGTGCCAAGCGATGAAGGGCGAAGTTGAGATGCAACTATTCCGGTAACCGTGGTTTCAGTCAACAAGTAACTTGCGGCTTTCTGCCTGTCTACAACTACCTCAAGTACTCTTTGATCCGCGTCCAAAGTTGTTGTGATTGAACTAACGTTCTGAACATCAGCCAGCCCTGCCACAAGGCTGTTTACAGAGTCCTGAAGAAGCGCGGGGTCACTTGCGAGCACTTCAATGTCAATTGTTTCGCTGGAACCAAAGCCACCTCCAGTCGAGACTGTGATTTCGCTTCCCGAGGCTACTTCAAGCTGACGTACCGATGTTTGAAGGATTTCCACGTCCACACCATCTTCTGCGGTTATTGTCAGGCGCACGCCTGAGGCTGCCCTGCCAAAGGCAACCCTGCCATCGGCTCCAGATGATCCGATGGTGCTTTGTACTACTTCGACACCGTCGAGAGCCATGATTTGGTTTTCAAGAAGAGCCGAGGCCTTGTCCTGTTCTTCAAGGGTTGCATTGGTTGGCATGCTCAGCTGTGCGTCGAACTGGTTTGAGCCACCTCCATCAATGAAATTCGTTTTCAAAAGTGGAACAAGTGAGAGCGTGTAGCCCAAGATCAATACTGCTGCTGTCAGAGTGACCCACGGGTGATTCTTGGTGCCATTAAGGATAGGAATATAACCGCGCTGAAGAAGGCTCCGCTTTTCACGTTGTTCCTCAATCTCGCGCTGGTTCGCCTCGAAGGCAACCGGGTCTGCTGCTTGAGCTGCCAAAAGACGCTTTGGCATGCGAAGGAACCAATAAGCCAAGACCGGAACGATGGTTAGCGACACAAGCAGTGAGGCGAGCAACGCTATTGCGACGGTGAAAGCGAAGGGACGGAATAGCTCACCAACTAATCCGGAAACTAGGGCGATAGGAAGGAAGACTGCAACGGTGGCTAGGGTCGAAGATGTGATTGCCAAGGCGACTTCCTTGACTCCGGAGAGAACTGCTTTCACGCGTTCCTCGCCATAGCTAAGGTGTCGGTTTATGTTCTCGATAACCACAATCGAGTCATCTACTACGCGGCCAATTGCGATTGTCAGAGCACCCAGGGTCAAAAGGTTTAGGGAGTAATCCGCAAACTCCAAAGCGATAAAAGTTATAAGCAATGATGTCGGAATCGAAATAGCAGTAATGATCGTGGACTTCACGCTCAACAGGAAAATCAAGATCACGATGATTGCAAACCCGAGACCTAGTAGCCCCTCCACCGTCAAGTCCTTGATGCTCTCTTCAATAAATGGCGCCTGGTCGAAAATAGTGACCACTGTCACGTCTGTTGCCAGAGCAGCCTTCAAGTCAGGAATTAGATCCTGGATTCCGCGGGAAACGTCAACTGAGTTGCCGTCCGGAGTCTTCGTGATCGAAATAGCAAGAGTTTCGTTGCCATTGGTTCGAGCAATTGAAGTGATCGGAGCATCCTCATAGGTGACTATTGCAACATCCCCAATTGTCACAACTCCAAGCGCGCTTGGATTCGGAGTGGCAGATACTAGAGGGAGTGACTCCATTAAAGAAACTGTGTCGACAGCATTTCCCATCTGAATGGAAATGCTGCCATCTGAGTCAGTCAGAGAGCCCACCGGCAAAACCAGCCCATTAGCACGCAGCGCTGCGGAGATGTCTCGTTGGCTAAGGCCATTTTGAACAAGAGCTACTTGGTCAAGTTCCAAATTAAGTCTTTTTTGCTTACCTCCGGAAACGGCAATGTCTCTAATTCCATCTACTTGCTGGAAAACCGAAGGTGCAATCTTGTCAAGCTCTGCGCTGAGGATCTCGTTATCACCATTATTTGCCGAAATTGCAAGGACGATGATTGGAACCGAGTCAAAGCTGCCCGAGATAACTTGAGGGTTCACATCTGCAGGAAGCAAGGCCTCAACTGCACTAATGGCGCTATTTAGCCTTTCAGTCGCATCAGAGGTGCTGGTCCCGAACTCGAAAGAGACTCGTAGGACCGATAAACCGGTTGAAGAGGTGACACTGGTCGATTCCAATCCCTCAAGCCCAATTACCGCGTTTTCGATAATTACCGAAACTTGACTGTCCACAACCTCGGGCGATGCTCCCGCGTATGAGGTCACAATTGCAGCCGATGGAATCTGGATGGATGGAATTAGTTCTTGTTTTAGGTTTCCAACGGACAGCAGGCCAAATACACCGATGATCAAGGTAATTAGCGCAACAACAGCGCGATTTGCTAGCGAAAGTCTTGAAATATTGGACAACTGATTACCTCTTTGATTGGTGGCCGGACTAACAACTCAACAGTTTAGGAGATTAGTCCCTAAAATTACGAGCCGTTTCCTTAGAAGCTCCTGTCAATTAGATGCTCAGCTCGGCAACAAACTGAACCGGGGTTCCGAACCTGTGGCCAGTCACGGTTACGGACTGCTCCTTGAAATATGGCAACAGTTCAATTCGTCCAGATTCGGTCAGCTCATGACTGTAAACAGCAACGTCGCAGTTGGAAAGGGCGCTGTTGGCATCGACTTCTGGTGCATTACCAACTAGTCGAACTCGTCGTGGGCTCGCTGCTAACCTCTTTTCAAAGCCCTCCTGGTCTTGTATGCCAACCCGCAAACCGGATTTTTTTAGCAGGGAGATTACGTTCTTGTCCAATTCAAAAGCACTGATGTCGAGGTCCCCCAGCACTAGAGCGATAGATAGAGCTCTCATGGTTTCTTGACTGGTCGCAGTCTTGTCAATACGAAGCACGCAATCGCTTCTTCGATAGCGAAGAACATTCCTCTCGCTGTCCAGGTTAGAAGGATCAGTAGCGTTGCCGAAGGTTTCTGTTAGGGCCACTTGGTCAGACTTGGCAGCGCGAATAAGTGATTCCATCTCAGCGTCTGACAAATCCGTTAGCTGAGCTATAGCGAGCAGCTGGTTCACATTCTTGTTCAGGATCTCAGCACTAGCAGTCGAATGCGAGCTCTTCCAGTTGGTCAGGCTAAGGATGTAATTCGGTCCACCAGCTTTAGTGCTGGGGCCGACACTCGATCGCTTCCAGCCTCCGAAGGGCTGACGCTGAACGATAGCACCGGTGATCCCGCGGTTTACGTATAGGTTTCCAGCCTGAATTGTGGCGAGCCACTTTTCTATTTCTACTGCATCCAGGGAGTGGATCCCGGTTGTTAGTCCGTAGTCCACCGAGTTCTGAAGGGCGATTGCCGCTTCCAAATTAGGTGCGATCATGATGGACAAAATTGGACCAAAGTACTCGGTCAGGTGGCTGGTGGAACTTGGCCTGACTTTTACACGGATTCCCGGGGACCACAGTTTTCCAGTTTCATCCAACTGGGACGGCTGAAGTAGCCACTTTTCCCCGCGGTCAAGCTTTGTTAGCCCCTTGAGTAGTTTTCCTTCGGGAACACTAATCATTGGGCCCATTTGGGTCTTCGGGTCATTGGCGTGACCAACGTGCATGCTGCTAACCGCGTCGTGTAGCTGACGAAAGAATCGCTTTGATTTTTTCGCAGCGCCAACCAAGATCACGAGCGAACTAGCCGAACATTTCTGGCCGGCATGACCAAAGGCTGAGTAGGCAATGTCTTTTGCCGCCAGATCATAATCGGCGCTCTCGGTGACGATGATTGCGTTCTTACCGCTGGTTTCGGCCAGTAGTCTCATGTTCGGGCGGAAGCTCTTGAATAGCTGAGCCGTTTCGTACCCTCCGGTCAGGATTACTTGATCAACATCAGGATGGGACAGAAGCTGCTTACCTAACCCGGACTCGCTTAGTTGAACCGGGACAAACACGTCTTGGTCGATAACTTTAGAAATTATGTCTGCGAGAACCGCACCGCATCTAGCGGCGGCTCCCGCTGGCTTGAAAATAACCGCGGAACCGGCAGCTAGAGCAGCCAGTGCGCCACCGGCTGGAATGGCAATTGGGAAATTCCACGGTGGAGTCACAACGGTGACAGCAAATGGCACGGGTGTCGCCCCATCTATTTTGTCCAGTTCAAGCGCTCGCTGGGCGTAGTAGTGGGCAAAATCAACTGCCTCTGAAATCTCAGTGTCGGCTTGATCGATAGTCTTGCCGGCCTCCGCCATGGCGACCTCTATTAAACGTCCCCTGTTGCTCTCCATTGCCACGCCAATTTCGTGAAGCTTTGCGGCCCTGGTCGGCAAGGACTCATGGCCCCAGCGTGCGCCGCCGTCAACGACCCTGACCATAATCTTTTGAAGCTCGGCTTCGTTGGTGATTGTTTGGTTCGCTACCAGGTCAAACCCGATGTCGCTGATGCCAGCACGGCCAATAATTTCATAACCCCAGGCTCGGTTGCCAGCTAAAGATGGGTCGGTGTCTGCGGAATTTGTGAAGCCTCCGGCTGGCGGAAATGCGACGTCGTTGTGGCGGTCCTGTAGTCGATTAGGAATTGGAATTTCCAAATCAAGGATATTCAACGAAACCCTAAAGCGCTCTTCTTCCACTTGGAAAACATCTGGATTGGTCAGCTCGAACGCGTTGGACAGGAAGTTCTCCTTCGAGGCGCCTTCTTCCAGCCTTCTAATCAAATAGGCGATGGCAACATCGAATTCCTGCGGGTGAACAACGGGGGTATAAAGAACCAGAGTCCCAACGGTTTTCCGGATGACATTGGCCTGAGCCTCAGCCATACCGAGCAGCATTTCGAAATCCATGCCGTCCTGGGCATTTCGCTGTGAGGCCAATAGCCAAGCAAAAGCAAGATCAAATAGGTTATGCCCGGCAACTCCGATTCGAACGTTTTTTACTCGGCCTTCGGTAAGCGCGTAGTTCAAGACTCGTTTGTAGTTGGCATCGGCTGCGGCCTTAGATTCAACCGTTGCAAGCGGCCAACCATGGGTTTCGGCGTCAACTCTTTCCATTGGGAGGTTTGCGCCTTTTACGACCCTCACCTTCACGGGAGCACCGCCAGCAAAAACTCGGGCGGCGGCAAACTGCTGAATATCTATCATTGCCCTGACTGCATCTGGCAAATAGGCCTGCAGCACGATTCCAGCCTCAAGCTGAGCGAATTCTGGTTTCGACAGGATGCCTTTGAATACCGCCATTGTCATGTCTAGGTCGTGGTATTCCTCCATGTCTAGATTTATAAACTTTTGTTTTTTGGACTCTGAGGCAATTCGGTACAGCGGGGCGAGACGCTCAATCACATCACTCACGGTTTCATTGAAGGACCAAGGGGAGTGAGGCGAGACGATGGCCGACACCTTCACTGAGACGTAATCAACATCTGGCCTGGAAAGCACATCCTTCACCTTCTGCAGCCTGCGGTCAGCTTCCTTGTTTCCAAGAACCGCTTCTCCCAATAGGTTGACGTTCAGAGTCGAACCTTGCTTTGATAGGCGGGAGATGCTTCTGCTCAATTTGGCTGGGGTTGCATCAATCACCAGGTGTTCTACGAAAGAACGCAACACCCTGCGAGCAATTGGAATGACAATCCACGGAAAAGGCCTGGCTAGGTTTGCTCCGAGAGTCACCATGGCTCGCAGAATCCAGGGTAAAAATCTGGGTGTGATTTTGCGAAGGCGGTAAAGATTCTTGGCTGCAACCTTTAGGCTCTCAGGCCTGATCACCCCGTCGACAAAACCGACCGTGAAGTCAAGTCCGTTAGGGTCTTGCAGTAGGCCCGAAAGTCGATTGGCAGCTTGCGAATTTTTTTGTTGTGAGGAAGTCAGCACCCAGTGTTGAACCTGCTCGGTCACCGCGGCCATTAGCTCATCTTTTGCCGGGACAACAGGAATTTGGGTAGTGCTAAGCGTCATTGGTTGGCCGTCTCTCATTGGAATCTACACAATTAGTCTAATTGGCAAATTACTCTGGAAAGTAGCTCCCGTCCTGGCTTTATTTCCTTATGCTCTTGGACTGATTCTCGCCCAGACCAAAACCTTTCTTGACAAGGGCTTGTAGACTATTGACGGCTTCAAAGCCAACCCCGCCTTCGTAGCTCAGTGGATAGAGCAGGAGCCTTCTAATCTCTTGGTCGCAGGTTCGATTCCTGCCGAGGGCACCAAGTCAATACCGAAGGCCGCTGTTTGCCGCCAAGTCTCAGGTCTTAAGCCCGCCGCAAAAACAACTAAACCGTGTCAGCGACGCTCTTCTGCGATCGAATTACCGCCGTCAATCACTATTTCTTGCCCGGTCAGGTAAGCGGACTCCTTCGAGGCCAACCAAAGCGCGGCGGCGGCAATCTCTGCCGGGGTTCCAGAGCGGCCAAGCGGTGTTCTAAGGCCCTGGCCGGACTCATCAGCTAACTGGGTGTCGGTGGCTATCCATCCCGGCAGGATGGCATTGCAGGTGATTTGGTGGCTGGCCTCATCCAACGCCAGAGATCTCATCAGTCCAACCACTGCGGCCTTTGCTGCGGCGTAACCGGGTTGATGTCTCATCGCCATCCGTGGGCCGGTCACCGATGAAACCATGATGATGCGGCCCCTGGTGGATGCTCGAAGAAGTGGGAGTGCGGCTCGAGTGACCTTAAAAACTGTGTCCAAATTCCGAGAAATTCCCATTTCCCATGACTCATCGCTGATTTGGGTTAAGTCGGCCGTCTCATCATCGCTAAGGGGAGCCTTCGCTGAGGTCATGCCAGCATTATTTACCAGAATGTCGAGCTCCGTAAAGCTGGAAAATAGTTTTTGGACCTGGTCAGAGTCAGTCAAATCAGCGATTGTGGCGCTGACTCGAGGAGTACCTATTCCTTGGGCTTCTTGGAGCAGTTCCCGAAGTTCGTCGGCACGCTCATGAACCCTCTGAGTTGTAGAAGTGATGTGCACCGAGGCGCCCTGAAGCATTAGGTGTTGCGCTATGGAAAAACCAATTCCACCTTTTGCTCCAACTCCAGTTATCAAGGCGATGGTTCCAGGTAGATCAAACATGTTTTGAGGCTAGCAGGCTGCAAGGGGGACACGAGAGTTCCTGGTCGCAGTTTCGATTACTGCCGAGGGCACTTTTTATGTCGTGTGCACTTGACTATCTCGAATTTTGGCGACGACGCGATCCATTTGTTGCGCCTTGCGAATGGGGTCTCGAACCAGGTGCTCTTGACTGCTGATTTTGGGGCTTTCCGGACTCGCTCAGTGCTCGCTTTCGCTGGGCATTTCGACCAGTCGACGTACCAGTCTTTTTGGGCTGGGCTATTGGAGCAGTTGGCTTCACATATTCGGCAACCTCTCCAATGAGAGCTATTACTGCCGGTGATTTTTCATTAACCGACTGAGGCTTTACGGAAATTTTGGCTTTGCTCAGCAAATCAGATAAATCTTTACGCTGGGTAGGCAAAGATATAGTCACCACATCACCTGCTGCTCCAGCCCTTGCTGTTCTTCCAGAGCGGTGAAGGTATGCCTTGTGCTCAGCAGGCGGATCAACGTGAATCACGAGGTCTACTCCGTCAACGTGAACGCCTCTTGCTGCGACGTCTGTGGCCACTAGTACTCTGGCCCGACCAGCGCTAAAAGCCTCCAGATTTCGATCCCTAGCGGCCTGGGAAAGATTGCCGTGTAAGTCAACTGCTGGTATGCCGGCTTGGGTTAGTGCCTTGGCAAGTTTCTTGGCGTGGTGCTTGGTTCGCATGAACAAGATTCTTCTTCCTGTTCCGGAAGCCAGGGCATAGACCAATCGCTTCTTTGCTTCTGCATCAGATGCTTCAAGCACGTGATGGGTCATCTGGGCAACCGGGGAATTGGCCTCGTCAACTGCGTGCATGACCTGGTTCTGCAAAAACTTGTCTACGAGCTTTTTTACGCCGTTATCCAAGGTCGCCGAGAACAATAAGCGCTGGCCACCTCTAGGAGTGGCGGTCAAAATTCTGGTAACTCCGGGCAGGAAACCAAGGTCTGCCATGTGGTCAGCCTCATCCAATACGGTTATCTCAATCGCATCTAACTTCAAAATGCCTTGACGCATTAGGTCCTCTAGTCGCCCTGGGGTCGCGACGATGATCTCCACACCATCCCTGAGTGCTTGAACCTGCTTCTTTTGAGGTACGCCTCCAAAGATTGTGGTAACTCTAAGATTCATAGCGCTAGCCAATGGCTGGAGCGCATTAGTAATCTGCGTGGCCAGTTCACGGGTTGGTGCTAGAACCAAGCCCCTTGGCTTACGAGATGCGTCTTTACTGTTAGCAGAAACAGCAAGTCTGGCAACCATTGGGATGCCAAATGCCAGAGTTTTGCCAGAGCCAGTTTTGCCTCTACCCAAAACATCTCTACCGGCCAAGGTGTCTGGCAGCGAATCGACTTGGATGGGGAACGGTGTATCAATGCCTTGACTACTTAGCACAGCCACTATTTCGGCTGGCACGCCAAGGTCAATAAAGGTCTTTGAAGACATAATGTAATTACTTTCATGTGATGCGGAACATCACTTTTGAGCCCAAAGTTTGGGGAACACGGCGAAGACATCGATGGATGAATTCGTTCGCCGAAAGAAAAAGTTTAGCCACAGTTTCGTGGGGGTCGTTCTACGACGCAAGACAGTGATTTATCACCGGCTCTTTAGAAGTCTAGGGGAGTTATGCAAAAGGTTATAGGACTAGTTTGCTGTTTCGATATTTGCCGCGGACTCCGCACGCTTCAAGTTATTGATTCCTCTAATACTAAAAACTGCACCTTGGCTGTTCAGGGATAGAGGATGCAGGCCACCGACAGCTCAAAAGGGCTCAATCTCCACTATGTTGAGCGCCGAAGATTACTGCTTCTCATCAAGATCAGCGAGTGAAGGAGTCAAGAGATGTCCAGCGAAAGCGCCGAAAGCTTAGATCCGCCTAACACATCCGGACCTCTGAGTCGCGTATCAAAATTTTTCTATACGAAATCAAACCTTGTCACCGGGTTGCTGATGACATCCGTCTTTGTGGGCTATCTTGGCTTGTTTCTAACGGCCAAGGGGACCGCTTTCGAAGTTGCCAACAGCAACGTCAGATCGCTAGGAACGTCGCTGGGCTTCGGTCAAGCAGAGATTCTCGCGTTCTTTGCGGAACGCTCTGATCAGATGATCGATGCCTACATCGACTTCAATCAAATTTGGGACACTCTTTTCGGGTTGATCTACGGGCTTATGTACGTGGTCTGGGTGTCGGTGTTATTGAAGTCATATTCTCAAAGGGCTGGCGTTCTAAATCTTCTCCCATTTGGTCAAGTGGTCTTTGATTGGATTGAGAACTTCGCCCTAGTTGCGCTTTCAAACCAGTTCCTTGCCGATGGTGTGATTTCTCCGTCGACGGCTGTGCTCGCCTCGACAGCTTCAGTCGTCAAATGGGTATTTTCACTATTGATCTATGTACTGATTTTGGTCGGCATTGTCATGCGGTTAGCGCGGGCGGTGAAGCGACGACGTCGGCTCTAGATGCGAGTCACGGGCATCAGCCCTAGCAGCAGTCGCTGGCAGATGAAATTGGGAGCTGTTTGGCGGTGCTCGAAAGCTCCCTTTTCTCGTTGTCTCTAGATAGCACCAGTACCGCATCCGAATAGTAGCCATCCGGGTAGGCCGGACAAACCGCCGCGTACCCGTTGTTCCGCTTGAGGACGTGTCCGGCAAAGTCATTCTTGATCATGAAGGCCTCAGCCTCCTCAATGCTGCTAAATGGTTTTGTGCACTTGGTGTAGTTCCAGTCGCTCATTACAGCAGTATACATAGTTGAATTCGAACTAGCTCGTCTTGCGGTTCCTCTCGGACAATCGGATCTACCGAGCCACAGGGCTCGTCCATAACAAGAAGATTCGGCTTGATCGCGAGCGCTCTTGCCACTCGAACTCGCTGCTGCTGTCCATCGGAGAGCTGTGCGGGAAAGCGAACGTGAAAACTATCATCAATGCCGACTAGTTCTCATAATTCAAGGGCGTTGTTTAGCGCTTTATCTTTGGTTTGGTCGGCTATGTTGGCTATCAGGGTCACGTTGTCTAAAACGCTCTTGCGGGGGAGTAGTCCAACCTCCTGCATGACATAGCCAATTGGTCTTCGGAGAACCACAGAGTCCAGGTTCGCTATGTCGTTACCGTCAATCGGTACAGATCCCGCAGTCGGCTGCACAAGCTTATTCACGGCGCGAAGAAGAGTTGTTTTACCGGAACCCGAAAGCCCCATGAGCACAGTGATTTTGCCACTTGGGGCAATTAGCGAAAAGCCGGAGACCGCGAAATCTTCGCCGTAGGTTTTTGTGACATCTATAAATTCAATCAATAGTCGAATTCCGGCTAGTGGCTAGTGGCTAGCTGTTAGTGACCTCTACCATTCGGTAGAAGGCCACGTGACCGGCGATCGAGGCTGCGCCGTCTTTTGGAGTTTTATAGGTCCATGCTGAGTCTTTGCTGATTTCACCATCAACTTTTAGGTTGAAATAGCTTGCAGTTCCCTTCCATGGGCAGCTCGTCTGCATTTGGGAATCCGTGAGGTAATCCGTTATGACCGAGTCGAGAGGGAAGTACTGGTTTCCTTCGATTTCCACTGTCTTATCGGACTTGGCAATTACTTTGCCGTTCCATGTTGCTGTGTACATGTGAGACCTCTCTTATCAGTGGTAACAACATTTTGCCTCGGTTTATAGTTCCCGAAAGGCTAGCTCTAGTTTAGTTTGTGGGCGAAGTGTGAAACATGCTTGCGTTTTGGCTCATGCCGCTTAGCGAGAAAGCTTTTACGCATGAGAAGCCTTCCGAGCAGATTGACCGCGGAAGCTTCTCATCAATTAGTCAATGGCTCTAGGGCAGCAAACTGAACACTTTGCCTTTATCAGTGGAGACGTGCGCCCCTTGCTCATCTAGGACAATAATGCTGACACCGTTAGCCGCTACGTCTTTTATACCGGTAAATGACTCCGAAAGTTCAAGGAATGGCATGCCCAGGTCAGGGCTCCTGTAAATTGTTGAATCGGTAGCCAGAATAATTCCGTTGTCCGACCAGTCGACTTTTGTAATGCCCGAAGGTGCAGTGATTTCTGTGAGAGAAAGCCCTGAGTCCTCGGTTAGGCAGAGGAGGCCCTCCGAGGTCAACAAGAACTGCACACCGTTATTCGGATTTAGGCTCAAACTCGTCAGGCTTGGAGTGGCAATGTTGGACCAAGTAACAGCTCCATCTTGGGATCCAACCACCACACCGTAGTTAGCTGCTATCCCGACAATCGAGTCTCCCGAGACCTCAAGCAGGTGGAAGTCGACCTCGCCAGTGAAGGTTTTTGGCGTCCAAGTATTTCCGTTGTCACGGGATTCTAGGATTCCGAGCGGGTTGGGAAAATCCTGTCCGGGACCTGGGTGGCCACTGGCGTAGAAAACGCCCTTATCAATCGTCAAACCCATGGCATCGAATTCCTCGCCGACCAGGTTCCATCCCTCATCGGACCATTTGTAAATACCGTGATGGCTGGCAAGATAAAAGTTACCCCGATCAGCTGCGACACTGTGGACATGCTCCATTTGGGCAATCGGCTTCGGCCCAGGTGCGGCAGCGCAGCCAGTTGCAACCAGCAGGATTGCTCCAGCCATTCCTAGCACTCTAAGCATCGGCCAACTCCTCCAGTAGTTTTTCATCTCCATCAAGTTAGCTTCTAGATCTAAAGATCCGCTGTTAAATCTCTGCCAATAAGTATTCCGTGAGCGCTTGTTCACTTTGAACTCAGTCTTGCCGGCAGTAGTTAGCTAACCTATTTTTCAAGCTGCTGGGTTAGCACAGCGTCGAGGCACTAGCGTTGAATCTTTTCAGGTAGGCGTCAGTGCCCTCTATTCGTAGTCCTTTAGCTATTCTTAGAAAAAGTTCTAGTTTGTAAACGTCATGAACTCAAAGGGGACTACTTGAAACAAGGGATTTCCATTGCAGTAGTCGGCAGTGTCAACGCCGATTATTCGGTTTTTATGAAAAAGCTACCGTTACCCGGGGAAACGGTACTGGCTTCCGATTCGGGACGCTTTGCCGGAGGGAAGGGTCTGAATCAGGCTGTTGCAATACATCGGGCTGGTGGTGACGTAACTTTCCAGTTTGCAGTTGGGGACGATGACGACGGTGAGTTTCTGACGAACTTTCTTTCGGAACAAAAATTGGTCTTCTCGAGAATCCTCGACGCCGCTACTGCAACTAGTAAAGCCTTCATACTCGTGGATCAAGAGGGCGAGAATCAGATCGCAGTTGTTCCAGGGGCGAATTACAGCCCCAAATTACAGGAGCAAAGCTTTCAAGATGGACCGGGGTTTCTTGTTCTGCAGTTGGAGATAGGCAATGAAAATAATCTAGTAGTTGCCGCGCTTGCCAAGAAGGCTGGCTGGAAAGTGGTGCTCACTCCCGCACCGTCATCGGAGTTTGATCCCAAGCTGCTGGAATTCATAGACATCATTACCCTCAACGAAACCGAAGTTACTCAAATCGTAGGCTTAACTGACTTCGAAAGCGCCGGTGCTGAGCTCTCTAAACTTGTGGGGCTCGTGTTTGTCACCCGGGGCGCTCAGGGGGTATCGGTATTTGCTGATGGACAGTTCCTGGGCAATGTCGACGCCATGGTAGTCGATGCAATTGACGCGACCGGTGCGGGCGACACTTTTTGCGGCTATGCGGTGGCGGGACTAGCGCAGGGACTAACACCATTGGAGGCCGCAGAGCTAGGTACCGTTGCGGCAGGGATTTCTGTTCAATCCAGGGGAGCGTCCAATTCGATTCCAGCAAGGTATGAGGTCGACTCGCTAATGCTCAAAAGACGAAAAGTTTAGCCTTTTACAGGAGAGCATCCAGCAGCATGTAGAGTCCCAAGAACATCAGGGCTAGGCCTCCGAGTCCGCGGAAATTTGCCAGGCGTTTTTCTGAACCACCAAGCCAGTGCCGGGCTTTACCTGCTGCAATCGCATAAACCGAATCACTTGTCACTCCAATGATTAGAAATAGCGCACCGAGAATAAGCATTTGTGCGCTGGGGTTGCCGCCAGAGGGATCTACGAAACTTGGCAACGCTGCTATGAAGAACACCAAAGTTTTAGCATTCGTGATGCCAACAACAATTGATTCACTTAGGACTTTTTTACCCGAAGGTGAAACCGAGGCATTACCCGCATCAGCTTTTTTGCGCTGCCAGATCGCTTTCAGTCCCAAGTAGCCGATCATTAGTGCGCCAACTACCTTGATAACAAAAAATAGATCCGGAGATTGTTGGATAAGAACACCGAGGCCCAGAGCCACAATAAGAATCTGTAATCCAACACCTAGTGCGTTTCCAAAAACGCTAAAAAGCGCGGCTCTTGTTCCAAGCACCAGTGCTCGACCGATTGCAAACAACACGCTTGGCCCTGGTACCAGAATTATGACTATCGATAGCAGCAAGAAGCCGATTATGTTTTGGGTTGTTGGCACCCCTAGATTTTACTGCAGTGGAACTATGGTTTCTTGCGCCTGAGCAGGCGATAGCCATTGGTGGAAATCAGTGCCCAACCAACCAGCACCGGTTGAAAGAATAACCGCGTGAATCGAGCTTGGTCTGTGTCTAGGCCGAAAGCGCTGATTCCATTTATCCACTGCGAAAGATTACCCGGGAAAATCGCGATGAAAAACAGGGCGGCTCCCAACCCAATCAACTTTCTCGGGAGCTGTTTCCAGAGTATTAGGAGACCAAGGCCTAAGGAGATTTCAACAATTCCGGATGCGATTACTACGAAGTCAGCATCTAGCGGAAGCCAAGTTGGAACTTGAGCCTGGAATTCAGCTCTTGCGGTTGTCAGGTGGGAAATACCAGCGGATAACAGACCGAACCCGAGGCCAATTTGAAGCAAAACTTTTACGTACTTCACCTGGAGGCTGCTAGCGCTATTTCGACCATATTTGCGAATCCAGATTCTCGTTCTTCTGAAGAAGTGTGACCAGAGCCGTCCATCATGTCTGACACCGTGATAATGCTCAGCGCTTTTCGGCTAAACCTGGCTGCAAGAGTGTATAGCTGGTTAGTTTCCATCTCTAGGGCAAGGATCCCAAGCTTCTTCCACTGCTCTAGCGAGTCCGTAGTGTCATAGAAAAGGTCACCGGAGGCTATGCCGCCAACATGAAAGCTGATTTCAAGTTCTCTTGCCTTTGCAACTGCCTTTTCGAGAAGTTCGTAGTCTGCACTTGGCGCAAAATCTAGGCCGTTGGTGGCGCGTCGATTTATTTGAGAGTCGGTAGACGAGGTCATGGCAATTACTACATCGCGCAATTTAGTTGGCGCCAACCCACCTGAGGTTCCAACTCGGATTGCTTTTTGCACTCCAAAATCTTCGAAAAGCTCGTAAGCGTAGATTCCGATTGAAGGAGCGCCCATGCCAGTCCCCTGAACCGATACCCGCTGTCCGTTGAAGGTTCCAGTGAATCCAAACATGTTTCTCACGGAGTTGTACTGAACAGGGTTTTCTAAAAAGGTCTCCGCTATCCACTTTGCACGCAGTGGATCTCCGGGTAATAAAACCGTTTCCGCAATGTCTCCAGGCTCGGCCCCAATGTGGATGCTCACTAGGTCAGGTCACTCGGGTTGTCAGAAAGTTGACCTTGGCCCTTATAAAGATCAAGCTTGGCTCTGGTGTCTTCGATGTCTAGGTTTCGCATTGTCAACTGGCCGATTCGATCGGTCGGGCCGAAGGCCTCTTCCTTATTGCGCTCCATCGACAGCTTTTCTGGATGGTAGCTAAAGCCCGTACCTTCGGTGTTCATAATTGTGTAGTCATCGCCTCTGCGAAGTTTTAGCGTCACCGAACCAGTGACGGCACTGGCAACCCAGTTCATGAGGGATTCCTTGAGCATTAGGGTCTGCGGGTCTAACCAGCGACCTTCATAGAGCAGGCGTCCCATCCTGCGGCCTTCTTGATGGTAGCTGGCGACGGTGTCTTCGTTGTGTATTGCACTCAGAAGTCTTTCGTAGCAAATATGTATCAGCGCCATGCCAGGAGCCTCATAGATGCCGCGAGATTTAGCTTCTATTATTCGGTTTTCAATCTGATCGCTCATGCCAAGTCCGTGTCGGCCACCAATTTCGTTGGCCTTAAAAATAATATCGGCGGCGCTAGATAGCACCTCACCGTTTATCTTCACGGGGCGACCTTGCAAGAATTCAACCGTAACTTCTTCGGTTTCAATTTTTACTGAGTCATCCCAGTGCTTCACGCCCATTAT
>CAYMAU010000004.1:0-2879 GCA_964388525.1 uncultured Aquiluna sp. | reverse complement strand
CCGTAGCGATAAAACCGTTCTATGTCATTGCCCTTATAGGTCGAGCCATCGCCCCAGATTTCAACGCCGTCTTGTTTCATGGCTCGAACCAAAAGAGTTCCGGTGACTACTCGGCCTAACGGAGTGGTGTTGAAATAAACCTTGCCGCCGGTTCGAATGTGGAATGCACCACAAGCAAGAGCGATGAGCCCTTCTTCGGCCAGCGCTTCTCGGGCGTCGACGATTACGCCTGCCTCGGCACCATATTCTTTTGCTCGATCTGGAATTCCATCAATGTCGTCCTCGTCATACTGACCAAGGTTGGCTGTGTAGGCATAGGGAATTGCGCCTTTTTCACGCATCCATGCAACAGCGACCGAGGTATCGAGACCTCCGGAGAATGCGATACCGACCTTTTCCCCTATGGGGAGTGATGCTAGAACTTTAGACACGTTGCCAAGCTTAACCAAAAAGCGGGCGCTATGCCTGCGCCATTGCTTTTTGAAGGGTCGAAAGTCCAAGCCCGCCAAGATTTAGTGCAGTTTTGTGAAATAGCTTGATGTCAAAGTCATCACCCTTTTTCGTTGCGTAGTCATTCCGCACTTGCTCCCAGATGCGCTGCCCAATTTTGTAGCTTGGTGCTTGTCCTGGCCATCCGAAATATCTGGTCACTTCGAACTTTACAAATTCTTTACTCATGTTCACGTTCTTGCCCATGAAATCAAGTGCGTAGTCAAAATCCCAGGTTCCACTTCCGTCGAGCCTCGGTTTGCCTAGGTGAACCCCGATATCCAGAACAACACGGGCAGCACGCATTCGCTGACCATCGAGCATCCCAAGTCGATCAGCTGGGTTGTCTAGGTAACCAAGCTCGTCCATTAGGCGTTCGGCATATAGCGCCCAACCTTCTCCGTGACCAGAGGTCCAAGAAGCTAACCGGCGCCAAGCATTAAGGGTCTCTTTTACATAGGTTGCCTGTGCCACTTGAAGGTGATGACCAGGAACCCCCTCGTGGTAGACAGTGGTGGTTTCACGCCAAGTGTCGAATTCAGTAACGCCGACTGGAACCGACCACCACATCCGCCCGGGTCTTGAAAAGTCATCTGATGGTCCTGTGTAGTAAATGCCACCGTGTTTAGTCGGCGCAATCATGCACTCGAGCTTTTTTATCGGCTCAGCGATCTCAAAGTGTGTTCCGGAAAGGGCCGCCACGGCAGCGTCCGAGAGTTGCTGCATCCATTCCTGAAGAGCTTTTGTGCCATGAAGCTTGGTGCTGGGGTCCTTTTCCAAGTAGGTTATCGCCTCTTCCACGCTCGCCCCGGGGAGGATTTTTTCGGCCACTAAGGCTTGCTCGGCGACTATCCTGGCAAGCTCTTCCTTGCCCCACTCGTAAGCTTCGTCTAGGTCCACTTTGGTTCCTAAGAACCTCATCGACAACAACTCGTAGCGCTCCCTGCCTATCGCATCCTCAACGGTCGCGCCTGGCAAGAGCTCTTGTTCTAAAAACGATCCAAATTTCGCATATCCTTGGGTCGCGGCTTCGGCAGCCTCGGCCAGATCTTTCATAAGTTCTTGCGAGAGCTCGCCCTCTTGTACCTTGGCGTCTTTTGCGAACTCACGAAAGAAGCCGTCAGTCGCTGTGATTTGTCGAACCTGATCAATGACAGCTTCGACCTGGCGCCTGGCTGGAGCGTCATTTGCATTCAGTCCGATTCTCAGTGTTTCGATGTATCCAGACAAGGATGCTTCTACTCTTCGCATTCTGGAAGCTAGGTTTTCCCAATCTTTTATTGTGGCCGTAGGTGAGTTATCAAAAATGTCTCGTACCCCTTGAGCCGGAGACGCAATGTTGTTGAGGTTTCTGAAGTGAAGGCCCGAATCATAGCTTTGGATTTCCTGACTCAGGGAAGCGGTCATCGCATCTTTAGTCACTTCGTCTATCTGATCTTGTGGCTTGAGCGATGCCAACTTGGCAAGAACCTCTTTGATGGCCAACTGCTCTTTGGCCAGAGCCTCGGGGGAGTGGTCATCCATCTCACTTTCGCCACCGGGGTAACCAATGTCGGTCGCGAAGGAGGGGTAGAGGGCGGCTAATTCCTCTACCCAATTGTTTGCGAGGACATCAATCTCACTGGAGGCTCTTTTTTTTGTCATTTATAACTCCTGCGCTTAGGGGATATCTCCATTTAGGAAATGGTTGCTTCCGGTTGCTGCTGCGTGATGCAATGGATTCCGCCGCCGCGAGCAAATAGCTCACGGGCATCAATCAAAATTACTTCTCTATTTGGGTAGCAGTCTCTCAAAATGGCCTGAGCCTCTTTGTCGTTTTGATCCTCAAAGCTTCCAAGTAGGACCGCGTCATTCATAACGTAATGATTGACGTAGCTGTAATCAACGAAACCTTCATCGTCCCTGAGGGTCGTTGGGGCGGGAAGCGATACGGCGGCAAGCTCAGCGCCTACAAGTTGTTTTCTGATGGATTCGCTCACCGGAAAGTCTGGGTGATTCTGATTCTTTTGGTCATGAAATATCACTCTTTGGTCGGGTAGGTAGCAAGCCACAATATCAACATGGCCTCGAGTGCCGAATTCGTCATAATCTCTGGTGAGCCCTTGTTTCAGCCAAACAAAGTCACTCACGCCAATGGTTCTGGCAAGTTCTTCCTCAACCTGTTCCTTGGTCCAGTTTGGATTTCGATCCGGGTCTAGTTGCACCGTTTCGGTAAGTAGCACTTGACCTTGGCCGTTGACGTGAATACCGCCACCTTCGTTGACCATGTCACTGTCTATTCGCGGAGCCCCCAGAAAGCTCGCCACTTCCTGAGCAATCTTGCTGTCATTTCTATATTTCGCCCAGCTTTGAGCACCCCAGCCATTAAAGACCCAGTTAACGCAAGCCAG
>CAYMAU010000003.1:0-78932 GCA_964388525.1 uncultured Aquiluna sp. | reverse complement strand
ATGACGCCATTTCACAATATGGTCCTGGTCTCACCCGACACCAGTGCCGCAGACATTGAAAAACATCACCGCCATTTTCGCGATGCCGTGAGCCTGCTATTTGCTAAGTAGTTTTCGTTTCTTCATTGCCGATCTGACCTGAACCGCAATCACAATTGCGATCGCGACAATGAAGACGAACGAGCCGACTACATTTGCCTCCGGTGGTATTCCTCTGGCTGCAGCCGTGTAGACAAACTTAGGGAAAGTATCAACCGATCCTGAGTTGAATTGAGTGATGATGAAATCATCAAAACTCAAAGCGAAGGCAAGCATTGCCGCCGAAAGAATTCCAGGAAGCAATAGTGGGAACGTAATCTTCCAAAACACCTGCATTGGGGACGCGTAAAGATCGCGGCCAGCCTCCTCCAGGGCCGGGTCCAACGTTGCGACCCTTGCCTTCACGGTGACGACCACGAAACTCAAGGTGAACATGACGTGAGCAATGATCACTGTGGTTAGGCCCTTTGTCCAACCAAAGTCCAGAAACTGAGCTGCCAGCCCTGCGCCCATGACGACCTCGGGAGTTGCCAGCGGCAAAAACAGTAGCAAGTTGGTAGCACTGCGGAACTTAAAACGGTATCTGACCAAGGCAATTGCAATCATTGTCCCGAGAACTGTGGATACTGTCGTGGCAGTCACTGCAACTAACAGCGAGTTACCAAAAGCCCCGCAAACATCCGCCTGATCGCAAACGTTTAGCCAGTTATCCAGAGTGAAACCCCGCCAAATAATGTTCGACTTAATCGAATCATTGAAGGAAAACACGAAGGTATATCCAATTGGAACCATCAAAAACAAGAAGGTCAGGAAAACATAGGTCGGAAGTAAGTACTTGCCAAGTGAGAAACGCGTCATAGTAGGTCGTCCGTTCCGCTGCGTCGGACATACGCTGAGACCAAAACCACGATCGTCGCCATTAGCATCACCGAGATTGCTGATGCGGTCGGGTAGTCCTGGATTCTAAGGAAGTTGGCTTCAACCACGTTTCCGATCATCGCAGTGTCCGGACCTCCCAAGAAGTCCCTGCTGGCAACAACATAGTCCCCGCTAATCGGGATGAACGTCAAAAGAGTTCCGGAGATGACTCCCGGAAGTGAAAGCGGCAGGGTTATTTTCCGGAAAGTTTTTGATGGACTCGCATAGAGGTCAGAGCCGGCCTCAACCAAACTCAAGTCAAGACGATCCAGGTTGGCATAAATTGGCAGCGTCATAAACGGGATGAAGTTATAAACCAAACCGAAAACCACCGCAAAGTTTGTCCCAATGATGTAGCTGTCCGCTCCAAAAATACCGATGTCTTTCAGTACGTTTACGACCAGCGAATCATTAGAGAAAATCTGTTTCCATGCAAAGGTTCGAAGCAAAAACGAGATAAAGAACGGTGCCACAACCAGGGTTAGCAGGATGCCCTTCAGAAGTGGCCTGTTTCTTGACTTCACGGCGATGAAATAGGCAATTGGGTAGCTAATAGCCAGCGCAATCACGGTCGCAAGAACTGCGAAACTGAAAGACCGGAAAATCTGGGGAGCGTACTGCGTAACCGCATACACGTAGTTACCAAACTCCAGGCCTAAGTCATACCTTCCAATTGCCCCCGTTGCACTAGGAGCCTTCAGCGAAGTGATTATTAGGGACACCAGGGGCGTGATGAAAAATAGAGCTAGGTAGAACAAGCCCGGCAGCAATAAAAACAGCGCCACGCGACTGGTCTTGGACGGCCCCTGCTCCTTAGTTGGAGCCTGTGACCCAAATGCCACGAAAGCCATTACTTGTCTTCTTCTACTCCGGAAGGAAGATCGGACAGCCCAAAGCTGTGCTCAATTTTCCAGCTGACATAAACTTGAGCCCCAAGCTCCACGACCGGAGAACGGCCGACGTTTTGAGCAAAAACAGTCATGACTCCAACGCCCGGAATGTCAATCTGATACTGATTGGAAACTCCAGTGAATCGAATGTCGGTTATCTCGCCCGGACCCAAAATATTGAGGCCTGGGTCAGATGCTGGCTCAGTCTCGTGGAAGTTAGTTTTTTCGGGCCTTACTCCGATTGCGATAACCCCAGTTACTTTTTCACTTCTCTTGGTCAAGCCGGTAATTTTCTTACCCTTGAATTCGATGCTCGTAGTTTCAGAGTTAGTCTCGGTGACCTTGCCAATAAACATGTTCGACTGACCGAGGAATTTGGCCACGAAGGCAGTCTTAGGTCGGTCATACAGAACCTCGGGTGCACCAAGCTGTTCGATGTGCCCCTGATTCATAACCGCGACAGTATCGGCCATGTCCATGGCTTCTTCTTGGTCGTGAGTGACGTGCAAGAAAGTAAGCCCGACTTCCATTTGAATGGCCTTTAGCTCAATCTGCATCTGACGACGAAGCTTTAGGTCTAAGGCGCCCAGTGGCTCGTCTAGTAGAAGTAGCGACGGTCGGTTAACGAGGGCTCGTGCAAGAGCGACTCGTTGCTGTTGACCACCGGATAATTGCTGTGGCCTACGTTGTGCAAGATGTTCGAGCTCCACCATTGCAAGAGCTTTTTCAGCCTTAGCAAGTGGTTCGGTTAGCTTCCGTTGCCTGATTCCAAAAGCCACATTTTCCAAAACACTCATGTGTGGAAATAGCGCATAGTTTTGGAAGACTGTGTTTACGGGCCGCTCATGGGGCTTCATGCCAGCAATATCTTTACCACCGAGCAAGATTTCACCCTTGGATGGGCTCTCGAGCCCCGCAATCATGCGAAGAGTCGTCGTCTTACCGCAGCCCGATGGACCTAAAAGAGCAAAGAACTCCCCGGCCGGAATCTTGAGGTCGAGATTGTCGACAGCAACAAAACCGGGGAACTCCTTGCGAATACCCTTAAGCTCGAGATCTTGACCTCTGGCTATGAACTCAGTGGCCACCTAGGAACCTAGGAGAAGGTTTTGCCAAGCAGCTGAGAAGCGCTGCTCCTCTGGTCCGGTCAAGCTCCGGAACGAATGGCTCTTAGCCAGAGTGTCAGCGTTCGGGAAAATCAACTGGTTCTCCGCCAGTTCTGGATCAGCTTCAGCGGCAATTTCCTTGGCTCCAACTACCGGAGTGATGTAGTTAACCCAAAGAGCAAGCTCAGCTGCATTTACTGGATCGTAGTAAAACTCGATGAGCGCTTCAACATTGCGCTTGTGAGTTGCGCCCTTCGGGACTACGAATTCGTCAGCCCAGAGAGTTGCACCAGATTCGGGGAAAACAAAGCCGAATGGTTCTGGGTCTTCATCGGTGCCACTTTCGTAGTTGATGACAGTGATGTCACCGGACCAAGCAGTTGCAGCAATGATATTTCCGGTTGTTAGGTCGTCAAGATAGCTATTTCCACGGACGTTGTAGATCTGTCCGCTGTCAATCTGAGTCTTGATCTCTTCGAGGGCTCCGTTGAAGGCGTCCTCAGTGAGGCTGTCAGCAGAAGTGATGTCGATGCCCTGGCTCAAAAGAACCAGCCCAACAGTGTCGCGCATCTCGGAAAGCAACCCGACGCGGCCCTTGAGCTCTGCGGCCCAAAGGTCGGACATGGTTGCCGGCTCATCCTTGCCAGTAGCTTCCTTGAAGGCCTGCTTGTTGTAGCCAATGCCAGCAAATCCACCTTGCCAAGGGATTGAGTAAACGCGGTCCGGGTCATCCGGGTTTCCCTGGTAGCCAGGAGCTAGGTTCGCAACTTTGTTGGGCATGTTTGCGTTGTCCAGCGCCTGGAGGTATCCAAGGCCACGAAGGCGAGCTGCCATCCAGGTGGTTGGACAGGCAACATCGGCACCTATGTCCTGTCCAAGCTCTAACTGGTCCTTGACCTTGGCGTACCAAGTGTCATTGTCATCAATCTCAATGCGGTAATCGACAGTGATTCCGCTCTGTTCTTGGAAGCGAAGCAAGGTTGGATAGTTACCATCGTCGTCTTCGTCCATGTAAGCCGCCCAGTTGTGCCAGGTAAGCACTTTTTCACTGTCGGAAAGGTCGGTGGCCGCAACAACCGTCTCTTCGGCGGCAGCACACGATGCCAGCGACAGAGCCGCAGCAGTTCCACCCACGCCGGCAAGAGCCGCTCTGCGAGAGATCTGGTGCTGTCTAGCCATCTGTACAAGCTGAGCCAGCATTGGGTCTTGAGGTAGTCCTCGCTTCATAGCATTCTCCTAGTTTCCGCAGCTTTCTGCGATTATCGGTTGTTCACGTCCTATTTCCATGAGTGTCCAAGGGCAATTGAAAGCTTTGCACAATTTTCACCAAAAAAGAGGCAATGAAATCTAATCTTTACTTTTAATCTCCTATGTAGTGCATCACGTGTTTGATTCTGGTGTAATCCTCGAAGCCATAGTGCGATAGATCTTTGCCGTATCCAGAGTGCTTGAAGCCGCCGTGCGGCATTTCAGCAGCCAACGGAATATGCGTATTTACCCAAACGGTACCGAAATCTAGATACTTAGCGAAACGCATCGCCCTCGTGTGGTTAGTGGTCCAGACCGAAGATGCCAGACCGTACCTAATGTCATTTGCCCACTCCAAAGCTTGAGCGTCGTCCGTGAATTTCTGGACTGTCATAACTGGTCCAAAGATTTCGTCCTGAATGTGCTCGTCGGTCTGCTTTAGACCAGACAAGACAGTGGGCTCAAAAAAGTAGCCGCTGCCGGGCATTCGTGATCCGCCAGTTTCAATCTTGGCGTGATCAGGCAACCTGTCGATGAAACCTTGAGCCCGAGCCAGCTGGTTAGCATTATTAACCGGTCCGAACAAAATATCCGGCTCACTAGGCATGCCAACCTTGGCGCTATTTTTTACCTCGGCGATGAGTGCTGCCATGAAATCGTCATATCCGGATTCCTGAACTAGCAATCTTGTTGCTGCCGTGCAATCCTGACCCGCGTTGAAGAAGCCCGCGGCGACGATGCCCTCGGCAGCCTTCTGGAAGTCGGCATCGGCAAAAACTATGACAGGAGCCTTACCGCCCAGTTCAAGGTGGACACGCTTTAGATCGCTGGAGGCGCTCTTTGCAACTTCCATTCCTGCCCTCACCGAACCGGTGATGGACACCATCTGAGGTATGTAGTTTTCAATCATTGCCCTGCCAGTGTCTCGATCACCGGTAACAACGTTGAAGACTCCCTCGGGTAAAAATTCGCTCGCAATCTCGGCAAGTAGCAGAGTGGAAGCTGGAGTCGTGTCTGACGGTTTTAGAACGATTGTGTTTCCCGCGGCAATTGCCGGCGCGAACTTCCAGACGGCCATGTTTAATGGGTAGTTCCAAGGAGTCACCTGCCCGATAACGCCGATTGGTTCTCTTCTTATCGAAGAGGTGTGATCCTTCTGGTATTCGGCAGTGGCCCTGCCCTCCAGGTTCCTGGCTGCCCCCGCAAAAAATCTAATCTGGTCAACCGAAGGTCCGATTTCATAGTCAACCAAAGTTGTTCGGGGCTTACCGGTATTTTCAGACTCGACATCGGCTGCTTCTTCGGCTCTTGCCTCCAGTGCGTCCGCAATTCTAAATAGCGCTAGCTGTCGTTCGGAGGGAGTTGTCTGCGACCAAGTTTCGAAAGCCTTAGCAGCGACTTTATAAGCGTGGTCCACATCCGCAACGCTAGAAACCGGAGCATGGGCATACACCTGCTCAGTTGACGGGTCAATAACGTCGCTGAAACTCTCACTAATGGGTGACTGATACTTGCCACCAATAAAGTTCTGTAATTTTTTTACGGACACCCTTCACCACTCCTCTTTGAGTTATTCACTCATGACTCTAAACCCAAAATAAGCATTTCGATCCTCAAGTTTCCAAACAATACCGATTTCGTAACAAATTGATGGGATTTCGGCGGAAAAGCGCATTTGGACGGCAAAAAAGTGTGATACTGGACACATGTCTAAAACTCTAAGGACCCGCCGGTCGCAACTTGACGAGACTTCTAAGCTCATCGTCGAAGAGCTTCAGCATGACGGCAGGAAGTCCTATGCGGAAATTGGCAAGGTTGTTGGGCTATCCGAAGCTGCCGTGCGGCAGCGAGTCCAGAAACTTACCGAAGCCAAAGTCATGCAGATCGTCGCGGTAACCGACCCTCTTGTCTTGGGTTTTTCGAGGCAGGCAATGATCGGGATCAAATGCTCCAGCGATGCTTTGATTGTTGCCAAGTCGCTGGCCGAGATTACATCTGTTGACTACGTGGTACTGACTGCCGGAAGCTTTGACATCATGGCTGAGGCCGTCTGCGAAGACGATGACGCCCTGCTAGCTCTTATCAATGAACAAATACGAGCATTGCCCGGGGTTATTTCCGCGGAAAGTTTTGTCTACCTGAAACTAGAAAAGCAGCACTACAACTGGGGAACTCGATGACGAGTTTCTCTCCAACCAAAAACGGTAAGAAGTGATATGAAATGGCAATCCAGGAGAACAACAAGACTAAATCCCTAAGGGGTCTGTTCAGTTCCAAGAAAAAAAGCCACGTTTCGACCGCATCCAAGGCCGATTTCCCGATAGTTCAAGCTATGGCAGCTGGTCAAGAGGTCGGAGACAAGGCACTTCAAAAGAGTGCGAAGAAGCACCTTTGGATGCACTTCACTCGCCACAGCCCCTACAACAAAATCGACATGACCATTATTCAGAAGGCCGATGGTCACTACCTAACTGACTCAAAGGGCCGCAGGGTCATCGACGGATTATCCGGACTCTTCACGGTAAACGCTGGTCACGGCAGGCAAGAACTGGCTGATGCTGCTGCCAAGCAAACCATGGAGCTTGACTTCATGCCGCTTTGGTCCTACGCACACCCAAGAGCCGTCGAGCTTGCAGAGAGATTGATTTCCTATGCTCCAAAGGACCTGACACGAATCTTTTTCACCACCGGTGGTGGCGAAGCAGTGGAATCAGCTTGGAAGATCGCCAAGCAGTATTTCAAGATGACAGGCAAGCCACTAAAGCACAAGGTAATTTCTCGACAGACCGCGTATCACGGCACCAGCCACGGTGCGCTTTCGATAACTGGAATTGCAGCATTCAAGCAGATGTTTGAGCCGCTTGTGCCATCGACATTCCGAATCCCGAACACCAACTGGTATCGGGCAGACCCACGCTTCAAAACCGAGGATGAATTCGCGCTCTGGGCTGCCAATCGCCTAGAAGAAGTTATTTTGTTTGAGGGTCCAGACACAGTTGCGGCCTTCTTCGTGGAGCCAATTCAAAATGCTGGTGGATGCTTCACGGCACCAAAAAGCTACTTCAAACGCATCCGTGAAATCTGCGATAAGTACGACGTGATATTGGTCGCTGATGAGACCATCACCGGCTTTGGCCGAACCGGCGAAATGTTTGGATCGCAGCGATACGACATAAACCCAGACATGATGATTACCGCAAAGGCGATTACCTCCGGTGTTGCACCGCTCGGCGCACTGTTCATCAAGGAAAAATACTTCACTCCTTTCAACGAGGGCACCGTCACTCTTGCTCATGGCTACACCTTCGCAGCCCACCCGGTCGCCTGCGCGGTGGCATTGGCAAACTTAGACATCTACGACAAGGAAAGACTGGTCGACAACGTCCGAATCAACTCTCCTATCTTCCGCAAAACACTTGAAAAGCTGAAGGACCTTCCAATTGTCGGAGATGTCAGGGGCGATGGTTACTTCTTCGCGATAGAGCTAGTTCGAAACCAGGAAACTAAAGAGTCTCTGACTCGAGAAGAGTCCGAGAAAATCCTTCGTGGTTTCTTGAATAACGCTCTCTACGAACGGGGGCTCTACTGCCGAGCTGACGATCGAGGAGACCCAGTAATTCAGCTTGCTCCTCCCCTTACTTGTGGTCCTAAGGAATTCGAAGAGATCGAACAAATCCTGAGATCGGTCCTAATAGAAGCCGGCAAGAGGCTCTAATTTCGTGATTTTTCCACAGGTCCTGGACCCTAAATTCAGGACATGCTGGAAACTTTGCAATACTTCTTGACATGACAGAACTATCGTCGATCAAGCTGATCAAATCCCCCGTGGGGAAAATTTCCATTGGAACAACTCAGTCAGGTGTTGCGCAAATAGAAATTATGCCGCCTGGTTCCGTTCGAATTGAATTTTCAGACTCGGCGAAAGCACACCGTTTTGCTCTAGATGCGGCCGATCAGCTTTCCGAATTCTTCGAGGGCTCTAGAAAAGCCTTCTCTGTTCCTTTGGACATAGCTGGAACTGCGTTCCAGCTGGCAGTCTGGACGCAAATAGCCAAGCTCCGCTTCGGTGAACAAAAAACCTACGCGGAGTTGGCTTTAGCAGTAGGAAATCCCAAGGCCGTCCGAGCAGTCGGTGGTGCCGTGGGTGCCAACCCAGTTCCACTACTGGTCGGTTGTCACAGGATTTTAGGTTCGCAAAGACGCATTACTGGTTACTCCGGCGGCCAGGGACTTGTCACCAAGCGTTGGCTATTGGACTTTGAGCAGATTGAGTTCAAAGAGTGAACCACGCCTCCCAAAATCTCGTCAGGTGCCCCTGGGTAAGCGTGGACCAGATATACATCGACTACCACGACCACGAGTGGGGTAAAGAACTCAGGGGGCAGCGAAACCTGTTCGAAAAGATGACCCTTGAAGGTTTTCAGGCAGGCCTAAGCTGGCTCACAATTCTGAAGCGAAGAGAAGGATTTCGCGAAGCTTTTGAAAACTTCGAAATAGAAAAAGTCGCAGCCTTTAACGAATTGAAAATCGAAGAGCTAATGTCGGATTCGGGCATAATCCGAAATCGAGCCAAAATATCCGCCGCCGTAAATAATGCTCGGATAATCCTGGACAAGTCCCTGGACTTGACACAAATTCTTTGGTCCTTCGCCCCAAGCCCCTCGTCATCTGGCAGATCTCAAGAAGCAATCACAACGACCCCAGAGTCCGATGCTCTCAGCAAAGAGCTCAAGCGGCTCGGAATAAAATTTGTGGGCTCCACGACAATGTATGCCCTTATGCAATCTACTGGAATGGTGAAAGATCACTCGGTAAATTGCTTTTTATCAAACTGAAAACATCTGGGGACTCACTACATTTAGTAGTTAGAGGAGCCGTATGTCGCCAGAGGAATTCAACCGAGTGTTTCGCGCTCAGTTGCCAATGATCAGCGCATATTTGTCCAGGCGAGTTCCGTTTAGCGAAGTCGAGGATCTAGCATCAGACCTTTTTGAGATTGCGTGGAGCAAGAAAGAGCAAATTCCTGAGGGCTTCGAATTACCGTGGCTTTACAAAACAGCTCGGTATCTGGTCTCCAACTTTCACCGCAAGCAATCAGGTCGTAACGGCATCCTGGCGAGGCTTGCCGAACCAGTCGCAGCACCCTCGGCGGAATCAATCGCCTTGGCAGACATAGAACTAAGCGATGCCTTCGCAGGCCTGACTGCAGCGGAGCGAGAAATAATTTCGCTTTGGGCACTGGAAGGCCTTTCAAATGCAGAAATTGCAAAAGTACTTGAAGTCTCCGAAAATGCCGCGGCGATAAGGCTAACCCGGGCGAAGCAAAAACTTAAAGATTTACTAGCACCTGAAAATACTCGGTAGCTGGTTACGCATACCTGACATGAACGAAGAATTTGAGCTCCAAAAGAGAATCGCCTCCGCTGATCCTGGGAGAGATGCCCCCGAACTTAACCACACAGTGGTCACCGAGGCTTCCCTCGGCAAACCTCGTCGACAGTTCGGTTTTCGCGGCGTAAGGCTTGGGCTAGGGGTTGGAAGCGTATCGCTAGCAGTTACAGCAGTGGCACTCGCTGTTACACTGCCCGCGGTCATGGCGCCTGCTCCGTTGTTCACCGTCGCAGATGCATCGGGTGGCGGTCAGAAGCTGAGCTCAACTGCCGAAGGCACCTCGGACATGGCAGACTCCTCGGTCTATTGGCCAGGCTGGATAAGCTACGAATATAGCGCAGGTCCAGGAGTAACAGACGCAACTGGAACCGGTCAAGTTTTTCAAGGAAAACTTGTGGGTGACCCCCTAGAGATTCTGAAGAAAATGAGCATTCTTTTTGGAATTACGGGCGAACCAGTTCGTGACGAATGGTCAGACGATAGTTATCCGAGCTATTCGATAACTGAAGAGAACGCCTACCTCAGCATCTATTGGAGTGGAACCGGTAGCTGGTCATTCTCAAATTGGACCGATTACCAATATGACTGCGTGAAAGATTCAACGGACACTGCAAATAGTGAAGTCCAATTCTGTGAGCCTCAACCAACCCCAGAACTAATCCCCTCGGCCTCAGAGCTTCGGAGCGAAGCGATTTCACTGCTTCAGCTGGTGGGTCTGGATTTTCAAGCGGACTCGATCACGATCTACCGTGACGATTGGGGAGCATACGCTTCCCTCCCCTACCTGACCGAGGGCATAGACAGCGGCCTACAGACATATTTGAACTGGGGAATGGATGGGAAACTGACCTACTTCTCCAGCCACAGCATTGAGCTTGTCGCCAGAGGTTCATTCGATACCGTTTCTGCCATGGAAGCGGTTAGCCGCATTTCGGAGGGACGCTGGTACGGAAACCCTCCGGAGCGCTTCTACCGAGGCCTTGAGGGTCAAATGGCGCCTGATTCAAGAGTGGCGAGTAGCGAACCAGCACAAGATGGAATTAGCGACGAGGTTCAGTCCGAACCCTACTTAGAGGATGGAACAGTACCTGCCACGGACCCAGATGCTGTCCAAATCGACGAGCCGTACATAGAGAATCCAAATCAAAACTATGAGCCAGAAATTATCCAGCTCACCGTTGAGCGGGCCGAAGCAACCATGTTGTCAGTTTGGGATTCCTCGGGAAATTATTGGCTAGTTCCGGGATATGTGCTTTTCAACGATCAGGGTTGGTTCGATTCGGTCATTTCCTTGGAAGAAGGAGTTATTGAACTTCCCGAACCGATGGTTATGCTGCCGATGGATGTGAATCAAAAGGGACCCGCTGTCTCGGAGATGGTCGACTAGAAGCCTGCTGGCACGAACAGCTCTACTATTCGCCCTGAAACTCTCGCTTCCAAGCCAGCCAGCTTGGCAACCTTTGGTATCTCCGAACTGGAATCAAGCCCCGTCTCCAGCACGGCCCTAGCAAAAGCACCCTTGGCCTTTTTATTGAAGTGATTCAGCGCTTTGCCACTGTTAGCATCTAGCACCTCTAAGAAAAAAGAGTCCTTGTCTATGGGAATTGGATTCAAAGAAACATATGCCTTGGATCTCATATCCAAAATTTGACCCGTGAGCCTCGGCCAGACATCCTTATGGGCATCTGTCCACAGTTTGGAAAGAGAAACACCCGGAAGCAAAGATCCTGCGGAAAGCCGATAGTAAGGAATCCGCTCCATAGCCGGAACCAGCCCAAACAAAGACGATTGGATAAACATCTGATTTTGTGCTCGTTGAAGTGCGTTCTGGGAGAGGTCATCGTAACCGAGTGCGTCATACAGCACACCGGTGTAGCGCTGCAGTGCAGGCATCGTCCCAGAAGTCATGATCTCTAGATTTGCCTGAATGTCTTTTCTGTTCTTCTTGCCAAGCTTTAGAGACTTTGCAGCAACATCTTCGTCCTGGCAAAGCTGAACTAAAGCTTTTATCGCTTTATCCCTTGCGGGATCCAAAGCCGCCCAAATTATTGCGGCCTTATCTATGGACACACCAACGCCGCCAGGACGCTTGGTCTCCGACGGCGGCAGTAGAACTAGCAATTAGCTAACTAGGTGAGCGTCCCTGACCACGAGAGTCAGAGTGTCATGCTCCATGGACAAAAAGCCACCCGCTTCAGTCTCGGCAACGACTTTGCCCCCGTCGGCTGTCGTGACTCTGATTGAGCCAGGAATCAGGATTGCGAGCATGGGTTCGTGCCCAGCAAGTAACCCAATCTCGCCCTCGGAGGTTTTAGCAACGACCATAGATGCCTCGCCAGACCAAATCTCTCGGTCCGCGGCAACTAAGTTCACCTGAATAAGGTTGGCCACTAGCCGAGATCCTTCTTGATGCGCTCATAGGCCTTCATCACGTCATCTATGCCACCGCAGTTATAGAAAGCCTGCTCTGGCACATGATCAAGTTCTCCATCGGCGATCATAGTGAAGCCTTCGATGGTGTCCTTTAGTGGCACGGTCGATCCAGCAACACCGGTGAACTTGGTTGCCATGAAGGTGTTCTGGCTCAAGAACTGCTCCATGCGTCGCGCCCTTGAAACGGTGATCTTGTCTTCCTCGGAAAGCTCCTCAACACCCAGAATGGCGATGATTTCCTGGAGTTCCTTGTTCTTCTGAAGTATGGCCTTGACTCGAATAGCCGTGTTGTAGTGTTCGTCGCCCAGGTAGGCGGCGCTCAGAATACGAGAGGTCGAACTCAGTGGATCCACGGCTGGGTAAAGACCACGTGAAGCAATCTCACGGCTTAGCTCAGTAGTTGCATCCAAGTGAGCGAAGGTGGTTGCTGGAGCTGGATCGGTGTAGTCATCGGCAGGAACATAAATTGCCTGGAGTGACGTAATCGAGTGACCCTTGGTCGAAGTAATGCGCTCCTGCAATAGGCCCATCTCGTCCGCCAAGTTCGGCTGGTATCCAACAGCTGATGGCATACGACCAAGCAGTGTCGAAACCTCGGCCCCGGCCTGAGTGAATCGGAAGATGTTGTCAATGAAAAGCAATACGTCCTGGCCTTGAACGTCACGGAAGTACTCCGCCATGGTCAATGCAGAAAGCGCCACACGCAAACGGGTCCCAGGTGGCTCATCCATCTGGCCGAAGACCAGAGCGGTCTTCTCCAAGACGCCTGCCTCTGCCATTTCTTCGATCAAGTCGTTACCCTCACGAGTACGCTCACCCACACCGGCGAATACCGATACACCGTCGTGGTTCTCAGCAACACGGTAAATCATTTCCTGGATCAAAACGGTCTTACCCACACCGGCACCACCGAAGAGACCGATTTTTCCACCCTGAACATAAGGGGTTAGCAGGTCAATGACCTTGATGCCGGTCTCGAACATCTGAGTTTTGGACTCGAGCTGGTCGAATGGCGGTGGCGTGCGGTGGATTGGCCAACGCTCCTTGATATCGAACTTTTCGCCAGGCTTACCGTTCAAGATCTCGCCTAGAACGTTGAAAACCTTACCCTTGGTGACGTCACCAACCGGAA
The DNA here is from genome assembly GCA_964388525.1 of uncultured Aquiluna sp. Lineage (GTDB taxonomy): Bacteria > Actinomycetota > Actinomycetes > Actinomycetales > Microbacteriaceae > Aquiluna. The sequence continues at coordinate 65,775 of CAYMAU010000003.1, read as the reverse complement.
CCATGATTGGACTACCTGAGTCGTGCACCACTCCACCGCGGACTAGACCATCCGTCGGTTGCATGGCAATCGCTCTAACAAGATCGTCGCCTAAGTGCTGAGCAACCTCGAGGGTCAAGGTGCTCTTCTGGTCGCCGAAGGCAACCTCTGTGGTCAGGGCGTTGTAGATTTCCGGGATGGAGTCATGCGGAAACTCGATGTCTACCACCGGTCCGTTGACTCGCGCGATACGACCCGTTGCGGTCTTTGTGCTCTCGGCCATTATGTTTTCTCTTTCTTAGTCCTCGGACACCGTTGAGAGCGCATCTGCGCCTCCAACAATTTCCGAAATTTGCTGGGTGATCTCTGCCTGACGCGCCTGGTTGGAGAGCCTGGTGTAGTTCAGTATTAACTTTTCAGCGTTGTCTGTCGCGCTCTTCATCGCCTTTTGTCTCGCAGCGTGCTCGGCAGCCGCGGACTGCAGCATTTTGTTGTAAATGCGGTTTTCTATATAAACAGGAAGCAAGCTGTCCAGAACCTTTTCTACCTCAGGCTCGAACTCGTAGAGTGGGTGAACCTCACTCTCCTCGGCCTCCTGCTCAACGATCTCTAGGGGCAACAACCTGGTGGTGTTTGGCTCCTGGACCATCATGGAAACAAACTGGTTTCCTACAAGATAAATCTGGTCAACGCCACCGTCTTCAGTCGGCTTAATGAACAGCTCAGTTATTTCATTTGCAATCTCGCGAGCGGTTTCCAGAGTAGGAACGTCAGTACCGCCGGTCCACACCTTCTGCGCTGCACGCTGGCGAAACTTGAAGTTCGCCACTGCTTTGCGCCCGACAAGATAGTAAAGAACCTCTTGCCCTTGATCCTTTAGAAGTTTCGTAAGCTGCTCAACTTCTTTGAGGACAGATGAAGAAAACGCTCCGGCAAGACCTCGGTCAGACGTAAACACCACAATCGCGGAACGTGTTGGTCCCTCAATTTTTCGGGTCAGTGGGTGATCGACATCGGAGTAGGTCGCAACCGCGGAAACAGCCTTGTTAACAGCCCGGGTATACGGATTAGAAGCGCTCACACGCTGCTGTGCCTTTTGGATTCTCGATGCCGAGATTAACTCCATGGCACGGGTGATCTTCTTGGTCGTCTTGGCAGACTTTATTTTCTGCCTATAGACCCGAAGTTGCGATCCCATAACCTAACCCTTACCCGTCTCTATCGCTTTTGGCGAACGATTTTCTCTTGGTCAATTTCTTCGTCGGCTAGCGCCTCGACGTTGTCCTTGCCGGAACCGATTAGTGGCTCTCCGGTGTGCAACTGGAACATCTTCTTGAACTGATCCATCGCCTTCTGAAGCTCGTTGATGGTGTCATCTTCTAGCTTCTCAGTCTCGCGGATGGTTGTCAGGGCCTTCGAGTTGCGCTTGAGGTAATCCAAGAACTCCTGCTCAAATCTCAGGATGTCCTCTACCGGCAACTCATCAAGCAAGCCTGCAGTTCCAGCCCAGATTGAAACCGTCTGGTCTTCAACTGGGTAAGGTGAATATTGAGGCTGCTTCAGAAGCTCTGTAAGTCTCGCTCCGCGAGCAAGCTGTTTACGGCTTGCGGCATCAAGGTCAGAAGCGAACATTGCAAACGCCTCGAGGGATCGGTACTGAGCTAGCTCAAGCTTCAAGGTTCCAGAAACCTTTTTGATGCCCTTTTGCTGAGCAGCTCCGCCAACACGGGAGACCGAGATTCCAACGTCGATAGCTGGTCGCTGGTTCGCATTGAACAAATCTGACTGCAAGAAGATCTGACCGTCGGTGATTGAAATCACGTTGGTTGGAATGAACGCGGACACATCGTTCGCTTTTGTCTCCACGATTGGTAGACCAGTCATCGACCCGGCACCCATTGCATCCGAAAGCTTTGCGCAGCGCTCAAGCAATCTGGAGTGAAGATAGAAAACGTCGCCTGGGTAGGCCTCGCGACCCGGCGGCCTGCGAAGTAGCAACGACACTGAACGGTAGGCCTCTGCCTGCTTGCTCAGGTCATCAAAGACAATTAGAACGTGCTTGCCCGCATACATCCAGTGCTGCCCAATGGCGCTACCGGTGTAAGGAGCTAGGTACTTGAAACCAGCCGCATCAGAAGCTGGAGAAGCAACGATTGTCGTGTACTCCATTGCACCGGCCTCTTCCAAGGCACCGCGCACACCGGCGATTGTTGAACCCTTTTGACCAATTGCCACGTAGATACAACGAACCTGCTTGTTTGGGTCTTTCGACTTCCAGTTTTCAACCTGGTTGATAATCGCGTCAACCGCGATAGCGGTCTTACCTGTCTGGCGGTCACCGATGATTAGCTGTCGCTGTCCACGTCCGACTGGAATCATGGCGTCAATGGCCTTGATTCCGGTTTGTAGCGGCTCGTGCACTGACTTGCGATCCATAACTCCTGGAGCCTGTAGTTCAAGCGCACGGCGACCCTCTGCCTTGATCTCACCCAGTCCGTCAATTGGGACACCTAGGGGATCAACAACGCGACCCATGAAGCCGTCGCCAACCGGAACAGACAAAACCTCACCGGTACGGTGAACCTCCATGCCCTGCTCGATACCGCCGAACTCACCGAGAATAACCACACCGATTTCACGCTCGTCTAGGTTCAGAGCTAGACCCAGAGTGCCATCAGCAAACTTGAGCAACTCATTCGCCATCGCGGACGGCAATCCCTCTACGTGCGCAATACCGTCGGCTGCGTCCGTGACGTAGCCGACCTCTTGCTTGTCGGTCCCCTTTGACTCGTAGGACGACACGAAGTCCTTCAGGGCATCCCGAATTTCATTCGGGTTGATCTTTAGCTCTGACATTGGTTCCTCTGCTTACTTGTTGGTTTCAACTCAACCGAGTTGCAATCTTGCGTTTTGAAGTTTTGTTAGAACGGTCGCGTCCAAGACCTCACCGTTTACGGTGATATGCAATCCACCGATAATTTCTTGATCTATCTCAACATTAAGTTGAAGTTCCCTACCAAAGACTTTCGTTAATGCTGCTGACAATCTTGTTAGTTGCTCTTCGGACAGCTCTTTTGAGGCCCGAATATTTGCAACAGATTCGCCAGCGAACTCGGCAATCCACATCCCATACTGCTCCAGAACCTCAGCGAATCGCTTAAAGGTTCTCGAGTGAACAGCCTGACCGGCCAAGATGTTAGTGGTTTCAGTTGCTTTGTTGTTCAAAAGCTTGGCAACTAGAGCCATTTTCGCCTCCACCGATGCTCTGGTAGAAGACAGCGCTAGCTCTAGCTGTGGATCCGAAGACACTAGTTGGCCGACTGCAAATAATTCGGCCTGGACAGTATCAATGTCCTGTGATGCGGCTGCTGCTGCACGAACACCTAGAGCTTCGGCAGTTAACGCCAAGTCTCGAGTGGCGGACCATCGCATTTGGGCCATTTTGCCGAGTAGCCCCACGGTTTCCTTCGAAAACTTAGGACCAAATACAGCCTCGACTAGCTTTGACTTCCCTGCCGCCTGGGCGGAAGGATCCGACAGCGCCGAACGAAGCTGTGGGCTTGAAAGCAAAGCATTGGTGGCGGCAAAAAGCTCACTTGTCGTGAGCAGGCCAACTTTGCCGAGCTTGGATAGTTCCTGCTCGGCTACTAGCCTTGATTGCCTCGTGCTTGATGCCACTTTTACTTCGCCTTCTTACCTTCTAGTTCAGCTATGAACTCATCAACGACCCTATTGGCGACCTTGTCATCGTCAAGCTTTTCGCCAACTATGCGAGAAGCTAATTCGATTGCTAGAGCACCAATTTCGCCCCTAAGTGCGTTTGCTGCCGAGTCTCGCTCAGCTAGCAAACTCGCCTTTGTTGTTTCGGAGAGTCGGTCTGCATCCTTGGCGGCCTGTTGCTTTAGCTCCGCAAGAATCGCGGCTCCTTCAGCTCGAGCGTCTTCTCTAATCGAAGACGACTCGGCTCGAAGTTGAGCCTTGTCAGCCTCAACCTCCGCAGTGCGAGCCTCAGCTGCTTTCTGCGCAGCTTCGGCGTCCGCAAGCCTTCCTTCGATTGCCTGCGCCCTCTCGTCGAGCATTCTTTTGAATCCAGGCAAAACCTTGAACCAAAAGAACACCAAAAGAACTACGAAGACAACCGACGACCAGAGAATGTCATAGTCAGCCGGCAGCAGTGGGTTAGGCGTTTCGGCCCCCTCCGGTGCGACTGCTGCAAGAATTCTGGAAATCATCGTATTATCGCTTTCTTAGACGAAGATGAATGGGGTCGCAAGACCAATCAGGGCAAGAGCCTCGGTGAAGGCGATACCTAGCCACATTGTGACCTGTAGTCGTCCTGCTAGCTCAGGTTGGCGAGCAATGGATTCGATGGTCTTTGAAACCACCAGTCCTACACCAATTCCTGGTCCAATTGCAGCCAGACCGTAGCCTACGACTGCTATGTTGCCGGTTAATTCGGCGATGTTTACTGCGTCCACTTTATTTCCTTCCGTGGGGGTTTAGTGTTCGTCTGCTAATGCCAACTGGATGTAGACAGTAGTCAGAAGTGTAAATACGTAAGCCTGCAAAACGGAAACCAATATCTCAAAAAGAGTAAAGGCAAAGCCAAACAACAGGGTTCCAACCCCGAACAGGCTCAAGAGTCCGTCGGCCTGAAAGAAGAAGAACTGCGTTGCGGAGAAACAAAGAACCAGCAGCAAGTGGCCGGCAATCATGTTCATCAAAAGTCGAAGCGCCAAGGTGACTGGTCGCAAAATGAAAGTGGACAACAGCTCAATCGGAGTAACCAGGATGTAGAAAGGCTTTGGGACCCCTGAAGGGAACAGTGAATTCTTAAAGAAGCGAATGCCGTGCTTCTTGGTTCCAGCGTAGATAAATGTTACGTAAGCAACTCCAGCCAAAACAAGCGGAATACCAATTACGGAGGTTCCGGCAATGTTCGCAAAAGGAATAACTCCGGTGATGTTCATTCCAAACACCATGAAGAATATCGTCGTCAAAAGTGGGAGGAATCGATCCCCATCTTTTTCACCCAGCTGGTCATGAGCAATTGATTTCCGAACAAAATTTAGCGCCAACTCACCGAGGAGTTGAAAACGGCCCGGGACTACGTTTCCGGTTTTAACGGCCTTGTTAAACTTTGCAGTCCACAGCCAGAAAATAACAATCAACAGGACCATGACGATCAACCGAATCATCATGATTCGATTTATTGCAAAAGGAGTGCCGGCGAAAGCGACTATTTCAGGATAAAACTCGAAAATGCTCGGGGGACTGAACTCCCCATCTTCAGCCCTAAACAGGCTCAGCGCACTTAACAACGTTGTTCTCCTGGTCCGGGCGGCATACTTCAGTCCGCGAGATGATCATGGATTTACCTTTAGTATAAAAGACGTACGACACCTCGTGGAGCAAAATCGGAAAAAAGTAACTATTTTCCAACAGTTGGAACCCTTCCCTTTAGGACCAGCCAAGAATCTATGGCCAAGCCACCAAGCACGGTTGCCACGACCGCGAAGAAAAACACCGGACCAGCAAAGCCCTCTGCGTTCTGTAGAGCGAGCAAGACTCCTGCGAACAGCAAGAATTTGAGCAACCAGCCGCCGAGCACCGTGGCGTAGAAGCCGTTGAGTGACAACTTGCCGCCGAACCAGATGCTCAGAATCGTCATTGTCCCAAACAATGCTGAGACTCCAGCACCTAACAAGGCTGCGAAAACTCCTGGCAATTGATAAAACAGATAACCCAGCAGCGAGCCGACAATCGCTATTGCAACGGCCAGCAATGTGCTGAGGCTAAGTGCTTTGGAAAATAAAGTGCCTGAACTATTTGCCAAGACTGCTCCTTGCTCGAGTTACTCTCCGAAAAACCGGCCAGTAAGTATGAATTAGTGCGATGATCATCCACACCCCAAAAATGATGATAACTGGCGCGGCATCGATCCAGAAAAAAAGCAGGAGACACAGCGACACAACCGTGGTCCAGTGATAGAAAACCAGCACCGCTCCCCGATGCGAGTGACCTAGGTCTTGCAATTGGTGGTGAAGGTGCTCTCGGTCTGCCGCAAACGGAGATTGCCCTCTTCGCACCCTGCGAACGACGGCCAGCAGAAGATCCAAAAGCGGCACCAATAGAATCACGACCGGCAGAACCAATGGAATCAAAGCAGGCAGCAGATCGTTTCTGGTGACCGTAGCCGGATCAATTGATCCAGTGACCGCAATAGCACTGGTAGCCATCATCAGTCCAAGAAGCATCGCTCCAGAATCACCCATAAATATTTTTGCGGGACTGAAATTATGCGGCAGAAAGCCTGCAATAGCGCCCAACACGACCGCAGAAAGCATGCCGGCAATCGAAAAGTAGTCCGTTGGAGAGGTCTGCTGAGCTAAAACATAGCTGTATATAAAGAATGCCAATGTCCCGATGCCCACCACGCCAGCTGCAAGGCCATCAAGCCCGTCAATAAAGTTGACCGCGTTCATGACCAGCACCACCACGAACACTGTTATTGCAAGGGAGACCCCAAAACTGCCCACCGTCAAACCATCAATCGGTAGCGATACAATTTGTACACCACTGGAGGCCAAGATCCAGGCTGCGGCGATTTGGCCGCCCATTTTGGCTGTCCAGTCCAGTTCAATTAGATCATCCAGTAGCCCCACCACGACTATCAGTCCACCGGCTCCGACTATTGCCCAAATCGGACCTGGATCTCTGAAGACCGATTCGAACCAACCGAACGATCCAGCAGCAATGATGCCCACCACGATTGCGAAAAAGATTGCCACGCCACCGATTCTTGGGGTGGGAGTCTTGTGGACATCGCGAGCTCTGATGGCAGGAGTGATGTCAAAGCGCTTAGCTAAGTACCGAACCCCCCAAGTCGCCAAATAGCTAACCACCGCAGTGATTATGGCGACCAGCAAGTATGCCCGCACTAGTCGACCTCGAGCTCCACATCGCCAATCACACTTCTGATTCGCTCGAGCGACAATGCGCCCTTTCGTAGAACGCGTATTGCTTCGCCATCTCTGACTTGAGTAAGGTCCAAAATGGTGGACGCTTCGCCCTTAGGGCTGCCCCCGCCATCTAGGTAGACAGGCACTTTGTCGCCGAAATAATCAAACGCTTGCTGCGCGGTAACGGCCGCCGGATTTCCAGTTGTATTGGCACTTGATACGGCCAGCGGACCAACATCCTCGAGGAGTGCGAGGGTGATTTTATGATCTGGCACTCGAAGTGCCACTGTCCCCCGAGTTTCCCCTAAATCCCAATCCAGTGATGGCTGGGCTCTAAGAACCATGGTTAGGGCTCCGGGCCAAAAAGCTGCTGCCAACTTGCTCGCAACCAGAGGCAAGTCAGTAGCTAAAGCAGAAAGGGTTTCAACCTTTGGAATAAGAACCGGTGGTGGAACGCTTCGTTCCCTGCCTTTTGTTTTCAGGAGGAGCTCGACAGCCTTTGGGCTAAAAGCATCCACCGCGATGCCATAAACGGTATCGGTGGGGATTACAACAACCTCGTGGCGCTGCAAGGCAACTTTCGCCTGCCTGAAACCCGTCAATAAGTCAGTATCGACTGAACAGTCATATACTCGTTGCATATCTGCCTCCGGCTAAGCTGTCGCACTCACGGCGCGAAGCCTTCCGGTTGAATCCGGATGGACTTGAATCCTGCGCCAGTTGTTTTCTAATAGTAATTCACAGATCGAATCAGACTGACCATCGGCATGCTCCAAAACAAGCAACCCGCCTTCTCTCAGTATCAGCTTCGTGGTTGCAACGAGATCTCGCACGATATCTAGTCCATCTTCTCCACCGTACAAGGCAAGAGCTGGATCATAATCCCTGACTTCTTGGTCAAGTGGAACCATGCTGTTGGGAATGTAAGGAGGATTGGAAATAATCAAGTCAAATTGCGGCAAATTACCCATTAGCTCCATAAAGTCGCCCTCAAGCAAATCGACATTTGCCCCGAGTGCGCTGATGTTTGCCCGTGCAAATTCAGCCGCTGCTTCCGAAAATTCAATCGCGGTTACCTTTGCATTAGTTTCCTTGGCAATCGAAATCGCGATTGCACCTGAGCCCGTTCCGATATCCAATGCCCTAGGTTCTCCCGGCAATAAAGCCAGGAAATCAATTGCGACCTGAACAACCTGCTCGGTCTCTGGGCGTGGAATGAAAACACCCTCGCCAACACTGAGCTCGATTGAGCGAAAAGGGGCCTTGCCGGTTATGTGCTGGAGGGGAACCCTGCTGCAGCGCAGCTCTACTAAATCAAAAAATCCGCTTGGTGCCTCGAGGTCAGTATCTAAGACCAGTTGAGTAGCTAATTCACCCCTTGAGATTTCCAGACAATAGCACATCAGAAGCTCTGCCTCTGCCGCCGCCGAAATTATCCCTGCGGCCGAAAGAGAAGCTTCGGCCTGTTTCAAAGAAGTGGAAGCGAGCACTAGCTATCGCCGAATGCCGCCAGCTGGGCCTCTTCGTCGGTTTGGATGCAAGACTGCACCACCGGCTCCAAAGCTCCGTCCATCACTTGATCCAAGTTGTATGACTTATAACCGGTGCGATGATCGGCAACACGGTTCTCGGGAAAGTTATAGGTTCTGATGCGCTCGGAGCGGTCGACGCTTCTGACTTGCGACTTCCTGGCCGCAGACAGTTCGGCGTTTAGCGCTTCTTGCTGAGCCGCCAAAATCCTCGCACGCAGAACTCGCATCGCCGCATCACGGTTCTGCAGCTGAGACTTTTCATTCTGCATTGAAACCACGATGCCCGTTGGCAAGTGAGTTATTCGAACAGCGGAGTCAGTTGTGTTAACTGACTGGCCGCCAGGTCCAGAAGAACGAAAGACGTCAATTCGAATGTCGTTCTGAGAAATCTCTACTTCTTCGGGCTCGTCAACCTCAGGGAAAGCTAGAACGCCTACCGCTGAGGTGTGAATTCTTCCTTGAGTTTCAGTCACGGGAACTCGCTGAACCCTGTGGACTCCGCCCTCATATTTCATGTGTGCCCACACGCCTTGCGCCGGGTCTGTTGCATTTGACTTAATGGCAACCTGAACGTCTTTGATTCCGCCCAAATCGCTCTCGGTCTTGCTAAGAACTTCGGTTTTCCAGCCCTTAGAGGTCGCATAGTGCAGATACATTCTCAAAAGATCGGCTGCGAACAGTGCTGACTCAGCCCCACCTTCACCGGCTTTGACTTCGATAATTACATCTCTGCCATCATCCGGGTCTCGCGGGATAAGTAGTCGTCGGAGCTTTTCGCTTGCTTGGGCAAGTTGCTTTTCCAAGATTGGAAGTTCCTCGGCAAAGGCGGCATCCTCTTTAGATAGCTCCTTGGCTGCGGCCAAGTCATCATCTAGACCTCGCACCAGCTCATCAGCGCCCATGATGGCGCTCAGTTCGGCATAGCGTCTATTAATCTTCTTAGCCAAGCCAGGGTTGGTGTGGACAGCCGAGTCACTGAGTTGCTCCTGCAAACTCGCGTGCTCAGCCCTTAGGCCCGCAAGCGAATCAACCAAGTTATTCTCCGTCGGAATCTGAAGGAACTGGCATTGACTTCTCCAGCTTCAGCAAGAACTCAACGTTGCTTGCTGTTTCCTTCAAGCGGTTCAGAACTAGCTCGAGGGCCTGCTGCTGCTCAAGGCCTGCAAGCGCCCTGCGGAGCTTCCAAATAATCTTGGTCTCCTGAGGGCTCATTAGAAGCTCTTCACGTCTGGTGCCAGATGCATTGATGTCAACGGCAGGGAAGATTCGCTTGTCAGCAAGCTGACGAGAGAGCCTGAGCTCCATGTTTCCGGTTCCCTTAAACTCCTCAAAGATGACCTCGTCCATTTTGGATCCGGTATCAACAAGGGCGGTTGCCAAAATGGTCAGCGATCCACCAAATTCAATGTTTCTGGCCGCGCCAAAGAAACGCTTTGGTGGGTACAGAGCGGAAGAGTCAACTCCACCGGACAAAATTCGTCCAGATGCCGGTGCACTCAAGTTGTAGGCACGGCCCAATCTCGTGATCGAGTCAAGCAAAATAACCACATCATGACCCATCTCCACCAGGCGCTTTGCGCGCTCAATTGCTAACTCAGCAACAGTTGTGTGATCTTCGGCCGGGCGATCAAATGTGGATGCAATTACCTCACCCTTGACGGTGCGCTGCATGTCCGTAACTTCTTCTGGTCGCTCGTCAACCAAAACGACCATTAGGTGAACCTCAGGGTTGTTGGTTGAAATAGCGTTGGCAATAGCCTGAAGAACTAGGGTCTTTCCGGCCTTTGGCGGCGAAACAATAAGTCCACGCTGTCCCTTACCGATTGGAGCAACTAGATCAATAATTCTTGTCGAGAGACGCTTGTTGTCAGTTTCTAGACGCAATCGAGTGTCCGGGTAAAGCGGAGTCAACTTACCAAATTCAACCCTCTCGGCCGACTCTTCAAGAGTCTGCCCGTTCAAGCTTTCAACCTTGACTAAAGCATTGAATTTCTGACGCTGATTGCTCTCGTTATCACGTGGTTGACGAATAGAACCGACAACCGCATCGCCCTTGCGCATGCCGTATTTCTTTACCTGGCCCAGGGAAACATAAACATCGTTGTCACCAGGAAGGTAACCGGAGGTGCGGAGGAACGCGTAGTTATCCAACACGTCCAAGATTCCAGCAACTGGGATCAGGACATCATCTTCGCTTACTTCAGGCTCAGCTTCGTCCTGTGGTCCACGTCCACGTCCACGATCGCGGTCACGATCGCGGTAACGTCCACGTCGGTTGCGGTTTCCGCCACGACGCTCGTCGTCTCTATCGCGCTGGTTTTCGCGGTCACCGCTGCGGGTTTCGCTGTCTTCCTTGTTCGAACGTTCTGGCCTTTGGCCAGTCTTTGGCTCAGCATCGTTTCCAGAATCAGTCTTGTTAACTGACCTGTCATTGCTCGAGTCAGCATTACTCGAATTGCTCTTGTCACCAGATGTTTCAGAAGAAGTCTTCTCGGCTGGGGCTTCAGAAGAGGCCTTGGCTACTGAGGTGCGGCGTCTGGCCGGTGCCTTCTTTGGCTCTAGGTCGGGAGTTGCCTCAGGCTTATCGGCCTTGGAGGTTTTCTTTGGCTGTTCTGGAGCCTCGGTGGCTACCTTGGTTTCTGAGGAATCAGAACCGGTTGCTCGCCTGGAACGGCGAACGGGCTTATCTTGTTGGATTTCATCCATGTTTGTTATTACTCATTTCTGTGCGGCGAACTGCCGTTGTGTGGAAACTTGAAGAAAGATACAGTGGCGGGCTTTTAGGTGCCTGATCCTGACTGCACTAAAAGACTAGCACCTTTGACGTCAACTGCAAGAGCTAAAACTCTCCAGTCGGGAAAAGAGCTCTCGACAAGAGCTATGGCTGCCATTCGTTTTGCTGGGTCGTCTTCCAAAACTAAAACCGATGGGCCCGCCCCAGAAACGACTGCAGGGTGACCGTGATCCCTCAGCTTTTTGATCAAGGCTGATGTCTCAGGCATTGCGCTGGATCGGTAGCTCTGGTGCAACCTGTCCTCGGTTGCCGCCAACATTAGCTCCGGGCTTTGAGTGAGGGCAGCAACTAGCAGTGCCGACCTAGATACGTTAAACACAGCATCAGTGTGTGGAACAGATTCCGGTTGCAAGCTTCTGGCTAGCTTTGTGGACATCTGATGCGGTGGAACCAGAACCAGTGGAGAAACTCCTCGGTGAACCGTTAGTTTCTTGTGTCGAGGAACCCCGTCCTCTTCCACCCAGGCAATAGTCAAACCGCCAAATAGTGCGGGAGCAACATTGTCCGGGTGCCCCTCTAGTTCCGTGGCAAAGCCCAACAGCTGCTGTTCGCTAATTTCAATTTCGTCTTGCAGAAGCCCGGCAGCTAGCATGATGCCGCCGGCAACCGCTGCCCCGGAAGACCCCATTCCTCTGCCGTGAGGAATGTTGTTTTCGCATCTAATTTTTAGACCCGGGACTTTTTTACCGAGCTTGTTGAAAACTAGGGCCACAGACTTATAAATCAGATTTGATTCGTCTAGAGGAATGTCGCCGACTCCTTCACCCGAAACTGAAATTTCTAGGCCCGAAGACACTACTTCCGCTTCGTAGCTGTCATAAAATGACAGTGCCATTCCAAGAGTGTCGAAGCCGGGCCCCAGGTTGGCAGTTGTTGCTGGGATTTTTACCGTTACTGTTTTCACTTTTCGCGCTCCAGTCCCAAGATTCCGGCCACCGCATCAGCGGTTGCTCCAACCTTTTTCGGCTTTATTGAGCGACCACGCTCGTCTTTTAGGGCCCAGTCGGGGTCTTTCAGACCGTGGCCTGTAACTGTAACCACCACGGTGCTTACGCCCGGGAGGGTTCCCTGCTGCTTGAGTTTATAAAGACCGGCAGCGCCGGTTGCACTCGAAGGCTCGACGAAAACTCCGCACTCCTGAGACAAAAATCGATGCATCCACAAAATCTGCTTGTCGCTCACGGCGTCAAAACCGCCCTCGGTGTCGCGCTTGGCCTCTTGAGCTAAATCCCAAGAAGCTGGGTTTCCGATTCTTATGGCAGTAGCTATAGTTTCTGGCTTTGCCACCGGTGATCCCTTGATAAATGGAGCAGATCCTTCGGCCTGAATGCCATAGAGCTTTGGAAGCTTCTTGATTCTCCCGTCCGTAACCTCTTCCCGGTAACCCAGGTGGTAGGCGGAAATGTTACCGGCATTACCTAACGGCATGGCGTGAAGATCTGGTGCTTCACCAAGGACATCAACCACTTCAAAAGCCGCTGTCTTTTGACCCTGTAGACGATCCGGGTTTACGGAGTTCACTAAGAAAACCGGATAGTTTTCGCTCAGCTCACGTGCAAGCCGCAAGCAGTCATCAAAGTTTCCCCGAACCTGCAAAATCTTCGCCTTGTGCGCGACGGCCTGGGACAACTTCCCCCATGAAATTTTTCCCGCGGGCACCAGAACAACTGACTGCATTCCGGCCTTGACAGCGTAGGCAGCTGCGGCTGCGGAGGTGTTCCCCGTCGAAGCAGCGATCACTGCCTTGGCGCCGTGGGCTTTTGCCTTTGAGACAGCGGTGGTCATTCCTCGGTCCTTGAACGATCCGGTTGGGTTCATTCCTTCAAATTTCAAGTGGACATTGCCTACGTCGAGCAATTTTGCAAGAGCGGGTGCCTCGATTAGTGGAGTGCCGCCTTCGCCCAGAGTCACAATCGGATCACCAGTTTCAAATGGCAGCCGATCCATATACTCGCGAATTACTCCTCGCCATTGGTGCGCCATCAGAGTCCCTCCACCCGAATTACCGAGTTCACATTTACGACCGCCGGATTTTTGCTAAGAGCAACTACTACTTTTTCCAGGTCGGACTCCAAGGCCACGTGTGTCATCACAGTTAGCACTGCAGCCGCATCCTTATCCGCTGGGCTCTGCTGAACAGTCTCGACGCTCACACCATTCTCGGCAAACACAGATGCTATAGACGCCAGCACTCCGGCCTCATCGGAAACCTCGAGAGTGATTTGGAATCTGGTAACCACCGACTGAACCGGAAGAATCTCTAAATTCGCATGGGTTGAGTCCGCTAGGCCTGGTCCCCCTGCCAAGTGGCGTTTAGCAGCGCTAACCAGGTCGCCAAGGATGGCTGAAGCAGTTTCTTTGCCACCGGCACCCGCGCCGTAAAACATAAGCTCCCCGGCTGACTCTGCTTCAACAAAAACGGCGTTGTAGGCTCCGCGAACCGCGGCAAGTGGGTGAGATAACGGAATCAAAGTCGGGTGAACTCTAATTACTATTCCTTCTTTTTCCCCATTCGAGGCGCGTTCGCAAATCGCCAGAAGTTTCACTGCGTAACCAGCTGTGCGAGCAGCGTTTATCTGCTGCGCGGTGATCTTCGTTATTCCCTCGCGATAAACGGACTCGACCGGAACCTCGGAGTGAAAAGCCAAGGCAGCGATTATCGACGCTTTACTTTGAGCGTCAAAGCCTTCAATGTCTGCAGTTGGGTCAGCCTCGGCATAGCCAAGCTTCTGCGCAAGCTCCAGAGCGTCACCGAAGTCAGCGCCGGTCGACTCCATGCGATCCAGAATGAAGTTCGTCGTGCCGTTCACGATACCCATGATTCGATTTATTTTGTCGCCAGCCAAAGACTCACGCAGCGGCCTAATAATCGGTATTGCTCCTGCGACCGCGGCCTCAAAATAAAGCTGGGCGCCAAGCTGGTCAGCCAGTCCAAACAATTCCGGCCCGTGGGCTGCAATTAAGGCCTTATTGGCGGTGACAACATCGGCACCGGACTCGAGAGCAAGTTTTATCCATGACCTGGCTGGCTCAATGCCTCCGATAAGTTCTATGACTATGTCGCTCCCGAGAATTAGCGATTCCGCATCCTCGGTCAATAGCCCCTCGGGCAGATCAAAATCTCGCTTTGAGTTCAAGTCTCTTACCGCAATACCCGAGAGTTCGAGGGTCGTTCCTACTCGGCTTGCCAGCTCTTCAGAGTTCTCAAGTAGCAACCTGGCTACCTGTGACCCGACCGAGCCTGCACCCAATAGGGCAACCCTGATCGGTCTATACGCGCTTTGCATTTTTAAGCCTCTCCTGGCTCAAAGCCGGCATCTCGTTCTAGCAAATCTCTCTCGGTTTCCGCCCTGATGAGCACTTTGGCGCTGCCACCCTTGACGGCTATAACAGCTGGCCTAGGAAGATAGTTGTAATTAGAAGATAGCGAAAAGCAATACGCTCCGGTTGCTGGCACGGCGAGCAAATCACTAACCGACACATCAGCTGGCAGCAATGCATGCCTCACAACAATGTCGCCTGACTCGCAGTGCTTACCAACGACTCTACTCAGCGTTGCTTCGGCGTCGGACGAGCGCGATGCAATTGTCGCGCTGTACTCCGCCTCGTAAAGCGCCGACCTGATGTTGTCGCTCATACCGCCATCGACGCTTACATACTTCCTGGTAGCCGCGGTGCCTTGATCGCTTACCTGGACATCCTTGAGGGTTCCAACGGAATAAATTGTTATTCCGGCCGGGCCGGCAATAACCCTCCCGGGCTCGAAGGCCAGCGCAGGAACCGGAATTCCAAGCTGCTCACACTTCTGGGCAACCGCGGTTGTTATTCGCCCAGCCATTTCATCAAGTGGCAATGGCCGATCGGCCTGAGTGTAGCTAATGCCAAAGCCCCCACCGAGATTTAGTTCGGGCACATCGCCACCGGCTAGAAGCTTCGCGTGTACGTCAAGCAGGCGCTCAGCAGCAGCAATAAAACCGTCAACAACGAAGATTTGCGATCCTATGTGCGAGTGAAGCCCTAAAAATTTCAACTGCGAGTGGGACCGAATCTTCTCGACCATATCTGGCACGTCGACCAGCGCAATTCCAAATTTTTGATCCTCACGCGCAGTCGCTAAGTATTCATGGGTAAATGCGTGGACCCCAGTATTTACGCGCAACCGGACTGCTTGGACCTTGTCTTGAGCGCTAGCGACCGAAGCAATGCGCTCGATCTCTAGCTCTGAGTCAATGACGATGGCCCCAACTCCAGCAGAAATAGCCCGGCCAATCTCAACGAGTGACTTGTTGTTCCCGTGAAGTCCGATTCTCGGTCCTTCAATTCCTGCGGCCAAGGCCACTGCAAGCTCTCCGCTCGTTGAAACGTCTATCGAAAGACCGGCTTGGTCAACCCATCTAACAACCTCGGTTGTCAAGAGGGCCTTTGACGCGTAATAGCACTTAGCAGTCGTGCCAATTTTCTGGGCAGCTTCCGAAAAGGCTCTGCGCGTGCTCATAAGACGCGACTCGAAATCCTCTTGGTCGACCACGTAGAGCGGAGACCCAAACTGACGAACTAAGTCAGAAGCAGTTTGGCCACCAACTAAGAGCTCACCGCGTTCATTGCGCTTTGCGGTTCTCGGCCAAATTCTAGGGTCGAGCTCGGAAAGGTTAGCTGGCGTCTTCAGCCATTTGGGTGTGAGCGGATTCTTCATAGCTACATCCTCTCCGGGGCGCTAACCCCAAGTAACCCAAGTCCATTAGCAAGCACTTGCGTGCAGGCGTCATTAAGCCAAAGCCTGGACCGATGGACGGTTTCTACGGGCTCTCCCGAGAGTGGAATTACTCGACAGTGGTCGTAGAAGCGATGGTAGGTACCCGCCAATTCTTCCAGATATCTGGCGACCCGGTGTGGCTCACGGAATTGACTTGCAGTTTCGACCACCTGAGGGAACTGAGCAAGTTGAGCAATGAGGTTCTGCTCGCTCAAATGTGAAAGGGCTTCTGGAACAAACTCACTTCGTTCCACGAGCTGAGCAGCTGCATTCTTGGAAACCTGCCTGGTCCTCGCGTGAGCATATTGAACATAGAAAACTGGATTATCGTTGGTCTTTTTTGTCAAAACCTCTAGATCAACATCCAGACTTGAGTTGATCGATGATCTAGCCAGCGAATATCTGGCCGCATCAACGCCCACCGCTTCGACCAGGTCCTCCATGGTTATTACCGTTCCAGCACGCTTGGACATTTTCACCGGCTGACCTGCTCGAACCAGATTCACCATTTGCCCGATCAGAATCTCCATCTGCTTACCCGGAGTGTCACCAAAGGCCGCGCAAATAGCCATCATGCGCTGAACATAGCCATGGTGATCCGCGCCCAGCATGTAAATGCACTGATCAAAGCCTCGCTCTCGCTTGTCAAGGTAATAAGCGATATCCCCAGCGATGTAGGCATTGGAGCCATCAGATTTAACAATCACACGATCGCGATCGTCCCCGAAGGTGCTCGAGCGCAACCAGGTTGCCCCGTCCTCTAAAAAGGTGTGTCCTTTTTCGCCGAGTCTCAGAATCGACTTTTCTATTGCTCCGGACTCATAAAGCGAGTTCTCGTGGAAAAAAACATCAAAATCAACGCCAAAATCGTGAAGCGACTGTCTTATTTGGGCGAACATTAGCTCCACGCCAGCTGATCTAAAAGCTTCCTGAAGTGCATCAGGCTCAAGACTGAGAAGGTCCTTTCCAGCTTGATCCATGACGGTTTTAGCGATGTCGAGAATGTATTGGCCAGAATAACCATCTTCGGGAGCGGGTTCGTTTTTTGCTGCAGCGACCAAGGACCTAGCAAACCTGTCAATCTGGCCACCGTGATCATTGAAGTAATATTCTCGAGTCACGTCGGCTCCGGAAAAATCAAAAATTCGGGCTAAAGAGTCTCCAACCGCGGCCCAACGGGTTCCACCTAAGTGAATAGGCCCAGTGGGGTTTGCCGAGACAAACTCAATGTTCAGCTTTACTCCGACCAGGCTGTCGCCTCTTCCAAAGTCGGCCCCCTGATCGACAATGTTTTTGACCAGCGACGCGGAGGCTCCAGTCGAAACGAACAAGTTAATGAAACCAGGGCCTGCTATTTCCACCTTGGAAATACCGTCGACTGTTTCCAGCTTTACGGCGAGAATTTCGGCGAATTGCCTAGGTGTCATTTCGAATGACTTACCCAGCTGCATCGCAACGTTCGTAGCCCAATCGCCATGGTCACGATTCTTGGGCCGCTCCACAACAACAGCGGCTGGCATTTCGGCTTTGGCCAGCGCGCCCTCAGCCATCAGCTGACTCAGTGCATTGAGAATCGCACTCGATAGCTGTTCTGGAGTCATGGCTATTTCCTAAATTTAGGCAAGGTGAAACGCTTTACACGAGCCGTTGTGAACTTAAATCATACTCTCAATGCACTTTGTGGCGTGGCTTCGCATCCCACGCACCACGTCGAAAAACATTCTTCACTTGATTGATACCAGGTGTCAAAATCAACTCAGCGCACCACAGGTTTTGGCCAGTTTTCAGAATCACTAACCCTCGGCACCTAGAAGCAGGTTTCAGTTGCTCGACTAGTAAGCTGGCATAACCCCAGGCCCCCATAGCTCAGGGGATAGAGCACCGCCCTCCGGAGGCGGGAGCGCAGGTTCGAATCCTGCTGGGGGCACTACCTCTTAGACAAAAAACTCGCCATTTGGTTCATAGCCATTGCCCTGTGAGAAAAACTAGATTTCACTTCAGGATCAAGCTGTGCCGCCGTAACCTCAAAACCTTCCGGAATGAACGCTGGATCGTAGCCGAATCCCCCATCACCAGAAATGCGCATGGCTATTGACCCTGGCCAAACACCGGTAAAAAAAGTCTCCCCCGACTGCTCAACAAGCGCAATCGTGCAAACAAAAGACGCAGTTCGATGCTCAGATGAAATGTCCTTCAATTGATCCAGAAGCAGCTGCCTGTTTACCGCGTCGTCTCGTCCTCCGGCCCAGATGGCAGAAAATATCCCCGGGGAGCCGCCCATCACCTCCACGCAGATGCCGGAATCGTCCGCAAAAGAAGGTTGACCGGTGGCCTCGAATGCCGCACGAGCCTTAATAGCCGCGTTTTCCAAAAAAGTAACTCCGCTTTCAACCGGCTCTGGTCCTTCGTGCGGAAAAAGCTTGAGCTGAGGTAGTGACGCCCCCAGAATGAATTCCGCCTCGGCAAGCTTGTGCTTATTTCCGGTGGCGAAAATCAGCTCCATCAGCGAGTCTCCAGAATCGATCCCAGCGATTCTTTCTGCATTGCAGATAGCTCACTGGTTGATTGCAAAGCCAGCGCCAAGAGCGCGTCAAGCTCGCTTTTATCAAACGGAGCAGCTTCAGCAGTTCCCTGGACCTCAACGAACAGCCCCCTACCAGTGACGACAACATTCATGTCAGTGTCAGCCCGCACGTCTTCAACGTAGGCCAGATCGGTCATCGGCTCTCCGCCGACGATTCCCACCGAAACTGCCGAAACAGTGTCCAGTAAAGGCGTCGCCGATTTTGCAATAAATCCATTTTGCGTTCCCCAATTGACAGCGTCGGCCAGAGCAATAAACGCTCCAGTAATTGCAGCTGTTCTGGTCCCACCATCGGCCTGCAACACGTCGCAGTCCAAAACTATGGTGTTTTCACCGAGGCTCTTCACGTCTATTACTGCTCTCAGAGAGCGGCCGATCAGTCGAGAGATTTCATGGGTCCGACCGCCGATTTTGCCCTTTACGCTCTCTCGATCCGATCGAGTGTGAGTGGCTCTTGGCAGCATCGAGTATTCAGCCGTGACCCAGCCTTCTCCGGAGCCCTTTTTGAAGCGAGGAACGCCCTCGGTAAAAGAGGCGTTACATAAGACTCTCGTGTTCCCAAAAGAGACGAGGCAGGAACCTTCAGCATGCACGGTGAAGTTTCTTTCGAAACTAATCTGCCTGAGTTCCGTGTTGGTTCTATTGTCTTGCCTAGTCATTGGTGGTCTTTCTTTCTAGATGCTGCACTTTAGTAACTTCAGGTCCTAAAAATCGCCGCGCCAGCAAGCCGAATTCTTGTTCATCACCGGTGGCAAAAAAGTCATACTTCGCCTGGTTTTCGGACGGCGCAAGAAGATCGTGCTCTGTTAAGACTCGAAAAACGTCCTTCGCCGTTTCGTCAGCCGAAGAAACAAGGTTTACACCTTCACCCATTACGTAGCCCAAAACTCCCTGTAGCAGTGGATAGTGCGTGCAGCCCAAAACCAAAGTGTCAACTCCTGCCTGGATCAGCGGAGCCAAATACTTAGTCGCAGCCTCAACAACTTCGGGGCCAGATGTGACCCCTCGCTCGACTAAATCGACGAAGCTAGGGCAAGCAACGCTGCTGATTTCAAAGTCAACCGCGGCAGCAAACGCGTCGTCGTAGGCCCGAGAAGAAATAGTTGCGTTGGTTCCGATTACGCCAATTTTTTTATTTCCACTGGTCGCAACCGCTGTCCGCACGGCGGGCTGAATCACCTCTACCACCGGAACCCCGAGCCCTGCTGTGTAACGCTCTCTGGCATCCCGAAGGACTGCTGCCGAGGCTGAATTGCAAGCAATAACAAGGACCTTGACGCCGGAGGCAACTAGATCATCCATGACTTCGAGTGCGAGTGAGCGAACAACCGAAAGCGACTTTGGCCCGTAGGGCGAGTTCAGTGTGTCACCGACGTAGTGAATCGACTCATTTGGAAGCTGATCGATAATCGCCCGGGCAACAGTCAGCCCACCGACTCCCGAGTCGAAAACTCCAATAGCTCTAGCATCCACCCTACAAGTCTAGGCCCGAGGTGCAATAGCGGTTGTGGCTTAGGTAGGCTGGTGTCGTGACAACAGCCCTGCTAACGGATCGCTACGAACTGACCATGGTTCAAGCTGCGCTGCGCTCAGGAAAAGCGGACCGCCAAACAGTCTTCGAAGTTTTTACCAGGTCTTTACCTGCCGGACGCAGGTTTGGTGTCCTTGCTGGCAACGGCCGCCTGTTGGAGGCAGTCCAAAAATTTAGGTTTGACCAGGAAGAGATTGCGTTCCTTCTGCAAAACGAAATAGTCGACGACTCGACTGCTGTCTGGCTTGAAAACTTTAGATTCAAGGGCAACATCTATGGCTACAAAGAGGGCGAGCTTTTCTTCGCTAACTCTCCAGTTCTTCGGGTAGAAGGAAGCTTTGCAGAAGCGGTAATTCTGGAAACAGTAATACTCTCGATTTTGAACTATGACAGCGCTGTGGCGAGTGCGGCAGCCCGTATGCGCTACGCGGCTGGAGATCGTTACTTGGCTGAAATGGGTGCCAGACGGGCAAATGAGCACGCTGCGGTAGCCGCAGCTAGAGCTGCATACATTGTCGGGTTTGATGCCACAAGTAACCTGGAAGCCGGAAGAAGCTGGGGAGTGCCAACGATGGGAACCAGCGCCCACTCATTCACTTTGCTACACGACAGCGAAACCGAAGCCTTTCGGTCTCAAATCGAGTCAATGGGAGCCGAAACCACACTGCTTGTCGACACCTACGAGATAGAGCCAGCCGTGAGAGAAGCCGTCAGGCTCACGGACGGCAAAATAGCAGCCGTGAGGATCGACTCCGGTGATCTCTCCATGGCCGCCAGCAAGGTCCGCCACCTACTCGACTCGTTGGGCGCAACTGAAACGAAAATAGTTGTCACCAGTGACTTAGACGAATACACAATCGCAGCTCTGGCCGCAGCGCCCGTGGACAGATATGGCGTAGGCACATCCTTGGTTACTGGCTCCGGGCGTCCCACTGTCGGATTCGTTTATAAGCTCGTGGCTCACTCCGACGGAGACGGCTGGGTCGACGTTGCGAAAACCTCGACTTCAAAAGCCAATAGGGGGGGCAAAAAGTTTGCCAGCAGAAAAATCGAAGGCAACATTGCCACCGCAGAGCTAGTCGGTGGAGATTCTCAAGGCAGACCACTGCAGGTCCATTTAGTTGCAGACGGGAAGTGCTCCCCGGAAGCCATGGGACCCGAGGGGGTTTTCGCGGCAAGAAATCACCACAGAATTTCGATTTCTGAGCTAAACGCATCCGGATTCAGGCTGTCAAATGGTGACCCTGCGATACCCACTTATTTTGTTTAGTCGCCCTTGAAGGTTTCGTAAATTTTTTTACAATCCGGGCAAACCGGAAACTTACCTGGATCTCGGCTTGGAACCCATGCCTTGCCGCAAAGTGCAATTACTGGATCTCCCAGGACAGCCGATTCAACAATTTTATTCTTTTTCACATAGTGGGAGTAACGCTCGTGGTCGCCTTGATCGACTTGCTCAACTCGCTCTTTATCGAGAGTGGTTCCAGAATCTAAATCGCTCATAGCACCTTATTGTAAGTCAGCAGCGCTGCCAAGTGTCACCTTGAAAACCAACTTCTGGCCATCTCGAATTACTTGAACCTCAACTTCGGCCCCAGCGGGCTCCGCTCTTACCAAAGCAGTTAGGTCACTCGCACCCTCAACGCGTTGTCCCGCGAAAACAGTAACTATGTCACCTTGCATGATGCCTGCGGCCTTCGCTGCACCATCATCGCTAACTCCTTCTACAAAGGCACCATTCGAGAATCCACCGGTCGCCTCTCGGCTGTCGCTAACTAGTGCACCAAGCAAGCCGTGGGTCGCGAAGCCGGTTTCGATGATTTCATTGGCGATTCTCTCGGACGTGTTCGACGGAATGGCAAATCCAACGCCTATGCTTCCTGAGGTTCCAGATCCGGCAGTGGCGATTGCCACGTTGATTCCGATCAACTCACCGCTGTTGTTCACAAGTGCACCACCCGAATTACCAGGATTAATCGCGGCATCGGTTTGAATCACCTGAAGTGAAATCGGGTTTCCACCGCTTCCCGTATAAAACTGAAGCCCCGGATCATCGGTTACTTCGGAGCTCGCAACCTGGATTGTCCGCTTGAGTGCTGAAATAATACCCTGAGTTACCGTCGAGGAAAGCCCAAGCGGTGCACCGATTGCCACCACATTCTGCCCAACATTTAGAGCAGTCGAATCAGCAAAGACAATTGGCTTGAGCCCGGCAGCTTCAATTTTCAATACCGCCAAGTCGTAGACAGAATCAAAACCAACTAACTCAGCTGGGAGTACCTGTCCATCCCAGAGCATTACCGAGATGGCGGCAGTTTCGGTGAGTCCACCAAGAGTTGCCACGTGCGCATTGGTCAGAATGTAACCGTCCTCAGTGAGCACCACTCCGGAACCCGATCCACCACTAGAAGCTGAGTTTACGGCCAGAGTAACCACGGAAGGGGAAGCTGCTGCTGCTGCACCCGTGACCCAATTCACCTCAGTTGCGTTATTTACAACTATTGGAGCGGGCTGACTCAGGTTTGCAACCGAAAGCGTTAGCCCGCTCGAGCCAATAATGCCGCCGACAAGGGCGGCACCGAGAGCTAGGGCTGCCATGGGAAGTAGGTTACGCCTCCTCTTTTTGACCGGAGACTGCTGAGGCGCAAGGTATGGCTGGCTGAAGCTAAATTGATTCTCTCCAGAGCGATTCCACTGAGACATTTATAAAACCTTTCGTTGTCTACCTGATTATGGTCAACAACACTGAGGATTGTATGAGTCCCGGCTGAGAAGTTTCCTTACAAAATCAAAAGAGTTCTCCTTGGTGGCTCCGTGACTTCAATCTCCAGCTGATTTGACGACAGCGATACGGTCGCGGCATTGGTAACCCAATTCTGACCGAGCATTCGATAATCAACCCGATAGGTAACTTTTGCCAATGCAAAAAATGAACCGACGGCCTGAAAGGACTTTGAAACAAATCTACCCGACATGGTGGTTGAGTCAGAAAATTGCCAAGAAGTCGATTTGGCAGTGAATCGAATCTGGGCCGTCTGCCCCAGAAGGTGCCCGGTGGTCGTCCGGTTATTTACTTCAATATTAAATTGTCCGAATTCAAAAATTTCTAGCTCGTCGCCTGGAGTCCAAGAGGCGAATGGACGATTAGAAAAACTTGTCAAAGACTCCCGAAGCGCACTCGAGCCTCGAACAACGCTAGTTTTCGACGTGACTTCGGGCTCTGGCTGGGTGTCGCCGATGCAACTTCTTGCGCCCACCGGAACCCATGCGGTAATCACGCCTTCCGTTGGAGAGTCAATCGAGTTGTTTAGGTAATAAGAGCAGAGCCGCATGGGCTTAGCATTTGGCACATTTTCTCTAGTGTGCGAGTTTGTTTGAGAAGAACTTTGTTCGACTTTCTCGGCGCAAATCGTAAAGCTATCCGCGGTACTACTGTGAGGCTGGCAAGTACTAGCTGCCAGCAAGATTGAAAGCTCCATCAACATTTAGTCAGCCGATCTTGGGAGATTTAGTGAAATATTCATGGCTAAAAAATAGAGCAAAACTTAGATGACAAATTTGCATTATCCACAGCATAGAAAAAACCCCTGAACCTACTAGGTTCAGGGGTTTTTCACTAGTTGCGGGGGCAGGATTTGAACCTACGACCTCCGGGTTATGAGCCCGGCGAGCTACCGAACTGCTCCACCCCGCGGCGAAGTCCCAACACTAGCAGGTTTTCGGTGGTTAATCTAATGCTGCCAAAGCATCCTCAATAGCCTTAGTCAATCGCAAATCTGCCCTTGCGAATGCCTCTAGATCTCCCGCCACCAAAGCGGCTTGCTTGTCAGACAAAGCCTTGTTAGCGGCAGTCAAGGCAGCGTTCAAAGCGGCGTTGCCGGAATCGGTAGGAGCAGGTTCCGCAACAGTATCTTCGGCAGTACCGTCGGTTACTGGGGCATCAAATCCGGAGTCGCCGCCGAATAGGGCGTCAAGAGCCTGATCTAGGCTGTCCTCGAAAGCTATCTGATCACCAAATGCAACCAGTACCTTTTCAAGCAACGGATAGCTAGTCTCACCAGTTGACTCGATGTAGACGGGCTGGACATACAGCAGTCCACCAGCAACGGGAAGCGTAAGCAGGTTTCCGCTTATAACGTTGGTCGAACCTTGTCGAAGGATGTTCAGAAGCGATGACACATCGCTGTCAGCATTGAAGTTGTTCTGCACCTGACCTGGTCCTGGAACCACCGTCTCCCTTGGCAGGCTGAGCAATGTCAGCTTGCCGTAATTGTCACTCACCTTGCCAGCTTCGCTACCCGCGTCAGCGTTCGCAATCAAGTATCCAGTCAGCACATTTCTTGTGCTCTCACCGGTGGACTGAGGAATAAAGGTCGAGTAGAGCGAGAACGCGCTGTCTGTTTCACCGGGAGTCTGCATCGTCAAGTAGTAAGGCGGCTGAAGCGATCCAAGCCCCGTGCCCTCCACAGGGTCATTTGGCGTCATCCAGGCGTCCTGCTGAGAGTAGAAGGCTCCAGCTTCTTTCACGTGGTAGTTACCAAGAACTGAACGCTGAGTCTTGAATAGATCGGATGGGTACCTAACATGAGCCATTAGATCGCCCGACATGGCGGACTTTGGCTGCACGGTGTCCGGGTATAACTTCATCCAAGCCGATAGCAGAGGATCTTCGTCATCCCACTGGTAAAGATCTACCGAGCCGTCATAAGCGTCCACGGTCGCCTTCACGGAGTTTCTGATGTAGTTCACCTGAGAGGTGTCCCTGTTGAAGGTCTCTGACGAGGAATCCAGGATCGAAAGATTGAACGACTCGAGGTTCGAATATGGATACTGTGTCGTGGTTGTGTAGCCATCAACAATCCACTTGATTCTTCCGTCTACAATCGCCGGGTAAATTTCCGTGTCGACGGTCAAATAAGGCGCAACCTCGGCAATTCGCTCCGCAGGGGAACGATTGTAGAGAATTTGCGACTCAGCGTTGATTGCATCTGAGAGCAAGATCTGCTCGCTTTGGAATTTCAATGAGTACGCGATTTTAGTAAAGATGTTTCCAACTAAAGGACCGCCATTACCGTTGAAGGTTGTGTAGGTTTCGTTGCTGTCACCCTCGCTGGCCGGGAAATCAAACTCCAAAGGCTCGGCTCCATCCGGAGCGCCAACAATTGAGTAGGTCGGTGAGTTAGCACCAAAGTAAATCCTGGGCTCAAAGTCACCTAGATCTCCAACAGTTGGAATTCCGGACTGGAAAAACAACGGCTTACCATCGCTGTCGACCTTATTTCCGTAGGCAGCGACTAGGCCAAACCCATGGGTGTAAACGACCGATGAGTTATACCAAGACTGTGACTCGCCAAGGCCGGCTTGGTTAAGCTCGCGAACCGCAATTATTGTGTCCCGAGTCTCGCCATCGACGGAGTATCGATCTACGTGTAAGCGATTGGGGAAGCTGTAGTACTGACGGTACTGCTCTAGCTGACGGAAAGCGTCACCGACCAAGGCCGGGTCCATAATTCTGATAGACGAGGTGGTCCTCGCATCGTTTCGGAGAGCTCCGGGTTCCGGGATAACGTTGGCCGCATAGTCGACCACTTCGACCTTGTCCAAGTCATAAGCGACCCTGGTCGCATCTATGTTCTTTTGCAAGTAAGGCCCCTCTAGGGTCCTCTCGTTAGGCACCACCTGGAAGGTTTGAACAATCCAAGGGTAGAGCCCACCAAGGACTAGTGAGCTTGCAACCATCAATGCAGTCGCAATGATCGAAACTCTCCACTGCCCCAGGAAGGCCGTGACGATAAACGCCACCGCTACCGCTAGGGAAATAAGGGCCAAGATTTGCAATCCGGGGATGACAGCATTGTCATCCGTGTAGGTAACTCCAGTAAAGAGTTCGCCGGCACTGGTTGCGGTCCCATACTGGTCCAGCCAGAGGCTCAAGCCCTGGAGAATAAAGTAAGTCGCAATCAAGATTGAAAGCTGAATACGAGCCGGCTTCGACACGGTAACTTCTCGACCCGAGAAGCGGATACCACCAAAAATCAAATGAACACCGGCATTAATCAGCGCGGCTAGGAAAATACCGCCTGACACGTAGCTGACTGCGAAGCCGTAAAACGGAAGATCAAAAACAAAGAAACCGACATCCAACCCAAACTGAGGGTCAGTGACCCCAAACAAGCCACCATTTAGCCACAAGGCCGCGGTTTGCCATTCGCGCGCTGCGATTAGACCGCCAAAAACACCGAGAAGAGCTGGCAGCCCAAGCATGATTACTCGTCGTAGCCCCTCAAGCAGCTGTTGATAAGCCTGGAATGGGGACTCATCCGGCATCTTTAGATAGACCGGGCGAGAGCGCCACGCAGTCAACAGGCCAATTGCAACCAAAAGGGTCATGATGACAAATCCAATTAGGAACGCAACTATCTGACCAACTATTTGAGTGAAAAAGACCACTTCGAAGTCGAGTTGCCTGAACCAGAGCCAATCGGTGTAAATCCCTGCAGCACTCACTAGCGCAAAAACTATTACAGCCAAGATTCCAAAGGCGATTGACAGCGGGGATACTCTTCGCTGCGGTTTTGCTTGTGCTTCAGACAATATCTATCTCCTATTTATTACATTGCATTGCTGGTAGCTGTTCACCGTTGGCAAACATCTCTATTTTCTCAAGAGCTTCAGTTAAGTCTCTCACTGAAACAACTGTCAAGTTGCTGGGAATCTGGCCAATGGCCTCTTGGCAGTTTGCCGCGGGGGCTAAAAACAGCTCCGCTCCGGCCTGTTTTGCACCAAGCATTTTCAGCGCAATGCCACCAATAGGTCCGACATTGCCGTCCGGGTCAATGGTGCCAGTGCCCGCCACGTGCACGTTTCCGGCTAGGGACCCCTCAGTTAGGGCATCGAGGACTCCCAGGCTAAAAATCAGCCCACCGCTTGGTCCACCAACGTCTCCAAGTTGGAGGTCAAGTTCAAATGGGAAATTGTACGTGTACCCGATCATTGAGCCTATGACCCAGGCTTCGCCGTTTAGTGACGGTGTCACAGACAGGGAGGTTTCTTGCCCATCCCTGATGACTTTTATTAGTAAAGGAGTGCTTTTAGCCAGCTGGATTTGCGCTTTGAATGCGTCGAATGTATCGACCGGAACTCCGCCAGCCGCGGTAATCAGGTCGCCAGCAATCAAAATTCCAGAGGATGGGGCGCCCTCTAGGACTGTATTTACGTACAGGGCCCTTGGGACTTGATAACCCAGTTTTTTCAGAGCAACAGCAATCGCATCCTGCTGAGAAACTTCCATTTGCAGCGAAGATTCGGCTCTAAATTGCTCGGCCGTAAAGCTTGGAGGAAAGATTTCGTCTAGAGGCAAAACAACTTGATTGGGATCGGCCCATGCGTAGAGAACCTGAATCCAACTCGGTGTAGATTCGCGGTTGCCTAATAAAGAAACTGTAGTTACGTCGAATCGCGATTCGGATTCAAATGTCTCTACCTCCTGGGAGCTAATAACCTGCGTCCCGTCGATTTGCCCCATGACATTGAAAACTTGCCCGGGACGTTCGATTACAAAGCCGGTCGGTACGACCAAAAGCCCAACGGCCACGATTGATGCCACCCCAAGACCGATCCAGCCAGCGAAGCGTCTTCGTTTGGGCGGGTTCGGTGTATCGAAAAAAGTCATTGCTCCAATGCTAGGCAGTCCAGCCCGTAATAGCGCCGAAGACGCTAACGCCCTAGGCGAACAGGAGGAACTTTGCAGCGGATTTGCAGTCTTCCACGTCTTTGGCAGGGTAGTTTTTCAGTAGAAGAGGTGCCCCGTGGAAGAACAGCCAGATCGCGAACAGCTTGAACGCCTGATTCGAAAGATGATGGAATCAGGGCAATTGGACCCGGAGGATCTTGCCAAAATAGCCGGATTCAGCGCGGACCCATCGATGTTGAGCGACCTTTTTGGGCAAGTATCGGCGATGACCGGCGAAGCCGGAGAGCCGGTGAACTGGAAACTTGCCCTTGATCAGGCGCTCGAGCTTTCAAAGAAAACTGAGAAGCCGGCAAATTCTGTTCTTGAAGCCGAACTGGAGACTGCGTTTGACATGGCCCGTCTCTGGCTGAGCGAGGCTACAGAATTCACGAACCCAAACCCACCAAAGAAACTCACGCGGTCAATGTGGGCAAAAGAAGCGATGCCGCTTTTCAGAGAACTCTCGGAGCCGGTCGCCAACAGCATGGCCGCAGCGCTAAATGAGAACTTAGGGAACACGCTACCCCCTGAGCTAAGCGAGATGCTGGCACCAGCTCAAAACTTTATTGGTAATGCCGGAGCCTCAATATTTGCTATGCAACTGGGTCAAGCCATCGGAAAGCTTTCCTCAGAAGTATTGCTCTCAGGCGAAATTGGAATCCCTCTTACCGTCAGACCCGGGATCATCGCTCAAAACCTGGGAGAGTTTCTTCAAGACCTCGAGATACCAAAGAGTGAGGTACTTATTTACCTGGCGACTCGTGAGATGGCAATCGCTTCGCTTTACAACCAAGCCAGTTGGCTGCGAGAGCAAATCATCACCCAGGTAAGGGAGTTTGCCGCCGGGCTCAGCGTGGACTTGAGTGGCATCGAGGAAATTGCGTCTCGAATCGACCCGACTGACCCAGGTTCAATGGAGCAGATCATTGAGGCCAGCGCGATGGTGTCGCCAAGAAGCCCGGAGCAGGAGCAAGCCTTGGAGCGCATAGAGACTGTTCTGGCACTTATCGAAGGCTGGGTCGACGCGACGTCGCTGGAGGCAACCAAAAGACTGCCGAACATCCAAGCAGTGGTTGAAATATTTAATCGCAAGCGAGCCACCAGCGGAGCATCTGCCAAAACCTTCGAGGCCCTGCTTGGTCTTGAAATGCGACCTCGGCTTAGGCGAGAAGCCACCTTAATGTGGCAACGGGTAGTAACTGATATCGGCAAGAACGCTTCGGATGATCTTTGGTCACACCCTGATCAAATGCCCACCGCACTTGAAATTGAGAATCCAGATTCATTGATTGCTCGGATCAAAAATGGTGGGGATGACTTTGAAGATCAACTCCGTAAATTCCTAACCGACTAGCACACATCGATTTCCTCAACGCCGCTCCGCTGTGGAGAACGTCTCACGAGAATAGCTCGGGGGCTGCAAACTACCTCAAGTGGTAAGACAAATAAACCCTGGCCTTGCAAGACTGTGGATCGACGACACAACTAGACAATACGGAGCTCACTCTAAAGTCGCCCTGACAAATCTTTCCAAGGCGCAGTTCAGAGCATTGGATTTTTTAGAGACTGGTGTCAGCGACAACCAGCTGTCGCTCTTGCCAAAAATGGCGAGCGCCGATGCAGAAACCACCAACGAGCTAATCGAACGCTTAGGGCCGCTACTTTTTAGGACATCATCATTTATGCCCACCTTCACGGAGCATGAAATCTCTACGCGTTTCTCCGAAATAATGAGGCTCTACCTACTTGGGCTCGATGACCCAGCAGAAACCTTACGAGCAAGAAAAAGCCTTCGCGTTTTTCTTTCCAAACTCGACCGAACTGGCCTGACCCTTCTGAGAGCCCTGAACGCCTCCGCAGTCACAAACGTGTTTACTAATGACCACTCGAAAGTCCTACCGGGAGACACGGTTGAACTGGGCTACCCGCAGTCCTTACTTGGATCGCAGCGAGTAAGGGCCGCTAAATCCGATTCAGATGGCCCTAGCATTCAACTTCACAGCAGAGTGAGCACAGCTTTTGACCGGGCAGACTTAGCAATCCTTGTCTGCCACGACATCATCCAGCCTGCCGACTATCAGCCCTGGTTATCGCGTGACGTCCCGCACGTGGCAATTTGCTTCGATGAATCAGGCGTCGAGATCTCTCACATCGTGATTCCCGGTGTCACGCCATGTCTAGGATGCGTTGAGCTTCACCGAATCAACAATGAACCCAATTGGATCAAGATTGCGACCCAGCTGACAAGCCTTGACCGTGATCTAGCCGATAGTGCACTTATGTTGTTCTCGACAGGGATTGCACTATCGAAGTCCCTGAACTTCCTTGACGGGCTAGAGAATCAGGAACCTTTGGACATGATCCGCCTTGAGCGCTCAGGAGAAGTGGTAACTAGCCAGGCTAACTGGTCGGAGTGTGGCTGCCGAAACGCTTTATGAAATCTGAAGGCTGCTTGTCCAGTCTTGAACTGACCTGCAAAAAGTCCTTAGCTCGGGTAATCGCTACGTAGAAAAGCCGCTGTTCTTCTGCAATTTCGGCGTCAGTCTTTGCATACCCGATGGGGAAATAGTTTTGATTCACACCTATTAGAAACACCTTGGCAAACTCCAAGCCTTTTGTCCCATGAATGGTTGCCAACATAACCGCGTCGCGCATTGGCTCATGTCCTGAGCGCTCCCGCTCGTCCAATTCCCGCAAATACTCGTCCAAGTTCGGCTCTTCAAGCTCCTCCAAAACCTCTAAGAACCAATTCAAGGCAAGCCATTTCTCATCCATATCGGCTGTTGATTTCCAGCCGAGTGCAGAGATGATTTTGGAGACCTCTATAAACAACGGCTCTTTAGGCTCTGAAGTCTGAAGAGCTCTAATGGCCCCCGCGCCCTGGATAACCTCTGGACGCTTAAAAAACCTTCCAGATCCGCGGACTTGATAATCGATTCCGGAGTTTTTTAGTTCTTGCTCCATTTTGACAAGCTGAGCGTTGGTTCGAGCAAGCACCGCTATCTCACCGCGGCCAACGCCATTTTCCAGAAACTCATTTATTTGCCGCACCACACCAGTAGCTTCGTCGCCAGCATTCTTGAAGGTTCTAAAAACGGGCTTTTCAGAAACTTGGCGAATTGCCTCGAGAGGCGTGTCGGGGCTGACTCGATTTGCAAGCGCCACTACTTCCTGGCTCGATCGATAGTTTCGGTTCAGTTCAAACACTTGCGCTTTTTCATACCGGTCCTGAAAGCCTGTCAAAAAGTCACTGCGAGCGCCCGCAAAAGTGTAGATGGTCTGCCTGGGGTCTCCGACCACGCATAGCTCTTGCCTATCCCCTAGCCACGTTTCGAGAAGAGCCTGCTGGAGTGGCGAAATATCTTGGTATTCATCCACGGTGAAAAACCGATATTGCTGCTGGACATGGGCCAGCATTCGCGGCTGGTCTCTCAGCATTCCAACGCACAGCAACAGGGCATCTTCCCAGTCGATAACGCGTCGCTTTTGCTTGAGTAATTCAAAAGCACTGAAAAATTCTCCGAATCTTTCGGCACCGAGGCTTGAGCTCTCGGGTCTTGTAGTTTGATACTTCTCTAAATCCCTCATGGAATACCTGACGAATTCGACTTCTGCTTGGAGGCTCGACTTCAGTTCGGCAGTTGCACGAATGCCCATTTGCTCTAGAACCTCTTGAATCAGAGGCCCCTTGTGAGTGACGAGCTTCGGGGCGAAGCTGTCTGTGAGTTGGGGCCAAAAAAATTGCAACTGCGCAAGCGCTGCAGAGTGAAAGGTCCTGACCGCCACGTCTTGGGCACCTAAGGACCTGAGCCGGGTTCTAAGCTCGGCCGCGGCGCGATTGGTATAGGTAAGAGCAAATACTCGATTGGCCGCATAGTTGCCTGTCTGAATACCGTAGGCAATGCGGTGGCTGACAGTTCTGGTTTTCCCACTACCAGCACCTGCAATTATGGCGACTGGGCCTTGCAGGGCCTGGGCAGCAGCGGCTTGATCATCATCTAGTCCGGCCAAAAGCTGGCTCGGGGTCAGATCTGAAGTCATTAGCAATCCTTATGCTGCGCGTGGCGTTTACTCCAAGAGCGCGGTGAACAATCTAACCTGTGACCGTGGGAAGACCTAGTCTGATATTAGCCGCGCTGGCAGCCGATGCTGCCCCGGGGTTCACCTTCCGTAGCTATCGGAGGGTTGAAACTAACCCTGACATTGATCAGCTCCAGCTCTGGGACCAAGACGGTGCCTCTTACCAGCTGTTGATTCCTGCCACGCCAGCCGGGGAATCTGAAGTTGCCATAGAGCTACAGGCCCTAAAAATAATTGAACCCCACCAGGAAATCTTGGGGATAGACACTCCTCGACTTATTGGTCAAAGCATGGATTCTGATGGAACCGGAGCCCTGCTCCTTACTCTCCTGGGTGGGGAAACTACTGACCTGGCGAAATATGCTCCCGGACTATTTTCCAAAAGCATAGGTGAGGTGCTAGCGCGCATCCACAACCTAAGCCCGGAAATCATTAGAGACGCCGGTCTCCTGGAGTATGACGCAGCAGGCATCTTGAGAAACAAGGTTGCCGAGATAGACAGCATTGCTCAGACCGGCAGAGTCCCGGCAGCCCTGCTTTCTAGGTGGGAGGCGGCGACCGAAGATATTGGGCTGTTTCGTTTTCACCCGACTGTTATTCACGGAAACGTGAGCCAAGAAACAGTCATGGTCAATTCTCAGAAAGTTAAGGGTCTATCCGGCTGGAGTTCGCTAAAGGTCGGCGACCCCGCAGAAGACCTTCGTTGGCTAACTGGAGGAGCACTCAGGACCACCCTCGAGGACACCATTCTGAACTACCGTGCGGCAAGAGAGTCGGCTGATGAAAACATCAGCCAACGCGCCCAGCTCTACTCCGAACTTGAGCTTGGCAGCTGGCTGGTCTACTGCATAGCAAACAAAGATGAGAAGGAAATCAGTCAGGCCGAGGACATGATTGCCGAACTTCGTGACCAGCTCGAGAGTGGCAATCTTCGAATCCTCAGGGCCTCGAGCTTTGCCGGCATTGCATCGCTCAGTGTTGCTCCAGTTCCTCACGACGACGCTTCTGGCCTTGAAGAAAATCAGGAACTGGAAACCCAAGAGCTCACTCAGCAACCGGACGAGGGGTTAGCCGAAATCCTGGAAGCCGACTTTATTGAAGATGCTGATCCGGAAGCTAAAAACGAAGAGGAGCTTTTCTAAAAGCTCTTAGTTTTTCAACCAGCTCTTTCTCCGATGGCACTTCGGGCGATATTTCCTTAGCGTCGCCCGCAAAAAAGAATGATGCGTTCACTCTCTCCACTCCGACCCCAAGCCATCGCGACAGTCCAATTCGATAAAGGGCTAGCTGCACTGCCTTGTTGGAAACTTCCACTTTTGACTTTGGTGAGGAGCCCGATTTCCAGTCGACAACTTCGAAGCCGTCATCAGTTTGATAGACCGCATCTAACTTGCACACAACCACCGTTCCACCTAGTTCGAACTCGAGTGCTTGTTCAACGTATATAGGCTCGAGACTATTGAACCTGGAGTCGAGGAAAGCCTGCCCAAGTTTCTGATCTTGATCCTCCCAATCGGAGATATCCAAATCAGCCTCCAAGTCAAACGCCTCCTCTAGGCGCTCGTGAAACTGAGTTCCTTTCGCAGCAGCGTCAGAGAACGACACTGGCAGCGGGCGGGCAATCTGCGCCCAGAAGCCCTCTGGCTCGGTAAGAAGCTCGACAATTTTGGACGCAGATAAACGCAAGGGAAGCTCTACTGGCTTTGGGTTTCTGATTAGTTCTGCCTGCTCGATGATTGCAGCCAGCTGCAGACTTTCACTAACCCTTGTCGGAGTCGCACTGATCACATTTTCGGCGGCAGCGAGTTGTGAATCACGGCTCTTGCCAAGTGGGTCAGCAGGCCAAATTTCGGATTTGGCCAGATTGGCAAGTGGGTTTGCTACCGCTGGCTCTGGAACGGGTTCGAGTAATGAAGCAAGCCCGGCGCTAATTAGCTCCTCCAGGTAGGGGGCGATCGGGCGCGGATTTAAAATGCCTGCCTTATAATAACTCGCCGACAGCAAAAGGTCCCTTCCAGCCCGAGTGATTGCAACGTAGGCGAGCCTGCGTTCCTCGGTATCGTGCTTGGCCCGGTTTTCTGAAGCAAAATCTTCAGTGGCCGCCTTCAGTTGCTTTTGAGTAGCTGCCTGACGCCAAGACAGTTGAGGTATCCAATCGCGGTCCTGCCTTATTTCATGAGGAAGCTTCCCAATTGCCAGCCAGCCTTTTGAGTCTCGAGAGTCGACCGGGAAAGATCCTTGAACCAAACCTGCAACCGCCACAAAGTCCCACTCGAGACCTTTTGCCGCGTGAACGCTCATTAGCTGCACAACTCCAGCCTTGGCACCAGCCTTTGGCATTTCAAATCGCTCACTGTTCACGGCATAATCGAGCCAGCCCAACAACCCTGAAATAGATGGGCGCAGGGCGCTGACTTCGTAGTCTGAAATGCGGGCGATGAAACCCTCTAGGTTTGCCAGCGGCGTCTTGGTGCGGGCGTGCGCATAAAGCTCAATGTCTAATTCCAGCTCTCTTGCGACCGCCCAAGAAAATTCACTGACGCCAAGGGAAAGCTGCGTTCTCATCAGGTGAAATAGCTCGCTAGCCTGCACCATTCTCTCGAGTCCAGCCACGGAAATTTCAGCAAACTCCCTGGAGCTAGGTTTACGAAGTTCGTCCAGTGCCTCAACCAATGTGAGAGGAATCTCCGCAGTGACCTCTTTTCGCATGCGAGTAAGTTTTCTTGCAAATTTATGGAGCTGGGCAATGTCTCTTGGTGCAATTCTGAATTTAGGGCCCGACAAAATACGCATCAGCTCGGCACCGGCTTCCGGATCTGCGATTACCCGCAAAGCAGCTAACAAATCCAGCACCTCAGGCTGCTCGAGTAATCCGGAAAGCCCGGTTATTTCGACCTCGAGCCCTTTGGTTTCAAGTGCGTCGGCAAATACCCGCATCGCCTGTTTTGAACGGAACAAAACCGCAGCACTGGTTTCTTCGTTCATTCTTCCCGACAGCCACGAGGCCACTCTGGCGCTTTCGACTGCATCGTCTTGGCACACAATCGCCGAAACGGTTCCTTCTCGGTCAAGCCCTGCTGTCAGGCTTACCGGACTGACGAACGAATCATCCTGCAGCGGCTCGCTTACTAAATTCGCCGCGTCCACAATTGCCTGGCCAGACCTCCAGCTCGTGCTCAGTGAGAACTGCTCGGCGGCACCAAAATCACCAGCAAAACCACTCAGATTGGCGCTGCTCGCGCCGCGCCAACCATAGATAGCTTGGTTGGGATCACCGACAGCCATAACTGGCTTTCCGGCAAACAGCCTAGACAGCAGCATGGTCTGGATGCCAGAGGTGTCTTGGTACTCATCCAAAAGTACAAATTTATGAGATAGCTCAAGGTCTTGCTTCTCAAGAGCCCTGAGCGCCAGAGCCACTTGATCCGAAAAATCGACCAACCCTCTAGTCTTTTTTTGGCTCTGATACTGCCTTGCAAGCTCAAAAACCAATGTTGAGGAGTGCATCGTATCCAGAAGCGTCTGGTGGTAGGCGTAGACACCCTCGCCACCCTTGTCCGACTGCGGCAGAGCTGCAATCTGTTGAGCAAATTCTTGCAGGTAGGAAATTGCCTCATCGGGCGACTGCTGATTGTCAGTCAAAGAGCCGCTGGCACCTAAGACCTTCTCGGTCAAGTAATCGAGTGACTTGTCCCAGTTCATTAGCTCTGAAAATTCCGAAATTCTAGCGTTTGCAACCACCTCCCTCGCCAGCGAAATTGCCCCAGCTTCGGTCAGCAGTACCGCGTCTGCCTCGAAGCCAACCTGTAACGAAAGTGATCTAAAAATCTCATTTCCAAAGGAGTTATAAGTGGTTATTTTGGGCGGATCAAAATCATCCCCCAGCTCTTTCGGCCAATAGCTTGACTCCCTCAGCTGCACTAATCCAGATTGGACTCTGGTAGCCAGCTCACTGGCGGCTTTTCTAGTGAAGGTCAAGCCAAGAATTTCACTCGGTTTTGCCAGCCCATTGGCCACTAAGTAGAGGGTCCTAACCGACATCAGCTCAGTTTTTCCACTTCCAGCCCCAGCAATAATGAGGCTTGGTCCCGTTGTGCTTGCGGACGAGATCGCCGCCTCCTGCTCGTCGGTGAGTTTGTGTTTTGAAACAACAGAAAAAATCTCTTGGGCCGAGTACTTAGTCATGAGTCACCGCCTTGGCCATAAGCAATTGACACTTGTAATCCCCAGTGCAGTGATCTGAAATATTTGCCACGAAGCTGGCCTGACCGATCTGACTCTCGGCCCTGGACAAGAGCTCCATGATGCTTTCCTCGAACTCACCGGCAAGAGCCGGCTGCTCCAAGACCTTTAGTGAGCCCGAGCCCACCGAGATAATTCGGCCACCGGCAACCGGTTCGTCATAACTTTGGCGCAGCCCAAGCTGGTAGAGCGCCAGCTGACGGAGTTCCGCCGCCTCTTTTGCGCTTGGTGATTTACCGGTCTTCAGATCCGCGGCTATCAAGCCATCCCCGGTTCGCTCCACCCGATCTATTTTTCCAGCGACGACAAGCCGGCCGAGATTTATTTCAAAGCCCTGTTCACTGGCTACCAGCTGATTCGATTCTCCTAAGTACG
The DNA here is from genome assembly GCA_964388525.1 of uncultured Aquiluna sp. Taxonomy (GTDB): domain Bacteria; phylum Actinomycetota; class Actinomycetes; order Actinomycetales; family Microbacteriaceae; genus Aquiluna. The sequence continues at coordinate 29,211 of CAYMAU010000003.1, read as the reverse complement.
AAGAAATGTAGCCCGCCATTTTAAGTGCACGGCGCTTCGCCGCCGTTGCAAGCCACTCGGTTTCAAACCTCAAAGTGTGCCAGTTCGATTCAACGTACTGCCCGACCGATTCGCTGTCTGTCGAAAGCTCCATTGCAGCATGCAGCAGTGTCCCAATTGATGCCTCAAAAGACTGCCCGTCTCCGCCAAAATTATTTATAAACCAATGGAGAGGACATTTCTCAAATGCGTCGAGCCTTGATGCGCTCAGACGCAACTGTTCATTCGCCGTGACTACCGGGTCAGTAGTCGAAATTGGAAGCAGGCCCTGCCAACTTCTCGGGTGAGCACCGCTGGCACCAGTGAGTGCCAAAGCAGCCAGCATCGGGGCCGCCGACACATCTCCAGCAGCTAACTCAGCCCTGAGCCTGCCCACCAAGCGGCGAGGGTCGAACTCAATATCCACCTGCTTCGCGACCGGGGACAGACCTGACATTTGGAAAAACTGCGAGGGCTGTTCGTCTGAACTTTGCATTGCGCTCAGCATTAACTTGGATCGAACCGCGCCCAAGCTTTTATAAAACAGTCGAAGCTCGTCGGCCAACTCTGATCTGGCTGCCTTGCCAGGATCGTCAGATCTTCCAGTCAAAAATGCCTGCAGCCCACTAGCCCCGAGAAGAGAGTTCCTGGACCTAAGGTTTGGCCAGATGCCCTCTTGCAGTCGAGGCATAGCCAGAACTTGAAACTCCAGTCCGGATAGCTGTGAAGCGGTAGCCAGAACCACCGAGTCCCTTAATCCCACCTGTGCCAGTGAATCCTCGGGCACAGCCCTGTCAAGCTGCTCGGCAAGGAATGCTTGCGCGCCAGTGCCTTGCTGCTCATCGAATCTATTTGCGGCCGCAAATAACTCCAAAATTGCATCTAGATCTCGGTTCGCAGCCAAAGCCACCTCGGATTCGCCCCTGGATAGCTCCGCAAGTTTCCCCGCAGGGGCAAGATTCCAGATGGCGCTGACGAACCTATAGGCGCCCATCTCGCCACGATTTTTGAGGGAGCCAACTACTTTGATTGCCCGATTAAGCCTGGCGACTTCATTTGAATCAAAGTCAATCTCGGCTTCGAAGATTGACTCGAGCATTTGAATGCGAGTTAGGCTTTCGAATTGCTCGAGAGAAGACAGTTGCCTAAATAGTCGACGCTGTTGGATAACTGAAAGGCCAACCAAGTTGGACCCTAGAAGCTCAGTCACTAGATAGTGTTTTGCCTCGGAAAAAACCAGCTGACCGAAATCAAGCACCGATCGAGCCGCCGGTTGATCCCGCAGTGCTTTCTGTACTCCGAGGATTCGGACCGGTATCGATCTTGCGGCTAAATCACTGGATAGCTGATCAAGTTGCACTCGGGTTCTAGCCACAACGCACATTTGCCGCCAGTCCCAACTTTCGGTGACCCTCAGCCTGCGAAGCTCGCTTGCAAGGTAATCGGTTTCCGATATCTGGTTGTCAAAGAGCGAAAACTCATCGATGCTGGATTCTGCGTTGGACTTAGGGCGATGCCGAAAAGCTTCGGAGGTCGGTATGCGTTCAACAAGCCTCGCCATCAGGTCATTCACGCCGGCCGGCTGACTGGTATGGCCAATTAAGGAAACCTCTAGAAGGTTATTTCTATTTTTTCTGAGCTCAGCCACAAAGCCTCCGGCTGCCGCGCGAAAGCCGAGAGATGCAGTGTCCGGATCGCCACAAGCAATCAACTGACAAGTGCTCGAAAGCTGCAGGATGAACTCAACTCCAGCGAGCGATAGATCCTGCGCGTCATCAACTAAAACAACCCTTGCGCTCTTTGCGCCTGCAGCAAATTTGGTTGCCATAACAATTAACTGGGAAGGGTCTACTTGATTGGTTTTTTGCAAGGCTTCGACGTAAATAGGTAGCAGGTCAATTGCAGTTCGGAAGTTTGACTTAGGCCAACTCTCCTGCAGCGCTAGAAGCTTGTTCCCATCTATTTGGTTCTCAATCAACACCGCAAATAAATCGCGAAGTTCGTTGTGGAATCCTGATAGCGCGAGGCTCGCCGCATCAAAACCCCAACTCTTGGCGGCACCGCTCGCGACCGCGTCGGACACGAGTCCGGCGATAAGGGACTGCTGATTGGCCCCCGATACCAACTTCACGCCTGGAAGTTCGGACTGCAAAATTTCAAAGGCCAACGAAGTAATTGATCGCGCTCTTGGCAAGATCGCCACATTTTTTGAGTTGGCTGCCAGTTGGTCTCGAAGCCTTGTTGCGGCGGCGCGTTGCGGTGTTATTACAAGGACTTCACTTGGACCCAAACCATCGGTTTCAAATTGGGACACCAAATTTCTGATGAGGCTAGTTTTACCAGACCCCGGAGATCCAAGCACCAGTGAGTCCATGCCGGTCATAACCCCGGCTAATTGAGCAGGGAGTTCTGCTTCGGATGAACTGGGCGACCCAGAAGAATTTCTCACGTCATTAATCTATTTGGCTATGCAGACTTTTTTCTTGCCGTAACCTTATTTTGACTAAGGAGAATTATGGACGTCAGAATCGGCATCAGAGACAACGCAAGAGACATCAGCTTCGAATCAGGCCTGAGTGCCAAAGATCTGATGGCTACGGTCAAAAAGGCGATTGAAGCATCAGAGCCCGTGCTTGAACTGAGTGACGAAAAAGGAAGCATCATCCTGATTCCAACGTCTTCGATCGCATACGTTGAAATAGGCGCGGAGGAAACACGGCGCGTAGGTTTCCTGGCCTAATGGAGATCTTAATAATAATTGCCTATGCGGCCATTCTTGCGATGGTTGGGCCGTTCGTTCTTGCAAAATCTGACCACTACGGAAAAATAGTTCCGGTGAGCATTGCGTTGTCCGCTGGAAGTGCCCTCTGGCTAATTTTGACCTGGGCTGGCTTGAGCTATTCCAGCGCTTGGATTTGGTTCATTGTCATGCTTACAATGCCGGCAGCAGGTTGGTTCGGTACGAATTTTCTGGTCGCAAAACGAGAATCAGAAGAGGCTGGGCAGCTAGCCAGCATCCGCCTACGCGGTAAGGCCCAGTAAGTCCATTCTGACGGTGTGCCGAGCAATGAGCACCGAAGTAAATGGTTCAAGTGTTTTGAACTGCTCCCTGGCAAGAGCCACTAAGTCGTCCTTTACGGGGTCTGGCAAAACTTTCGCCAGATCGACAGAATCTCGAATTTCTAGCAACGCATCGGCTACAACCATGCGCCCAAACATTGCCAATCTTGGGCCCAGGCTTGGTTCGGCGGCAATACCAGCGGCCAACTCACGGTGGCAGAATTTTTCCAACTTCTTTGAATCTAGAAGTTGGTCCACTTTTAGTCTCTTTGCAGCCGGTAAACCCTTGGAAACCTGTACAGCGCCGTCTTGAAGTATTCCAAAAACGACATAGATCCTCATCAGGTCCTCGAACCAGTCAGCGCCTTCGGTCCGCATAACTAACTGTTCAAGTCGTTCACGAATGTCCGACTGCAATTCCATCTGGCTTGCGCCAAGCCGAATCAGCAAGCCGTCGAGCTGCTTCGAGCGATCTCTGTAGGAACCAGCCAAAATGGCCTGAGCCTCGCTTTGATTCGAATCGGGCGCCTTGAGGGAGTCTTGATGCAGAAGATCGGATATCACAAGGTGCAACTGCGACAAAGAAGACAGATAGATTTCCGACGAAGGAGTAAGCTTGGCAGGGTTGAGTTGGATTTGACTGCGACCAGCAGTTGCGTCTCGCGAAGGAAGCGTGAGCTTCTGCGAAACCTTACGTATCTTGCGTAACCAATCCAACACCTTGCAAGCTTATAGCTCAGCTCGAGGAGTAGAAAACCGAGAGCCAAAAACATACGGAGAATTACTTGAGTTTCAAATCACTAGGCATAGATGCAGACATCTGCGAAGCCCTAGAGTCCAAAGGCATCACCAGTCCATTCCCAATTCAAGAACAAGCTATTCCAGTTGCGTTATCTGGGACCGATGTAATCGGCCAGGCAAAAACCGGAACTGGTAAGACTCTTGGGTTTGGCCTTCCACTTATTCAGGCCCTAGGTGAGAACCCAGCTCCTGGTGTTCAAGCACTAGTGGTTGTTCCGACAAGAGAATTAGCGCTTCAGGTTTCTGAGGACCTAATCCTTGCAACAACTAACCGCCCGACCACCGTCGTTGCCATCTACGGCGGCAAAGCCTACGAGGGCCAAGTTGCTGCCCTAGAGGGCGGTGCGCAAATCGTTGTCGGCACACCGGGACGCCTGCTTGATCTTGCAAAACAAAAACTTATGAACCTGTCCAACGTGACCTTCATGGTCTTGGACGAAGCTGACGAGATGCTTGACCTTGGATTCTTACCAGATGTTGAAAAACTCTTTTCGTTAACTCCCCCTCAGCGCCAAACGATGCTGTTCTCGGCAACCATGCCGGCGGCAATCCTGAGCCTTGCTCGTCGATACCAAAACCGCCCGATCCACATCCGGGTCAGTGACCCGGATGAAGGCAAGACCAAGGCTGACATCAAGCAGTATGTCTATAGAGCACACGCCCTAGATAAAGACGAGGTTGTAGGCAGAATCTTGCAGGCCCAGGGCCGAGGCAAAACAATTATTTTTGTCCGCACCAAGAGGCAGTCAGCCAAATTGGCCGAAGAGCTAATCGACAGAGGTTTCAATGCTGCTCCCTTGCACGGGGACATGTCTCAGGATGCCAGAGAGCGTTCAATGGCTTCTTTTAGAGAAGGCAAGAAAGAGATTCTCGTTGCCACCGAAGTCGCCGCCCGCGGTATCGACGTAGACGATGTCACGCACGTCATCAATTACTCGGTCCCAGAAGATGAAAAAGCCTACCTACACCGCACCGGAAGAACCGGAAGAGCCGGCAAACTAGGTGTAGCGGTTACTTTCGTTGACTGGAACGATTTAGCTCGCTGGGTTCACATCAACCGCGAACTGGACCTTGGCGTTCCGGAGCCCACTGAAACCTACTCGAATTCACCTCATCTATTTGAAGAACTCGGCATCGAACCCGGCACAAAGGGCCGAATTGGAAGAGCTCCTTCGGCAGTCAAAAAGGCTCCCACATCGAGCCAGCCTCCAAGGTCAAGCGCACCGAGCAAGTCCGTTCCACAGCAGAGTCTCAATCGCAATCGCAATCGCAATCGAAATCGAAACTATAAGGGCGCCTCGAAGCCAGAGGCTTGATCTAAAATTCGCTGAAGCATCGCGGGCTCGGTACGGTTTTCACCGAGCCGGTTGTCTTTGCCGTCGATACCGTGATAATCGCTGGAACCAGTGGTAATCAGATTATGTTTCACCGCTAAGTTCTTCAGCCACTGCTTGGCTTGCTTGGGAACGGATCGATGCTCAATTTCGATTCCATTCAAACCCGCACCGATCAGAATCTTGAAAAACTCGGCAGGTAAATCAGTCATCGAGGCTCCCGCAGGAAAGTCGATCAAGGGGTGAGCGATTACTGAAACACCTCCCGCACCCCGAATCAGAGCTATGGCATCCGTGGTGTCAACCGAATAATCCGAAACGTAGTAGCGCGAATGCGAATGAAGAATTGACGTGAACGCATCCGAACGGGTTGGAACCACTCCCATTGACACCAAAGTGTCTGCCAAGGCTGGTCGTCCGACCGTGGAACCCTCTGGCAAATGCGCCAGCACCATTTCCCAAGTGATTGGGTAGTCCTCAGCAAGTAGCGCAACCATCTTTTTTGCTCTCTCAATTCTCGAGCGCCTTGTCTTTTCAAGTTCCTGAACTAAGGCTGAATTTGTTGGGTCTGGCAAATACGCGAGAATATGAACGCTAATCGAGCGGTTACCGCCGATCAGCTGCCTAGTGGACACCTCGATTCCAGGAATTACTCGGACCTGGTGCTGGCGACCAGCAATTATTGCCTCGTCCCAGCCAAGAGTGGTGTCGTGATCGGTGATTGCAAGGGTCGTGACACCTGCTTTAGCCGCGTTTTGGACAAGTTCGGCTGGGGTATCTAATCCGTCACTCATGTTTGAGTGTGCATGTAGGTCTATCACAGGAGCAGAATAGTCGCATGACGAAAAATTCTCAGCCGACTAACCGGTCTCGCGTTCCACAATCGGAACGATTCATGGATTTCATATCCTCAAACTGGGCGGAAATTGACTCCGCGGTTGCCACTCGTTGGGAGGTTGCTGACCACAGCCATAAGCGCAGAGACGCCCTCTCGGCAAAGTTTGCCGGCAAAGTCCTAGTGATTGCCGCCACCCAGCCAAGAGTGCGCGCCAATGACACCGACTATCGCTATCGCCCGGATACTGCCTTCACTCACCTCACCGGATGGGGTTCGGCAACTGTGCCTGGATCGGTATTGGTTATTGATGGCCGCAAAGATAAATGCGAATCAACCTTGTACCTAATGCCAACTGCGGGAAGAGACTCCGACGAGTTTTTTGCCAACCCCGCAATCGGAGAATTCTGGGTTGGCCCAAGACCAACCCTGACCCAGGTCTCATTGCAGCTTGGGATCGAAACCAAAGACCTAACGCAACTAGAAGCTGACCGCGCATCGATCGGGGCAGTTATAGATATGGAAGATCTGGAACTTATCGAAGCCGCCTCCACGCTGAGATTTGTAAAAGATGAATACGAGATTGCCCAAATGCGTGAAGCGGTCAGAATCACAGTTGACGGCTTTGCAGAGGTTGCCAGATCTATCCCACGGGCCACAAAAAAGGCCAGAGGAGAACGAGTTGTTGAGACAGCCTTTTACAGCGTGGCAAGACAAAACGGTTTTGAGCTTGGCTATGAAACAATCGCGGCCAGCGGCCCAAACGCTTGCATACTTCACTGGACAAAAAACGATGGCGAAGTCAAAGCTGGCGACTTAATACTGGTCGATGCAGGAGCTGAGCTTGACTCGCTATACACGGCAGATGTAACAAGAACGATTCCAGTCAATGGGAAATTCTCGACAGAGCAACTCTGGGTCTACAACACTGTCCTGGAGGCCGCCGACGCAGCCTTTGCGGTCGTGAAACCGGGGATCAAATTCCGCGAAGTTCATAACGCGGCGATTGAGGTTATTGCCAGGCGAGTAGCCGAGCTTGGAGTAATTCCAGTGACGGCCGAAGAGGCTCTGGAAAAAGAGAACCAGCATCATCGCCGCTACATGGTCCACGGCACCAGTCATCACTTGGGACTCGATGTCCACGACTGCGCGCAAGCTCGGCGCGAAATGTATCAAGACGGGATCCTAGAAGAAGGCATGATTTTCACGATAGAACCAGGCCTCTACTTTCACCAGAATGACCTGAATCTGCCACCCGAATACCGCGGAATTGGAGTAAGAATTGAGGACGACGTCCTGGTCACCGAGTCCGGTTGTGAAAACCTAAGCGCTGCTTTGCCAAGAACCGCTAGCGACGTCGAGAACTGGTTTGCCGAGCAAATTTCCTAATTGCCTAGGTCGCGGGCCATGTTGATGTTTTGCATGGCCTTTGCTGCATCTTCTTCGGGCACGATTACTTCATACCTTGAGGCAACTGGCATCTGCGAGCTCAGAAAACCGCGCTTGTTCTTTGAGGCTAAAAATCTAAGGATGTTTACGAGCATGCCCACACCGGCTGCGATCACAACAACGGCTAAGAATTCTTGAGGAACGTAGTTGGTCCCTCCGTCGACACCAACGTCAAAACCTGCGCCAATGAGAAGTGCAAAAATCAGTCCCAGCCAAAAGCCGGTGATCGCTCCTGAAGCAGCTACTCGGCCGTAACCAAGCCTTGATCTGACCTTCTCAACCATGACCAAGTCGTGGCCAAGAATCGTAACTTTATTCGCCTTGAAATCTCCCGCCACCAGCCTGTTGACAAATTCGGTTGCCTCGGTGTGGGTGCGAAATTCACCCAGGCTGTGACCGCGGGGTATCGAGAGGGGCGCATTGTTTTTTTTGGAGCCGCTTCTAGCATCAGACATTCAAGAAGCCTTTCAGGATTAGGCATGTCCGAATAAGGTTATCTCTATGAGCGCAACCAGAGTCTTCGTAGCCAGATTGGTGGGTTGTGGTGTTTTTGACCCTCAGGGAGACCGAGTTGGCAAGGTAATCGACGTCCTGATGGCATATCGAACCACCCTCCCGCCCCGAGCCACCGGCTTCATCATTGAAATTTCGGGTAGAAGAAGAGTTTTTCTACCGATTGCCAGGGTTACCGCCATCGCTCCAGGCCAGCTGATTACCAACGGGCTTATTGACCTTCGCCGGTTCACCATGCGCGGTCAAGAGGTTAGAGCCATTGCCGAAATGTTAGGCCGAAAAGTCACCTTGCTCGATGGAGCGGGACTGGCAAGCATCGAGGACTTTGCAATCGAAAAGGGCAAGCGCGGCGATTGGGTTTTGTCTGAGTTGTTTGTGAGAAAGCAAAAAAAGAATTCTGCGATCCCTTTTGCCAAGGGTCCCACCATGTTTGTTCAGTGGCAAGAAGTAGCAGAAAACCGGGAGAACCCGGCTGACCAAGATGCTCGGCAGCTTCTATCGACGGTGGCCGATCTGCGCCCAGCTGACCTTGCGACCGCAGTGTTGGATTTACCCGAACACCGGATGCTAGCCCTTGCCGATGAGCTAGACGATGAGCGTTTGGCTGATCTACTAGAAGAGCTTCCCGAAGAAGAGCAGCTGGAGATCATCAACGATCTCGATGATGAGCGAGCCGCCGAAGTTCTTGACCTGATGGGTCCCGATGACGCGGCCGACCTGATGGCCAACTTGTCCCCCGAGCGCGCAGAAACACTTCTCAACCTCATGGATGATGAAGAGGCCGACGACATCAGGCAGCTTTTGAAGTATGAGCCGTATACCGCCGGAGGAATGATGACTCCTGAGGCGATAATCTGTGCCGCCGACACCACAATTGCTCAGGCAATGGCTTTGGTTAGAAGAAAAGAAGTCGAGCCAGTTTTGGCCGCTCAGGTGTTTGTAACCCTCCCACCCTACGAAGCCCCCACTGGACGCTATTTGGGAGTCGTCCATTTCCAAAAACTCCTAAGGTTTCCCCCCCATGAGCGCCTCGGGTCGATCTTGGACACTGAGCAAGAACCAGTCGCGCTAGACACCCCAATCGCCCAGATACACCGATACCTCGCAAGCTACGATCTCGTGGCTTTACCAGTCACCGACGATGAAAATCGCCTTGTCGGTGTGGTGACAGTAGACGATGTTTTGGACCACCTTCTACCTGACGACTGGCGCACTGAGGAGGAGCGTTGATGGCTAGAAATAGATCAGTGCTCGAGAAGCCGATGACTCGTCGAACTCGGTTCCGGATGCCGAACATCTCACAAGAGACGGTTGGACGCGTTTCCGAACGATTCGCGCGTGCTATGGGCACAGGCGCGTTCCTGATTTTCATGACGGTCTTTGTTGCGCTTTGGCTGAGCTGGAACACTTTGGCTTCTCAAGGCGCTCAGTTCGACCCGCGGGCACTGAACTTCACTCTCCTAACCTTGATTTTGTCGCTGCAGGCCTCCTACGCAGCACCCTTAATCCTGCTGGCCCAGAACCGACAGGATGACAGGGACCGCGTTAAGTTCGAGCAGGACCGGCAGCGTGCCGAACGGACTCTGGCCGACACCGAATACTTGACCCGCGAGGTTGCCGCTCTCGCGCTTACGCTTGACGAAGTGGCAACCAAAGACTTTGTCAGGGACGAGATCCGAGACGCAATGAAGGATCTCCTCGAGCAACTGCGTGAAGATAAAAAACCCAGCAAGAAATCCAAGTGAGCCAGCGCGCTCTAGCGGCGCTGGCCGGAGTCATTGACCCTGAGTTGCGCCAGCCAATCACCGAACTTGATATGGTGGGTCCGATCCAAGAGACCGACGATTCAGTTTCGGTTCAGATAAAGCTCACAATTGTTGGTTGTCCAGCCGCTCAATCCATCGAGCGCGACGTCAATCAGGCTCTAGCGGCGGTTTTCAAAAATGTCGAGGTCGAAATGACAACCATGACTAACGATGAACGCAAGGCACTGACTCTAAAACTACGCGGAGACAAGCCTGCGAAGTTCAATCCTTTTGCAGATAAAGACAACCTCACCCGCGTGATATTCGTCTCGAGCGGCAAGGGCGGAGTCGGTAAGTCAACTTTGACGGTGAACCTATCGGTGGCCCTTGCCGGCCTCGGTCAAAAGGTGGGCCTGCTAGACGCCGATATTTTTGGCTATTCGGTACCGCAGTTGATCGGAGTAAACCAGAGCCCAACCCAGGTCGAAAACCTAATGCTGCCTCCGATAGCGCACGACGTGAAGGTTATTTCGATTGGCTTTTTTGTGAAGGACAATCAACCGGTTGCGTGGCGCGGACCCATGCTCCACAGAGCAGTTGAGCAATTCCTGACCGATGTGTTCTGGGGAGACCTTGATTTCTTGCTAGTGGACTTGCCCCCTGGCACCGGTGACGTTGCAATCAGCCTTGGGCAATTGCTTGCAAAGGCCAAAACACTTGTTATCACAACACCTCAGCACACTGCCGCAATAGTTGCAGAAAGATCCGGTGCAATCGGCCTGCAAACCGGTCAAGAGATACTGGGTGTCATTGAAAACATGAGCTATCTTCCCTCTGAGAACGGACCGATTGAGATTTTTGGATCCGGAGGTGGCGATGCTGTAGCCGCCAGGCTCACGGAAATTAGTGGGAAAAAAGTACAGCTGATGGGCAAAATTCCTATCAGTCAGGACCTCCGGATATCCGCCGATGATCAGGTGCCTATTGTGATTTCTGACCCGGAAGATCCTGCAGCCCTAGAGATAATAAGAATTGCTAAATTACTAATGGATTCCCCGCGCGGACTTGCTGGGAAATCTTTGAAGATAACTCCGAGTTAGGTATTGGCATGAAGACCATTAGCGTTATCGACCCGCTTACCGGAAATAAGCTCCACGAAATCAGCGCACACTCGAAAGTAGAAGTGGGCCTGAAGTTTCAGGCAGGACGAGATGCTCAGGTTGCATGGGCGAATCGACCCGCCAAGGAACGCGCTCGGATTGCAAATAGAATTGCCGGGCTACTGGTGGAGCGTGAAGAGCAAATTCTTAATCTCCTTCAAAGAGAAACCGGTAAGGCAAAGTCTCATGCGTTCGAGGAGCTAACGGGTGCTCTCGGTGCCGTCGCTTACTACGCCAAGACTGTTGCCGGTCTCATGCGTCGCAAGCGCGTTCGTGCCGGCGTCCCATTCATGATTAGCGCTTTTGTGGAACCGGCCCCCGTGGGTGTGGTTGGAATCATTACGCCCTGGAACTATCCACTTGCCCTGACCATGATGGATGTTATTCCAGCGCTGATGGCAGGTAACGCAGTGGTCCAAAAAGCCGATAATCAGACCGCAAAAACCGTCCAGTTGGCAAGAGATTTGAGCGTTGAAGCAGGGATACCAGAGGAAATCTGGCAAATTGTGCACGGTGACGCAACCGAGGTCGGGAATGCCGTCACCGATAATGCCGACTTCGTAGCCTTCACCGGCTCCACCGCAACTGGAAAATTAGTTGCAGCGAGAGCCGCTTCTAGGCTTGTGGGCTACTCACTTGAACTCGGCGGTAAAAACCCAATGATTGTTCTTCCAGGTGCCGACCTGGAAAAAGCTGCAGAAACGGCAATTGGTGGGGCCTTTGGAAATAGCGGTCAGCTCTGCGTGGCGATTGAACGACTGTACGTTTCAAATCGCGATCTTCAAGAGTTCGAGCTAATTCTCAAGCGCAGGGTCGAGTCTTTGAAATTGGGTAGCTCAAATAAATTCGACTTCGACCTAGGTGCCCTGACATCTGCCGCACAACTTGAGAGAGTTTCTGGATTCGTGGATCGAGCCAAGCAAGAAGGAGCGTTGGTGCTGACCGGCGGACACGCTCTTTTGGACCTTGGGCCGAATTTCTATGCTCCAACGGTCATCACCCAGATTCCACAGGGTGCTGAGATCCTCCATAAGGAAGTTTTTGGTCCGGTAATTGCCCTTGTTGGCTACGAAGGCCTGGATCAGGCAATTGAACTTGCCAACGCCAGTGAATATGGCCTCAACGCGTCGGTAGTTGGGAATCGCAAACAAGCGCTTAGCGTCGCCTCTAAGCTCATGGCGGGATCAGTGAACATAAACGAGGGCTATCGAGCCACGATGGCCTCTATGGCAGCCCCGATGGGCGGAATGAAGCAATCTGGCATGGGACGTCGCTCTGGACCCCAGGGACTGTTGAGATTCACGGAAACCCGGACAATTGGAGTCAGCAATAACTTTCCAATAAAACTGCCGACTAGAGCGAGGCAGTATCTGCGACTTGCACCAATCATGACCAAACTGGTCGGGTGGATTGGGAAGCTCTAGGTAGATTCCTGATCGAACGGTGGAGACTCTCCTAGTTCGAGTGGCTTTTGAGGCGGCTTGGCTCTGTTCAGTGTTTCGGCAGCGTTAGCCGGTCTCTTTTTCTCATCCATCAGAGCTTCTCGAACAATCCGCCTTGGGTCGTACTGTCTTGGGTCTAACTTCTTCCAGTCCATGTCCTCGAAACCTTCGCCTAGCTCAGATTTCATTTGGACTTGGGCATTGTCAACCATTCTCTTGCCCTTGCGAGCCCACTCGCCCAACTGCTTTGCATAGTAGGGCAGGCGCTCAGGTCCCAAGATTAGGACCGCAAGGAGAGCCAACAGCAGTAGCTTCTCAGCACTTAGACCAAACATGAACTTGAGTTTACAACTAACCAATCCATGCTTTTTACACAGGGGCTCCTAAGCTTGTGGTCAAGATGATAGACAAGATTTCAAGCTGGAAATACGCAGAAAATTTCAACCGCGAACCGGATCACATTGGCGTTGCCCGCTACAGTGCCGAACAGCTCGGAGTTGAATCGGTGACGCCCGCAACCGGAGCCGGACTGGCATCAATTGCAGCGATGCTTGGGGCGAAAAACATTGTGGAGGTTGGAACCGGGGCCGGTGTTTCTGGCCTGTGGCTATTGAGTGCCTCAGAAATCAGCACCCTAACCACCATCGATGACGAACCCGAGTATCAAAATCAGGCTCGAACCAATTTCCAATTAGCGAGCATCCCAGCAAGTAGAGCAAGGGTCATAACCGGAAGGGCTGCGGCCGTCATGGCAAACATGACGGAGGCCGCTTACGACCTAGTGTTTTTGGACATTGAACCGTTTGACCTAGAAAAACTTTTGCCTCAAGCCATTGGGCTCGTCAGGCCTTCGGGTGCGATTGTCATCTCTCACGCACTCTGGCGTGACAGGGTGCCAAACCCAGCGCTGAGGGACGATGAGACTTCGGCAATGCGCGCGGTAGTTAGGTTTTTTGAAGAGTCTGATGAATTTATCTCAAGCATCTCAATGCTTGGGGATGGCTTGCTGGTCGCAGTTAGAAAGCCAGAGGCTATTTCTTAACGACAGCCTCAAGGACTTTATAAAGTTCTTTGGCTTCGGTGTCATTTACTGAAACTACCAGGCGTCCGCCACCTTCCAGTGGAACCTTGAGAACAATTAGCCCCCGTGTTTCACGTTCTGCTTCCATAGGTCCGTCACCGGTGCGAGGCTTCATTGCTGCCATGAGGTTAGACTCCTTGGATTCGTCTTGGAAGAGATAATTATCCCAGACTTCGCGCCGCCGCGCCAACTTATCTACAGGCTGAGCCAGGCCCTAAGTCCGGCCTCTACGTCAATTAAGTGACCAACCGGCACATTTTCGTTGTCGGCGTGAGCCAGCGAAGGGTCCCCCGGGCCGAAGTTCACGGCTGGAATTCCCATCGCCGAAAACCTTGCAACATCGGTCCAGCCGTATTTTGGCCTGACTTCCTTGCCGATGCCAGCAATAAAATCAAGAGCTGCTGGCAGGTTCAAACCGGGCTTGGCTCCTTCGGCCTGATCTGTGACGACGACATCAAAGCCCTCAAACAAAGTTTCAAGGTGCAGAATCGCTTCGGCAGCAGATTTATCCGGTGCGAAGCGATAGTTCACGGTTAGCACGGCAGCATCGGGAATCACGTTTGTTGCGATGCCGCCACTCACTAAAACCGCACTCAAGCTTTCTTTGAAATCAAGCCCATCGACGGTGACAGTTGCTGGTTGGTAGTCGTTCAAGATATTCAAAGAGTGCGCGAGTGCGTGAATCGCGTTTTTACCCATCCAGGGTCTTGCAGAGTGAGCCTTAATGCCCACGGTTCTAACTTCAACTCGAACAGTCCCGTTACACCCACCCTCGACCATGGCGCTGGTGGGTTCGCACAGAACCGCGAACTCGCCATTGAGTATTTCGGGTTGGTTTCTAGCAAGTCGCCCAAGCCCATTTAGGTCAGCAGCAACCTCTTCGTTGTCATAAAAAACCCAAGTGACATCGAACTTGGGCTGCTGGAGTTCAACGGCGAGCTTCAACATCACTGCGATGCCGCCCTTCATGTCCACTGTTCCGCGACCAAATATCACTTGCTCCCGCTCAAAGTGATGAAGCTTTGTGGGTAGGTTGTCTGCCACGGGTACGGTGTCGATGTGACCGGCAATTATGACTCGAGTGTCACGGTTCAGATTGGTTCTTGCCACTATCGCGTTGCCATCGCGAGTAATGGATAGATGCGGAGACTTGGTCAAAACCTGTTCGATCTCATCGGCAAGCTTTGCTTCATTGGACGAGACTGACTCGATGTCGCAAATTGCCATGGTGAGTTCGACAAGAGTCTGAGTGGGGTCTAAAGCTGACATGTGATTAAGGCTACCTGTATTCTGGTTGCGATGAGTGATGCGCAAATTAACCACAAGGCCTGGGGACACGGTCTGGCCTCAAAATCCCCAAGCGGGACCGTGCTTGACGTCTGGTTTCCGGAACCCTGCCTCGGTGAAGCACCGATGTCAGACCTGCAGTGGTTTCCGCCAAAGGATTTAGACCTGAAAGCCGGTCCAGATGAGCTTCGTAATCTAACCCTAGAAGTTATTCGAGTTGAAATAGATCTAACCAACCCGGTTGAGTCAACTGCAGATGCTTACCTCCGTTTGCACCTATTGTCCAAGCTCCTTGTTAGGCCCAACACGATCAATCTGGAAGGACTTATACCAAACTTGCCTATCGTGGCCTTTACCAATTTTGGTGTCATGGAGTTAGCTGACTTTGAAGCAAGGACACTGGAGCTAAGGCGACACGGAGTGATTGCTCACTCGATCGATAAGTTCCCGAGATTGGTCGATTACGTGGTTCCAAAAAAGGTTCGAATAGCAGATGCAAACCGGGTTAGGCTCGGCGCTCATTTAGCTCCGGGCACCACCGTGATGCACGAGGGCTTCGTGAACTTCAACGCCGGAACTCTTGGCGCTTCCATGGTTGAGGGTCGAATTTCGCAGGGCGTAGTCGTTGGCGATGGCTCCGATGTTGGCGGCGGAGCATCGATTATGGGCACTTTGTCTGGAGGCGGTAGCCACCGAATTTCCATCGGAGAGCGAGCCCTGCTTGGGGCAAATTCCGGAATCGGAATCTCTATTGGAGATGATTCGATCGTGGAGGCTGGGCTTTATGTAACGGCCGGGACCAAAGTCATTTTGATAGTTGAGGGTAAAACCGAAACCGTTAAGGCCGCCGAGCTAAGCGGCCTACCTGGCTTGCTGTTTAGAAGAAACTCACTAACTGGTGCGGTGGAGGCGATTGCTCGTCAAGGCGTTGGGGTTTCTCTCAATTCAGAGCTGCACGCCTAAGCGCTATCCGGTAACGGAATCCCAGCCCTTTGGGCTTAGCGGTTCACCACTTAGATAAACGTCGCTATCGCCCTTCGCAATTACCTCGCCAATCACCTTTGTGCCGCGAGGTAAAGTGGCCGTCGGTGAGACGGTAGCTAAGAAGCAATGGTCTTCACCCCCGTGCAGAACCCAGTCCCACTCCGAAACCGTTTGGGCTTCAGAATCTCGAGAGTTGATAGATTGTGCCGCTTGCTCGAGAATTGCCGCATAGCCCTCAAGAAGCTCTTTTTTTATGTTCATGCTGACACTTGAACTCGACGCGAGTCTCCCGGCGTCAAGAGATAATCCGTCTGAGACATCTAGCATCGAGGATGCCACTGCTGCCAACTCCAAACCGAGCGCGAAATCCGGCACTGGTCGAAGCTGAATGCTCACAATATCCGGATAGCTAGCCGCCAGGGTTTCATCATTGGAGCTAAGTAATGCAAGCCCACATGCTGACTTCCCCAACGTTCCAGCAATCACGATTAGGTCGCCCACTTCAGCCGTTGAGCGAAGTATCGGCTGTCTGGACTCGAGGTCTCCGTGGGCGGCAATCGCAATTACTATTTGCTCGCCGGATGCAAGGTCTCCCCCGACAATCTGACATTCCGGGGCATGCCGGTCACATGCTGACTGCAGTCCGGAGGCAAAGTCCTCGAGCCAGGCCTGAGGGGTTTCTTTGGTGACTACCAGTGCGACAGTTAGCGCCCTTGGTGCGGCCCCCATTGCGACAAGGTCTGCAATATTGCTAGTGACCGCCTTGTAACCGATGTCAAAGCCAGAAGACCACTCAAGCCTAAAATCATGATCCTGAACCATCGTGTCTGTCGTAATAACCACTCGAGAATCACTAACGCTTATAACCGCAGCATCATCGCCTGGGCCAACTAGCGTGGTGCCAACCGGCTTAAAAACGCTCAGTGCTCGTCTCAGAGCTTCGGTCTCGCCGATCTCAATAATCTTTTGGCCGTCATTATTCACACAGCAACGCTAGCCTTATTTCAATGCGTAAATTTAATATCTCGATGTTTTTGTTAGTTTTAGTTTCTGGTTGCACGCAAGCGGTGAATCTTGAGGCGGCGGAAGATTCAAATAATCCAAATTGTGCCGATGTAAGCGTGCGACTGCCAGATATGCTCGGAGAAAACCAACTCCGCTATACCAATGCTCAAGCCACGGCCGCCTGGGGAAATCCCGCGGCTATTTTGCTTCGCTGCGGTCTAGAAACGGTCGAAGTCTCGACGTTTCCCTGCGTAACCGCAGGGACAACAGACTGGTTGGTAGATGAGAGTGAAGCACCCAAATATAGATTTATTTCCTACGCCACTATCCCGGCAGTAGAAGTCATAGTTGATTCTGAAGTTGCAAGCGGAATAAGCACCCTCGAGGGCCTTTCTCAAGCAATGAGCGTCCTCCCTAGAACAAAGGTCTGCACCACGCTGGTCGACTAATCGGCCGCCTCTTCAGTTAGCTCTTGTTCGCCGAAACCATTTTGAATCAGAATCTCAACCAGATCCTGATACTTAATACCGCTGGCCTCAAATAACGCCGGATACATGGAAATTGGAGTAAACCCCGGCATGGTGTTTACCTCGGTAATCACCCAGCCCTTTTTGGTTAGAAAGAAATCGGTTCTCGCAAGACCCTTGCAGCCAAGAGCTCGAAAAGCGGCCGTCGCAGCCTTCACAAGTGCTGACGCGTCCTTGGCGGTGAGCTTCGCCGGAATGACAAGCTCTGCTCCAGCTCCCAGGTATTTCGCCTCGTAATCATAAAAAGGCCTTCCGGTGACAAGAATCTCGCCGGCCCTTGAGACCTGAAGATCCCCGTTTGGCATTTCTAAAACCGAACATTCGATCTCTCGACCCAAAACTCGCCTCTCCACCATTGCGGTTTGATCGTGGCTCAAAGCCAACTCAATGGCCGCCTCAAGGTCTTTTTCTCTCAGCACAAGGCTCACGCCCACCGAAGAACCGGACCTGGAGGGTTTCACAAAGGCATCAGGCTTCAGAATTTTTATGGCGCGGGACAAACAGGTGCTTTTCGAATCCGCCCACTGGTCGCGAGTAATTACCTGCTCCGAGGCAACTTCTAATCCGACATCACGGAAAAGCGCCTTGGCCTGAACCTTATCCATTGCTAGAGCGGAGGCCATAACGCCATTGCCCACGTATGGAATCTTGCAAAGCTGGAGCAAGCCCTGAATCGAGCCATCCTCCCCATTTGGACCATGAAGAACTGGAAATGCCAAGTGAATTTTCCCAAGAGAAATACCTGAGGTCATACGGAGTTCGCCGCCGCCAAGTGGCAGCAATAATTCCGGTGAGTCCTCGCTGACTTCAGGAAAGTCTTGAAGCTTCCATTCGGGATTTACCGGCTCCAGAACGAAGCGCCCCGTTTTAGTAACCCCGACCGGGATAATCTCGTACTTTGTCGCATCAATGGCAGTAAAAACACCCAGTGCCGTCACACAGGAGACTGAATGCTCGCTGGATTCTCCTCCATAGATTAGGGCTATGCGTTGCATTAGAACTCCATTTCAATTTCGTCGGCAAGGTTCAGGTGCTGACCAAAATCAGTCGGCTTCATGACCCCGTTTAGTACGTCGCTGACCTGCTGCACTATGGGCATATCTATACCCATTCTCTGGGCAATCTCCAAAACTGGCTCCACCGAACTTAGGCCTTCAGCGGTTTGCTCCATGCGACGCAGCACTTCGGGCTTGCTATAGCCCTTGCCCAGCATCTCCCCCGCTCTAAAGTTCCGTGAAAGATTCGACTCACTCGTTGCAATAAGGTCACCCAGGCCGGCAAGGCCGAACATGGTTCTCCTCCTCGCGCCGTGCTCAATCGCAAAGTTTGTTATTTCGCTTAGACCCCTGGTCATAATTGACGCCTTTGTGTTTTGGCCATAACCCAAGCCGCTCACAATTCCGATAGCTACTGCAATTAGGTTCTTCAGAACACCGCCAAGTTCGATACCAACCAGGTCCTGATTCGTGAACACTGTGAAGTACTTGTTTGAGCAAACCCTTGCAACCTCAACCGCCCGATCTTGATCCTCGCAGGCGCAAACAGCGGCCGCTGGATCTCTACGCGCAATTTCGAGAGCCAAGTTAGGACCCGAAAGCACCGCTATTTGCGATGCGGGCACATCTGTAGCCTGATGAATAACTTCACTCATGCGTGCACCCGTGGACTGCTCCAGTCCCTTCATGAGGCTGATTACGGTTGCATTCTCAGGAATCAGCTCTTTCCATTCACCCAAGGTCTCGCGGAGCGACTGAGACGGAATGGCTATGTAAACCTGAGTGGCATTCACTAGGGCGGCTTGCAGGTTAGAGGTGGCAGTCAGCGTCTTTGGTAAATCAACGCCCGGAAGGTAATCACCGTTTCTAGAAGTTTCATTAATCTCATCGGCGAGATCCTTGCGTCTCGACCAGAGCATGACCTCGTTGCCACCATCGGCAATGACCTTGGCCACAGTAGTACCCCAGCTACCGGAACCCATAACTACGATTTTCATTTAGTTTCTTTTCTAAAGTTCCCGGTTTGGGTCTGACCTTTATCGTTTGGGTCCCACAGCTTTTCAGGAGGAACTTCGCCCCGTATCTGACCAACAAGAGCTGCAACTTCACGCATAACTTTGTCGGTGGCATCGGCCATTTCTTTTGCGGTCAGGGCATCATTTTTTGGCTTCTGAAAATAGATTGGCTTGCCGATTTTGACTCGAACTGTGTGGAAAGGGTTCGGTCGAAACTTCTTAGAGTAATTGCCAAGTACTTTTTCGACGCCCCAGTGCGCAGCTGGCACGACCGGTAGACCAAGCTCAAGAGCGAGCCTAATTGCACCGCTTTTACCACGCATTGGCCATAGGTCCGGATCCCTGGTCAGCGTTCCCTCCGGGAACACGATGACGACCTGCCCGGCTGCCAGATACTCCTTGGCAACGCGAAGCGGCTCCTCATTGGACTTACCGCCCCGATAAACCGGTATCTGACCGACTTTTGGGAGAATTTTCCCCACAATGGGGATTCGAAATAGCGACTCTTTGGCTAGGTAATGAGGAATTCGCCTCATGTGGATGTATACAGAGTAGGCAAAAGCAAATGGATCCAAGTAGCTGACGTGGTTCCCGACCAAAATATAGCCACCCTTTGGCAAATGCTCAATTCCCGTGGTTTTTATATTAAAAAATAATCGAAGCACGGGAGCCATGAGACCGGCTACAAGTCTGAACTGCCAGTTTCTTTGATCTTCAAACCTTTTTGATGCCGATGATGCCGTCATTTTTCAACCTTCAATCTGAAAGTCGGCCCCAAGATCTTGAAGCTTGTCGATAAAGCGTTCGTAGCCCCTTGAAATCAATTGAACGTTTGAAACATTAGAAGTTCCTTCGGCGGCGAGGGCGGCAACAACATGAGAAAAACCTCCACGTAAGTCTGGAACCCGAATGTCTGCACCAAGCAAGGGGGTTGGGCCGGAGATAACCGCGGAGTGGTTGAAATTTCGCTGACCAAAACGGCACGGGTTGCCACCTAAACACTCCCGATAAATCTGGATTTGGGCACCCATTTTGACAAGCGCCTCGGTGAATCCAAATCGGTTTTCATAAACCGTCTCGTGAACAATTGACAGACCTTGAGCCTGGGTGAGAGCTACCACAAGAGGCTGTTGCCAGTCAGTCATGAATCCAGGATGAACATCGGTCTCAATAACTACAGGCTGCAGTTCGGAGCCAGGATGGTAAAAGCGAATTCCCGTGGGTTCAATCTCGAACTCCCCACCTACTTTTCGGTAGGTGTTTAGAAACGTCATCATTTCTATTTGCTTTGCACCACCGACGAAAATATCACCCTTCGTGGCAAGAGCTGCGGCCGCCCAGGAAGCCGCTTCATTTCGGTCAAACAATGCCCGATGGGTATATCCCTTGAGCTGCTTTACGCCCTCGATCCTTATTACGCGATCGGTATCAACCGAGATGATTGCGCCCATCTTTTGCAAAATCGCTATCAGGTCGATTATCTCCGGCTCGATAGCTGCGCCGCGAAGTTCTGTTAAGCCCTTGGCTGTTGTTGCCGAAAGAAGAACCTGCTCGGTGGCACCGACCGATGGATAAGGAAGGTTTATCTTTGCTGCGACTAGCCCGCCTGGAGCGCTGAGTCGAGTGCCGGTAGGCAGCTTTTCAATAACAGCGCCGAACTGCCTAAGAACGTCAAAGTGAAAATCAACTGGTCGGTCGCCAATCTCGCAGCCGCCAAGACCCGGAATGAAAGCCTCACCAAGGCGATGAAGCAGTGGGCCACAAAACAGAATGGGAATTCTGGATGAACCGGCGTGGGCATCTATGTCCACGATTCTTGCCTGCTCAACATTGGAGGGGTCCAGTGTCATGTCACCAGTTTCAGGATCATGAGTGATTGTCACGCCGTGAAGGTTGAGAAGCCTTTCAACAACGTCCACGTCGGAAATATGAGGGACATCTAAAAGCGTCGAAGGAGTTTCGCCTAGAAGCGCTGCGACCATGGCCTTGGTGACCAAGTTCTTGGCGCCCTTTAGGTCGACTCTGCCTCTAAGTGGCTTGCCTCCCTCGATCTGAATCAGGCTCAATCAAACTCCCTTGGCTGGCAGAGTCTTGGGTTTCCAAGACTCTCTTTTGGCCTCGTAGGCCGCTATCGCATCTTCACTCTGGAGGGTTATTCCGATATCGTCAAGCCCCTCGGTGAGACGCCACTTAGTATATTCATCGATCTCAAACCGAATCACGACATCGTTCACTCGAATTTCTTGGCTTGGAAGGTCGACGGTTATTTTGGCGGCGGGGTTTGCATCAATGTGCTCCCAAAGAGTTTCGGTATCGGCGTCGGTGATGACTCCAGCAATTAAGCCCTGTTTGCCGGAGTTTCCAAGAAATATATCCGCAAATTTGGAGCTAAAAACTGCCTTGAAGCCGTAGTCCCTGAGTGCCCAAACTGCGTGCTCTCTTGAAGAGCCAGTGCCAAAGTCAGATCCGGCAACAAGAACTTCAGCTCCTTGGTAACTTGGATTATTCAGCACAAAATCAGGGTTCTGGCGCCAATTGGCAAATAGCCCGTCCTCAAATCCAGTCTTGGTTATTCGCTTCAAGAAAACGGCTGGGATTATCTGATCAGTATCAACGTTGCTTATCTTTAGAGGCATGCCGGTGCCGGTGAACTGAGTGACTTTTTCCATTACTGCTCCAAGTCTGCAGGGGAAGAAAGTGTCCCTCTGATTGCTGTTGCCGCCGCGACCATCGGGGAAACCAAGTGGGTTCTTGCGCCCTTACCCTGCCGGCCCTCAAAGTTTCGGTTCGAGGTCGAAGCTGCGCGCTCCCCCGGAGCAAGCTGATCCGGATTCATACCCAAGCACATTGAGCAACCGGCAAATCTCCAGTCGGCACCAAAGTCAACGAAAACTTTGTCTAGTCCTTCTTCTTCAGCCTGAAGTCTCACCTTTTGAGAACCCGGAACCACCATCATGCGAATCCCCGGTGCCATGACCTGGCCGCGAATAATGTCTGCTGCTGCCCGAAGGTCTTCGATTCTTGCGTTCGTGCAGGAGCCCAAAAAGACCGTGTCAACTGCAATGTCTTTCATCTTCGTTCCAGCCTTGAGATCCATGTAGGCCAGAGCCTTTATTGCGGCGGCTTTTTGACTCGGGTCAGTGAAGCTGTCTGGGTCCGGAATGCTGTCCATGAGAGAGACGCCCTGGCCGGGATTAGTTCCCCAGGTGACAAAAGGATCCAAGGTGTCGGCATCAATAAAAACTTCGGCATCAAAAACTGCGTCGTGATCGGTTGTCAGTTCGCTCCAGTCCTTGAGTGCCTGATCCCAATCGGCTCCTTGAGGGGCGTGAGGCTTGTCTCTTAGGTAGTCAAAAGTAATTTGATCTGGAGCGATGATTCCGGCCCTAGCACCTGCCTCAATCGACATGTTGCAGATGGTCATGCGACCCTCCATGGACAATGCCCTGATCGCACTTCCGCGATACTCAAGTACGTAACCTTGGCCACCGCCAGTTGAGATTTTAGAAATGACAGCGAGAATAATATCTTTAGCGCTCACGCCTTTGCGCAGTGTGCCCTCGACGTTTATAGCCATGGTCTTAAATCGCTGCAACGGCAAAGTTTGGGTTGCCAAAACGTGCTCAACTTCGCTTGTTCCAATGCCCATAGCCAGTGCCCCAAAGGCGCCGTGCGTTGAAGTGTGCGAATCGCCACAGACAACAGTAAGTCCCGGCATTGTTAGCCCCAACTGCGGACCCACAACGTGAACTATGCCTTGGTTTTTATCGCCAAGCGAGTGGATCCGAATATCGAACTCTCGAGTGTTGTCCCTGAGGGCCTGAACCTGGGCTCTAGAAGTTGGATCCACAATTGGCAGGTGAATGTTCTGCGTCGGAGTGTTGTGGTCCTCAGTGGCGATTGTCAGGTCCCGGCGTCGAACATCTCGTCCGGCCAGTCGGAGGCCATCAAAAGCTTGCGGGCTGGTTACTTCATGAATCAGATGCAAATCAATATATAAAAGATCCGGAGCACCGTTTTCGCCCTTCAAAACTAAGTGGTCTCGCCACAGTTTCTCTGCCAAAGTCAATGGCTTACTAGACACCTAAATCACCTCGCGATTGCGTAGATACTTAGTTTATCGCAAAGGACTAAACTTTATTAGTGCAGGACTTTACCGAACAGCAACTTATCTCCCTCCAGAAAAGAACCGTAAAGGTTCTTTCCCTTGGTCAAGCTCTGGGTGGCTTCGGTCTCGGTGCAACGCTGTCGGTTGGCGCTCTGCTAGCAGTTGAACTTTCTGGAACCACCGCCTGGTCGGGAGCTGCTGCAACCCTGAGCACCCTGGGTTCCGCGGCTATAGCAATCCCGCTTGCAAATCTGGCTTTTAGGCGCGGTCGCCGGGTCTCCTTAGCCTTCGGAGCATTTTTAGCAATCTTGGGCGCCGCGATGATGATTTTGGCCACCTACACACAGTCTTTTCCAGTCGAAATTGTTGCGCTGTTGTTTTTAGGTGCCGGTTCAGCAGTGTCGCTGCAGGCCCGTTTCGCGGCGGCAGACATTCCAACCGGCAAACCAAAGGGAAGAGACTTATCACTGGTTGTTTGGGCTACTACCTTGGGTGCGGTAATTGGGCCTAACCTGATCGCACCTGGTGAAACACTTGGCCTTTGGCTCGGAATGCCGCACTTGGCAGGCCCCTTCTTGTTCACCATTGCCGCTCAATTGAGCTCAACTTTGGTCTTCTGGTTCGGGCTCCGCCCGGACCCTCTGATTGTTGCTCGCGACATAGCGGGGCTTGATCCGAAGCAAAAAAACGCAAGCCTAAAAGACGCCCTGGATGTTGTTCGAGAATTTCCACTTGCCGGCTATGCGGTGCTGACAATTGCCCTCAGCCACATGGTTATGGTTTCTGTCATGTCGATGACCCCGGCTCACCTGAACGCCGAAGGCCACTCACTGGCGGATGTTGGCTTCACAATATCGCTGCACATCGCAGGTATGTATGCACTTTCGCCGATGTTCGGCTGGCTAACTGACAAATTTGGTGCCATCAAAATAGTGATCACCGGGCAGTTTATTTCTTTGACTTCGCTTGTCGTTTCAGGATTTTGGCAGTCCGAGTTTTACGCAGTAGTTTTAGGGCTTTTCTTGTTGGGTGTTGGCTGGTCGGCCTCCACGGTTGCAGCTAGCGCACTACTTAGCGAAACCCTTGCTACCGGTCAGCGCAGCAAGGTACAGGGGTTTAGCGACTCGCTAATGAACCTCTCGGGGGCTTTTGGTGGAGCAATATCGGGCATCATATTGACGATGTTCACCTTCGGGGGCCTGAACGCTGCCGCACTAGTGCCAGTGGTGTTTATCACTCTGGCCACCAGCTACTCAAGGAAATGGCGCTAACAAAAAAACTCGCTCCCAAGATTATTCATCATTGGAAGCGAGAATTTGTGACTCCAGCGGGATTCGAACCCGCGCTACTGCCGTGAGAGGGCAGCGTCCTAGGCCGCTAAACGATGGAGCCGTTTGCAACTCGAGAAGTCTGCCATAAATACCCCCTGTTGGCAATCTATCTGCTGAGTAGCCGAAGCGCTCCAGGGTGGACCTCTGTGGAGAACGGAGCATTGCCCACAAGCTCTCCATCGCAGGTCACCGGGTAGTTTTCATTGCTAATTTTTATTGACTTCGCCTTGAAGATTTCGACCTCGGGAAACCTTAGGTGTTTGCCCTTGTATACCGTGGGAAATATGCGAAGTAGGCGTGCTCTTGAAACCTTGTGCAGAATAAAAACCTCCAGCTCACCATCGGTAATATCTGAGTTCGGTGAGATCATCATGCCGCCGCCAAAGTTTTTCACATTCGCTACCCCGCACAACATCGCCTCAATCACGCGCTTCTCACCATCAACATCTAGGTGGTACTCAATGGCTTTGAAGGAAGGAAGTTCAAGAAATAGTGCCGCGATGTAGCTATTGGGGCCCTTGGGCCAACGAAGCGAATTGGCGCGCGTCGCGCACAGAGCATCAAAGCCCGCTGAAACTGAGCCGACTGACCAAATTTCTTTACCCGAAACACTGACCTTCATCGCGTCGACCCTTTTTGGGGAGTCAAGCGAATCCAGGATATTCTTGACTGCTGCCGGAATGTTGCTTAGATCAATGTTCAGTTCACGAGCTTGATCGTTCCCGGACCCTGCTGGAACTATGCCCAGCGGTATTTGATTTGGAACCGCTATTCCAGCACAGAGCTGGGTGGTTCCGTCCCCGCCGACTGCCACTAATGCCGATATCTCTTGAAGTCGAATTAATTCTTCAGCTTTTTTCTTCGCCTCCAACGCGGTGCCGGCAGACAGATTTATTACAGCAATGCCGGCTTTGGCGAATGCCAAAAATACTTGCTCGCCAACAACAGCTGCTTTTCCACGATTCGCTTTGGGGTTCACAATAATCCCGAGTGGCTTCATCGACACTTCCTAACTTTCAATGAGATAAACATAGACTGAAGCCAAGGAGTCGAGATGAAAATAACCAAGTTCGACCATGCGCTTTTGTCGATAGAAATCGATTCGAAAATCGTTGTTATTGACCCGGGTGTTTATTCAAGCCAGCTTCCAGATTTCAAAAATGTAGTGGCAATTTGTCTTACCCATATTCACGAAGACCACAGCTACTTGCCACACGTTCAAAAAATCTTGCTTGAAAACCCAGACGCTCAAATTTTTGGCCCCGCTGAGGTCGCTCAAAAACTAGGCGAACTGACTGTCCAGGTGATTTACCACGGCGACCACTTCGAGGTTTCGGGCTTTGAACTTGATTTTTCAGGGGACCTACATGAGCAGATTCACCGAAGCATTCCCTTGATTCAAAACACTGGTGTCACGGTGAACAGGACCCTCTACTACCCGGGAGACAGCTATACGATCCCGGAAGATAAAGTCAGAGTTCTAGCCTGTCCGACAAGCGCTCCCTGGATAAAGATTTCTGACGTTATGGACTTTATTGCGGCAGTGAAGCCAGAAACGCTTTTCCCTACCCACAATGCTTTACTAAACAAGAATGGCCAAGAGCTTTACAATCAAAGGATCAGCGAAGTCACCAAAGAAAACGGTGGAAACTTTGTTTTTCTCACGCCGGGTCAAAGCTTGGAGATCGAGGTTTAGGCCTGAAGCTAGAGAGCGACGATTACTGCCGCCAGCAGCATCGCGACCGTCGGGCCAGACCAGAGTTTCTTCTGCTTAAAGTTTTTAGCAGTATTTGCAATCAGCGCTTGCGCTGTGGCAATGGCGACCAGAACCCAATTCACCACTGCATTGCCGGCAGCATCCAAGATGGGCGTGAAAAACCCCAACTGTGCCAAATAGTGGCCGACGATGGCGATAAAGGCCAAGAAAAACCCAAAGCTCAAAGCTCGACGTGAAAAACGCAATTCGCCATTTGGACTTTCGCCCTGAACATAGTCAGCCAAGGGTGCCCCAAGGACGATTGCTAGATGGAATAAAGCTGCCGCTAGATAGGCAAGAACCAAAAAACTGGAGGAAAACGCATCGAGCATCTTTTCCTCCAGTAGTTACTGGCTGGGGTACCTGGACTCGAACCAAGAACAAATGAACCAGAATCATCCGTGTTGCCAATTACACCATACCCCAAGGGTCGAACCCAAGGCCCGATTGCCTATCTTAGCGGGATTGGGCAAATGCCTCTAGTCGAGCAAGGCTTTGCTCTTTCCCGAGAATCTCCATGCACTCAAAAAGAGGCGGGGTTACCCGTCTACCGCTGATTGCCGTTCTAACGGGCCCAAAAGCATTTCGTGGCTTCTCTCCGAGGCCCTCAACCAGAGCGTCACTCAATGCCTGGTGGATGGCATCGGTGGTGAAATCTTCAAGGCTCTCAAGTGACGCTGTTGCCGCCGCAACTATTTCAACTGCATTATCAGGCAGCTGCTTCAAAGCATCTTCGTCGATTTTTAAATTGGCGACATCAACAAACAGGAATTCAATCATCGCCGGCACGTCGCCCAGCACGATTACTCGCTCTTTGGTCAGTGGAGCAACAGCGCTCAAAATCTCGAGCTGCTTGGCAGTTGGCTCTCCTTGAATGACGCCGGCTGACTGCAAATACGGCAAAATACGGCCCATGAAATCTTCATCGGTCAAAAGCCTGATGTGAGCGGAATTAATTGCATCAGCCTTTTTTTGATCAAACCTTGCAGGGTTCGGGTTCACATTTTCAATTTCGAAGTTTTCGCAAAGCTCGTCAAGGCTGAAGATGTCGCGATCTGCAGAAATCGACCAGCCGAGGAGGGCCAGATAGTTCAACAGCCCCTCTGGAATGAAGCCTCGATCGCGATGCAAAAACAAGTTGCTCTCCGGGTTTCTCTTGGAAAGCTTCTTGTTGCCCTCTCCCATAACAAACGGCAAATGACCAAAGCGCGGGATGAAAGTTGCGACGCCAGCCTCGACAAGTGCGTTATAAAGCGCGATCTGCCTAGGGGTTGAGGACAGAAGGTCTTCCCCACGAAGAACGTGGGTAATGCCCATCAGAGCATCGTCAACCGGGTTCACTAGCGTGTAGAGCGGGGCGCCACCCGGACGCACCAAAACAAAGTCAGGAAAAGACCCTGCAGGAAAAGTAATCTCGCCACGAACTAGGTCTACGAAAGTTATATCTTGGTCTGGCACCCTCAACCGAAGCGCTGGCTTTCGTCCCTCGCTGAGATAAGCCTGGCGATCTTCCTCTGATAAGTCCCGCTCCGAGTTGTCATAGCCAAGCTGAACCGCTCTGGAATTGGCGATGTTGCGCTGCTCAATCTCTTCCCCGGTCAAGAAACTCTCGTAAAGGTGACCGGAAGCCTTCAGCTTCTCGATTACCTCTTGATAGATGTGCCCGCGTTCAGACTGTCGATACGGCTCGTGTGGTCCTCCGGTATCAATTCCTTCATCCCAGTCGATACCCAGCCACCGCAAACCCTCAACCAGCTGACCATAACTCTCCTCAGAATCGCGAGAAGCATCGGTGTCTTCGATGCGAAAAATGAATTTTCCACCAGTTCTTCTGGCGTAAGCCCAATTGAATAAAGCTGTTCGAATGAGCCCCACGTGTGGCGTTCCAGTTGGGCTAGGACAAAACCGAACTCGAATGTCTGAGCCGGTGGCCGTGGTGGTTGGAGCGGTTATAAGCGTCATTTTTTTGAACTACCTCTAGGAGACTGGGTTGTGCAGAACACCGATGCCGGTGATTTCGCATTCGACCTGGTCACCAGTTTCAATGCGAGCAAGACCAGCAGGTGAGCCAGTAAGAATTACATCCCCCGGAAATAAAGTCAGGTTTCTGCTGACATAGGAAACGATTTCGTAAACATCGGTGATCATGTCCGAGCTCTTTGAGTGCTGCCTCGAATGCCCGTTGATTCTGGATTCCAGCTTCAATGAATTGGTATCCAGCTCAGTCTCAATCCAAGGACCTAGAGGACAGAACGTATCGAAACCCTTGCTCCTTGCCCACTGAGTATCGGAAAATTGCAAGTCTCTTGCGGTCACGTCGTTCCCAACGGTAAAGCCAAAGATGTGACTCTTGGCCTCGTCGTAACTGACTTCCTTCGCCTGTTTGCCAATAATAATTGCCAGCTCAATCTCAAGCTCAACCTGATCAGACTGCCTTGGCAAAACAATCGCATCCTCTGGTCCAATGATTGCGCTGATCGGCTTAAAAAAGATAAGTGGCTCATCCGGAACGTCTATTGATATCTCTGCGGCGTGGGCTCGATAATTCATGCCAATGCAAACAACCTTGCCGGGAGTCACGGGGGCAAGCAGCTTCACCGATGAAAGCGGGGCTGACTCCTCCCCAAGCTTTGCTCTCAAAATTGGGTCGCCAAGATAAAAAACGACCTGGCCCTCGGATATCTGCCCGTGGCGGGTCTCTCCGTTGTGTAACGCTCTAACAATTTGCACGTGCTTAGTCTGCCAGCTTATGCATCCAGTTGTG
>CAYMAU010000002.1:128886-130110 GCA_964388525.1 uncultured Aquiluna sp. | reverse complement strand
CCAATAGTCAAAACGGGCATTAGAAGCTATTTGCCTTTGCCCGGGCGAAACGCATCAGGCTTGAGGACACCGAGGAAAATGTGGTGTTTAGCAGCCTTAGCCCAAGAAAAAACACAATGGTGTTTGAAAGTGAAATCACTCCTGCGATGCTCAGCCAAATCAATACGCCCATGAGAGCGACCACCAGAAAGCTTGCTAAAAGCGTCCCAAATTCCGCAGTTTGAATTCGGGAACCAAGGCGCTCTGCCGGGGCTACGGCTTCCTTGTTTCTCTTCGCTTCAACATAGCCGCGCTGAATAATCTGCTGCTTTCTAAACAGCCTTCCGAATACTTCAAGGACGATGATTACCAGCAGCAGGTTGATACCGGCAAAGGCTGGGGAGAGCGCAAAGAAAAATCCTGAAATTACTACCAGTTGAGTTATAAAGCTGAAGACATTTACTAGCTCCAGGGCCATCGCCCATTCCCAGCTTTCTTTTTGGCTGGAGCGCTCTCTGGTGTCGGCACCAAATGCCCTATCGAAAAACTTCACGCGATAGGTTTTTTGAATGTAGTTGGCGATTCTCGTCGCAATAAACAGCGCCGCAAAAATTGAAACCGAAAACCCCAGCTCAAGCAATGAACGGTTTGCTCCTTCGATTACCAAGTCGGTAAATAACTTTGCTACCAAAAGTTCAGTGACCGGTATCGCGGCAGCAATCAGAACAAGCAGCAGTAGCTGCCATCGGAAACGTCTTGTGGGCAACAAAAGTCTCGCGGAGGAGAACAGCTCGATTGCCATGCGTTTCATTAGTTATCAAACCTAGCAATCGCGCTCTTTATTGCATCCAACACTTCGAGTTTTTTCTCTTTCGAGACGCTGATATCTCGAACCAGATGGTCTGAGTCGAGCTTTGTTAGATCAAGAGCAATGATCTCGGGGTTCATAACTTCAACGCCGGCACCTAAGGCGTAGTCCTGGTATTTGATTCCTGTGCCGTGAACATTTTCCTGGAAGCCTTCGAAGGTGACAAGGCCGCATGGAATGCCATAGGACTGGCAGGCAATCATGACGTGCATCGCGGAGGTGATGACGCTCTCGTAGCCAATTAGGTTCTGAAGAAAACTCTTGATCTGATCCGGGTGGGAAAGCAATACAGAAATCTCGTCGTAGTGTTCGGGCAATCGAACCGGAATAGCTAGGTGAGAAAAGTGACGTATAAAAGCAACTCTGCCGTTTGTTTT
>CAYMAU010000002.1:114958-128786 GCA_964388525.1 uncultured Aquiluna sp. | reverse complement strand
CCGAAGTTTCCCGGGAACGGCTTTGACCACCAGGTAACTGGG
The DNA here is from genome assembly GCA_964388525.1 of uncultured Aquiluna sp. GTDB lineage: Bacteria > Actinomycetota > Actinomycetes > Actinomycetales > Microbacteriaceae > Aquiluna. Next base: position 128,744 of record CAYMAU010000002.1, on the reverse strand, counting down.
ATTATGTTTTCCGAAGGCCTGTCCGAGTAGTAGAGGAACGAACTAGCCACATCAATAGTTGCTTGATCCTGGTTGCTGGCTAGAAACTTCTTTTCGAAATTCCACTTGGCGGTTTCCAGGTCGACTTTCCGGCCGTTCATGCCCGCGCTCAACATTTCGCCGAGGGCGGTGCGTCTGGCGGGATCAATGTGGGTGGGCCTACCTTGGGTCAGAAGCCCAGTTATTCCGACGCCATCTGCAAGTCTGCGAAGTGGGTTTTTGATTGCGGCCGGCAGGAGGCGTTCAAAGTGCTTTACGCGGCGCAATATCTGGAGACGCGTTCCAATATTCTTTTTCGCGCCGTGCTGAACAACCTTGTCCTTGAAGTCAGCGACGTTGCCGCTTGAGCCAAACGAGAAGAAGGCCGGGTGCTGCCCAGGTTCAGTTATCGCCCTCTCACGCATGATCCCAGTAGTTGGGATCATCTGGAAGCTCATCAATCTTGAGTTCGCCCTCCAGGCTTCCTCAAGGAAGTAGTCATCGGTAGCCTTAATCTCAGCCCGCTGCTCAAGAGCGTAGGCATCATCGATTAGTTTGCGTCCCTGCTTGGTGGCATTTACGCCCCAGAAGCTTGGCTCCCAGAACCTGGTTCGGTTGTGGTATCCAATCTGCATCGGAGCACCAAAGCTTCTCTGGAAGCCAATCAAGTCGGCGCTGGAATTGGCTATGTAATCTGGTAGGTGCGAGATGCGACAGTCCACATCGATCCAGAACACCATCTTGTCCGGGTTTCGGTCGCAGACTTTTTTAATAAAGCCAATCTTTTTTCTTGTGACATCGGCCCAGTCTTCGCCTTCGTTTTTTTGAACCTCGAGAAGCTCATGTTCAAGCCCCAGTTCATCTAGCTGTTCGCGCAACTGCTTAGCGTGGTTGCCGTAGTACTCGTCGGGGGTGTAGAACGAGCAAATTACTATTTGGGGTTTAGTCACGGGCAAAATCTATCACCGAGCCTTGGTTTGATTGGAGAGCAACCCGACCCAAAACCCAATGCCCCAACAAAAGTGCATGGTCGGTAAAACCGCGAGTAGCCAGAATTTGGAGCTGAGGTCTAACTTGCTAACACCGAAGCTGACGAGTGCCACGGCAAGAAGGTAGATCCAAAGCGGAACTTGTAGCAAGCTCGCAGCAACTAGTAGGGGAGGTATCCAATAGCGGAAGGAGGACTCCATTGGATTTTGTTTAGTTAGGGCACCGCGCCAGACGCCGGTGGAGTAGAACTGCCTTCCAAGAGCCTTGATGCTCTCTCGCGGGTAGTAACCGACTTTGAGTTCTGGGTCGAACCAAACGGTATGGCCAGCCTGTCGAATTCTTAGGTTTAGTTCCCAGTCTTGACCGCGCACCCATTTGGCTTCGTATAGACCAAGCTCGGTGATTATCGATTTCCGAAAACAACCCAAATACACAGTGTCCGCAGGCCCTGATTGTCCACCAACGTGGAATGATCCACCGCCAAGACCAAACCTCGAGTTATATCCAAAAGCAACTGCTTTTTGGAAGGCCGTTCTGCCCTTTGCAATCATCATGCCGCCAACATTTGCAGCGCCGGTAGTGTTCAGTATTTTGACGGCGCTCGCGGCGTAGTTATCGGACAGTTCCGAATGAGCATCGACTCGAATTATTGTTTCGTAACTTGATTTCTCAATTGCTAAGTTCAAACCGGTCGCGGTAAGCCCAGTTGGGTTCTCGATCAAGATCAGAGTTCGATACTTCTTTGCCAACGATTCGGCAATTTTGTTTGTCTTGTCAGTGGAGGGACCAAGAGCCAGTACGAGCTGCTTTTTTCCGGGAGTCTTTTGACCAAGTACCGACTCAACAGCGATTGCTAGGTAATCCTGCTCGTTCAGAACCGGCATTACAAAGGAGACATCTTTGAGGTCAACCATTGACTATGTTTCTGCCTGGCGCAATTATTCGCCAACCGGCTTTTTGCCAGGATTCAACATTTAGAACATTTCGCCCGTCAATGATTGTTTTGACTCGGGGCAAGCTACCCACTGATTCGGGATCTAGGTTTTTGTACTCCGCCCACTCGGTTCCAAGGATTATCAACTCGGCGTCCTTCACTGCGGTCGGCAGATCTGCTTCTGCAATAAGCCCGGAGGACTTTTTGTCCAGAGCCTCCAGAGAAACTGGATCATGGACGGTGACAATGCCGCCGATGGCTTGAAGTCTCAGAGCTATCTCAAGAGCGGGTGAGTCTCGAAGGTCATCGCTGTCCGGCTTGAAGCTGACTCCAAGCATTGTGATGTTCTTATTTTTTATGTCGCCAAGTTCTTCGGTGGCAAGTGACACGATACGCTGGCGTCTTCGGAGGTTTATTTGATCAACCTCTCTTAGAAACGCAAGGGATTCCCCTACGCCAAGCTCATCCGCTCTGGCGATGAATCCACGAATATCTTTGGGCAGGCATCCGCCGCCGAAGCCAATTCCGGTTCGAAGAAAGCTTTTGCCAATTCGGTTATCCAGGCCGATTGCTTCGGCAAGCCGAACGGCATCGGCTCCAGAGGCCTCGGCTATTTCTGCCATCGCGTTTATGAAACTAATTTTGGTTGCAAGAAAAGCGTTTGCCGAAACCTTCACGAGTTCAGCTGTTTCCAGGTCTAGCTCCAATACAGGAATGCCTTGATCAATCATGGTTTGGTAGCAGTTCTTCAGGGCCTGGTTGTATCTGGGGTCATCGCTACCCATAACTATTCGGTCCGGCAACATTGAGTCCGCAAGAGCGGTTCCTTCTCGAAGGAACTCCGGGTTCCAGCAAAGCTTTGGAACGAAGCCTGAAACCTCTTGCATTTTTGTGATCAGGTTTCTGGCGGTGCCAACCGGCACAGTGGACTTACCAACCACCAGACTCGAGGGCTTCAGCACCGCGGCAAGCTGCGTGGCCGCGGCAAAAACATAAGACGTGTCGGCAGACTGTTGTCCAGAAATTTGAGGTGTTCCAACGCAAATGAAGTGGATGTCACTTGCCGCACTGAGGTCATCGTGATGTGCTTGAAAGCCGATGTTTCCTGAAGAAATAGCCTGCTTCAGGGCATCTTCTAATCCGGGCTCAAAAAAAGGTAGGTTTCCAGCCGTCAGCGCTTGCACCCTGGAGCGATCAGGCTCGATTCCGATGACCTTATGGCCAAGCTGTGCCATGGCAACCGCGTGGGTTGTTCCAAGATAGCCAAGCCCGATGACTGAAATCTTCATTGTGACAAGGAGTTTAGTGTTCGCAAGAAAAAAAATATGCGTAACAACTCTTGACATAGTGCGTATATTAAGACAGATGACAAATTCCGAGGATTACCTAGAGGATCCCCTCGAACGACTGCTTGATAAAGAGTCGGACGAGGAGTTTGGCGCGCCCCAATATAAAGAGCACCTAGCCGACACCTTGACCCCAGCGGTTTTGAAAGATTGGTCCGCATCAGACTTTGCCAGCATCTACGTTCGGTTTCGTCCCCACCTTGAAAGGCATGCTCGTCGCTACCTGGTAAATCCATCCCAGGTTGAAGAGGTCGTCCAGGACGCATTTTTGTATTTGATGACAACACTGCCGGAACTAGATTCCGAAGTTGGGGTCCTAAAGTTTTTGAAGTGGAAGACCAGGCTTTTGTGTCTGGATGTAATTCGTATCAACTCGCGCGTGAGCATTGCGCCATTGGATGACTTGCCGGAAATAGCCGCAAACGGTCCGGAGATGTCTCTAGAGATGGAGCGAGCAGATGACGCAGCCGTTGTTTCGTTGGCTCTTGCAAAGCTGCAGCCCCGACACCGCGAAGTCTTGATCGCCTCGATTTACGAAGAGAAGTCAACCGATGTGGTTGCAGAACAACTTGGTTTGAGCGAGAACGCCACCAGACAGCTGCTATTCAGGGCGCGATCGGCATTCAAGAAGGCGCTCATTGGTGAGGTAGAGACCGCCGGCATGTCAGCCGGTCAGATTTTGTCGGTTGCCGCTAGAAAAGCTGCAGCCGAGTCCGGTAAGTACGTTGCTGCCGCAGGAGCGTTTCTTTTGGTAATGGCAGTTTCACTTGGAGTGTTGCCGAACCTAAACCAGACCACCACCAATCAGATTGCGAGCGCACCTTCACAAAGCGCTGAGGCTGTCTCCCCAGGAACAACGGATGAGGCAAGTGCAACAGAAACAGTCGAGGCCCCAGCCCCAGCCGCAGGCGCTGCGCCTGCCGAGCTTCCGGTTGAATCAACAGATGCAATCGACGTTGCCTCTACTCAGACGGTGAGCGAAACAACGACTCAAGGTCCAGCCCGCGCCCCAAATGCTGCCGAGGCGAACACGGTTGTAGCAAGTGAACCGGCAACAATTTTTGACGAGGCGTCTGTGGCAACAATTTTGGCCACGAATGTTTCTCAGGCTGGTTACTACACAAACTCTTACGCTTCCTCTGACTTCCTTTCGGCAGGCTTCCGCGGTAGTTCAGTTGAGATTTTCGGTGGCACCGGCATCTCTGCGTTTTTGGATATTGATTTTGCAAACAGGACAGTTTTCAATTCTGTTTATCAAATGTGGGTTGATGGAAAGCGATACTACGCAGTCTCTGAAATCTCCTCGGTTACGACCAGCCCAATTGGCGACGGTTACGAAATTGTCTTGAGGGCAAGCGATTTCTGGGTGGTCGATGACAACGGAAACGTGTTTGACCAGTCCCCACTAGCCAATGCTGTTTCAAACGTGAAGCTGAGCCTGGATTCCAAAGGAAACCCGGTCAAAGCCTCAATGACGGTTTCTCGATAAAGCTACTGAGCTATTCCGTATAGCCGGTCTCCGGCGTCTCCTAGGCCCGGCACGATGTAGCCGCGCTCATCCAGTTTTTCATCGAGCGCTCCAAGAACTACGTCAACTTCACGATCAGGCCACTTGGCCAGTAGGTGTGCTCTGACGTTTTCGACACCCTCGGGTGCACCGAGGAGACAGACGCAGGTTGCAGAGACTGCGCCGCGCTCGAAGATGTAATCGATGGAGTCATTTAGAGTGCCCCCGGTGGCAAGCATCGGGTCGATTATAAAAACCTGGCGGTTTTCTAGATCATCTGGCAGACGATTAGCGTAGGTATATGGCTCAAGAGTTTCTTCGTTACGTTTTATCCCAAGGAAGCCAACCTCAGCACTAGGCAGTAACTTAACCATTCCTTCGAGCATGCCGAGGCCCGCTCGAAGAACAGGCACGATAAGTGGCTTGGGGTTGGAAATTTTCACACCGGTGGTTTTCTGCACCGGAGTCTCAATTTCAACCTCTTGAACTCGGATGTCTCTAGTGGCCTCATAGGCAAGAAGAGTCACGAGTTCTTCGACCAGTTGCCTGAACTGAGGGCTCGGCGTGCGCTTGTCTCTTAGCACGGTGAGCTTGTGAGTAATCAATGGGTGATTCGCTACATGAAGTCGCATAGGCTCAAGACTATGGAGTTTGAAGCTTTGATGCACCTTGCACTTGAACAAGCCAAACTTTCCGGTGACGAAGTGCCGGTGGGTGCCGTGCTAGTAGATGGCAATTACAACGTTGTCGCGATAGCTCACAATCTCAGAGAGCAGCTCAAGGACCCAACCTCGCACGCCGAGATTGAGGTTATTCGAACGGCCGCAAAGAAATTGAACTCCTGGCGGCTAGATGACTGCACGCTCATCGTCACACTTGAGCCGTGCGTGATGTGTGCCGGCGCAATCGTTGCAGCCAGGATTCCAAGGGTTGTCTTCGGGGCATGGGACGAGCGGGTTGGGGCGGCGGGCTCTATCTACGATGTCCTAAGAGACAGCAGGCTTGGCAACCCGGTTGAGGTGATTCCCGAGGTGTTGGCAGACGAGTGCTCCAAAGTCCTAAAAGAGTTTTTCGAAGCTAGGCGCTAGGCGAAAACGAATTTTTTTGTTTTGCTCTCCCGTAATTTTTCAAGCTTCAATCCATGGCCTGAGTGTTGCTAAGCTTTCCCACGGTGACGTGTCCGAGCGGCCGAAGGTGCAACTCTCGAAAAGTTGTGTGGGTGAAAGTCCACCGTGGGTTCAAATCCCACCGTCACCGCCATGTTTATTTGAAGAATAATTAGCGACAACCCCAAGCGCCTGCGGCATTTGCTGCCAATGCCTATCTAGGCTCTTGTTGAAATGATAAGACTCGAAGAAATCACCAAGACCTACCGAGGCGCCGATGAGCCAGCACTTCGCGAGGTGTCTCTAGACATACAGCGCGGCGAGTTCGTGTTTTTGGTCGGAGCCTCTGGGTCTGGCAAATCATCGCTATTGCGCATGATGCTTCGTGAAGAAAGACCTGACAGCGGAAACGTCTTGGTTTTGGGGGAGAACCTATTTAGGATTCCGGCAAGACGAGTGCCACAATTCAGACGACAGCTTGGGGTTGTCTTCCAGGATTTCAGGTTGCTCACAAATAAAACTGTTTATCAAAACATCGCGTTTGCGCTGCAAGTAATCGGAAAGCCAAAGGCGTTTATCGAAACGGCAGTTCCGGATGTTCTTCGTCTAGTCGGCCTCGATCATAAATCGAACTCCTTGCCCTCGGCGCTATCGGGCGGCGAGCAACAGCGAGTGGCAATTGCAAGAGCGGTTGTGAATCGCCCCGAGGTGTTGCTGGCTGATGAGCCAACAGGAAACTTGGATCCGGCATCGAGCACTGAGATTATGAACTTGCTAGAACGCATTAATCTTTCCGGCACCACAATCGTGATGGCAACTCATGACAGAAACATTGTGGACCGGATGCAAAAGCGAGTGGTGGAGATAAGTGCCGGTGAAATAATCCGAGACGCTCAGACCGCAAGCTATAAGGAAATTCCTTCCGAGCCCATGCCGATAATCCCAGAGCCCAAGGACTTCGAGGAAAGACCATGAAGGTGGGACTAATTCTCTCGGAGATGTGGTCGGGAATACGCGGCAATTTCTCGATGATTGTGTCGATCATCTTGGTTACTTTTGTTTCTTTGAGCTTTGTCTCGGTTGCGGCCCTGCTTCAGCTGCAGGTCGGCAACATGAAAGATTATTGGTATGACCGAGCTCAGATCGCGATTTATCTATGCTCGGACTTTTCACCCGAAGAGCAGTGCCCGGCAGGAGTAGCAACTGCGGGCCAGGTGGCTGCAGTGGAGGCATCGCTAGTAAGCCAAGCGCTGACGCCACATATTGAAGCGTTTTACTTCGAATCTCAGCAGGATGCTTTTGACAGGTTCTTGGCCGAATCAGAAGACTTATCCGCAGCTCAGTATCTTTTACCGGAACAGTTGAACGAAGCCTTTTGGGTAAACCTAATAAATCCAGATAAGACCGAGTTGATTGTTGAGGCATTCAACAATCAGCCAGGGGTTGCCGAGGTCAGAGATCAGCGCGGATACTTGGACCAAATTATTACCTTTCTAAACATTTCCTCCTTGGCCGTTGGCGGGGTAGCGGCAATAATGCTTTTTAGCGCGGCCCTACTGACCACAACGACAATTCGGCTCAGTGCTTTTTCCAGAAGGCGAGAAATCGCAATTATGCGTCTGGTTGGTGCTTCCAGCTGGTCAATTCAGCTGCCATTTATTCTTGAAGGCTTGCTGGCGGCCCTGGTGGGTGGCGGTTTAGCCATCGCGACAGTGGCCTTCGGGACCCAATATTTCGTGACAGATATTCTTTCGACTCAGCTGGCGTTCACTAGCTTTGTTGGCATCGACGATGTTTTTGCAATTGCGCCTTTGGTGCTGGGCGTCGGTGCGGTGATTGCAACCTTGGCGGCTGCGGTGTCGACTTATAGGCACGTCAGAGTCTAAAAAGCGGTGTTTTTCCGGTTTTTAGTAAAAACTCAAAAACATCACACGTTTATAACTATGTAGAACTATTCTGCGTAGATTTAAGTTGCGTGCCACACTATGCACCCCTTAGACTTGAGACTTACTTCCCTAACCCATGCCTTTGAGATAAATAGCGGTTTTTTTGGCGTGATGCATATGTTGGCGTCATTGGTGTAGGAATGTAAATTTCCGCCTAAATTACGAGAACCCTAGGGGTATTAACTTTGGCTGCTGCGAAAAACGCTAGTTCAATCAAGTCCGCAAAAAACTCTCGCAAAGCAATGCGACCAACATTCGCAAAGCACCCAGATCCGATCGAGATACCAGATCTACTCTCCCTTCAGACGGAGAGCTTTGATCAGTTGGTAGGCAACCCTGCATGGCGCGAAATCGCTGGCAAGGATGCTAGGACCGGTCTGGATGAGGTCTTTGAAGAAATCAGCCCAATTGAGGACAGCTCAAACGCTGCTCAAGATGCAAAGATGGGGCTTTCTTTCTCAGAGCCAATGCTATTTGACCCGACTTACACTCCTGATCAATGCAAGGAAAAGGGTAAGAGCTACACCAAGCCTCTTTATATCAAGGCTGAGTTCACCAACTATCTGACCGGTGAAATCAAGAGCCAGACCGTGTTTATGGGCGACTTCCCAGTTATGACCGGCAAGGGCACGTTCATTATTAACGGAACCGAGCGAGTTGTTGTTTCTCAGCTAGTTCGTTCCCCAGGTGTTTATTTCTCGGTGTCTACTAACACCACTGGAAACCTTGACGTTCGAAACAACAAGGCCCAGATCATTCCAAGCCGTGGTTCCTACCTAGAGTTTTTGACCGAGTGGGTCAAGGACGAGCGTAAGCCAGCCGCTAGGTTTGGCAAGCCGATCTTGCAGGTGCAGGTTGACCGCAAGACCAAGGTTTCAGCAACTATCTTCTTGAAGGCTCTTGGTTTTTCCAAGGAAGAGATTCGCGCTGAGTTTGCAGACATCAAGGCCGCAGCACTTGCAAGCCCGCTGGGCATTAGCTACGACGATGACATCATCGAGCGCACCCTTGAATATGACGAGTCAAAGGTTTTCCCAAACGGAATCCTTACCAAGGAAGACGCACTTCGCGAGGTTTACCGCAAGGTACGTGGCGAAGCTGCCGGTGCTGAAGTTGCCGAGGCTTGGTTGCGTTCAACATACTTCGAGGGCAAGCGTTACAACTTGGCTCGCGTGGGTCGTCACAAGCTAAACCGCAAGCTCAACATTAATCAGGCCGCAGACACCACGACCTTGACCAGAGAAGACATCGTTGCAACGTTGAAGTATTTGTTGCTGTTCGACCTAACTCTGGCCAATAACGTTTCTTCAAACACTCAGCGCGCTGAGTTCAATGTGAAGATGGCGGGCAAGAAGGTCAACCTAGTTGTTAGCTCGGACGACATCGACGATTTCTCTAACCGTCGTATTCGTTCGGTCGGTGAGTTGATTCAGAACCAGGTTCGAATCGGTCTGAGCCGCATGGAGCGTGTTGTTCGCGAACGTATGTCCACGCAGGACATTGAAGCGATCACCCCGCAGACACTTATTAATCTGCGACCAGTTGTTTCGGCAATCAAAGAATTCTTTGGTGCCAGCCAGCTTTCGCAGTTTATGGATCAGAACAATCCATTGGCCGGTCTTGCTCACAAGCGTCGCTTGTCAGCACTTGGACCGGGAGGTATCGCTCGTGAGCGTGCCCAAATGGAGGTCCGCGACGTGCACCCTTCTCACTACGGACGTATGTGTCCTGTTGAGACTCCAGAAGGCCCGAACATTGGTCTTATCGGATCGCTAACCGCTTTCAGCAAGATCAACGCTTTCGGCTTCATTGAGACTCCTTACCGTTTGGTGAAGGACAACAAGGTCGGCAAGAAGGTTGATTACCTTGATGCCTCTGCCGAAGAGGGCAAGGTTATTGCCGGAGCTGATACTCCTTTGAATGCCGATGGCACTTTGGTCGGACCACGTGCATTTGCTCGTTTCCGTGGAGACATGGTTGAGGTTGCAGCCGAGGACGTCGATTACATCGACATTTCCCCTCGACAGTTGGCCAGCGTTTCAACTTCGTTGATTCCATTCCTTGAGCACGATGATTCGTCACGTGCTTTGATGGGTGCGAACATGCAACGTCAAGCTGTTCCTCTTCTAGAGGCAGAAAGCCCATTTGTTGGAACCGGCATGGAGCGCCTAGCGGCGATTGACTCCGGTGCGGTTCTGACCAATGAGCTAGCCGGTGTTGTAGAAGAGATCGATGCTGACCAGATAGTTGTGATGAACGATGATGGATCACGCTCGAACTACACTCTTCGCAAGTTTGACCGTTCAAACCAGGGCACCGCAATCAACCAGAAGGCGATTATCGAAATCGGCCAGCGAGTTGAAAAGGGCGATGTTTTGGCTGACGGCCCATCCACTGAGAATGGTGAGCTAGCGCTTGGAAAGAACCTGCTCGTGGCATTCATGCCGTGGGAAGGTTACAACTTCGAGGACGCTATCATCCTGAGCCAGGAGCTAGTAAAGAACGACACCCTCTCTTCAATCCACATCGAAGAGTACGAAGTCGATGCCAGAGACACCAAGCTTGGTGCCGAGGAAATTACTTCTGACCTTCCAAACATCTCAGTTGAAGCTCTTGCTCAGCTTGATGCGAGTGGAATTATCCGCATCGGAGCCGAAGTTCGCCCGGGAGACATACTGGTTGGAAAAGTCACGCCTAAGGGTGAGACTGAGCTTTCAGCCGAGGAGCGACTATTGCGTGCGATCTTCAACGAGAAATCTCGTGAAGTTCGCGACACCTCTTTGAAGGTGCCACACGGTGAGCAGGGAACCATCATTGGCGTCAAGGTGTTTGACGCTGAAGAGGGCGACGAGCTCGGTGCTGGCGTGAACAAGCGTGTAGTTGTTTACATCGCCCAGAAGCGAAAGATCACCGAGGGTGACAAGCTTGCCGGTCGACACGGCAACAAGGGTGTTATCGCTAAAATCTTGCCTGTTGAGGATATGCCGTTCATGGAAGATGGAACTCCGGTTGACATCGTATTGAACCCACTGGGTATCCCTGGTCGAATGAACTTCGGTCAGGTTCTGGAATCACACCTTGGTTGGGTTTGCCGCCAAGGCTGGGACGTTTCCGGAGTTGCTAAGTGGGCGGACGAGATGTCTAAGGACCTCTTCAGCGCTCCAGCTGGAACTAAGGTTGCCACCCCGGTATTCGATGGCGCAACCAAGAACCAGGTTGCGGGTCTTCTAGATCACACCTTGCCAAACCGAGACGGCAACCGCCTAATCGATGGCAGTGGTAAAGCCAACCTATTCGATGGCCGCTCTGGCGAGCCTTACCCAATGCCAATTGCTGTTGGCGTGAAGTACATGTTGAAGCTGCACCACTTGGTTGATGACAAGATTCACGCTCGTTCAACCGGTCCTTACTCCATGATTACTCAGCAGCCACTCGGTGGTAAGGCTCAGTTCGGTGGACAGCGATTCGGTGAGATGGAAGTTTGGGCACTGCAGGCTTATGGCGCAGCTCACACGCTCCAGGAGCTACTGACTATCAAGTCTGACGACATTGCCGGCCGTGTTCGAACCTACGAGGCAATCGTCAAGGGCGAGAACATTCAGGCACCTGGTATCCCGGAATCCTTCCGAGTACTTGCAAAGGAAATGCAGTCACTGGGCCTAAACGTCGAGGTAATCGACAACAAGGGCCAAGTAGTTGTCTTGAAGGACGAGGCGTTTGAAAACGACCGCGCCGCTGAGGAACTAGGCATCAACCTGAGCCGCAACGAGCAGTTGTCATCTGACTCCGACTTCAACACCTACCAGTAATTCCGAATCTCGAATTTTCAGAAGGAAATAAACATATGTCTGTGAAAGTAGAAAACTTCAGTGCTCTTCGGGTAGGTCTTGCCACCTCGGAGGAAATCCGCTCTTGGTCATCAGGTGAAGTCAAGAAGCCTGAGACCATCAACTACCGAACTCTAAAGCCGGAAAAAGACGGCCTATTCTGCGAGAAGATCTTTGGTCCAACCAAGGACTGGGAGTGCTCTTGCGGTAAGTACAAGCGAGTTCGCTTCAAGGGAATTGTCTGTGAGCGTTGTGGCGTAGAGGTAACAAAGTCCTCGGTTCGTCGTGAGCGCATGGGTCACATCGAGCTAGCCGCTCCTGTAACTCACATCTGGTATTTCAAGGGTGTTCCATCTCGTCTGGGTTACCTATTGAACATGGCACCAAAAGACCTAGAGAAGATCATTTACTTTGCCGCTTACCGTGTCATGGATATTGACCACGAGATGCGAACCGCAGAGTATGACCTAGTCCGCGACGAGTACGTAACCCGTATTCGCGCTCTAATTGATGCTCGTGACGAAGAGTTTGAGGCTGCAGCCGGCGAAGAGATCGCTGCAATGCGCGAACTTGGCTTAGTAATGCAGATCTCCAACAAGTTCTGGGAGGCACCTCGTTGGATCGAGAAGCAGTTCTCCAAGAGCCTTGAGCAGCTAATCGACTCAGAGGAAAAGGATGCGGATGCATTCTGGTCCGTCCGTACATTGGCTCAGATGTCTGACGAAGAGCAGGACGACACCGTTGTTCGCACCACCGATGAGGCCAAGAAAATCAAGAAATTGATTGCCGACATCAAAAAGAAGGTGGACAAGATTGTCCGCGAGTACGCGCGTCTAGAGCGTCCGGCAAACCTCCACAAGGAGCAGTTGGCATGGCGCATGTTCCTAACGGCGGAAGTCGGCCAGCTAATGCCAAACGACGTGGTCTTTGACTACTTCGACTACTACTTCTCCGACTACGTAATAACTTCAATTGGTGCCGAGGCAGTCTTGCAGGTATTGGCTGCATTCGATCTTGAGGGCGCAGCTGCAGAATTGCGCGCCGAGATTGCAACCACCAAGGGCTCTAAGCAGACTCAGGCCATCAAGCGTCTGAAGGTTGTAAACAGCTTTGCTCAGTCCGGTACTCCTCCGACTTCCATGGTGCTATCGGTTCTTCCGGTACTACCTCCGGAGATTCGCCCAATGGTTCAGCTAGACGGTGGCCGCTTCGCGACCAGCGATCTAAACGACCTTTACCGCAGGGTGATCAACCGTAACAACCGTCTAAAGCGATTCGTTGATCTAGGTGCTGTTCCAAAGACCATCTTGAACAACGAGAAGCGCATGCTTCAGGAAGCCGTTGACGCGCTGTTTGACAACGGTCGCCGCGGTCGCGCTGTTACCGGAACTGGTAACCGTGCACTGAAGTCACTGTCTGACCTTCTAAAGGGTAAGCAGGGTCGTTTCCGTCAGAACCTCCTGGGTAAGCGAGTTGACTACTCTGGTCGTTCAGTAATCGTGGTCGGACCGCAGTTGAAGCTTCACCAGTGTGGACTTCCAAAGCTGATGGCACTTGAGCTATTCAAGCCCTATGTGATGAAGCGTCTTGTTGACATGGGCCTTGCTCAGAACATTAAGAGTGCTAAGCGCATGGTTGAGAGAAGCCGCCCACAGGTTTGGGGAGTTCTCGAGGAAGTTATTCGCGAGCGTCCAGTGCTTCTAAACCGTGCGCCTACCTTGCACCGTTTGGGAATCCAGGCATTCGAGCCACAGCTAGTTGAGGGTAAAGCTATTCAGCTTCACCCGCTTGTTTGTGCTGCTTTCAACGCCGACTTCGACGGTGACCAGATGGCTGTTCACCTTCCTTTGTCAGTTGAGGCTCAGGCCGAGGCTCGCATCTTGATGCTTGCTTCTAACAACATTTTGAAGCCATCGGACGGACGTCCGGTTGCTACTCCTACCCAGGACATGATCATTGGGCTCTTCCACTTAACCGCTGAAGTTCCTGGCGGAACTGGTGAGGGCCTGGCCTTCACCTCAATGGGAGAGGCCCAGATGGCCTTTGACATTGGCGGTCTTGATCTAGGCGCCAAGGTGCGTATTCGTATCGAGGGCGAATTGCGCGAGACCA
>CAYMAU010000002.1:104903-114858 GCA_964388525.1 uncultured Aquiluna sp. | reverse complement strand
CTTGATCTAGGCGCCAAGGTGCGTATTCGTATCGAGGGCGAATTGCGCGAGACCACATTCGGTCGTGCGCTGTTCAACGAGACTCTTCCTCTTTCATATCCATTCGTGGAGATGCAGGTCGGCAAGAAGGAACTGGGCCAAATCGTTTCCGACTTGGTCGAGCTTTTCAGCCGCACTGAAGTTGCGCTTTCTCTTGATGCATTGAAGGATGCTGGATTCCACTGGGCAACACGTGCCGGTGTTTCGATGGCTATCTCTGATGCCAACTTTGACCCGAAGGGCACCTTCGATAAGGAGCGTGCTTCCAGGATCCTAAAGGCCGAGAAGGCTCACACCAAGATTCAGGAAGCGTTCGACAATGGTCTGAAGTCTGACCTTGAGCGTCGTGACGAGCTTGGAGCACTTTGGTTCAAGGAGACCGGCGAAATCGAGCAGCTACTCCGCGAATCTATCCCGACTGACAACGCGATTTACAAGATGGTTACATCTGGTGCCAGAGGTAACTGGCTGCAGATTCGTTCGATCATGGGTATGCGTGGACCGGTTGCAACTTCATCAGGTGACTTTGCTCCGATGCCAGTGAAGGGTAACTACCTATTGGGTCTAACCCCTCACGAGTACTTCATTAACGCAACTGGAGCTCGTAAGGGTAACGCTGACACCGCCATGAAGACTGCTGCAGCGGGTTATCTAACCCGTCGTTTGGTCGACGTTGCACAGGATGTCATCATTCAGATTGAGGACTGTGGAACCACCAAGGGTCTGGACAAGGATCTTCTGGATCAAGAGCAGGTTGAGCTTTCGATCGTTGGTCGTACGAATCTTGTTGACATCAAGCAGGGCAAGACAGTGCTTCTTGCAGCTGGAGTGAACATTGATCACTCTGCAGCTAGAAGAATCAAGGAAGCAGGAGTAGAGACAATCACCGTTCGCTCGGTACTAACCTGTGAGGCTGAAAGCGGCATCTGTGCTGCTTGCTACGGTGTTTCATTGGCCACAAACCAAAAGGTAACTATTGGCGAGGCAATTGGAATCATCGCTGCTCAGTCAATCGGTGAGCCTGGTACTCAGCTAACAATGCGTACCTTCCACACCGGTGGAGCTGCCTCGAGCGCCAAGAAGCAGACCATTCTGAAGTCGATTGGTGGCCAGAAGGTTCGTGTTGAGCGTCTGATTTCCTATGACATCACGCAAGGTTTGAACGGTGTTACTGACCTTCTAGAGGCACGTGTTGGATGGCGTCAAGCCGGCAAGGTTGCTGTTATGGCATTTTGGGCCGGTCAAGTTGACATCGTTGAGAAGGTTTCCCTAACCGGAACCAAGAGCTTCGAGGTCTACGTTCGCCCACAGGGTGAAAAGGCCGAGAAGGAAGCCGAGGCGCTTGCGACTCAGTACAGCTTCAGCCGTACTGCATCCAAGACCTTCAAGAAGCTAAGTCCGTACCTCCCGATCACTGTAGTTGCCTCAGTTGGCGACCTAGTGGTTCAAAAGGGTGACATGGTTGACGCCGGAGACTACCTGGTTGATGGAACTCCAATTCCACACGAGGTTTTGATGATTCGTGGTTCGCGTGAAGCGGCTGCGGAAATCATTCGCGGTGTTCAGGCTATTTATGGCTCTCAGGGTGTTCCTTTGCACGACAAGCACCTCGAGGTAATTGTTCGTCAGATGTTGAACAAGGTGACCGTAATTGATTCTGGAGACACCAACATGCTTCCGGGTGAGATTATCGATCGCCAGAGCTTTGCAGGCAAGAACCGTCAAGCAGTTGCGCAGGGCAATCGTCCAGCCAGTGCTCGTCAAGAGGTAATGGGTATGACCCGTGCTTCACTTGCTGCTCAGTCTTGGCTATCGGCGGCATCCTTCCAGGAGACCACTCGAGTCCTAACCCAAGCAGCGCTAGATCGCCGTGAGGACAGGCTTGTTGGTCTAAAGGAAAACGTGATCATCGGAAAGCTAATTCCAGCCGGAACTGGACTATTGACTTACCGAAACTTCGAAGTAGATGGAACAGAAGAGGCGAAAGCCGAGCGCTATCCAAACCGAATCTGGTCGGACCAGGGTTACGACCCAACCGATCTAGACTCGCAGGAGCTCAGCCTGAGTGTTTCTGATCCATTTGCAATCGATGAGAAGTAACCAAGACAACTAAAAAACCATTTGACCGTTCTCACGGGCTACGGGTATGCTTAGGGCTGGTCATGCAACTGCATGTATCAGGCCAGCTCTCGTGAATGTTCGAGATCACGGCCAAAACCTTTGGTTATAAAGCGCCGTTCTGGCGCGCCAAAGATTAATGAACGAGGAGAACAAGTGCCAACAATTCAGCAGTTGGTTCGCAAGGGACGCAGCCCAAAGGTCACCAAGACCAAGGCTCCAGCCCTAAAGGCTAACCCGCAGCAGCGCGGTGTATGCACCCGTGTGTACACCACCACCCCAAAGAAGCCGAACTCTGCGCTTCGTAAGGTGGCACGTGTCAAGCTGTCAAACGGTACCGAGGTAACCGCGTACATTCCGGGCGAAGGTCACAACCTTCAGGAGCACTCGATGGTGCTTATCCGTGGTGGTCGCGTGAAGGACCTGCCAGGTGTTCGTTACAAGATCATTCGTGGTGCCCTGGACACTCAGGCAGTAAAAGACCGTAAGCAGGCTCGTAGCCTCTACGGCGCAAAGAAGGGTAAGTAATGCCTCGTAAAGGCCCAGTAGCTAAGCGCCCAGTCGCTATGGATCCGGTTTATGGTTCCCCAGTGGTGTCGCAACTAGTCAACAAGATTCTGCTCGACGGTAAGAAGTCAATCGCAGAGAAAATCGTTTACGGTGCTCTAGAGGGCACCAACGTCAAGACCGGCGACGACCCAGTAGTTTTGCTAAAGAAGGCTTTGGACAACGTCCGCCCAACAGTCGAGGTTCGTTCTCGCCGTGTTGGTGGCTCGACTTACCAGGTGCCAATCGAGGTTAAAAGCCACCGTGCTAACACCTTGGCTATGCGTTGGTTGGTTCAGTTTGCTAAGCAGCGTCGCGAAAAGACCATGACCGAGCGATTGATGAATGAAATTCTTGATGCTTCTAACGGCCTAGGGGCTGCTGTGAAGCGTCGCGAGGACACTCACAAGATGGCCGAGGCTAACAAGGCCTTCGCTCACTACCGCTGGTAAAAACCAAAAACTGGCATTGAGGATCTTGATCCTTGGTGGCACAAGCACCAAACCCCTAGTCAATAAATTTCTTCGGAGGCAACCGTGGCACAAGACGTGCTCACTGACCTGAACAAGGTTCGTAACATCGGCATCATGGCGCACATTGACGCCGGTAAGACAACCGCGACTGAGCGAATCCTGTTCTACACAGGCATCACTCACAAGATCGGTGAAACTCACGATGGTGCATCTCAGATGGACTGGATGGAGCAAGAGCAGGAGCGTGGCATCACTATCACCTCTGCTGCGACAACCTGTTTCTGGAAAGACAACCAGATCAACATCATCGACACCCCGGGTCACGTTGACTTCACAGTTGAGGTCGAGCGCTCACTGCGCGTCCTAGACGGTGCCGTTGCTGTGTTCGACGGTAAAGAGGGTGTTGAGCCTCAGTCCGAGACCGTTTGGCGTCAGGCTGACAAGTACAACGTTCCGCGTATTTGCTTTGTAAACAAGATGGACAAGCTAGGTGCTGATTTCTACTTCACCGTGAAGACCATTATTGATCGACTGGGTGCAAAGCCACTAGTTATTCAGCTTCCAATCGGAGCTGAAAATGAATTCGAAGGTGTTATTGACCTAGTTGAGATGCGCGCACTAACCTGGCGCGGAGACGTCGAAATGGGCGCGAAGTATGAAATCGAACCGATTCCAGCAGACATGCAGGCAAAGGCCGATGAGTACCGCGCTCAGCTAATTGAGGCCGTTGCCGACACTTCTGACGAGCTAATGGAGAAGTACTTCAACGGCACAGAGATGACCGTTGTGGAAATCAAAGAGGCAATCCGTAAGCTGACTGTCAACAGCGCTGCTTACCCGATTCTCTGCGGTTCCGCTTTTAAGAACAAGGGTGTACAGCCAATGCTGGATGCAGTCCTGGACTACCTTCCTTCCCCACTTGACGTTGCAAGCGTTGAGGGTGGAGATCCTCGCGACGAGGAAAAGCGAATTACCCGTAAGCCCGACACCAACGAGCCTTTTGCGGCTCTTGCTTTCAAGGTTGTTACGCACCCATTCTTTGGACGCTTGACTTACATCCGGGTTTACTCTGGAAAGGCTAACGCCGGCGACGCTGTTGCGAACTCGACAAAGGGACGCAAAGAGCGCATCGGAAAAGTTTTCCAGATGCACGCCAACAAGGAAATCCCCATCAGCGGTGTTACTGCTGGCCACATCTACGCAGCCATTGGCCTCAAGGACACCACTACCGGTGATACTTTGTGCGATGTGGACAACCAGATTGTGCTTGAGTCGATGACCTTCCCGGAACCAGTTATCTCCGTGGCCATCGAGCCAAAGACAAAGTCTGACCAGGAAAAGCTTGGAATTGCAATTCAGAAGCTTGCTGAAGAAGACCCAACTTTCCGCGTAGTGCTAGATATCGACACCGGTCAGACGATCATTTCTGGAATGGGCGAGCTTCACTTGGACATTTTGGTTGATCGCATGCGTCGTGAGTTCGGTGTTGAGGCCAATGTCGGTAAGCCACAGGTTGCCTACCGCGAGACAATCCGTCGCGCGGTTCTCAAGCACGACTACACCCACAAGAAGCAGACCGGTGGTTCGGGTCAGTTCGCAAAGGTGCAGATCAAGCTTGAGCCTCTAGTTGTTGAGGGTGACACCATTTATGAATTCGTTGACGCCGTAACCGGTGGTCGCGTGCCACGTGAGTACATCCCGTCGGTTGACGCCGGCATGAAGGACGCAATGCAGTCCGGTGTGCTAGCTGGATACCCAGTCGTTGGAATTAAGGCCACCTTGCTAGATGGTGCTTACCACGATGTTGACTCGTCAGAGATGGCGTTTAAGCTTGCCGGCTCGATGGTCTTTAAAGAGGCCGCTCGTCTGGCAGACCCAGTTCTACTCGAGCCGTTGATGGCTGTCGAAGTTCGTACCCCAGAAGAATATATGGGTGACGTTATCGGAGACATAAACTCACGACGCGGGCAGATACAGTCGATGGAAGAGGCTACCGGCGTGAAAGTTATTCGCGCTCTAGTGCCACTTTCGGAGATGTTTGGTTACGTTGGTGACCTTCGTTCGAAGACCTCTGGTCGAGCCGTCTACTCAATGACGTTCGAGAATTACGCAGAGGTTCCGAAGGCAGTTGCTGACGAAATCGTACAGAAGGCCAAGGGCGAGTAGTAATAACCACTTAAACTTGACTAAGATAGAAATTCTGTAAAACCCAATCAGAGTCGGCCCACCGGTCGATGATTTACAACGGATCCATCAGGAGGACCCAAAATGGCTAAGGCGAAATTCGAGCGCACAAAGCCGCACGTCAACATCGGAACCATTGGTCACGTCGACCACGGTAAGACCACTCTGACTGCGGCAATTACAAAAGTTCTGCACGACAAGTTCCCAGAACTAAACCAAAGCTACGCTTTCGATCAGATTGATAACTCCCCAGAGGAGAAGCAGCGCGGTATCACCATCAACATCTCACACGTTGAGTACCAGACTGACGCGCGTCACTACGCACACGTAGACGCACCGGGTCACGCTGACTACATCAAGAACATGATTACCGGTGCTGCCCAGATGGACGGCGCAATCTTGGTTGTTGCTGCAACTGATGGACCAATGCCTCAGACCAAGGAGCACGTGCTTCTTGCTCGTCAGGTTGGCGTCCCTTACATCGTTGTAGCTCTAAACAAGTCCGACATGGTCGATGACTCAGAAATTCTTGAGCTTGTAGAGGTTGAGGTTCGCGAACTT
Source organism: uncultured Aquiluna sp. (assembly GCA_964388525.1). Classification (GTDB taxonomy): domain Bacteria; phylum Actinomycetota; class Actinomycetes; order Actinomycetales; family Microbacteriaceae; genus Aquiluna. Next base: position 108,937 of record CAYMAU010000002.1, on the reverse strand, counting down.
CTAAGCAAGTACGAGTTCCCAGGCGAGGACGCACCAGTGGTCCAGGTTTCTGCGCTGAAAGCCCTTGAGGGTGACGCAGCGTGGGGCGACAAGATCTACGAGCTAATGAAGGCTTGTGACGAGAACATTCCAGAGCCAAAGCGCGACGTCGACAAGGCATTCCTAATGCCCGTCGAGGACGTGTTCACTATCACTGGTCGTGGAACCGTTATCACCGGTAAGGTCGAGCGCGGAACTGTCAACGTAAACGACGAAGTCGAAATCGTTGGAATCCGCGACAAGCAGAAGACCACAGTTACCGGAATTGAAATGTTCCGCAAGCTACTTGACTACGCAGAGGCCGGCGAAAACGTTGGACTTCTATTGCGTGGAACCAAGCGCGAGGACGTAGAGCGAGGCCAGGTTGTATGTAAGCCAGGCTCGATCACTCCTCACACCAACTTTGACGCCAACGTCTACATCCTTGCTAAGGATGAGGGTGGCCGTCACAACCCGTTCTACGCGAACTACCGTCCGCAGTTCTACTTCCGTACCACTGACGTAACTGGTGTTATCACCCTGCCAGCTGGTACCGAAATGGTTATGCCTGGCGACACCACCGAGATGGGCGTGGAGCTAATCCAGCCAATCGCGATGGAAGAGGGACTACGTTTCGCGATCCGTGAGGGTGGCCGCACAGTAGGTGCTGGTACCGTTACAAAGGTCACTAAGTAGTCATAACGACAACTTGATGAAAAACCCCGCAGGGAAACTTGCGGGGTTTTTTCTCTTTTTAGCAAGCAACAATGATCCGAGGCAGACCTAGGCTTTAGCAGTGTTAATAGAATCGCGCAGCGTGAAACTGACTACCCGCACCGGCATCGCGGTGAACAGAACCATCCCGCATCGAAATCTCAGGACCATAGGTGCTTGGTGTTTTGTTGATCACTTTGGCCCCACGCCTCAGACAGACGGCATGGTGGTGGCCGCCCACCCTCACACCGGATTGCAAACAGTGACTTGGTTGTTCGAAGGCGAGATTGAGCACCGCGACAGTATTGGCAGTATTCAATCCATCCGTCCCGGTCAGTTGAATCTGATGACCGCAGGTCGCGGCATTTCACACAGCGAGCTTTCGATGGCTACCACTGACAATCTCCATGCCGTGCAGCTGTGGGTTGCTATTCCAGAAGAATCTATTGATGCAGTTCCTGCATTTGAGCATCACGCGGAGCTCCCTAAGGTCGATACAGACAAGCTTCAAGCCACGGTGCTGATTGGTGATTTCATGGGCTCTCACTCCTCCGCCACGACATTTTCTGACATGGTCGGAGTTGAGCTTGTAATTGGGCCAGGAGGTCATCGCGTCGAGCTGCGGGGTGACTATGAGTACGGGTTCATGCTCGTGTCCGGCGATCTACAGGTCGGCGAGCAAGTACTTTCAGTTTCCGACCTTGTGTATTTGGAGCCGGGTAATGATTCGGTGGAGCTAGTGAGCGTCCAGGGTGCAACGTTGATGTTGATCGGGGGAGTACCGCTCAGCGAAAAGATACTTATGTGGTGGAACTTCATCGGTAGGACTCATATGGATGTTGCTGTTGCTCGCGAAGACTGGAATTCCAGATCCGCTCGCTTCGGTGCTTTTGAGGACAAGATTGGCGGCTGGATTCCAGCGCCAGATTTGCCTGGGATTCAACTAAAGGCTAGATAGCGTCAAGACTCGTTAGGAAATAACTAAATGGCGAAGGGCTAGCTCGTGCAACCAAGGCAAAATTGGCTTCGATTTAACTTGCACACACGCGCTGGACTGTGCCAGAATAGTGCAGGTTCGTGAGCATCTTTGCCTTGTGCAGAGACCACTGCCGGATTTGTACACAGGAAACTGGGTCTTCCGCAGCTAAGAGCCAAAAAACTTATCTGAGATCTTTCTCTTCAGTTGCTTACGGGGTTTTTCCTTGCAAGTGTCTGGATTGAATTTTTCGGACAGAGCCCTAGAAATGGGGCGTTGACATAAAAACAGTGCATCAGCATCACGGCAGCAATGAAGTTTGCGTTCTCGCAGATGAATTGGCTGTAAACCTCTGTGACCGATAGGTCACCTAGATACGGAAGGCAGTCATCATGGCGGCTAACAAGATCCGCATTCGACTCAAGTCGTATGACCACGAGGTCATCGACGCGTCGGCGAGCAAAATCGTCGACACAGTCATACGCGCCGGAGCCAAGGTAGTTGGTCCAGTACCACTTCCTACCGAGAAAAACATTGTGACGGTTATCCAATCGCCTCACAAGTACAAGGACAGCCGTGAGCACTTTGAGATGCGTACCCACAAGCGTCTCATTGACATTATCGACCCGACTCCTAAAGCGGTCGATTCGCTGATGCGCCTGGACCTCCCAGCAGATGTCAACATCGAGATCAAGCTCTAAGGATTGCGAAATGACTGTAAATACTAGAACCGTAAAGGGACTGCTGGGCAAGAAGCTCGGCATGACACAGGGCTGGGACGCGGACAACAAGCTTGTTCCGATCACGGTCGTTGAGGCTGGCGAGAACGTCATCACTCAAATCAAGAATTTAGAAAAAGACGGCTACGCAGCAATTCAGCTTGCGTACGGCGCAATCGAACCCCGCAAAGTAGACAAGCCTACGACTGGTCACTTTGCCAAGGCCGGTTCAACACCTCGTCGCTTCCTAGCCGAGATTCGTACCGCTGACACCGATACCTACACCGTTGGCCAGTCCATCGGCGTTGACATCTTCGAGGTTGGCTCCAAGCTGGACGTTGTTGGAACCAGCAAGGGTAAGGGTTTTGCCGGAGTTATGAAGCGTCACGGCTTCTCAGGTATCCATGCCAGCCACGGTGCTCACAAGAACCACCGTAAGCCTGGCTCTGTTGGAGCCGGTACTACTCCATCACGAGTTCTCAAGGGCAAGAAGATGCCTGGTCGTATGGGAACAGATCGAGTAACCACATTGAACCTCACCCTTCACGGCGTTGACCTTGAAAAGGGTCTGCTTTTGATAAAGGGTGCAGTGCCAGGTCCTAAGGGCCAGTTGGTGTTCGTACGTAACGCAGTAAAGGAGACTGACTAATGTCTACAGTTGACCTAATTGACGTAAAGGGGAAGAAGTCCGGTTCTGTGGACCTTCCTGAATCTATCTTTGATGTTCAGACCAACGTCCCACTGATTCACCAGGTAGTTGTTGCACAGCTTGCAGCTGCTCGCCAGGGAACTCAGTCGACACTTCGCCGTGGCGAGGTATCGGGTTCTGGTCGCAAGCCCTTCAAGCAAAAGGGAACCGGTCGCGCCCGTCAGGGATCGATCCGTATGCCTCAGCACCGCGGTGGTGGAATTATTCACGGTCCAAAGCCTCGTGACTACTCACAACGCACTCCTAAAAAGATGATTGCTGCTGCCCTTCGTGGAGCGCTTTCAGATCGCGCACGCAATGGCCGCATCCACGTAATTGACCAGTTTGCAATTGGTGATGTTCCTTCGACCAAGGCAGCTGCTAGCTTCTTGGCTCAGATTGCAACCTCGAGAAACATCTTGGTTGTTTTGAGCCGTGAGGACGAGCTTTCCTATAAGTCACTGCGCAACCTGCCAGCCGTTCACGTGATTCCAGCCGACCAGCTGAACGCGTATGACGTTTTGCACGCGGAAGACATCGTTTTCACCGCCGCAGCAATGAGCTCATTCGTTGAGTCAGCAGTTGTTACAGATGTTATCGAGGAGGCATAAAGATGACCGACATCAAGAAAAACCCACGAGACATAATCATTAAGCCGATTATTTCGGAGAAGTCTTATGCGCTAATTGATGAGGGTAAGTACACCTTCGAGGTTGACACTCGCTCTAACAAGACCGAGATCAAGCAGGCTATCGAGCAAATTTTTAGCGTGAAGGTTGATTCGATCAACACACTAAACCGCGTGGGCAAGACCCGCAAAACTCGCTTCGGCATGGGTAAGCGCAAGGACACCAAGCGCGCCATTGTCTCCTTGAAGTCGGGTTCCATCGACATCTTTACCTACATCGGTTAAGGGGAA
>CAYMAU010000002.1:91649-104803 GCA_964388525.1 uncultured Aquiluna sp. | reverse complement strand
CACGCTATCGAGCTAAAGCCAGGCGGAGGAGCCAAGATGGCCCGCTCAGCAGGTGCTTCGGTTCGTTTGGTCGCCAAGGAAGGCGACAACGCACAGCTGAGATTGCCATCTGGTGAAATTCGCAACGTTGATTCCCGCTGCCGCGCAACCATTGGTGAAGTCGGCAATGCCGAGCAGTCAAACATCAACTGGGGTAAAGCAGGACGTAAGCGCTGGAAGGGTGTTCGCCCAACAGTTCGTGGTGTTGCCATGAACCCAGTGGATCACCCACACGGTGGTGGTGAGGGTAAGACTTCCGGTGGACGTCACCCAGTTACACCCTGGGGCCAAAAAGAGGGCCGCACACGTAAGCCAAACCTTCCATCAGACAAGCAAATCGTTCGTCGTCGTTACGCCGGCAAGAAGTAGGAGATCTTTAGATGCCAAGAAGTTTGAAGAAGGGACCCTTCGTAGACGAGCACCTAATGAAAAAGGTGCGTGTTCAGAACGAGGCCTCCAGCAAGAACGTAATCAAGACCTGGTCACGTCGCTCAATGATTGTTCCAGCGATGCTGGGACACACCATTGCCGTTCACGATGGCCGCAAGCACATCCCAGTTTTCGTAACCGAGAACATGGTTGGCCACAAGCTTGGCGAATTTGCACCTACCCGAACCTTCCGTGGTCACGTGAAGGACGACAAGAAGGGTCGCCGCGGCTAAGCCGGGGCGCCTAGGACAAGAAGGAATAACGATGGAAGCGATCGCCAAGCTGCGTAACATCCGCGTGACCCCAATGAAGGCCAGACGTGTAGTCAACCTGATTCGTGGCAAGCAAGCCACCGAGGCATTGGGTATTTTGAAGTTTGCTCCACAATCAGCATCTGAGCCGATCTACAAGTTAGTCGCCTCAGCAGTCGCCAACGCCCAAGTAAAGGGCGAGGCAGCCGGCGCGATTGTGGACGTTGATGACCTAATCATCTCCAAGGCTTTTGTCGACGAGGGAGTGACCCTGAAAAGGTTCCGTCCTCGTGCCCAGGGCCGAGCATTCCGAATCAACAAGCGCACCAGCCACATCACAGTGGTTGTCTCTACTCCAGACGAGTTTGCAAAGGCAGGTAAGTAGTCATGGGTCAAAAAGTCAATCCCTACGGCTTCCGCCTGGGAATCACCACCGAGCACCGCTCACGCTGGTTCGCTGACTCCACCAAGAAGGGTCAGCGCTACGCCGACTACGTGGTCGAGGACGTCAAGATTCGTGCATACCTTCAGGACAAACTAGATCGTGCCGGCATTAGTCGTATCGAGCTAGAGCGAACCCGTGACCGAGTCCGCGTTGACATCTTCGCCGCTCGTCCAGGTTTAGTAATCGGCCGACGTGGCGCAGAGGCAGAAACTCTTCGCACCGAGCTTGAGAAGCTAACTAGCAAGCAGGTTTTGCTGAACATCCTCGAAGTCAAGAACCCAGAATCTGACGCACAGCTTGTCGCGCAGGGCGTTGCAGAGCAGCTAGCTGCTCGTGTTGCATTCCGTCGTGCAATGCGTAAGGGAATTCAAGGAGCACTCCGTTCCGGTGCCAAGGGCATCAGAATTCAGTGTTCTGGCCGCTTGGGTGGGGCTGAAATGTCTCGCAGTGAGTTCTACCGCGAAGGTCGAGTACCACTACATACTCTTCGTTCAAACATCGACTATGGCTTTTACGAGGCCAAGACCACATTCGGTCGAATCGGTGTTAAGGTCTGGATCTACAAGGGCGACATGACCGCACGTGAGCTTGCTGCACAGCAAGCTACTCAGCGTGGTCCTCGCCAGGGTGCACCTGGTGCTGGCCGTCGTGGCCCTCGTCAGGGTGACGCTGCTCCGCTAGCAGCAGGAAGTGAAGCCAAATAATGCTGATTCCTAGAAAAGTAAAGCACCGTAAGCAGCACAGCCCGAAGCGTCGTGGGCATGCAACCGGTGGAACTAAGGTCTCGTTCGGAGAATGGGGTATTCAGGCCACAACTTCTGCCTACCTAACCAACCGTCAGATTGAGGCAGCACGTATTGCCATGACCCGTCACATCAAGCGTGGTGGAAAAGTCTGGATCAACGTGTTCCCGGACCGCTCGCTAACCAAGAAGCCAGCCGAAACCCGAATGGGTTCCGGTAAGGGTTCTCCTGAGTGGTGGGTAGTAAACGTAAAGCCTGGCCGCGTGCTCTTCGAGCTAAGCGGTGTATCAGAGGACATTGCCAAAGAGGCTTTGACTCGTGCGATCCACAAGCTCCCGCTAAAGGCTCGCATCATCAAGCGTGAAGAAGGTGACGCATAATGATCGGTTCAAAGAACCTATCCCCACAGGATCTAGACAAAATCGAATCTTCGGTTTTGGTAGAAGAGCTTCGTAAGGCCAAGGAAGAGCTATTCAACCTGCGCTTCCAGTCGGCTACCGGCCAGCTAGATGCTCATGGTCGGGTAAGAGCGGTCAAGCGCGATGTTTCCCGCATCTACACAATCATGCGTGAGCGTGAACTGGGTATTCGTGCGGTTCCGGTTCCAGCACCTGCAAAGGCTGCTACCAAGAAGAAGCCAGCCGTTGAAGAGGCTGCAGCTAAGACAGAGGAGGCATAAAAATGGCAGAAGAAACCAAGCCAGCAGCTAAGGCTGCAGCTAAGCCAGCCACCAAAGTGGCTGCAAAGCCTGCTGCGAAAGCGGCCCCGAAGGCGTCTAAGCCAAAGACAGCTAAGACCCCGAAGGTAATAAAGGAAGTGACTCGCGGCTACCGCAAGTCACGTCAGGGCTACGTAGTTTCGGACAAGATGGACAAGACCATCGTTGTCTTGTTGGAAGATCGCAAGAAGCACCCGCTTTACGGCAAGGTGCTCCGCGTGTCCAAGAAGGTTAAGGCACATGACGAAACAAACAGTGCCGGTATCGGTGACCTCGTGGTAATTGACGAGACTCGCCCGATTGCGGCAACAAAGAACTGGCGCCTAGTCGAGATCCTCGAAAAGGCTAAGTAACACACCCCGCGAATAACGGTCGGAATCGTTATTCACTAAGCAAGGAGAAAAAAAGTGCTACAGCAAGAATCCAGGGTCAAGGTGGCCGATAACTCGGGCGCCAAGGAGCTCCTGACGATTCGCGTACTGGGTGGTTCCACCCGTCGTTACGCGGGTATTGGTGACACTATCGTCGCCTCAGTCAAGGACGCCATCCCAGGCGGAAACGTCAAAAAAGGTGAAGTCGTAAGGGCAGTCATCGTTCGCACCGTCAAGGAAACTAGGCGTGCAGATGGTTCTTACGTGAAGTTCGACGAGAACGCGGCAGTCATCATCAAGGCTGACGGAGAGCCTCGCGGAACCCGTATTTTTGGACCAATTGGTCGCGAGCTTCGTGAAAAGCGTTTCATGAAGATCATCTCGCTAGCACCGGAGGTCGTGTAAATCATGGCAAAAATTAAAAAAGGCGACCTCGTAGAGGTCATCACTGGAGGCAAGCAAGAGCGCGGTGGTTACCGCGGCAAGCAGGGCCACGTGCTAAAAGTCATCAAGGAGACCAATAAGGTCATCGTTGAGGGTGTCAACATGGTCAAGAAGCACAACCGCGTCGGTCAGTCCGATCGCGGTGGCAAGACCGGTGGCATTGAGACTATGGAATCACCGATTCACGTATCTAACGTGGCCTTGGTAGACCCAAGCACCAAGAAGCCCTCCAAGGTCGGCTTCAAGATAACCACTTCAAAAGAGGGTGTTACCACCAAGGTTCGCATCGCTAAGAAGAGTGGGAAGGAGTTCTAATGGCAACCGGATATAAAAAAGCAGGTGCCGAGACCACTCCTCGTCTAAAACTTCAGTACCGAACCGAGATCGTGAAGACTCTGACCGAAGAGTTCTCATTCACAAACCCAATGCAGGTTCCTGGTCTAACCAAGATCGTTGTCAACATGGGTGTTGGTCAGGCTGCTAGAGATGGCAAGCTGATTGAGGGTGCAATTCGCGACTTAATCGCAATTACCGGGCAGAAGCCTCAGGTCAACATTGCGAAGAAGTCAATCGCGCAGTTCAAGCTTCGTGAGGGCCAGCCAATTGGCGCCCACGTTACTTTGCGTGGCGACCGCATGTGGGAGTTTCTAGACCGCTTGCTATCGCTATCGCTTCCTCGTATTCGTGACTTCCGCGGCCTATCGCCAAAGCAGTTCGATGGCAACGGAAACTACACTTTTGGTCTAGCCGAGCAGTCAATGTTCCACGAAATTGACATCGACAAGATTGACCACGTCCGCGGTATGGACATCACAGTTGTAACAACAGCAAAATCTGACGACGAGGGTCGTGCGCTTCTAAAGGCGCTCGGTTTCCCGTTCCAGGCCTAATAACACGATTGAGGAAGGTCCCTGTGCTTGTAAAGCACCTGGAAACCGCTTCGAGAAAGCAGACACATTATGACAATGACAGATCCGGTAGCAGACTTTCTGACCCGGCTGCGCAATGCGAACATGGCTCACCACGAATCACTGAACGTTCCTTTTTCTAAACTAAAAGGAACAATCGCTGAGATCTTAAAGTCAGAGGGTTACATTGCTTCTTACACGGTTGAGGATGCAAAAGTCGGTAAGACCATGCACATCACCATGAAGTACGGCCCAAATCGCGAGACCAGCATCGTTGGTATCAAGCGTGTATCCAAGCCAGGTCTTCGCGTTTACGCAAAGTCCACCGAGCTACCCAAGGTGCTTGGCGGCTTGGGCGTTGCAATCCTGTCCACCTCTAGCGGTCTACTAACTGACCGCCAGGCTTCAAAGAAGGGAGTAGGTGGGGAAGTCCTCGCCTACGTCTGGTAAGCAATAATGTCGAGAATTGGAAAACTACCCATTCCGCTGCCAGCAGGCGTGACCGTTGAAATCAATGGCCAGGATGTTGCAGTCAAGGGCCCAAAGGGCGAGCTAAAGCTCACCGTTTCTAAACCAATCACTGTTTCACAAGAAGATGGCAGCGTTATTGTTTCTCGTCCAGACGACGAGGCAGTTTCAAAGTCACTTCACGGACTAACCCGTTCACTAATCGCTAACAATGTTCACGGCGTTTCCGAGGGCTTCACAAAAGCTCTCGAAATCGTTGGAACCGGTTATCGTGCGGCGCTCAAGGGTGCGACCGTGGAAATGTCTCTTGGCTTCAGCCACCCAGTGCTTGTAACTCCTCCGGAGGGCATCACGCTGGTAGTCGAAGGAAACACCAAGATCATCGTGTCGGGAATAGACAAGCAGGCTGTCGGAGAGATGGCGGCTAACATTCGCAAGCTTCGTAAGCCTGAGCCTTATAAGGGCAAGGGAGTTCGTTACGAAGGCGAGCGAGTCCGTCGCAAGGCCGGAAAGGCTGGTAAGTAATCATGGCTCTAGGAACTAGAGGCAAGTCAAAGTCAGCCGCCCGTGGCCGTCGTCACGTTCGTCTGCGTAAGAAGATTGAGGGCACAGCAATGCGCCCTCGCCTAGTTGTCACTCGCTCGGCACGTCACTTATTCGTCCAGCTGGTTGATGACGGTGTGGGTCAGACCCTCGCTTCAGCCTCAACCATGGAAGCGGATATGCGCGTAGTAGCCGGCACTAAGACCGATAAGGCCACAATGGTAGGCAAGCTAATTGCTGAGCGTGCCAAGAAGGCCGGCGTTTCCGAAGTGGTCTTTGACCGCGGTGGTAACCGCTATGCAGGTCGCGTTGCAGCTGTTGCTGCCGCGGCTCGCGAGGAAGGACTAGTGCTTTGAGCGAAGAAAAGAAGGAAGTGCCAGTGGCTGAAGCTACCGCAACTACCGAGACTCCAGCAGCTACCGATGCCACAGTAACCACTGAGGCACCAGTAACTACTGTCGACCCGAACGAGCGCGAGCAGCGTCGTGGTTCACGTGATCGTGGACCAAAGAACGACCGTCGTGAGCGTGAAGAGCCTAAGAGCCAGTTCTTGGAGCGCGTTGTGACAATCAACCGTGTTTCCAAGGTGGTCAAGGGTGGCCGTCGTTTCTCCTTCACCGCACTTGTTGTGGTTGGAGATGGCGATGGAACCGTTGGCGTTGGTTACGGTAAGGCAAAAGAAGTTCCAGCTGCGATTGCCAAGGGCGTCGAGGATGCGAAGAAGAACTTCTTCCGCGTTCCACGTGCTGGCTCAACAATTCCTCACCCTGTCCAGGGCGAGGCTGCAGCTGGCGTTGTTCTATTGCGCCCGGCGTCCGAAGGTACCGGTGTTATCGCCGGTGGTCCAGTTCGTGCAGTTCTGGAGTGCGCCGGAGTTCACGACGTACTTTCAAAGTCGCTCGGATCTTCCAACACACTAAATATTGTTCATGCAACCGTCGAGGCTTTGCGTCAGCTAGAGGAACCAGCCGCCGTGGCAGCACGTCGTGGTAAGACTCTTGCCGAGGTAGCGCCAGCACGTCTGTTGCCAGCGAAGACTGAAAAGACTGAAAAGGCTGGTGTCTAATGGCTGCTCGTCTCAAAGTGACCCAATTGAAAAGTTCAAACGGTGGAAAGCAAAACCAGCGCGATTCACTTCGCACCCTGGGACTGAAGCGCATCGGTGACATCGTTGTACGCGAGGACACTAAGTCCAACCGCGGCCTCGTAAACACTGTTGCCCACCTCGTTAAAGTTGAGGAGATCGACTAAATGGCTGAAGAGAAGAAGCCAGCCGAGAAGAAGCCAGCTGCTGCAAAGCCAGCTGCCAAGGCTCCGGCTGCAAAGAAGCCAGCTGCTGCAAAGCCAGCAACTAAGGCTGCTGCGCCAAAGACTGCTGCACCGAAAGCTGCTGCAAAGCCAGCTGCCAAGGCCGCTGCACCGAAAGCTGCTGCAAAGCCAGCTGCCAAGGCCGCCGCACCGAAAGCTGCTGCAAAGCCAGTTGCCGAAAAGGCTCCGGTTGTTGCTGCTGCAAGGCCAGCGGTTGCCAAGTCGAAGAAGAAGCCAGCCGAAAAGATTGAGAAGTCTCAGATCTTGCGTCTTCACCACCTTCGCCCCGCAAAGGGTGCCAAGAAGGACAAGACTCGTAAGGGTCTTGGTGAGGGTTCAAAGGGTAAGACTGCAGGTAGAGGTACCAAGGGTACCGGTGCTCGCACAACTACTCGTCTGGGCTTTGAGGGTGGTGGCGTGAACCTAGTTATGCGTACACCTAAGCTACGTGGATTCAAGAACCCATTCCGGGTGGAATACCAGGTAGTAAACCTTGAGAAGCTAACTGAGCTTTATCCAAAGGGTGGAGCTGTGACAATTTCGGACCTAGTGGCCAAGGGGGCTGTTCGCAAGAACAAGCCAGTCAAGGTTCTTGGTGGGGGTGACCTGTCGGTTAAGCTAGAGATTAGTGTTGACAAGGTTTCCGAGTCAGCAAAGTCCAAGATTGAGGCTGCCGGCGGCAGCGTCAACGCCTAATCATCTAGGGGAGTAGGTTCACTTTTGTTTAGTGCAATAGCTCGCGCATTCCGTACTCCGGATCTGCGCAACAAGCTGGCGTTCACGCTCGGCATGATTGCGATCTTCCGATTGGGCTCGTTCATTCCAGCCCCAAACGTTGATTACTCGAATGTTCAGCAATGTCTTGATCAGAGTCAGTCGACTTCTGGCCTGTATGAACTAGTGAACCTGTTTTCCGGTGGAGCGCTCCTGCAGCTTTCCATCTTCGCCCTGGGAATTATGCCGTACATTACGGCTTCGATCATCACCCAGTTGCTTAGAGTTGTAATTCCTCGCTTCGAGACCCTTCACAAAGAAGGCCCTTCCGGCCAGGCAAAACTTACTCAGTACACCCGTTACCTAACAATCGCTCTTGGACTACTCCAGGCAACCACTTTGGTTACTGTTGCAAGACAGGGCGCACTGTTCGGAGCTGACTGTACGCTTCCGATTCTGGTTGATACCGGACCGCTTTCCATCACCTTGATGGTGATGACAATGACTGCTGGAACCGGTTTGATCATGTGGATCGGTGAGCTCATCACCGAGCGCGGTGTTGGAAACGGAATGTCGCTTTTGATTTTCACTTCAATCGCCTCGACCTTCCCATCCAGCCTGCTTCAGATTCTTCAGACCAGAAGCATCGAAATCTTCGTCATGGTTATGGCGGTCGGTTTCCTTGTGGTGGGACTAGTTGTTCTTGTTGAGCAGTCGCAACGAAGAATTCCAGTTCAGTACGCCAAGCGCATGGTTGGCCGCAAGGCCTACGGTGGTCAGGCAACCTACATTCCAGTGAAGGTAAACACAGCTGGAGTTATCCCGGTTATCTTTGCTTCCTCAATGCTTTATTTGCCAGCACTATTGGCTCAGTTCAACCAGCCGGATGCAACAACTGGTCAAGTGTCACCTTGGGTGCGCTTTATTTCTACATACCTAACCTCCGGCGACAACCCGCTTTACATGGCAATGTACTTCTTGCTGATCGTCGGGTTCACTTACTTCTACGTTGCTATCACCTTGAACCCAGAGGAAATCAGCGACAACATGAAGCGCTACGGCGGATTCATCCCTGGTATTCGGGCTGGTCGTCCGACCACCGAATACTTGCAGTATGTCATCAGCCGCATCACTTTCCCGGGCGCTATCTACCTAGGTTTGATCGCGCTGATTCCGTTGGTTGCATTCACTGCTATTGGAACCAATCAAAACTTCCCATTTGGAGGAACTTCAATCCTGATCATCGTTGGTGTTGGACTGGACACTGTGAAGCAAATCAGTGCTCAGATGCAGCAGCGAAACTACGAGGGCCTCCTCAAGTGATCGGGATCCTTTTGATCGGCCCTCCGGGCGCCGGCAAGGGGACTCAGGCGGCACTCCTTGCAACTCGTTACTCAATACCTGCAATTTCGACGGGCGACATCTTCCGAAGGAACGTTGCGGAAGAGACTCCTCTCGGTGTTGGGGCTAAGGGCTACATGGACCGCGGCGAATACGTGCCGGACACCCTCACCAACGCTTTGGTGAAAGATCGACTTTCCCAGCCGGATGTTTTGAATGGCTTCCTGCTAGACGGGTATCCACGAACTCTAGATCAGGTCAAAAAGCTTGATGAGTTTTTGGCCCAGAATGGCACGCAACTAGACGTAGTTGTTCAGTTGACGGCCGACAGGGAAGAGCTGGTTTCCAGGCTCGCAAACAGAGCTAAAGAGCAGGGTCGCACCGATGACACCCCCGAGGTCATTCGTAAGCGTCAGACAATTTACGAGGAGCAAACTGCCCCTCTTATTGATGTCTACGCATCACGTTCGCTAGTGGCAAAGGTGGATGGGCTTGGTGAAGTCAATGTCGTCACTGCTCGGATTTCCGAGGTTTTGAATGCGCGCGGCCTAAGTGAAGATGCGTAAGAGCTACGAGCTAAAAACACCGGACCAAATTCGCAAAATGCGAACAGCTGGCTTGCTCACCGCCAAGGCCATTGCAAATGTGAAAGCCGCCATCAAGCCCGGGGTTACAACCCTTGAACTTGATCAAATAGCGGAAAAGACAATTCGCGCCGGTGGCGGAATTCCAAACTTTCAGCTGGTGCCAGGGTATTCTCACACCGTCTGCGCGTCCGTGAATTCAACCGTGGTCCACGGAATACCGTCCAATCTTGTTTTGGAAGCCGGGGATTTAGTTTCGATTGACTGTGGAGCCGAAATAGAAGGCTGGAACGGTGACAGCGCATTTTCTATGGTGGTGCCAGGTGCCACCGGTGAGCTTGCTCTGAAGCGCCAGAGGCTATCGGATGTGTGTGAGGGTTCTCTCTGGGCCGGAATAGCCGCCTTGGCGACTGCAAAGAAGCTAAATGAAGTTGGAGTCGCGGTTCAAGATTACGTCCTTGCCAAAGGGTCCTATGGGATTTTAGAGCAGTACGTGGGTCACGGTATCGGGAGATCTATGCATGAGGACCCGGCTGTATTCAATTATCGAGTTCGTGATGATGGGCCAAAGGTGCAGCCTGGGCTCTGTATCGCGATCGAACCGATGATTACCTTCGGCGATAAAGACACCTTTGTTCTTGATGATGAGTGGGGTGTCGCCACGCGCGACAATTCGGACGGTGCTCACTGGGAGCACTCCGTTGCAGTGCACGACGATGGTATTTGGGTCCTGACCGCGGTCGATGGCGGTGTCGAAGGTTTAATGCCCTTTGGGATTACCCCCGTATTCTTGGATTAGCCACTAGCTTTCGCGGCAATTACCCCTTAGAATTGCGACTTGGCGTTTCTGCGTGAAAACCTTTGAGATTTTTAAGAGTTTTTGCGCGTTCGTAACGCTAAACCAGTAGTGATTAAGTGAGTGCATGGCCAACAAAGATGGCGTTATCGAGATCGAGGGATCGGTCGTTGAAGCCCTACCCAACGCAATGTTCCGGGTGGAGTTAACAAACGGTCACCTAGTTTTAGCCCACATCTCGGGAAAGATGCGTCAGCACTATATCCGCATTCTCCCCGGAGACCGCGTGATAGTTGAGCTGTCGACATACGATCTGACTCGCGGCCGCATAATTTACCGCTACAAGTAGAAAGAAAAAGCATGAAGGTTAATCCAAGCGTCAAGAAGATCTGCGATAAGTGCAAGGTCATTCGTCGTCACGGAAACGTGATGGTTATTTGCGAGAACCCTCGTCACAAGCAGCGCCAAGGCTAACAAGCCCCGGCTAAAAACTAAATAGTAAAAGCCAGCACCAAGCGAAAGCTAACCCTCGGTTTGAAGGCCGGGGCTCAACTTGCCAAGTTGAGATGGAGCTGTCCCAGACCTTCAAAAAGACGAAAGAAAAATAATGGCACGTATCTCCGGAGTAGACATCCCTCGCGATAAGCGAGTGTTGATTTCCCTTACCTACATCTATGGAATTGGCCCAACTCGTTCACGCGAGATTCTGACGGCCACCAACATCTCAGAAGACATAAGAGTTAAAGACTTGACTGATGATCAGTTGATCGCACTTCGCGACAACATTGATCAGAACTTCAAGGTTGAGGGTGACCTTCGCCGTGAAGTTGCAGCAGACATTCGCCGCAAGGTTGAGATCGGCTCATACGAAGGAATTCGTCACCGTAAGGGCCTTCCGGTCCGCGGACAGCGCACCAAGACCAATGCAAGAACACGCAAGGGTCCAAAGCGCACCGTAGCAGGCAAGAAGAAGGCAGCCCGCTAGTCGCGGCTCATAGGATCTAGGAGAAAATCAAATGGCAGCCCCTAAAGCATCCGCGGCAGCACGCAAGCCTCGTCGCAAGGACAAGAAAAACATTCCAGTAGGTCAGGCGCATATCCGCTCGACCTTCAACAACACCATCATCACTATCACCGACCTAACCGGAGCAGTTATCTCCTGGTCGTCTTCTGGAGATGTTGGCTTCAAGGGTTCGCGTAAGTCAACTCCTTTTGCAGCCCAGATGGCAGCTGAGTCTGCTGCCCGCAAGGCTCAGGAGCACGGTATCCGCAAGGTTGATGTTTTCGTAAAGGGCCCCGGCTCTGGACGAGAGACAGCAATTCGTTCGCTGCAGGCCGCCGGCCTGGAGGTTGGCTCAATTAGCGATGTGACCCCACAGGCTCACAACGGTTGCCGCCCACCAAAGCGTCGCCGCGTATAACTAAAAAAATCTAACGCCTCACGCACACAGGTGCCCGCCTGCGTGTTTCCATGACGAACATCAAATAGTGGATGTTCAGATGAAAGGAACCAATAGTGCTAATTGCACAGCGCCCCACATTGCACGAAGAAGTTCTAGGACCAAACCGCTCACGATTCATCTTGGATCCGCTTGAGCCGGGATTCGGCTACACCCTCGGTAACTCGATGCGACGCACTTTGCTCAGCTCGATTCCGGGTGCAGCGGTAACAAACATTCGCATCCAAGGCGTCAGCCACGAGTTTTCAACAATCGCGGGTGTTAAGGAGGACGTTGTTGAGGTAATTCTTAACATCAAGAACCTTGTGGTTTCCTCGGAGCATGACGCTCCGGTGGTTGCTCACTTGACCAAGAGTGCTGCTGGTCCAGTAACGGCCGCGGACATTCAGGTCCCAGCCGGTGTTGAAGTTCACAACCCAGAGTTAGTTCTTGCAACCTTGAACGCTAAGGGCAAGCTAGAGATCGAGTTCATCATTGAGCGCGGCCGCGGCTATGTTCAGGCATCTCAAAACCGGAACCCAGATGCTGAAGCAGGAGTAATTCCAGTTGACTCCATCTACAGCCCAGTGCTGAAGGTTTCCTACCGCGTCGAGGCGACTCGTGCCGGTGAGTTCACTAACTTTGACAAGCTGATTGTTGACGTGGAGACTAAGCAGTCAGTTGAGCCACGCGATGCAGTTGCTTCCGCCGGTTCTACATTGGTTGAGTTGTTTGGTCTAGCCAAGGAACTAAACGATGAGGCCGAAGGAATTGAAATTGGACCCGCACCAGTGGAGGTCGCTGCTTCCAATGAACTGAGCACTCCAATTGAGGACTTGGACCTAACGGTTCGTTCTTATAACTGCCTTAAGCGCGAAGGAATCAACACCGTACTAGAGCTAATTGCTTTAAGCGAAGACCAGTTGATGAACATTCGCAACTTCGGTTCCAAGTCCGTTGATGAAGTACGCGACAAGCTCACTGAGCTTGGGCTGAAGTTCAAGGACGCCGTCCCGGGTTTTGATTCCGCTTACTTCGGTGGCGGCTTCGATGAAGACCAGATCTAACCTTTAGAAATACAAGGAGAAACCAATGCCTACACCAACTAAGGGACCACGCCTAGGAGGCGGACCTGCTCACGAGCGATTGATGCTTCGTAACATGGCCACCTCACTATTCATGCACAAGCGAATCGTCACAACCGAGACCAAGGCCAAGCGCCTGCGCCCGGTTGCCGAGCGCTTGGTGTCGTTCGCAAAGCGCGGCGACCTAGCGGCTAGACGTCGAGTCATGAGACAGATCACGGACAAGAACATCGTCCACGAGCTCTTCACGGAGATTGCACCTCTAGTTGCTGACCGTGAGGGCGGTTACACCCGCATCACCAAGCTTGGCTTCCGTAAGGGCGACAACGCGCCTATGGCAGTCATTGAGCTTGTGTTGGAGCAGGTACAGCCCAAGCCAAAGACCTCTAAGTCAAAGCCAGTCAACAACGTAGCAACCACCGCAGTAGCTGAGCCAGTTATTGAAGAGGTTGTTGAGGAAGTTGTTGAAGCCCCAGTGGCCGAAGTTGAGAATGCTGAAGCGACTGAAGCTCCAGCAGCAGAAGTTAC
>CAYMAU010000002.1:12832-91549 GCA_964388525.1 uncultured Aquiluna sp. | reverse complement strand
ACTGAAGCTCCAGCAGCAGAAGTTACCGAAGCTCCAGCCGAGGAAGCTCCTGAGGCTTCGGCAGCAGAAGTTACCGAAGCTCCAGCCGAAGAGGCTGAAGAGCCTAAGGCTTAGAGCCACGAAGAAGATTGACATGAACAAGCCCGCTAGTGATTCTGGCGGGCTTGTTCGCTTTCGGGTAGACCTTGCGTATGACGGAACCGACTTTGCTGGGTGGGCAAAGCAGCCAGGTCTTCGCACCGTTGAGGGCGACTTGGTCAAAATGTTTGAAAAAGTTTTTGGAAAAAGTAAAACCGATTTCGATATGCGCGTTGCCGGCAGAACCGATTCCGGCGTCCATGCAAAGCACCAAGTTTGTCACCTGGATGTTCCCCAGAAGCGACTTTCTCGCATAGGGCGAGATCCATTGAACGCCTTTAGGCTGAACACCCTCATCGCCGAGGACCTGATTATTCTAGATATTAGCCAGATAACTTCCGATTTCGATGCCAGATTCAGCGCCGTCGGAAGACGCTATCGCTACACAATTGCCGATCCGAAGTTTAAAAAAGACCCAATGACGGTCCGCTATACCCTTACTCACAAGCGAATGCTCGATGTGGAAATTATGAACTCGGCCGCCAAGAAACTAATCGGCCTGAAGGACTTCGCCGCATTTTGCAGACCCAGAGTCGGTGCCAGTACAATTCGGAACCTTACGGTTTTTGAGGTTTCACGGCAAGATGACGGTCTGATAACAATAGATATTCACGCGGATGCTTTTTGCCACAACATGATTCGGTCTCTGGTGGGATCAATCATTGCGGTTTCAGATGGACGTCTAAGTGTTCAAGACCTTGTCGCGGTCCAAAAAACAGGCAAACGTGCCAATAAATTCAAGACAATCGACGCCAAGGGCTTGAGTTTGGAGTCAATTGACTACCCCGAACCAGCGGAGTATGCCAAGCAAGCGATCTTAAACCGCGTGATGCGAGAAACCAGTGATAATTCTGTTTGACCAGGCGGCTATCAATCCCCTAGACTTAGCCCTTGGTCCGGCATTGCCGGCAGGTTTGAAACCGCTTTCTACAAAGCGGAATCACACAAACGAAACTATGAGGTAATTTAGCGTGCGTACTTATTCGCCAAAGGCCAGCGAGCTGAGCCACGAGTGGTTTGTCATTGACGCCACGGACATCGTGCTGGGACGCCTTGCGTCTCACGCAGCAGTACTTCTGCGCGGCAAGCACAAGCCAACATTCGCAGCTCACATGGACAACGGTGACTTTGTCATCATCGTCAACGCTGAGAAGGTCGTGCTAACCGGCGACAAGCTGGCACAGAAGAAGGCTTACCGTCACTCCGGCTACCCAGGCGGCTTGACCACTACCTCTTACTCCGACCTAATGGAGAAGAACCCTCAGCGTGCTGTCGAGAAGGCAATTCGCGGAATGCTTCCAAAGAACAAGCTGGGCGACCAGCTGATTGGCAAGCTAAAAGTTTACGCAGGCAGCAACCACCCACACGAGGCCCAAAAGGCCAAGCCTTTCACCATCGATCAGATCGCCCAGTAAGGACAAAGACCTTGGCAGATAACAAAGTCGAAGAGACACCAGAAGTCGAAGCAGATACTTCCTACTCAACCGAGTCAGAGCCAGTGAAGGCTGTGCGCTCACGTGGCAACCTCACTCAGCCAGGCTCCGGCCTAGGTCGACGCAAAGAGGCAGTTGCTCGAGTTCGCCTAGTTCCTGGTACCGGCAAAATAACGGTGAACAAGCGGTCAATCGAGGATTACTTCCCAAATAAGTTGCACCAGCAGCTGATCAACGACCCTTTTACTGTTCTCGAGCTGCAGGGTGCGTATGACGTCACAGCTAGCATCGACGGCGGCGGAATCGCTGGACAGGCCGGCGCACTAAGACTTGGTATCTCCCGTGCTCTAAACGAGATGGATACCGACAACAACCGAGCCATCTTGAAAAAGGCTGGCTTCCTACGTCGCGACTCACGAATAATCGAGTCCAAGAAGGCCGGTCTAAAGAAGGCTCGCAAGGCCTCTCAGTTCTCGAAGCGCTAAGCAAAGCACTTCGCCATGGCCAGGCTTTTTGGCACCGATGGAGTTCGCGGAACAGCGGGCCGTGAAATTACGGCCGAGTTTGCGCTTAAGTTAGCTCAGGCTGCCGCCATCGTTCTTGCCAAGACTGCCAGGGAAAACGGCGAAAGACCTCGAGCCGTAGTCGCACACGATCCAAGAATTTCTTCTGACTTCATTTCTGCTGCCGTTTCAGCGGGGTTGGCCGCGTCCGGAATAGATGTCTTCGATGCCGGCGTCGTTCCCACTCCCGCGGCCGCCTACTTGACCGCAGACATAGGCGCCGACTTTGGCGTCATTATCTCGGCAAGCCATAACTCTGCGCCCGATAATGGAATTAAATTCTTCTCGCGAGGCGGCCACAAGCTTCCAGACTCGATCGAGGACCAGATCGAAGCGGAGTTTGGCAATAGCCATAACTTGATTGGTGCCGAGGTTGGCAAAATAACTAGATTCTCGGATGCTGAGGATCGCTATCTTATCCATCTCCTTGGAGCAGTTCGAGTCAGCCTAAAGGGACTCAAGGTAGTTATAGATGCTGCCAATGGGGCTGCGAGCGCTATTTCTCCGCAGGCTTTTATCGACGCCGGTGCCGAAGTTGTTCTGATTGGTGCGGATCCGGATGGACTGAACATAAACGCGGGCTATGGCTCAACCTATCTGAGCGCACTGCAGGCAGCTGTGTTAGAAAATAAAGCTGATCTTGGAATCGCACACGACGGAGATGCCGACCGTGCATTGGCAGTTGATCACCTTGGCAATATCGTTGACGGAGATCACATCATGGCGATTTTGGCAATCAGCATGAAGGAGACAGGTGACCTTGCCAGAAACACCCTGGTCACCACCGTGATGTCAAACCTAGGCCTTCGGCTAACAATGAAAAAGCATGAAATTGAGATTGTTGAAACGCAAGTTGGCGATCGCTACGTCCTTGAGGCGATGCGCGAGGGCGGGTACTCACTGGGCGGGGAGCAATCCGGTCACATCATCTTTTCCCAGTATGCAACTACCGGCGATGGAGTCCTAACTGGACTCCAGATTGCAGCCAGGATGATACAGACCGGTAGGTCGTTGGCTGATTTGGCTTCAGAGATGCCGGTTTTTCCTCAGGTTTTGATTAACGTGCCGGACGTCGATAAGTCGCGGGTGAATGATGCTGCATTGCAGGATCTGGTTTCCCAGGCAACAGCTGAACTTGGGGACGAGGGTCGAGTATTGCTTAGGGCCTCCGGAACTGAGACTCTGGTTAGGGTAATGGTGGAAGCCGCAGATCATGGAACAGCACAGGGCTGGGCTGATCGCATAGCTCGAATGGTAGAGACGCGGCTTGCTCTTGGCTAAGACTGTCCAGCTGCGACGTTATCAAATAGTCCCAGGGATGCTCGAGGATTTTCGGTCTTGGTTGAATCAAGAGGTTCTGCCGATCAGAAGCAAATTCGGTTTCAATGTTGAATTTATGTACGTCGATAATAAAAACAATGAGTTTATTTGGGCAGTTTCAGTTCCTGGCTCGCTAGATGATTTCTTGGAGATAGAAAATCGATACGATTCCTCGGCAGAGAGGGCAGCTGCCGGCATGAACAGGCCCGACTGTTTCCTGAGTGTCGACACTAGATTTGTTGACGAGAGCTAAATCTTTCTAACCTGAACCCTTTGAACTCTGTGTCCTTCGCCTTTTTGCATTACGAGGGTGGCCCTTGATCGAGTCGGTTCGATGTTTTGCTCCAAGTTTGGAAGATTTATGTCCCTCCAGAAGCCGGCCGCTCTAGCGATAGCTTGCTCCTTGGTTAGCTCAGTGGTTAACTGGTGGAAGTAAGATCTTGGGTTTAGAAATGCCGTTTCCCAAAGTTGGTCGAACCTCGATAGGTACCACTGTTTGATTGTGCCCGGATCCGCGTCTATGTAGATACTGAAATCAAAATAGTCGCTCAGCGCGACTTCTTGCCCGGCAGACGGAGGCTGCAAGACGTTCAGTCCCTCGACGATTAGAACATCTGGAGCATTGACGGTAGCGAATTCGTCCGGGACGATGTCATAGATCAGGTGGTCGTACACCGGGGCAGTGACCCCGGTCTTTCCTGATTTTATGTCTGCGATGAACTGCAGCAATCTTTTGCGGTCATAGCTTTCAGGGAAGCCTTTTTTGGCAAGAAGCCCTCGACGCTCTAATTCCGCATTCGGGTAAAGGAAGCCGTCGGTGGTGACTAGCTCGACTTTTGGAGTGCCTTCCCACCTTGCCATAAGTTCTCTAAGTAACCTGGCGGCAGTTGATTTCCCAACGGCGACCGACCCGGCTATTCCGATTATGAAGGGCGTTCTTTGTGCCCTTGCTCCATAAAAGCCCTCGGTGTTTCGATGCAAGGCCTGAGTAGAGGTGGCGTAAAGAGATAGCAGGTGGCTCACTGGAAGATAGACCTCCGCGACCTCCTTTATGTCAAGAAAGTCACCCAGACCGCGTAGCTTTGTGACCTCTTGTTCGGTCAATGGAAGTTGCGTTGCATTACCCAGCTCAGCCCAATCTGCTCGCTCTATGGCGAGATATGGTGAAAGGCTTTCGGTGCCGCGCGCTGTGCTCACAAGGGCCTATTCTGCCCTAGAATTGGGGCTCATGTGCGGAATAGTTGGCTATGTCGGACCGGGGTCAGCTCTCGAGGTTCTAATCGGAGGCCTAAAGCGATTGGAATATCGCGGCTACGACTCGGCCGGCATCTCTGTTATATCTGGGGCTAAGGGACTGGAAACACGCAAGCGCGCCGGAAAAGTCGCAGTGCTTGTTAAAGAGTTAGCGGACAATCCAATAGGTGATTCAAACATTGGAATCGGACACACAAGATGGGCGACCCACGGTGCTCCAACCGATGGCAACGCTCACCCTCATATCGGTGGAACTCACCAGAAATTGTCACTTATCCATAATGGAATTATTGAAAACTTTTCTTCTCTAAAAAAGGATCTAGTCAGTCGTGGTGTCACCTTTGCATCGGAGACAGACAGCGAAGTTGCTGCTCACCTAGTGGCAATTGAATATGACAAGTCAAATGATCTAACATCTGCGTTTAGGCAAGTGGTGAATCTCCTAGAAGGCGCTTTCACGCTTTTGTGCGTGCACGAGGATAGCCCAGACTTGGTTCTAGCAGCCAGGAGAAACTCACCCCTGGTAATTGGCTTGGGAGACGGCGAGAACTTTTTGGGCTCCGATGTCGCAGCATTTGTTGAACACACCAAGCACGCCGTTGCGGTTGGTCAAGATCAAATCGTTGAGCTACGCAAGGATTCAGTTTTGATCACAGACTTCCACGGCAAGCCAGTTGAAATGGAAAGCTTTGAGATTAGCTGGGATGCAACCGCGGCCTCCAAGGGCGGCTGGCCATCGTTTATGGCCAAGGAGATTGCTGATCAGCCTCAGGCGGTTGGCGACACTCTGATGGGTCGAATTGCTTCGGATGGCTCCGTGAACCTCGCTGAAATGCAGGGACTCGACCAACTTTTTGAGGTGGAGCGGATAGTTTTCGTCGCCTGCGGAACAGCAGCTTATGCTGCGGAGGCCGCCAAGTACGCCATTGAAAAATGGGCTCGTATCCCGGTCAGCGTTGAGCTCGCCCACGAGTTTAGGTATCGTGATCCGGTGATAGATTCGAAAACCCTTGTTATTGCGATGAGCCAATCAGGGGAGACTATGGATACCCTGATGGCCGTTCGCCACGCTGTTGAGAGTGGCGCGAAGGTGCTAGCGGTTTGCAATACGCAGGGTGCAACTTTGGCAAGGGAAGCTCATGCGACTATTTACACCCATGCCGGACCAGAGGTGGCAGTGGCATCAACAAAGGCCTTCACCGCGCAGGTGACGGCGGGTCAACTGGTTGGACTAGTCCTTGCTTGGCAGCGTAAGAGCATGCCCGAGGCGGAATTGAAGAAAATCGGGCTCGAGCTACTTACTTTGCCAAGAAAAATAAAGGAAGTCCTAGAGTCGATTTCGGAGATCGGCGAGCTGGCCAAGAGCTACTCAAAGGCTAGTTCGGTTTTGTTTTTAGGGAGAAATATCGCTTTCCCGATTGCTTTAGAGGGTGCACTGAAACTGAAAGAGCTGGCGTATATCCACGCCGAAGGTTTTGCGGCCGGTGAGCTTAAGCACGGACCAATTGCTCTAATTGAAGAGGGTCAGCCGGTGATCGTAATCGTGCCATCTCAAAAAGGCGAGGGCTCACTGCACGCCAAAGTGGTTTCCAACATTCAAGAAATAAAGGCTCGCGGAGCTCGCGTCATAGCAATTGCCGAGGTCGGCGATTCTGAGGTCTCAGGCTTTGCCGATGAGGTTTTCTTCATTCCAGAAACCATGCCACTACTTGCCGGCCAGCTAGCAGTTATACCCCTTCAGGCATTCGCGATGGAGCTGGCGAACGCCAAGGGACTCGACGTTGACCAGCCGAGAAACCTTGCCAAGTCCGTCACAGTGGAATAGTGATTATCGGAATAGGTGCCGATCTTTGCTCAGTCGAGAGACTGAGTAGTAGTCTCCAGCGAACTCCAGCGCTAGCAGCAAGGCTCTTCACAGACAAAGAGCGAAGCCTAAAGGATGAGTCGTTGGCTGCTCGATTTGCAGCAAAAGAAGCCTTGGCAAAAGCCGTGGGAAACCCCAAGTTGCTTTCTTGGCTAGAGGTTGAAGTAGAAACTGATCAACTTGGGAAGCCGAGTTTGGTTGTCTCGGGTAAAAGTGCGGGGGCGCTGAGTTCCATGGGGGTCTTGTCGACCCACCTTTCAATCTCTCATGACAACGGGTTTGCAATTGCGATGGTTGTGCTGGAGGGTAATTAGATGCGAGAACTAAGAATTGATTTGGGGAGAATCTGCTCCAACTATTTGGCCTTGAAATCCGCTTTTGGCCCGGCCAAAGTAATGGCGGTAGTGAAGGCCAACGCCTATGGGCACGGCATGATCGAGGTGGCAACTGCTCTAGATAAAGCTGGGGTGGATGTTCTCGGGGTTGCAGATTTAGACGAGGCAATATCACTTCGATTGGCGGGCATCAATGCTCCCGTGATGTGCTGGCTATTGGATCAAAAGGACGATCTGCAGTCCGCTGTCGAGCACAACATCATTCTTGGCATTTCGACCATCCAGCAGCTTGAATCCGTGCCCAGGGACGCCGTGATTCACTTGAAGGCGGACACTGGTCTTGGCCGAAACGGCTTCATGCCAGGCCAGATACCGGATGTTGTGAAGATAATTCAGGCCAGGCAGCTAAACGTTCAAGGCCTTCTAAGCCATTTGGCAAATACCTCGGAGCAAGAAGATTTTGCTCAGCAAGTCGTATTTGATTCGGTTTATTCGATGCTGGAGGCCGCTGGAGTAAAAATAGAAATCAAGCACCTTGCCGCTTCGGCCGGGGCAATCAGCTATCCGGGTATGAGGTATGACATGGTGCGCTGCGGGATTGTCCTTTACGGCTTGAACCCATTCGAAGACCGTGCACTCGAGGGCTTAGCAGTCAAGCCTGTCATGAGCGCCATTGCAAAGATTGCGAACCTCAAGTTGGTTCCTACTGGGCAAGGGGTTTCCTACGGTTACAGGTACAAAACCGAAAGGCCAACCCAGCTCGCATTGGTGCCCTTCGGCTATGCCGAGGGCATGCCAAGAATTTCTCAAGGGGCAAGAGTAAAGATTGGCCAGGAGCTCTTCCCGGTAGTTGGAAGGATCGCCATGGATCAGTTCGTGGTGGATGTTGGCGACGCCGAAATTTCAATCGGTGATGAGGTAATTATTTTTGGCGACTCTGAACGCAATGAACCCACTGCCGAGCAGCTGGCGGAAAGCGCTGGAACCGTGAACTACGAAGTGGTTACGAGAAGCGGTGGACGTGCAAACCGGGTTTTTCTAGAACCATGAAGCTCATCATAGAAACGCCAGAGGCCATGGAGGCATTTGGTTCAAGGCTCGCTGAAACTTTGCAACGCGGGGATTTGGTTTTACTCTCTGGAAAGTTGGGAGCTGGGAAAACCACTATGACCCGTGGCATCGGAGCGGGGCTCGAGGCCATCGGAACTATTCAGTCACCTACTTTTGTGCTGGCAAGAACACACCGCACAAAGAACGGACCAAAGTTTGTGCATGTCGATGCCTACAGGCTGTCATCGGCTATTGAGCTGGATGACTTGGATATAGATTTCGCAAATTCAATTGTCGTTATTGAGTGGCCCAGAGACTTTATCGATGACAGTTTTGAAAATTGGCTGCTCATTGAAATTGACAGATCTAGCCAAGAGGACATTCGAGAGTTGTCAATCGCCGGTCACGGACCAAGATGGCAGGGGGTGTCGTTTGATTTTGGCAATTGACACATCTGCCGGCACAAGCGCCGCTGTCTTCGATGGAGTTAGTAGGCTTTCGTTTATAAACTTCGAGGATCGATTCGGTCACGCTGAAAACATCGGCCTTGCAATTCGAGGTGCACTCACAGAAGCCGGCATTGTTCCTGCAGACCTTACGCTCGTTGCGATTGGTCGTGGCCCAGCCCCATACACTGGCCTGCGGGTTGGAGTTGCAGCGGGCATAGCGATGTCAACGGCGCTGGCGATACCCTCCTGCGGCGTTATTACTCTGAATGCGGTTGCGAAAAAGCATCCGGTTGGAAAAGTTTTGGTGGTTGCGGACGCGAAGCGCAAAGAGCTCTTTATAGCTGGATTTCAGGACGGCGTAGAGGTAATAGCACCGAGCGTTGCAACGCACCAAGAACTTGAGAGCCACTCTGATTTTGTAACGGTTAGCGGGGAGTGTAACGCGGGTCTAATAGGCGAGTATGCAGTTTGGGCACTGACTCAGAAGATAGACCTAACCGACACCAGTGCGCTGTATTTGCGCTCACCCGATGCCACCCCATCAGCTGGAAAGCGGGTCACCGGCTAATGGAATTTAGAGAACTGACTGTCGCGGATCTTCCGGAGCTTATGAAGTTGGAGAACGAGCTATTTCCAGGCGAGGCTTGGAAAGAGGACTCTTTTCGGTCCGAACTTGAAGGCACATTCACGGATTATTTTGGAGCCTTTGACGACGGACTAGTTGGCTATGCCGGCCTTAGTTCTGTTCCGGCAAGTTTCTCGAGTGATATTCAGACTCTTGCCGTCACGTCCTCCAGGCAAGGCAAGGGTCTTGGGAGACTGCTTGTGAATAAGTTGGTTTCCAAAGCCTTGGCACTCGGCTCAGAGGCGGTGTTTCTCGAGGTGCGCGTTGATAATAATGCCGCAGTAAGCCTTTACAGCTCGCTTGGATTTGAGCAAATTGACGTCCGAAAAAACTACTATCAGCCCTCCGGGATGGATGCCTTGGTGATGAGACTGGCAATTGAGCAGCCCATTGTTCTGGGCGTTGAAAGCACCTGCGATGAAACTGGAATCGGGATAGTCAAGGGCAATCGACTTCTTGCAAATGCTCTACACAGCTCCATGGATGAGCATGCGAAGTTTGGCGGTGTTGTGCCCGAGGTCGCTGCAAGGGCTCACCTCGAGGCGCTGAAGCCAACCATTGCTCAAGCGCTCAAAGACGCGAATCTCACGATGAGTCAGATCGACGCCATTGCGGTCGCTAATGGTCCAGGGTTGGCAGGCGCCTTGATGGTTGGAATTGGAGCGGCCAAGGCGCTTGCGATAGCGCACAACTTGCCTATTTACGCTGTCAACCACTTGGTGGGCCACGTGGGTGCGGACGTGCTGGAAAATGGAACAGTTTCACTACCAACGATTGCACTCCTGGTTTCCGGAGGGCACACATCCTTGCTGTTGGTGCGGGACTTACTCGATGATGTTGAGCTACTGGGTGAAACAATCGATGACGCGGCCGGCGAAGCTTTTGACAAGGTAGCCAGAGTTTTGGGTCTTCCATACCCGGGTGGACCGCAAATAGACAAGCTGGCCGAGGCTGGCAACCCAAAGGCCATTCGATTTCCACGGGGATTGTCGCTGCCAAAGGACATGGAAGCTCACAGGTTTGACTTTTCATTCTCGGGCCTCAAGACGGCAGTGGCAAGGCACGTTGAAAGGGCAAGCGATGCTGGACTGGAGATTTCAAAGCCCGACGTCGCTGCAAGCTTTAGGGAGGCAGTGGTGGATGTGCTGCTGACCAAGGCAATCAATGCTTGTGAGATTCACGGGGTCAAGCGACTACTTCTTGGCGGGGGCGTTGTTGCCAACGCGCGGCTTCGGCAGGTGGCAAAAATTCGCTGCGACGAATCTGGTATTGAGCTGCGGATTCCACGTTTTTCGCTGTGCACGGACAATGGAGCAATGATTGCCTCCATTGGTGCACAGCTAATAATGGCCGGCCGGCCACCAAGCGGTCTTGGCTTCGGAGC
The DNA here is from genome assembly GCA_964388525.1 of uncultured Aquiluna sp. Lineage (GTDB taxonomy): Bacteria > Actinomycetota > Actinomycetes > Actinomycetales > Microbacteriaceae > Aquiluna. Next base: position 81,134 of record CAYMAU010000002.1, on the reverse strand, counting down.
GGAGTCCACCCTCGAGGTCACAAAAGTCCAGACGCTCTAAGCGCACCCAGCTAACGCTCAGGAAACGCCCAAACAACTCCCAGTGGAGGGTGCTTTGCTGTCACTAATAAGTAGACAGGAAAATAGATTATGACCGACAAGGTTCCGAAGAAATCGAAAGATTCATCCGCTGCAAAGGATCAAGAGTCCGCTGAGCAGATCCATCCCGAACAAGCACCAGAAGTAGCAGTGGTAAACAGACAGCGGTTTGATTGGCGCTCTCTCAATAGCTTGGCAGTTGTCTCCTTGGCGACTGCGCTTACAAGCATTGGTGCGGTGGCTGCAATTATCACCGGGCACATTGCGTTGGCTCAGATAAAGCGGTCCGACCAAAACGGTCGCAAGCTGGCAATTACCGGTGTCACCATCGGATATGTGACTATCGGATTGTGGGTTGTTTTTGGAATACTCGCAGCTTCCGTTACGGCTTTTGTAGAGCCAGGGTCATTTGGCCACCAGCCTTTTGGGCAGGACATGTTCGAATTGCAGCGGGGATTCGGTGGCATGCATGGTCATGACGACTAGTCACAGGTTGCTAGTCGTTAGCTGAGGGGCTGACAGACCAGTGCTTTACGAGCGTCGCCCACCCTGGTGAGAATCAGGGTGGCGGCGTTTTTTCCTTTTAGTTTCAACTTTGGTCGAAGCTGCTCAGGAGTGATGTCTACTCCGCGTTTTTTTATTTCAAGTGTTCCAATATCAAGTTCACTCATTCTCTTGGCAATCCTCTTGACATCAAGCGGCAAGGACTCCATCACCTCAAACCCCCTTAGCCAGGGCGAACTAAGTTCAATGTCGGAACTGAGGTATGCGATTGAGGGTGCGATGCCCCAGAGTCCATTTTCAATCGCAAACGCTCCAAGTAGGTGAGACCTAACCAGTGCTGGGTTGGGGTCGTAAACGTACTTGCCAACTTCACTTATCGGTGCCTGAATCAAGTCAGCGGAATATTCAATTATCGTGTCGGCCAAAATAAGGGCTGACCTTTTGCCACTTTGGCCAAGTTCCCCAAACCAGAGCACGGTTTCTACAAGTTCATTGTTATGAGACACCCAATTTGCTTCGCAGTCCTCCGGGATCAATTCGTGAGGCAAGCTCCCGGCGAGCTTTATGCCCGCGGTGTGCCTGCCACCGATCTCAAAGGCGAAATTCAGATTCGGCGAAAAGTCCTCGGGCTTGAGCATGACTCTTCCTGTTGCTTTTGAGCTGAGTTTTCTTCTGGCCGGGTCGAGCCAGAATGATGTCGATTCGGCTTCAATGTCGAGAGCATCAGCAATGGAGACCCTTGCCATTGGGTAGTCAGCCAAATTGTGCCGTGCGATTTTGGCCGTCAGTTCGTCCTTTTCTAGGGCCGCAACCCCAAGCCCTGCCTGGGCGAAGGCCAGTGCGTCTCCGCCGATGCCACAACCAAGATCCGTGACCGACTTGATTCCGTGAGTCAAGAACTTTTGGGCATGCCAAGCGGCAACTTGCTGTCGAGTTGCTTGCTCGAGGCCTTCTTCCGTGAAGAGCATTGTGCTTGCAAGCTCTGAGCCAAATTTTGACACCGCTCTTGAACGCAGTTTTGCTTGGGAGATGCACAGAGCCACTAGCTGAGGTTCGTATCCTTGCTTTCTAAGATCGGTTGTCAGTTTGAGTAGGTCTGCTTTTGCGTCCAGGAAGCCCAGCTTGCTAAGTAACTGACTAGCTTCGGGTCCAAAAATTTTCTCGTCTAGATCGGGCACTCATTAAACTTACCGCTGTCGATAGCGGCTACTGACCTTGACCAAGCGCTTGATAACACCTAAAGTTGCATTAGCACTCTCGATGGGAGTCTGCTAATTCACAAACTTTAGACAAAGAAGAGGTAACAGTGTCGGTTTCTATTAAGCCACTTGAAGATCGCGTTGTTGTTCGTCCACTTGAGGCCGAGCAGGTAACTGCGTCAGGTCTGGTTATCCCAGACACAGCGAAGGAAAAGCCACAAGAGGCCGAGGTCATTTCAGTTGGCCCGGGTCGCTTCAGCGAGGACGGCGAGCGCATACCTGTCGACTTGAAAGTTGGAGATCTTGTTATCTTCTCCAAATATGGCGGAACTGAGCTTCGTTACGATGGCCAGGACTTTCTTGTGCTGTCAGCCCGCGACATTCTTGCGGTTATCGAACGCTAGAAATTCACAAAAAAGGACCCGGAAATCCGGGTCCTTTTTTGCGTTTAATGCCCCTAGGCTTGCAAGGTGAAGAAGCGTTCTGTAAATACGGTGGGCCTGGCATTTGGAGCAGGCGCTTATTTGATTTGGGGTTCGTTTCCGCTACTTTTCCAGCTATCAAAATTTGCCTCTCCTTTTGAGACTGTCGTTTGGCGAGTGGTGTTTGGCTTTTTGTTTGCCGCGATTTTGGTAACAATCACCAAGACCTGGGGCCAGATTCTGGCTCTGGTAAAAACCCCGAAAAAACTTGTCTGGGTTGCAGTCGCGGCGATTTTTATCTTTATCAATTGGCAGGTTTACGTGGTCGCGGTTGTTACCGGTAATGTGATCGAGACCTCTCTTGGTTATTTCATAAACCCACTGGTCACCGTCATGTTTGCAGTGGTTTTACTGAAAGAAAAGCTCAGACGAATGCAGTGGGTGGCACTAGGCGTCGGACTCATCGCGGTCTTGGTCCTGACCGTCGACTACGGTCGCCCACCCTGGATAGCTATTGTTCTTGCGTTGAGCTTTGGAACCTACTCGCTTGCGAAAAACAGAGTGGGTCGAAACATTGGTGCCCTGCAGAGTTTCACAATCGAATCAGCGACGGTGCTGCCAATCGCCATCATTCAACTAATTGTCGTGGCATCCTTCGGACCGATAATGCTCCTAAGCGGCCCGATGGAGGCAGCAGTCCTGATTGGCCTTGGAATAATGACCGCGGTGCCGTTGATTTTGTTCGGCGCTGCTGCAAGTCGGATCCCCCTCTCGATGATCGGGTTTATTCAGTACCTAACGCCGGTGCTGCAGTTTTCAGCCGGCTACTTCATATTGAGCGAGGAAATGCCTCCGGTCCGTTGGATCGGATTTGGATTGGTTTGGGTGTCTCTGGTGATTCTGACCTCAGATGCCTTCCGAAGAAGGCCGATCTCCCCTATTTTGGAAGCCCTTTAGATTCGCAATAGAATTGTTACTCAATCTAACTTTTGAGCAAATAGTTATGTTTTGCTTAGTATCTGGGCTCTTTTTCACCGATATCGTTGAAATATCTTACAAAAACTACGAATCTATTATCGGGGTCGATTTGATTTTTAGTTTTAGGCGGTGCGTTAACCTCCATGAAATGAAGCAGTTAGTATGCTTTAGTTAGCGCGCGGGCTCCCTGCCTGTGTTCGCATTTTAAATTGCTATTTCAAGGAGCAACAATGACCGTAAAGAACAACAGGTCGCGTGCACTCATGGCTTTGTCTGCAGCAGGCGTTTCGGCGCTTGTTCTGGCTGGCTGTGCAGCGACAACAACCGCCGGCGGCTGTGAGCTAGGTCCTGAGCAGGATGGAGACCTAGTACTAAACCTAGGTACCGCACTGCCTTTGACCGGTAACCTCGCTTTCCTAGGCCCACCAGAAGAAGCTGGTGCTGCTCTAGCGATTGACGAGATCAACGCTGCCAACAAGGGACTCACAATTGACGCTACTTTTGGCGACTCTGGTGACACCGACAACAAGGCTTACGACACTGAAATCCCACGTCTTCTAGGCGCAGGTGCTCAGGCAATCGTTGGTGCTGCATCTTCAGGTGTATCACTTCAGTTCATCGACCGCGTTATTGCTGAGTGTGTAATTCACTTCTCACCAGCTAACACCTCAGCAGCTTTCACTGACTACGAGGACAAGGGACTGTACTTCCGTACCGCTCCTTCAGACGTACTTCAGGGCGAAGTTCTGGGTAACCTAATCGCAGAAGATGGCCACCAGAGAATCTCATTCATCGTTCTAAACGACTCATACGGTACCGGTCTAGCTGCATTCACCAAGGCTGCCTTCGAGGCTGCTGGTGGCGAGGTTATTGCTGAGCCTACCTACAACACTGGTGACACTAACTTCACCGCTCAGATTGCTGAGGCACTAGCCGGAGATCCAGACGCAATCGTTCTAATTACATTCGACGAGGCAAAGACCATCGTGCCTGAGCTAACAAGCCAGTTCCCTGGTGACAAGCTTTACTTCGTTGACGGTAACCTAACCAACTACTCTGAAGACTTCGCTGCTGGCACCCTTGAGGGTGCTAAGGGTACCTACCCAGGCGTGAACGAGGCAAACATTGCTGACTTCGTTGCGAAGCTTGATGCCAACTGGCAGGCACGCGGCAACGCAGCCTTGGAGCTAAACGCTTACGGTCCTGAGACCTATGACGCAGTTATAGTGCTTGCACTTGCTGCTCTAGAGGCGCGTAGCACCCAGGGTGCCAACATGTCAGAGAAACTTCAGGAAGTTTCTGGAGGTACTGGAAACGGCACCAAGTGCACCAGCTTTGCTGAGTGTGCTGACATCATCAACGGTGGTGGAACCGCAGACTATGACGGTCCATCGGGAAACATTACCTTCAATGACGTTGGAGACCCAACAGACGGTAACATCTTGATCCAGCAGTTCGATGGAAACAACGTTCCAGCCACCATCCGTGGCTAGTAACTAGTTTCAATCAAGAGAACCCCCTCGGGCTTGGGCCCGAGGGGGTTCTCTCTTAACCAAGCGTTTTAGCCTTGACTGAAATCCAACGACTGGGTGTCAGGCACTTTAGTCTGGAACCATGTCAAGAGCCGCTTGTGGCTGAAAGCGCATAAAGAAGTAACCCCTCAGCGTGGCCGAGGGGTTACTTTGCTCCAACTGAACGGGGTTGGTAACTCTACTTGGACCTGCGTAAGGTCACTTCTAACGCTGCTCCGATGGCAACCCCAAGGGCAATGCCTAGACCAATGTTGTCGATCGCTACGCCAAAACCCACACCAATCGCCATACCTATTGCGACGAAAAAGCCTGGAGGACGGTTCTTTTTAGGTGCCAAGAGTTCCTAGGTAGAGACCGACGACCTGTGGGTCGTTCAGGAGCTCTCTACCGGTGCCTGTTACGGCATCGGTGCCCTGATCTAGAACGTAACCTCGGTCGGCGATTTGAAGGCAACGGCGAGCGTTCTGTTCAACCATGATGCAGGTCACGCCCGCCTTGTTGATCTCTGAGACTCGAAGGAAGGCCTCATCCTGTCGCACGGGGCTAAGGCCAGCAGAAGGCTCGTCAAGCAATAGAACGCTTGGCTCCATCATTAGTGCCCTGCCCATGGCAACCATTTGACGTTCTCCGCCGGATAGTGAGCCGGCGCGCTGCTTTAGGCGCTTGCCGAGCTCGTCAAAAATAGAGACTACGAATTCAAGACGCTTGTCGTAGCTTTTTGGATCTTGGAAAACACCCATTTGCAGATTCTCTTCAATGGTGAGCGAAGGAAAGACATTGTTGTTTTGGGGGATGTAACCCACACCCTTCGCTACAAGCTGGTTTGGCTTTTGACCCACGATGTCTTCACCGTTTAGCGTTATTGATCCTTCACGAACCTTAACGAGTCCGAAGATTGATTTCAGAAGGGTTGATTTACCCGCTCCGTTGGGTCCGATGATTCCGATTAGTTCACCTTTGTCGGCGTAGAGGTTTGCCTCATTCAGGATGTTCACTCCGGGTAAGTAGCCGGCGGTGAGGTTCTTGACATCTACAACTCGGGTCATTTGTCTTTCTCCTGGTCGATGATGCTAATTCTTCCGGTGACAACACCAAGATCAGTGTCCTGATGGGCACCTAGGTAGGCATCGATTACTGCCTGTTCGTTCATGACCGTTTCGGGTGGGCCCTCGGCCACGACCTTGCCTTCGGCCATTACGACGACCCAGTCGGCAATGTGTCGAACCATGTGCATGTCGTGCTCAACAAACAACACAGTCATACCTTCTTTTTTCAGGTCCAGCACATGGCCAAGCAAAGACTGGGTCAAAGCAGGGTTCACACCGGCCATTGGCTCATCGAGCATTACCAACACAGGGTCGGTCATCAATGCCCTCGCCATTTCTAGAAGTTTGCGCTGACCACCCGATAGAGAAGCCGCGAAGTCCGCCTGCTTGGTGTCAAGCTTGAACCGCTTCAGTAGTTCAATTGCCTTGACTTCAATCTCAGCATCCTGTTTTCTCCAAGAACCTGGAAACAGCGCGCGGAATATGCTTTCGCCGACTTGATTCTTGGCGCCAAGCTTCATGTTGTCCAGCACCGTCAGCAGGCTGAGGGCTTTGGTTAGCTGGAAGGTTCTAACTTGACCCATTTGAGCAACCTTGTAGCTCGGGACTCCCGATAGCGAGGTCCCAAGGAACTCCCACTCGCCGGTGTCAGGTGTATCAAAGCCAGTTAGCAGATTAAACAGTGTTGTCTTGCCCGCACCATTTGGCCCGATAAGCGCCGTGATGGCGTTCTTCGGAATCTCTAGGTGCTTGACGTCCACTGCTGTCAAGCCACCGAAGCTCTTTTTGACATGGTCAATAATGAGCATTGGATCAGTTTTCTTGCAGCCTGGTGCGGCTTCTCCGATGTGTAGATCGGTTGATTTTTGTGGTGAGTCGCTATTTGACAAAGGTCAGCTCCCTCTTGTCTCCGAAAATACCCTGAGGCCTGTAAATCACAAGCAACATCAACCCGATACCTACCAGCACGAATCTTAGTGTTGCCGCTTGAGTGCCGGACACTGGCAAGATTCCAGCTAGCGCTAGCTCCGGCAAGATGTTTGATAAGAAGGCCTGCAGCGTCCAGAAGATAACTGCACCGATAACTGGACCCCAAATAGTTGCGGCGCCTCCGAGTAGCAGTGATGTCCAGATGAAGAAGGTGATTGAGGTCACGTAGACACCCGGAGAAACGTTGGCGAATGCGGCGTAAATAATTCCACCCATTCCACCGAATATTCCACCGATGATAAGTGCCTGAAGTTTGTAGGCGAAGACGTTTTTACCGAGAGCCCTTATGGCCTCCTCGTCCTCGCGGATGCCCTTGATGACTCTTCCCCAGGGAGATCGCATGAGAGCCCACAGGAACCAAACACAAACAGCTAGGACTCCAAGTCCAAAGGTAAGAACCCAAAGAGTCTCTGAGTTGTAGGTCCAGGGTCCCCAACCGTAGGATCCAGGAGGGAATGGGTTCGCACTGGTGAACCCGCCCGAGTTGTTGTAGCCAAAGAGACCGTCGGCGCTTCCTGTGACATCGGTGAATGCTGTGGTTAGGAACAACAGCCTCACAATTTCAGCGGCCGCAATGGTCACAATTGCTAGGTAGTCTCCACGAAGCCTCAGCGTCGGAACTCCCAGCAGAATCGCAAACAAAATAGATCCGATGATGCCGACGATCATTCCGCCCCACCAAGGGAAACCAAAAGTTAGAACCGAGATCGCATACCCGTAGGCACCGATGGCCATGAATCCTGCGATACCGAAGTTCAGCAGACCGGCAAATCCAAAGTGCATTGCCAAGCCGAGTGCTGCAAGTGCGAACGCAATTGTGGTGGGCGTTAGCAGCCCTGCCAAGGTGTTATTTATAATCGTTCCCCAGTCCATGAGCTACCTCCTATCCGACTCTCTGTCTTCGTCCCATAAGGCCCTGTGGCCTAAAGAGTAGTACTCCAATTAGCACGACCAGCGCGCCTACATATTTCAGATCTGAAGGGATGAACAAGCTAGATGTCTCGACCAGAATTCCCACAACGAGCGCACCAATCAGTGCACCGAATGCGGTCCCGAGACCGCCGAGGGTAACTGCGGCGAAGATAAGGAGGAGGATCTGCGTTCCCATGTCCCATTTGATGCCTGGTCGGAAATATGCCCAGAGCACGCCCGAGAGTCCCGCTAGTGCAGCCGATACGATCCAAACAATTCGCACTACTTTATCCACGTCGATACCAGAGGCCGCGGCCAGGTCCGGGTTGTCCGAGATTGCGCGCGTAGCTTTCCCAGTGTTGGTTCTAAGTAGCCAGAAGGCAAATGCAAGAATCGCAACGATGGAAATGCCCATCGAGTAGAGGTCATTGACGCTCAGTGCAACGGATCCAAAGAGAGTAATCTTCGGTGAATCAAAGCCTGGAAGCTGTTCGGTTCCACCACCGATGAAGAACTGAATTATGTACCGAAGAGTCAGCGATAGGCCGATGGAAATGATCATCAACTGAACAATGCCCAGGCCCTTTTTTCGAAGGGGTTTCCACAACCCGGCATCCATCGACCACCCGAACCCGGCGGAAATGATCACCGCCGCGGGAATCGCGACCCAAATTGGTACTTCTAGAACCACACCGAGAATTAGGGCAGCGACAGCTCCGAAGGTGACCATCTCTCCATGAGCAAAGTTAGAAAGACCTGTTGTTCCGAATACTAGAGACAGACCTACCGAGGCAAGCCCGAGCATGAGTCCGAAGTTGATCCCGTAAATAAGCCGCGCAACGAATTGGTCAAAGAACGAAACTTCATTGCGCTCACCTTGACCAATAAAAAAGTTTTTCACGACGCGGTCGGAAAGTCCAAGGTCGACATCTTGTGAGGCTCCACCTTCCAAGACAGCAATGCCTGCAGGAAGTGTTTCTTGGTCGAGGGTGACTTTGTAGGTGTCCTTAGTCGGAACCCCAATTAGCCAGCTTCCGTCATCGCTGGTCAGAGCCTCAGCGGTATAGGAAGGCCCTTCGACCACAATTCGGACCCCACCAATTGGTTCGCCTTTAATCTTGACGTTTCCGAGCACGGCGTGGTCAAACTCTTCTCCGACGCTGTCGGCTTGGGCCGGTGACACCAGAAGGCCAAGGCCAATTATGAGAGCGGTAAACACGACTACTACGAGCTTCAGGAAACGTTTTGGATTGCCCACGAAGAGGAAATTCACCGATCCTCCATATCTTGGTGAGCCGCATTGCTCACAGTTGACCCTAAAAGGGGTATTGCAACACAATACCAATTGATAACAATACACAGTTGCCGCCGTGACCTCTTCGTAATAAAAATTTCGCTCTTATTTCGCTTGGCTTAGCTATGTAGGATTGTCTAACACCGTCCCGAGCAGTTGCGAGGTTATTTTGGAGTATTCAGACCCTTTTTCCCTAATCGGGCTAACTTATGACGATGTTCTGTTGATGCCGGGAAAATCCGACGTTATCCCCTCGGGAGTTGGCACCTCAACAATGGTGTCCCGGAACATCAGCATTAACATTCCGCTAATTTCCTCCCCTATGGATACTGTGACCGAGTCCCGCATGGCAATAGCCATGGCCCGCCAAGGCGGACTCGGGATTTTGCACCGCAACCTTTCAATTGAGCAACAGGCCGACCAAGTGGACTTGGTAAAGCGGAGCGAAGCCGGAATGGTTTCTCACCCTGTTACTACTACTCCCTACGCAACCATCCAAGAAGTAGATGATCTTTGCGGCCGCTACCGCGTCTCCGGACTTCCGGTTATAGACGAGGACGGCAAGCTGGTTGGCATAGTCACAAACCGAGACATGCGTTTCGTGCTTGAAGTTCAACGAACGACAACCTTGGTCAAGGACGTTATGACCTCGATGCCCCTAATTGTTGGCAAGGCTGGCATCCACCCCGATGAGGCGATGGCACTACTTGCTCAGCACAGAATTGAGAAGCTTCCGCTTATTGATGACAACGGCAAGCTCAAGGGCTTGATTACCGTGAAGGACTTTGACAAGAGTGAGAAGTACCCAAATGCTTCTAAAGATGGAGCAGGGAGACTATTAGTTGGCGCAGCTGTTGGCGTTGGTCCCGATGGCTGGGAGCGAGCAATGGCTCTTGTTGAGACCGGGGTAGACATTCTTGTTGTTGACACGGCTCACGGTCACAACTCAGCTGTGCTCGAGATGATTAAGAAGTTGAAAAATGAGCCTTTTGCAAAGCACACCGATGTACTGGGTGGCAACGTGGCAACGACCGAGGGCGCCAGGGCAATTGTCGAAGCCGGAGCTGACGGTGTAAAAGTTGGCGTTGGCCCGGGGTCAATCTGCACGACCAGAGTGGTCGCCGGTGTCGGTGTTCCTCAAATTACCGCCGTTCACATGGCGGCGCTCGCAGCCAGAGAGGCGGGCGTTCCAGTCATCGCCGATGGCGGCCTTCAATATTCAGGAGACATTGCCAAAGCTCTGGTGGCCGGTGCGAACTCAGTGATGCTCGGTTCGCTATTAGCTGGAACCGATGAAGCGCCCGGAGACATTACGTATGTGGGCGGCAAACAATTCAAGACCTACCGCGGCATGGGCTCCCTTGGCGCAATGCAGTCTCGCGGTCAGGCGCAGTCCTACTCAAAAGACCGTTACTTCCAGGACGATGTTCTGAAGGAAGAGAAGCTAGTGCCAGAGGGCATCGAAGGTCGTGTTCCCTATAGGGGGACAGTTCCAACCGTGGTTCACCAGCTAATCGGAGGCTTAAGAGCTTCAATGGGATACGTCGGAGCCGCCACAATTCCAGAGCTGCAGCAAAACGGCAAGTTCGTGCGGATTACGACAGCTGGGCTCCGCGAATCTCACCCACATGACATTCAAATGACCATAGAGGCACCAAACTACGGCGCCCGATAGGCAGGCAATAAAAAAATGACTGAAGTAGAAATTGGCAGATCGAAGAGAGCAATAAACGGCTACGCATTCGATGACATTGCAATTGTGCCAACCCGAAGGACTCGCGACCCAGGCGATGTTTCAACCAGTTGGAGCATTGACGCTTTCCAGTTCGATATGCCCGTAATCGCTGCACCGACCGATTCAGCAATGAGCCCCGCTACCGTGATTGCGCTCGGGAAGCTTGGCGGACTCGGTGTTCTGGATTTGGAAGGTCTCTGGACTAGGTACGAGGATCCAACCCAGCAGTTAGCTGAAATCGCGAACGCCAAGGACGAGGACGCCACGGCAGTTTTGCAACGCGTCTACTCTCAACCAATCCAGGCCGAACTCATCAAGGCTCGTCTTGGAGAAATTCGGGCCGCCGGTGTCAGGCTTGCTGGAGCACTTTCTCCTCAGCGAACAGCAGAGTTTTCCGAGATTGTTTTGAAATCCGGAGTCGATATGTTTGTCATTCGTGGAAATACCGTTTCTGCGGAGCACGTGTCGCAAGGCACAGAACCGCTAAATCTTAAAGAATTCATTTACCAACTGGATGTTCCTGTGATTGTGGGCGGAGCTGCCACCTACACGGCCGCATTGCACCTTATGCGCACTGGTGCAGCCGGAGTCTTGGTTGGCTTCGGCGGCGGAGCAGCTAGCGCTACCAGAAAAGTTTTAGGCATTCATGCCCCGATGGCTACTGCCGTTGCTGACGTGGCTGCGGCCCGTCGTGACTACATGGATGAATCCGGTGGTCGCTACGTTCACGTAATTGCTGACGGTGGCCTTGGCACATCCGGCGACATGGTTAAAGCTATTGCTTGTGGAGCGGATGCCGTGATGTTGGGCACCGTTCTTGCAAGAGCCGCCGAAGCACCGGGGCACGGGTGGCACTGGGGTCCAGAGGCTGTAAATCCCTCGCTTCCAAGAGGTCAGCGAGTGTGGGTTGGCTCACATGCTCCACTTGAGCAAATTTTGATGGGCCCCACGAGCTCCGCAGACGGTACCGCAAACCTAATAGGAGCATTACGTCGCTCAATGGCCACCACCGGCTATTCAGACGTCAAAGAATTCCAGCGCGTCGATGTAGTTGCGAATTCATACATCTAAATGAAACCCAGTTTCTTCTCGATTGCTCGCAAGCCCAAATGGCTCGGGGGGCTAGCGATAGCCGCATTGGTGGCAATCTCTTTCTCGTTGTTAATGCAGTGGCAGTTGCAGCGAACATTCAGCTATGTCGGCGTCAGCGAGCAGGAGCTAGCACCTGTTTCACTAGATGAACTTGCTGGACTCGAGGGCGTTACTCCTGGAGCCTACGATCGTCTTGCAACTGTGAACGTCACTCTAGATCCAGAAAACTCGTTTATTGTGCAGGACCGCCTTCAGCTGGTTGGCGATGATTTAGTGCCAGGTTATTGGCTCATAACCAACTCTTTTGTCGAGATTGGTGACCAGTTAGTCAGCCTCACAGTTGCCCTAGGCTACTCGCAGGACGTCACGGAACTTCGCATGGCACAGAGCGAACTGGACAGTTCGAATTACAACATCACCGGCTTCGTTGAGCCAAACGAGGCAGTCAAAGAAACTGAATCTAAAGATTTCCTTGGTTCGGTTTCGCTCGCGCAACTCGTGAATCTCTACAGTCCCGAACAGGTAGTTAGCTTTCCGGTTTACCTGATACTCAGCGACGGCATAGATCTTCCGGTCGAGAGCATATCGATCGACATTAGAGCTCAAGAAATAGAGGTCAATTGGTTGACCGCTTTTTATGCAATCGAGTGGGCCTTTTTCGCCCTGGTGGCTTTTTATCTTTGGTGGCGACTAGTTCAGGATGAGCGGGTGCGACTCAGTACGTGACCGAATTGTTATTTTTTATTGTGGTTTTCTGCCCGTTTCTATCTACTTAGCTGAGAAAAGACTGCTAATTTATCTGATAACACGGAAACCAGACAATTTCGGAGACTACAAAGATGTTGGCAGAAGAGCGAAGGCTACAGCTGAGCGAGTGGGCTCGAGTAGATGGCCGTGTTGACGCAAACGTAGCCGCCTCGAGCTTAGATGTCGCAGTGGAGACCGTTAGAAGAGACTTAGATGTTCTTCAGCGCAGAGGTGTTTTGCGTCGAGTGCACGGCGGAGCAATTTCGCTTGAAAGATTTGCTCACGAGTTCACAATCCCCGAGCGCTATGGACAGAATCCAAATCAAAAGCGCCTCGTTGCCGATGTTGCGGCTTCCTTTATCCCTGATGAGGGTTGCATCTTCGTCGATGGTGGCACTACTACTGAGTGCCTGGCTGTTTACCTTCGAAACAAGCCCGGTCTGTTGGTCGTAACCAACAACCTGACCTTGGCCGGCAAGATCGCTGATTCGACCACGCAGACTTATTTGCTGGGTGGCAAAATTAGGCCCGCCACTTTGAGCGCCGTGGGCGCTAAGACCTGCGAGGACTTGCGCGAGCTAAATGCTTCGGTGAGCTTCATTGGTGCAAACGGTTTTTCTCTAGAAGCAGGGGCCACGGCATTTGATACCGATGAGGCCTTAGTGAAAAAGACGATGATGGCTAACTCGCGGGAGCGAATCCTCTTGGTCGACAGCAGTAAGTTTGGCTCGACCTACCCGGCTAAGTTTTCTGCTTTTTCAGGTTTTGACCGCATAGTGACAAACGTCGATGTTGACGCTTCGTTCACGGATGCGCTTGCGGGAAGCGGGGTCCAGATTGCTCTGGCCCAACAATAAATTTCACTGGCAGAGAAGCGAGTGGAAATGGACGGAGAAAAGCCAGCTGCGTGCCTGCAAGCAAACAGTTGACCGGACTCTATTTGATAAAAACAATCCCTTATTAGGAAGGTAGTACCCATGGCTAATTTCATCCCCGCGGGTGACGGCACTCACACAGGCTGGAAGTCGTTCGTTCAAAAAGTCGGTGGCAACCTCGCCGGCATGGTAATCCCAAACATTGGCGCATTTATCGCCTGGGGCTTGCTGACTGCACTGTTTATCCCAACCGGCTGGCTCCCAAATGAAGAGCTAAGTTCAATGGTTGGCCCAATGATCATCAACCTATTGCCAATCCTCATCGGTTATACCGGTGGACGTTTGGTCCACGGTCAGCGTGGTGCCGTTATCGGTGCTGTTGCAACCGTTGGTGTGATTGTTGGAACTACGATTCCTATGTTCCTTGGCGCCATGCTTATTGGTCCATTGGCTGCATGGGTATTGAAGAAGATTGATGCTGTGCTAGACCCAGTAACCCCAACCGGATTCGAGATGTTGATTGGTAACTTCTCACTAGGAATCACCGGAATGCTTATGGCAATCCTTGGATTCCTTGGAATCGGACCAACCGTTAACGCGTTCTCCGATGTTCTCGGAAACGGTGTGAAGGTTCTAGTTGATACAGGCTTCTTGCCCTTGGCTTCAATCTTGATTGAGCCAGCAAAGATCTTGTTCTTGAACAACGCCATCAACTTCGGTGTTCTGGCTCCAATTGGAGCGGTCGAAGCTGAAGAAACGGGCAAGTCAATCATGTTCATGCTTGAGTCAAACCCAGGCCCAGGACTTGGCCTACTAGTTGCATTCTGGTTGGCAGGACCGAAGATTCTTCGCGGTTCAGCTCCGGGTGCAATCGTTATCCACTTCCTTGGTGGAATCCACGAAATTTACTTCCCATACGTACTACTTAAGCCAATCGTTGTTCTTGCAGCGATTGCCGGTGGTGCAACTGGTGTTGCTACTTTCGCGGCTACTGGAGTTGGCCTTGTCGCCACCCCATCGCCAGGATCGATTTTCGCCTACATGGCGATGACCCCTCCGGGTAACCACTTCGGCGTGCTTTTGGGCATTGCGTTGTCAGCAGCTGTTTCCTTCGTTGTGGCCTTCTTCATCTTGAAGGCAACCCGCTCCGGAGATGATGCTGCAGATCTAGACGCTTCGAAGGCAAAGAGCCAGGCCATGAAGACCGGAGATGCTGCGTAATTATGGCGACTATATCGGGTGCCTCTGTAAAGAACATAGTTGTTGCTTGCGAGGCCGGAATGGGCTCATCTGTAATGGTTGCGAAGCAGCTTGCTAAGCAACTGAAGGCCCAAGAGGTCTCAGTGACTCATTCCCCTGTGAACCAACTGACTGAAACTGAGCACGATTTAGTTCTTTGTCACCGCGGGCTTGGCTCAAGGGCCAAGCAAGCGGTGCCGAACTCGGTTGTAATCATGTTTGACATGTTTCTAGGCGATCTAAAAATCGCTGAAATCGTGTCAAAAATTAAGTCGGGCGACGACATCAGCGATGACTGATTTAGTCCAACAGGCCGGAATAAAGCTAGATGCCACAGCCTCCTCTCCGGAGGAGGCTGTGGACATCTGCGGCAAGCTGCTCGTCGAGCTAGGTGCGGTCACAAGCGCCTACGCGGACGCGATGTGGGAGCGAGAGGAAATCTTTCCCTCCGCTATCGGCATGGGCTTTGCCATTCCACACGGGACCGACGAATCGCGAGCGCACGTCATTTTCGATCAGCTGGTGTTTGTTCGATTGGCCAAGCCAATCGAGTGGGCTGATGATGAAGTTACTTGCGTTCTTGGGATCGCCTCACAGGGTGATGGCCACGTGGAGTTACTTGGCAACTTAGCCGAAATGATTCAAGACGAGGACAAATTAGCGATCTTGCAAAACTCTCAGAGCCCCGAGGAAATTGCTCAACTACTTCTTGGCAATGACTAGCTGTAAGTCAAAGTAAGAAAAAATCAAATAGCCACTGAGTAAGACAAAATCTAGTAGCACTCAGAACAGTTACAGGAGAAAAACTATGCGGGCAGTTCACTTTGGAGCCGGAAACATCGGGCGAGGCTTCATCGGGGCAGTTCTTCAAGACGCCGGTTATTTTGTGACTTTCGCAGACGTGAATAAAGAGTTGATCGACAAGTTGCGATCCTCGAATGGATACAGCCTCATTGAACTTGGTGAAGCACAAAAAGAAACTCATTATGAAAACTTCGAAGTCCTACATTCAACGTCTGACGAAGCCGCGCTCATAGCTGCCATCGGCCAGGCCGATGTCATTACCGCATCGGTTGGCACGAATATCCTGCTCGCCATTGCGCCAGTGATTTCGCGTGGAATTCAATCTCGCACGAGTGACTCCCCGCTTGTGATCATGGCCTGTGAAAACGCGATTAATGCCACAGATATTTTGAGCTCCAAGATTTTGAAGATACTTGAGAGACTCCCAAAAAACATCCTTTTTGCTAATACCGCTGTCGACCGGATCGTTCCAAAGCAGCAGGCAGACACTGAGCCAGACGTTGCTGCGGAAAGCTTTTGCGAATGGGTCATTGATAAAAGCGGGCTAGCCGAAACCGATCTAAAGATTCCCGCGGCAAACATGGTCGATGACCTACAGCCTTTTATCGAGCGAAAGCTCTATACGGTGAACACGGCGCACTTGACAATTGCGTACATGGGTCAGCGTCATGGCCACGACACAATCGCCGAGTCACTAAGGGACCCGATTGTTCGGAATATTGTGGCCAGAGTAATGGAAGAGACTTCTATGGTTCTGGTCACTAAGCACGGCTTTGATTCGAGTGACCATGCAAAATATGTCCACAGGACTCTACTGCGCCTTGCAAACCCTTTGCTAGATGACCAGGTCGAGCGAGTTGGCAGGCAGCCGTTGAGAAAGCTATCCAGGTTTGAGCGCCTTATTGGACCCGCAGCGCTTTTGGCTGAGCTGGGCGAGAAGCCCAGCGCGCTACTAGAAGTGGTTGAGGCATCTTTGGAATTCTCTAGTCAAAACGACCCAGAGGTAGCGTTGGTGAACTCCAAGCTGGACGCCTTGTCGCCCTCGGAATTCGCATTACAGGTATGCGGAATCCCCCACGACCATCCATTGGCTATCTCACTAGAGCAGGCAATCGCAAAACACCAACGGACGCTTAGTCACAAATGACCAGCCGGTATCACGCCGGGAGTTAGTTAGTATTTTTTATTAGAACCTTGAAGGAGAAACCAATGGCCACAATAAAAGGCTCCATTACCGTGTTGGATCCGATCGGCCTGCACGCCAGGCCCGCTGGTCAAATCGTGAAGCTAGTAAAGGAGTCAGGGCTTGAGGTTCGAATTGGCAAGGCTGGTCAGGAGTTAGCTAAGGCAAACTCGCCTCTTCGCATGATGGCCCTCAAGGCTAGGACGGGTGAAGAGTTGACCATAGAAGTCGAATCTGATGACGAGGCTGTAGCCACTGCCCTAATCGCCCAGGTTCAAGATTTTTTGAAGGGCTAGATTTGCTAGATAGCGGCACAATTCTTACCGGCATGGGCGTGGGTCTTGGCTCCGTCGCCGCCGAAGTATTTCGAGTAAAGCCTTTGGCGTCATTGCCAGAGGCGGCTAAGCACTCCGGTGATGAAGCTCTGGAAACAGAAAGCCTGAAGGCTGCCATCGCGGCAGTTTCACTGGAAATGAATGGCCTAGCCGAAAAGGCAGGCGAGACCTCCGCTGAAATTTTCGAGGCCCTGATCATGCTGCTAGAAGATGAAGAGCTATTCGAAACTGCGTCGGATCAAATCTCGCAGGGCTGGAATGCCGGCACTGCTTTTATTAACGCGGTCGAAGAATACGCCGATATTTTTGCAGGTGATGCCACCTTCGAAGAGCGACTAAACGATATTCGCGACCTTGCCAAAAGAGTTGCCGCCTCGATCGCGGGCATTTCACTTGGACTGGATATTCCCACCACTGGAAGGTTCGTAATCGTAGGCGAGGACTTCTCACCGGCTGACACTGCGCAATTCACTGAGGCAGTTGTCGGAGTTGTCACGATCCAGGGTGGCCCAACCTCTCACACTGCAATCATTTGCAGATCAAAATCGATCCCAGCGGTTGTTTCATGCCAGCAGGCTAAAGACTTGGTTGACGGGATG
This sequence comes from uncultured Aquiluna sp., assembly GCA_964388525.1. GTDB lineage: Bacteria > Actinomycetota > Actinomycetes > Actinomycetales > Microbacteriaceae > Aquiluna. The sequence goes on along the minus strand of CAYMAU010000002.1, from coordinate 63,570 downwards.
CAAGTGCTAGTTGACCCGGTGGGGGATCGAGTTGTGGTGGATGGTCAAGAAAGCGACATCACCGAAGCTCTATCCTTCATTGCTAAGAGCGCGGACCCGATCATTCCGGTGCGCGCAAACATTGGTTCGCTTGAAGACGCGATTGCGGCAAGCGCCTCAGCGGCCGAAGGGGTAGGACTATTTAGAACTGAGCTACTGTACTTGTCTGCCAAGACCCAGCCGACTAAGCAGGCCCAGGCCGCTAGCTACACGGAGATTCTGAAGGCGGCTCCAGCCGGGCCAATTGTTGTCCGCACCATCGATGCCGGCAGCGACAAGCCGGTTCCGTTCTTAGACATGGGTGACGAAGAAAATCCAGCACTCGGCGTTCGGGGATATCGCCTGATTGAGAATCACCGAGACTTCATTGTTGACCAACTAGAAAGCCTCGAAATCGCAAGAGAGCAATCGGGACGCGAAGTTTGGGTCATGGCCCCGATGGTTTCGACTTACTCCGAGGCAATTGAGTTCGCGGAGCTCGCCAGGAAAGCTGGAAAGTTCAAGGTCGGAATCATGGTGGAAACACCGAGCATCGTTTATCAGATTGCACAACTAGCAGATGTCTTGGACTTTATCTCGGTGGGCACCAACGATTTGTCTCAATATCTATTTGCGGCTGACCGTATGAACCCATCTCTCGGAGCGATGCTAAATCCGTGGCAACCTGCCCTATTGAGAGCGCTGGAGCAAATTGCGACTGTCTGCCAAGAAGCTGGTGTTTATTCGGGCGTTTGCGGTGAGAGCGCGTCGGATCCAGCCTTTGCCGTAGTTCTTGCAGGCATGGGGTTCCAGTCAGTGTCCTCGTCTCGTTCTCAGGTGGGAATAGTCAGACAGGCTCTGAGCTCCGTGACAAAGCAACAGGCCAAAGAAGTTTTTGAGGCAGCACTCACTGGTCTTGACGCCGATCAAGCAAAATCTGCGGCCCTAGCGGCCCTTGCTGGAATCTCAGCCAAGTAAACTCAAGAGCATGTCAAGCCCGAATGCAGCTCAAGTTCCTCAAATAAAAAAGGTTCTCCGTTTTTATAAGGCATCTTCTTATGTAACGGGTGGGTTCCTGATTTTGCTCATGATCACTTGGGGCATTCGACGCTTACCATTTTTAGGTTTTGATCTTTGGCTGCTCGGTCCAAACGGGTTTTTTAGCTTTGAACAGTACGGCGTTGATGGCGAAGGCTTGCCCGATGTCGGGTTCAACCTGACGGTTTGGATCCTAATTATCCACGGCTGGCTCTATGTGGTTTATCTAGTTGCGGACTTTCGAATCTGGACTCTCATGCGCTGGTCTTTCACTAGGTTTTTATTAATTGCCCTCGGCGGCGTCATTCCGTTTTTGAGCTTTTACACTGAGAATCGCTACGCCAAGATGGCGCATGAACAGCTGTCAAAACTGGAGGACAAATGAAGCCGGTTCTAGTTATTGACTTTGGAGCTCAGTACGCCCAGCTAATAGCCAGGCGCGTTCGTGAAGCCAATGTTTATTCGGAGATTGTTCACCACAGCGTCACAGCCGCCGAGATCGCAGCCAAAGAACCGACGGCAATTATTCTTTCCGGCGGTCCCTCAAGTGTCTACGAAGACGGGTCGCCATCGCTTGATCCAAAGATTTTGGAACTTGGGATTCCAATTCTCGGTATTTGTTACGGCTTTCAAGTTCTCGCCCATCACTTAGGTGGCCGAGTAGACAAGACTGGCAAGAAAGAATACGGCGGCACTGACCTTACGGTGAACCAGTCCGGAACTCTTTTGGGCGACCAGCCGATATCTCAGGTTTGCTGGATGAGTCATGGTGATCAGGTCGTTCAGGCCCCAGAAGGCTTTGATGTTTTGGCCTCCACTGCCACAACGCCAGTTGCCGCCTTTGAGTCCAAAGAGCGCAAGATTTACGGAGTTCAATGGCACCCAGAGGTTGTTCACTCTGACCAGGGTCAACGAGTCCTAGAAAACTTTCTATATTTAGGAGCCGGGATTGAGCCAACTTGGAATTCTGGAAATGTAATCGCCGAGCAGGTTGCCAAAATTCGTGCGCAGGTTGGAGATGCCAGGGTCATATGTGGCCTGTCCGGCGGGGTTGACTCCGCGGTCGCCGCCGCCCTTGTTCATAAGGCCATTGGAGACCAGCTAACGGCAGTATTCGTTGATCACGGTTTATTGCGCGAAGGCGAAAAAGAACAGGTTGAGCGCGACTATGTCGCGGCAACGGGCATCAGGCTTGTAACTGAGAGCGCTGAAGATGTCTTTTTATCGGCCCTTGCTGGCGTCAGTGATCCAGAGCAAAAGCGCAAGATCATTGGACGCGAGTTTATCCGCAGCTTCGAAAAAGCGGAGCAGAAGCTCATCGCTGAGGCTAAGGCCGATAATCGACCAATAAAGTTCTTGGTTCAGGGAACGCTTTATCCCGATGTAGTCGAATCCGGTGGTGGCGCAACGGCTGGGATTAAGAGCCACCACAACGTGGGTGGCCTTCCAGAGGATCTGCAATTTGAGCTGATTGAGCCGCTTCGGGAGCTATTCAAGGATGAGGTGCGAGCAATTGGCGCTGAGTTAGGGCTGCCGGACGAGATAGTTTCCAGGCAGCCGTTCCCAGGCCCTGGTCTCGGAATTCGAATTGTCGGCGAGGTCACAAAAGAAAGACTTGATTTACTTCGCAAGGCGGACGCAATTGTTCGAGAAGAGCTTTCGGCGGCCGGCAAAGACGCTGAAATTTGGCAGTGCCCGGTTGTCCTTTTGGCCGACGTGCGCTCGGTGGGGGTTCAGGGAGATGGCCGAAGCTACGGCCATCCAATCGTGCTTCGGCCGGTTTCTTCAGAGGACGCAATGACGGCCGACTGGTCCAGGTTGCCCTATGACCTTCTGGCAAAGATTTCTAATCGCATTACCAATGAGGTTCAAGATGTGAATCGAGTCGTGTTGGACATCACTTCAAAGCCTCCGGGCACGATTGAGTGGGAATAGCGTGCTGGTTTTTGGTCACCGCGGGGCGTGCGGATACCTTCCTGAAAACACCATCGAATCGATGGAACTCGCTTTTGAACAGGGTGCGGATGCCGTTGAATTTGATGTGGTCTTCACCAAGGATGGTCACGCAATTATTCGCCATGACCTAGATCTTGCTAGCACCACCGACATCAACGACCACAGCTTCCTGTCCACCAAGATTGATCAACTCACAAAGGCGGATGTCTCAAGGCTGCGAGCCAAAGAGCGCTACCCGGATGGCAGGGTTGATTCCGCGACCCAAGATGGTAAATACTTCGTGCCAACCCTCCGCCAGTTGTTGGCAAACCAGCAATTCAATGGCAAGCATCTGATCATCGAGATAAAGCACGGAGCTCATTTTGAGGCTATTGGAATAGATCCAATCCAGGAAGTGAAGACTCTTCTTGAACAAAGCGACTGGTCAAGCCGCGGGATGAAAATTAGCCTCGAGAGCTTTGAGTTTGAATTTCTGAAAAGAGCCAAACTTGAGATTGGGCCAGAAATTAATTACGTATTTCTGAGTGCTAGGGACACTCTGCCCGAGGGCATAACGGAACTGACTGATGACTTACTGGTTGAAATCGCTGACAACTTCGATGCTGTGTCCGTTGCGATGTCGATGGTTCTGACCGGTGATCTTGTGGCGAGGGCGAAAAAGATGGGGCTAGACATCTATGCCTTCACAGCCCGCTTGGAAACAGCCGAAGGAAATGTCGAAAAATGGTTTGAACGTCTTGTTTCGACTGGGGTCGATGGAATCTTTGCCGATCAGCCCGACCTATTACTTAAAACCGTAGCCGACCTGACCTAAACTACCTGCGATGTCGTTAGAGATTTTTGAGCAACCGAATCCGGATGATTTACTAACCGGACTAAACCCGCAGCAGCAGCAGGCAGTGCGCTATCGCGGACGAGCACTGCTAATTGTCGCCGGAGCCGGGTCCGGTAAGACCAGGGTGCTAACTCACCGCATGGCACACATGCTTGCAAATAAAGAGATTTGGCCATCTCAGATTCTCGCCATTACCTTCACCAATAAAGCTGCCGCCGAAATGAGGGATCGGGTTGAGAGCCTCATTGGGCAAGCTGGTCAGGGCATGTGGCTGAAGACCTTCCACTCTGCTTGCCTGCAAATCCTTAGACGCGAAGCGCAACGTCTCGGCCACGACTCAAACTTCAGTGTCTATGACACCGGGGACACGCGCGCTCTACTGAAGCGACTGCTTCGAGAGGCCGGTGCTGAAGACGCGGACATAAAACCTTCGCAGGCAGCCGCAATCATCTCCAATGCGAAAAACGAATTGAAGGACGCCGAGGATTTCGCTCGAAATGCCGATCGGTCAAACCCCAGAGAGCGCCTGGTTGCCGAGGTGTTCCAGGCTTACACGTCCGAACTGCGCAGAAACAACGCCTTTGATTTTGATGACCTAATTGTCGAGACTGTTGGCCTATTCCAAGCCTTTCCAGAGCTTCGCGCTAGGTATCAAAAGCGTTTCCGCCACGTTCTCGTCGATGAGTATCAAGACACCAACCATGCCCAATACGCACTGATTCGAGAGTTCACCAGGCCATTGCCAGAGGAACATGCAATTTTTGATGAGCAAACCGGCGAGGCGCTTGGTCCGGCTGACCTAACAGTAGTTGGAGACTCGGACCAGTCAATTTACGCATTTCGTGGAGCTTCGATTAGGAACATCACAGAGTTTGAGCGCGACTTTCCGGGTGCAGAAACTATTTTGCTCGAGCAAAATTACCGCTCCACCCAAAACATACTTTCGGCTGCGAACGCAGTTATTTCGCAAAACCCATATCGACCAGCTAAAAACCTTTGGACCGATTCGGGCGCCGGTGACAAGATCACCATGTTCACTGCCTATGACGAACGAAATGAAGCGGCGTTTGTCGTCGATAGAGTCAAGAAGCTGCACGACGAAGGCGTAAATTACCGAGACATCGCGGTCCTTTATCGCACCAACTCACTGACGCCATCTCTAGAGGCTGAACTCAAAAGCCAGCAGATTCCCTATGCGGTTATCGGGGGCTTGAAGTTTTTTGAGCGCCGAGAAATCAAAGATGCGTTGGCCTATTTGTCCGCAATTTCAAATGGGCGCAACGATGAGGCCGTAAGAAGAGTCATAAACATCCCAACCCGTGGCATTGGTCAGAAGACTGAGCTAAAAATTGCTCAGTTCGCCAGGACAAATGAAATGAGCTTCCGGCAAGCACTGTTATTTGCGGCCGACTTGCAACTCGGACCCAAGCTCCAAGCATCCGTGATGGCCTTTGGGGAATTGCTCAACGAATTAGAAGCAATGACTGTTACTGATGGCCCCGCCGAGGTCTTGAAGTTAGCGCTTACTAGGAGCGGATATCGCTCTGAGCTGGAGCTATCAAGGGACCCCCAAGATGAGGCAAGGGTTGAAAACTTAGATGCCCTGCTTGGACAGGTATTCGAGTGGCAAGCTCAGTTTCCGGAGGGCACTGTCGCCGATTATCTTGCTGAAGTTACGCTTTCGGCAGCTGCGGACGAGATCGAAGATGAATCTGGCAGCATTTCTTTGATGACCCTTCACACTGCCAAGGGGCTTGAGTATCAGGTTGTGTTCATGATTGGTCTTGAGCAGGGCACACTGCCTCACATCCGGTCTTTTGATGAGCCCGGCGGGTTGCAGGAGGAACGACGACTGATGTATGTCGGCATGACGCGGGCCCGTGAGCAACTGTTTGTCTCTCATGCGCTTCAGCGAACGATTTTTGGAAACACCTCTGGTTTCACCACCTCGATGTTCTTGGCTGACATACCCCAGGAACTTGTTGAGGCCGAGGGAACCGAACGATCAACCGATAGGGCCTATGAGCGGTCGGTTGGCTTCACAAGAGAGCCTTCAAAGTGGAAGGGCGCGATCAACTCACCAAGTGCGGTCCGTGACAATAAGGACCTTGAGCTTGCAGTGGGCGACCGAGTCAGTCACGACACTTTCGGTGAGGGCTCTGTGGTCAGTGTCTCGGGTCAAAACCCAAGACAAACCGCCGAGGTTCGTTTTGAATCAGGGGTCACAAAGCGTCTTCTCGTGAAAATGGCACCAATAACCAAGCTTTAGGTAATGAATGCGTTTTTTCAATCACTAGACTTTAGAAAGTTAAATGTCGGCTAAAAAACTGAAAGACCAAAGTGGATCTATTTGAATATCAAGCCCGCGACCTTTTTGAAAAACACGGAGTTCCGGTTTTACAGGGTCGAATCGCAGATACACCTGAAGAAGCAGAAGCAGCAGCAACCGCTATTGGCGGCACAGTTGTTGTCAAAGCCCAGGTAAAGACCGGAGGGCGCGGCAAGGCCGGCGGTGTAAAAGTGGCTCACAGCCCAGCCGAGGCTCGGCAAAAAGCCGAAGAAATTCTTGGACTCGATATCAAAGGTCATGTTGTAAAGCGCCTAATGATTGCGGAGGGCGCCAAGATAGCGCAGGAGTTTTACTTCTCAGTCCTTCTAGACCGCTCAAACCGGACCTTCTTGTCACTTTGTTCTGTAGAGGGCGGCATGGAGATCGAGCAGCTTGCCGTTGAGCGCCCGGATGCATTGGCAAAGATTCCGGTCTCCGCTGTTACCGGCATAGACAAGGCCATGGCCATCGAGATTGCGAAGGCCGGCAGGTTCCCAGAGGAACTAATCGACTCAGTCAGTGATGTAATCCTCAAGCTATATAACGTTTTCGTAAAGGAAGATGCGACTTTGGTTGAGGTAAACCCGCTGGTACTTACCGAAGACGGCCAGATTCTTGCCCTTGATGGCAAAATCACCCTCGATGAAAACGCGGATTTCCGTCACCAGCGCGATGACATGGAGCGCGATGCGCTCGACCCACTAGAAGCCAAGGCTAAGGCGATGGATCTGAACTACGTGAAGCTGGACGGCGAAGTAGGAATCATCGGAAACGGTGCTGGGCTTGTTATGTCCACGCTTGACGTCGTGGCTTACGCCGGGGAGGCCAATGGCGGAGTCAAGCCCGCGAACTTCTTGGACATCGGCGGCGGAGCCTCGGCAGAAGTAATGGCTGCGGGTCTAGACGTAATTCTGAATGACCCACAGGTCAAAAGCGTGTTTGTGAACGTCTTTGGCGGCATCACTGCCTGCGACGCTGTTGCTAACGGCATCGTTGGAGCTCTCAATACTCTTGGAGCCAAGGCTTCTAAGCCACTTGTTGTCAGACTTGATGGAAACAACGTTGAAGAGGGCAGAACAATTTTGAAGGAATTCAACCACCCGCTAGTGGTACTTGCGGACACCATGGATGGTGGGGCTAACACCGCCGCTGAACTCGCGAACGGCTAAGGGGCTAAAAAATGGCAATTTTTCTAAACTCAGATTCCAAAATCATTGTTCAAGGCATGACCGGTGCCGAAGGAATGAAGCACACTCAGCGAATGCTGGCTGGTGGATCAAACATCGTTGGCGGCGTAAATCCTCGCAAGGCCGGCGAAACTGTCGAAGTTGAAGGCAGGTCCCTTCCAGTCTTCGGAACTGTCGCGGAAGCGATGAACGCGACCGGTGCAAACGTTTCTGTCATCTTCGTGCCGCCGGCTTTCGCCAAGCAGGCAATCGTCGAAGCAATAGACGCTGAGATTCCACTCGCAGTTGCTATTACCGAGGGAATCCCGGTTCACGACTCAGCTTCGGCTTGGGCATACAACGTCGAAAAAGGACTGAAAACCAGACTTATCGGCCCAAATTGCCCGGGAATCATTAGCCCGGGTGAATCAAATGCCGGAATCACTCCTTGGAACATCACCGGAAAGGGACCGATTGGCCTGGTCTCCAAGTCGGGGACTCTTACTTATCAGATGATGTTTGAACTCAGAGACATCGGCTTCACAACTGGAATTGGTATAGGCGGGGATCCTGTTATTGGAACCACTCACATTGACGCTCTCGAGGCATTTGAGAATGATACTGAGACCAAAGCTATTGTTTTGATTGGTGAAATTGGCGGCGACAGCGAAGAGAAGGCAGCGGAATACATCTCCAAGCGCGTCACCAAGCCGGTTGTTGCCTACGTAGCTGGATTTACCGCGCCAGAGGGCAAGACCATGGGTCACGCCGGCGCGATCGTTTCTGGATCTGCTGGAACAGCTCAGGGTAAAAAAGAAGCATTCGAAGCCGTTGGTGTGAAGGTTGGCAAGACGCCATCTGAGACCGCCACCTTGATGCGCGACATTATCGCCAACCTATAGCGCGAACCGTGAACCGGGGGCTTAGCTTCGCAATAGCCGCACTGCAGGCTTTGATAATCATTGCCACCGTGGTGGGACTGATTATTGCTCCACTAACACTGGCCTGGTTTATCGAGGGCAATGGACAAGTTGAATGGATCCTGGCGCTGAGGGTAGCTGTCTATGCGTTCTTGCTGGCATGCGGAGTTCCAATTGGATTCGCGGAAGGTGATTTCTTAGGCATCAGTTTTGGGGCTTTCTTCCTCACGGCGCTGCCACTCGGGCTTACCGGACTGATCGTCTTAATGGCAATCAGAATCGGTCATCGACTATCGGCGGCTGCTTCGCTTTGGCCCGCGTGGCTGGGCGGGTCGCTGGCTTTTGGCGGCATCAGCTACGGAGCGTCATTACTTGTGGCGGATGATTCGGTGATTGCTGGCACCTGGGCGCCACTCTATTACCCAGCAATATTTTTTGGATTAATACTTGTTGCATCGTCCGTGAGCGGCAGAAGATTTGAGCTATTCGAGGGCGCAAATGGCCCAGAGGCCAAAGAGCGCATATGGATCAGAGGTCTTTTTACGATCGCCTATGCGAAGTTGCACTGGTCGATTCGAGCCGCACTAAATCCCGGTGTCAGGGTTGGGTTGTCGGTCGTGGCAGTTTTGATTTTTGCAAGCTCGGCATTGATTGCTCTTGGTTTAGGTTTCGGCTGGATTCAAGTAATCGGGCTTTATCAGGGGCTGGGCTTGAGTATTCTGGGCGGGGTCATGGTGACCATTGGCCAGCTGGCAATTTTGCCAAACCTGATTGTCTACGGGGCCTCTTGGATTTCTGGTGCTGGATTTGCAATCGGCACTGGCTCTTATGTTTCCCCATTCGCATCTGAGCTGGGCCCACTTCCCGCGCTCCCGGTGTTTGCAGCACTGCCAACCGGAGGCTTTGAGCGCGGACTCATTTTTGTGCTGATTCCTATCTTGGCCGCACTTATCGCAACCTTTTTTGTAGCGAGGCATGCGGATCAATTGCGCTGGGAATACAGCACCAGACTAAGTGGGGCTCTGTCATTATCGTTAGTTTCCGCCTCAACCGCAGCCATCGCGGTCTTCTTGGTAAGCCAGGCAGCATCAGGCAGCTTTGGCCCGGGTCGGTTTGAAACTGTTGGGGCGGACCCGCTTGTGTTCGCGGCGGCGGTTTTCGTGGAAGTCCTAGTGCCGAGCTTCCTAGCTGCTTTAGTAATTGCCAGGCCATACGGTGATGCCTCCGAGCGAAAGTAGACTGGGGCAATGTTCTCGGTTGTAGTGCTTATTTCAGGTGGTGGCTCAAACCTTCGTGCCCTTTTGACGGCCGCTGCCAGCCCGTTCTACCCGGCAAAAGTAGTTGCGGTCGGGTCCGATAAGGCCGCTACCGGCTTAGAGCACGCCGAGGAGTTTGGGGTTTCGACCTTCGTTGTCGAACCTTCAAGGTTTGAAACCCGCGAAGCTTGGGCCGAGGTTTTGCTTTCGAATATTGAGTTCCATAAACCCGACCTAGTTGTCTTGGCTGGGTTCATGAGGGTGTTGCCTGCAAACATCGTTAACAAGCTTTCCCCCAGAATGATTAATCTGCACCCATCGTTGCTACCGGATTTTCCAGGAGCCAATGCCGTTGCAGATGCCTTGGCAGCTGGGGCTCTAGTAACTGGCGCTACCATCCACATAGTTGATGAGGGCGTGGATACCGGCAAGGTACTGACTCAAGCAAGCATTCCAGTTGCTCCCGGTATCTCAGAAATTGATTTGCATGAGCAGATTAAACTAGTGGAACAGCAGCATCTAGTTCAAGCGGTTCGAGACATTGCAGCCGGATCACTCTTGCTGACTGAAAAGGAACAAAATGCCTGATGTAGTGGCCATAAAAAGGGCATTAATTTCCGTGTCGGATAAGACCGGCTTGATTGACCTGGCTGCAGCTCTGACCGCGGCTGGAGTCCAGCTAGTGTCAACCGGTTCAACTGCCAAACAAATCGCGTCTGCTGGTATGGCCGTGACAGAAGTCAGCGAAGTAACCGGATTTCCTGAAAGCCTGGATGGCCGTGTGAAGACGCTACACCCGTCTATACACGGCGGCATTCTTGCCGACATGAGACTTGAAAAGCACAATCAAGAGCTTGCCGAGCTAAACATCGAAGCTTTTCAGCTAGTGGTTGTAAATCTTTACCCGTTTGTCGAGACCGTTGCCAGCGGCTCAACCGGGGATGCCGCCATCGAGCAGATTGACATCGGCGGACCTGCAATGGTGCGAGCTGCCGCTAAAAACCACGCCAATGTCGCGATAATTGTCGATTCCAAGAACTACCCGCTTTTGATTGATGCGCTCGATGACGGTGGCACGAGCCTAAAGTTTCGACAAAAACTTGCTCAGCAGGCATTTGCTCACACCGCCGATTATGACTCGGCGGTCGCAAGCTTCCTGGCTCGCGAATTCGGTGAAGAGATGACCTCAGAATCAATCAACATTTCGCTCACCAAAGACCAGGACTTGAGATACGGCGAGAACTCTCATCAGTCGGCAGCCATCTATTTCTCCGGTGATTCTTCAGGAGTTGCAACTGCCATTCAGCATTCGGGCAAACAGATGAGTTACAACAACTTTGTTGATGCAGACGCTGCGCTTCGGGCAGCCTATGATTTTCACGCCCCCGCGGTCGCGATCATCAAGCATGCTAACCCGTGCGGGATTGCTACCGGAGCGGATGTCGCAACTGCCTATCAAGCTGCCCACAATACCGACCCGGTTTCGGCCTTCGGAGGAGTAATTGCAACCAATAGCGAAGTTACCGAGGCAATGGCCCTAGCCGTTGCTGAAGTCTTCACCGAGGTCATAATTGCGCCCTCGTTCAGCCCGACGGCGATTGAAATACTGAAAAAGAAAAAGAACTTGCGAATTTTGGAGCTTTCAAATCCTTATGTAAGAGCAGCCTTAGATATTCGTCAGGTCTCGGGCGGCATGCTTGTTCAGGATTCAGACGGATTTGAAGGCCTGAACACTCGGAGTTGGCAATTAGTTGCTGGCGAGGGTGTCGAAACTGCCCGGATGCTCGATTTAGAGTTCGCCTGGATCGCTTGCCGGTCAGTGAAATCAAACGCGATTTTGCTGGCTAAAAATCAGGCCGCCGTTGGGATTGGCATGGGTCAGGTCAACAGACTGGATTCTTGCAGACTGGCGGTCGCACGAGCTGGCGACAGAGTCGTTGGTTCGGTCGCAGCCTCCGACGCGTTTTTCCCATTCGCCGACGGCCTTCAGGTCCTGATAGATGCAGGGGTTTCGGCAGTTGTCCAGCCGGGTGGAAGCGTTCGAGATCAGGAAGTAATTGCCGCGGCCAGTAAGGCCGGCATTAGCATGTACTTCACGGGCGAAAGACATTTTTTCCATTAGAAATAATCAAAGCGCACCACATGTTGACGAAAAAGGCCGTTTGGCCAAAATTACCTCGGAGAGAACTATGCAGCAGGCTGAATTGGGGACGATAAAAACCCTTTGGCGACTGGTCCCGTTCGCAAGACGGGCACTCTGGCGCATTGGCCTTGGCATACTGGCAGCAATCGGCGCCCACATGATTGCTCTTTCAATCCCGCAATTTTTGCAGTCACTGGTGAACTCACTGGTGGACGGCGGTCGGGGCGCATTGCTGCCGGCGGTCGGTTTGATTCTCCTGCTTGGAGTTTTAGAGGCAGCTCTAGTACTTCTCAGACGTTGGTTGGTTCTTACGCCCGGCACATTTGTTGAGGCCGACATGCGCAACACGCTGTTCGCCAAGCTTCAAGATTTGCCGGTTGCATTTCATGATCGTTGGCCATCGGGGCAGTTACTTTCCAGGGCGGTTGCCGATCTGGGTCTAATCAGGCGTTGGCTCAGCTTCGGAATTGTGCTGCTGATCGCGAACTTCATCACTCTGGTGGTTGGACTGCTGATTCTGTTCACCTACAACTTCTGGCTGGGCCTTATCTTTTCGGTTGCATCGATTCCGATTTGGCTCATTGGGTTTCGCTTTGAGCGCGGTTTTGGCTCTATTGCCAGGCTTGCTCAGGATCAGTCGGGGGACCTGGCAACAAGGGTAGAAGAATCTGTTCACGGCGTCAGGGTTCTGAAGGCCTTTGGTCGTGGTGGTTTTGCAGCTGACCAGTTTGCAACCCAGGCTTCAGAACTTAGGAGCACAGAAATTAGTAAGGCCAAGGCCGTCGCAAACATATGGCTCTACCTAATTATGATTCCGGAGTTCGCTCTTGGTCTGGCTTTATTGGCTGGGATTTGGTTTACGGCTAACGGCGAAATGACCGTTGGAACACTGGTGGCTTTTGTTGCAACTGCGATGGTACTTCGTTGGCCAACTGAGTCTCTTGGTTTCTTGCTGGGCATGACCCTCGAGGCGAAGACCGCCACCACGAGAATTTTCGAGGTGCTGGATGAGCCGGACCTAATTGCTGATCCGGTTTCTCCAAGGACGATAAAAGAACCCAAGGGTCTGCTTGAGTTTCACGACGTCCACTTTCACTACCCGGATGCTGATCCGAAGAATCGCGACTTGGTAGACGGCGTGAGTTTGCGAATAGAGCCTGGTCAGTCGGTAGCGCTTATTGGGCTTACCGGAAGCGGCAAGACAACCCTGACGGCTCTAACGACAAGGTTGTATGAGGTAACGGGCGGCTCGATAACCATCGATGGGGTTGAGATTAGGGACTTGACTCGAGACGAGCTTAGGTCGAACATCGCGATGGCCTTTGAGGACGCCACTCTTTTCTCATCCAGTGTGCGCGACAACGTGCTGCTGGGCAATAAAGATCAAAGTGAGGATGATCTAAAGCAAGCTCTCGAGATTGCTCAGGCGCAGTTTGCCTACGATTTACCGAAGGGCCTTGATACGCCAATCGGCGATGAGGGCCTAAGCCTTTCAGGGGGTCAACGTCAGCGATTGGCATTGGCAAGAGCGGTTGCGGCGAAACCTAAGATTTTGGTTTTGGATGATCCATTGTCGGCTGTGGATGTCGACACCGAGGCGATGGTCGAAGAGGCGCTTCGACATGTGCTGAAATCGACTACTGCCCTTATAGTCGCCCACCGACCTTCGACCGTGATGCTGGCCGACAAGGTCGCTTTGATGCAAGATGGCAAGATTATTGCCTTCGGTACTCACCGTGAACTTCTAGACACCAGCCCTGAATATCGCCACGTGATCACCTCTCTGGATACCGACCAGAAAGAGCGCGAGGTGAACGTATGAGTCTTTACGGCACCAATAACGAAGAAAGAACCGATCTAACCAAAACCGAATCTAGGTTCATTAGACAGCGATCCAGAAAGCTTCTGGGTTCGTTATTGCTCCCACTCCGCGCAAGGCTTTGGATCGCCGTGGCAATGATTTTTATCTCTACCACGCTCAGGGTTGCGGGCCCGGCGCTCATAGCCTTCGCGATCGACTGGGCGCTTCCGAGGGCCATCGAAGACGACTTTTATCCGCTATGGATGCTAATCCTGCTTTATCTGGGAGCTGCAGCTTTCAGTGCACTGATGGTTTATTACTTCATGATTCTCACGGCAAAGATTGCTCAGTCCATGCTGTTTGCCTTGCGGAACAGAATGTTCATCCACACTCAAAAGCTTTCAGTCGAATTCCATGAGCGCTATACCGCTGGGCGAGTAATCGCGAGGCAGACCTCGGACCTAGAGTCCATTTCCGAACTATTGTCTGGTGGCCTTGGAGAATTAGTGGTTGGAATCTTTTTCATGGTTTTCACCGCCGGCGCACTCCTGGTCCTTGACCCAATCAGCTTCCTTGTTCTTATGGCGGCAGTGATTCCGCTTGCGATTGTGACTAGGTGGTTTCAGATAAACACGAACCGAGGCTTCAGGGCACAACGGGTTGCATCTTCCACCTTGATTCAAAACTTTGTAGAGACCATGACTGGCATCCGTGCCGTCAAGGCTTTCCGCAAGGAGGGTCGCAACGAGAAGCACTTTGGTGGCTTGGTGGAAAAGTACCGGCTATTGAACGCAAAGCTTATTCAGCTCTTCGGAATCTACGATCCAGCATTGATATTGATCGGCAACGCGACCGTCGCTGCGATCTTGCTCGTGGGTGGATTCCGAGTGCTTGACGGCACTTTGGGTATCGGGGTTTTGACGGCAGCAATTCTTTACGCCAGAAGGTTTTTTGACCCGATGGAACAGATTGCAATTTTCTACAACTCTTACCAGTCGGCTTCCGCTGCTCTTGAGAAGATTTCCGGTGTGCTGCAAGAAGAGCCTTCGGTTCCAGAACCCGAGAACCCGGTTGAGCTAAAGAACATCAAGGGCGGTTTAGTTTTTGACAAGGTGAAGTTTCAGTACGACACCGGTGATGTCGTGCTGCACCCGTTCTCGTTGGATATTCCCGGCGGTCAAACAATCGCGATGGTCGGGACTACAGGCGCTGGCAAATCAACTCTTGCCAAGCTCATTTCAAGGTTCTACGACCCTAGCGAAGGTGTTGTTCGTCTCGACGATTACGACCTAAGAGACATTTCCAATGTGAATCTGCGTCAAAAGGTCGTGATGGTGACGCAGGAGGCTTATCTATTTACCGGGTCGGTGGCTCAGAACATTCAGCTAGGTCGCCCGGGCGCGTCGATGGACGATGTAGTCAAGGCAGCCAAGGCAGTAGGCGCGCATGAATTTATTCTGGAACTGCCCTACGGCTATGAGACGGATGTGAACAAACGCGGTGGCAGAGTTTCAAGCGGCCAGCGTCAACTGATCTCCTTCGCACGTGCCTTCCTGGCGGACCCTGCAGTGTTGATTCTCGATGAGGCAACTTCCTCCTTGGATATTCCCTCCGAGGCAATGGTACAACTTGGCCTAAAGACTCTGCTTGCAGGAAGGACTGCTGTCATCATCGCGCATCGACTCTCAACAGTTTCGATAGCGGATCGAGTGCTGGTAATGGAGCATGGAAAAATTATTGAGGACGGTTCACCGGAACAGCTAGTTGCCTCGGGAGGTAAATTCTCGAAGCTCTACAAATCTTGGAAAGATTCTCTGGTTTAGGGCGCATCGACTGAAGCCGATAGGCTATGAATGGTCATTTAGGCCCGAATCACGCGGTTAATCAGGAGAGTAATGAACAAAATCAGTGTTGCTGGAAAAGTTGTTGAGCTAGACGGCGATGAGATGACCCGCATCATCTGGCAGGACATCAAAGACAAGCTGATTCTTCCTTACCTGGATATTGACCTCGAGTATTACGACCTGTCGGTTGAAAATCGAGATGCAACTGACGATCAGATCACCATTGATGCAGCTCACGCCATCAAGAAGTACGGCGTTGGGGTCAAGTGCGCAACGATTACTCCGGATGAGGACCGAGTGGTCGAATTCGGTTTGAAAAAAATGTGGCGTTCTCCGAACGGAACCATTCGAAACATCCTTGACGGCGTTGTATTTCGCGAGCCAATTATCATCTCTAACGTGCCGAGGCTAGTCCCAGGCTGGACTAAGCCGATCATCATTGGTCGTCATGCACACGGTGACCAGTACAAGGCCACGGACATCAAAATACCTGGCAAGGGCAGGGTCACCATGACTTGGGCACCTGCCGACGGCTCAGAGCCGCAGGTTTTGACGATCGCGGACTTCCCGGAAAACGGCGGAGTTGCAATGGGAATGTATAACTACATGGACTCTATTCGCGACTTTGCAAGAGCCTCCTTCAACTACGGCCTTGCTCGTAACTACCCGGTCTACATGTCCACCAAGAACACAATTTTGAAGGCCTACGACGGCGCGTTCAAGGACGCCTTCGAGGATGTCTTCAACTCCGAGTACAAAGACAGGTTTGAAAAAGCCGGCCTCACCTACGAGCACCGCCTAATCGACGACATGGTTGCGGCCTGCTTGAAGTGGGAAGGCGGATACGTTTGGGCCTGCAAGAATTATGACGGTGATGTGCAGTCAGACACCGTGGCTCAAGGCTTTGGCTCTTTGGGTCTAATGACCTCGGTGCTAACAACTCCAGATGGTCAGACAGCACTGGCCGAGGCTGCTCACGGAACCGTGACCCGTCATTACCGCCAGTGGCAGCAGGGCAACAAGACCTCGACTAACCCAATTGCCTCAATCTTTGCTTGGACAAGAGGCTTGATGCACCGAGCAAAACTGGATAACACCCCAGAGGTGGCAAAGTTTGCGCAGACTCTTGAAGATGTCATTATCGAAACGGTTGAGTCTGGAAAAATGACAAAGGACTTGGCTGCTCTGGTTGGAAAGGATCAACCTTGGCAGTCGACCGATGAGTTCATGGCATCGATTGCCGAGAACCTTCAGTCAAAAATGGCCTAAAAAACCAGGCCGCTAGCGGCTTGTGGAAAACTCCCTGCAGGAAACCGCGGGGAGTTTTAGTTTGTGTGTCATGAAACTTCGATCACTCATAGCTTTAGCTTTTTTCTCATCTTTGGCTTTTGGAGCCGTACCGGCTCAAGCCGAAGAGTGCCCAGACGGAATCTGCGTACTCGTCTTTGAATACACCGGTAGCCCAGAGTACTTTACGGTCCCCGACGGCGCCGAAAACATATCATTTGAAATCAGCGGCGCGGCTGGGGGCAGAGGCGGCATGGGCGGTCGGGTAACCGGCCAGTTCATCGATGCCCCAGCTGGGTTCTGGGTGTTTGTGGGTGGTGAGGGTGTTATTAATGCCGAGGCCCCAGGCGGATATAACGGCGGTGGCCGGGCCGGAGGATCTAGAGGTAACGAGGGCTCTGGTGGGGGAGCCAGCGATATTCGCTCTGGTGCCAACATAAACGAGCGAATCGTCGTGGCCGGTGGCGGCGGTGGCGGCGGGGGTTATGCCGGAGCTGCTGGCGGTGTCGGTGGAAATCTGGTTGCTGAAAACGGTGGCTCCGGGCAAGGTTCCGGCGGCGGCGGCGGTCGGGAAAACTCCGGTGGTTCCGGGGGTGCATCTAACGGCGGCAGCGCTTCGCAGCCAGGTGGTTTTGGAGTTGGTGGAACTGGAGGTAGTAGCTGGAACGCCGGCGGCGGCGGAGGCGGCGGCGGCTGGTTTGGCGGCGGCGGCGGCGGTGCGGACGATGATTCTTGCTGTTCTGATGCCGGCGGCGGAGGCGGCGGGTCTTCATATTCAAACACGTCTCTAGTGACTAACATCGGCCATCAAGCAGGAGTGCAGAGTTCATCTGGTCGGGTGATTATTCGCTATGAGGTTGCCTCCAAAATAACCTTATTTGCGGCCAGCCAGCAAAGTAACAACGAGGTCTTGATCAGCATGGAGGTAGAGGGCAGCTACATCCCTAAATCGACCGACCTAGAGATTGCAGATCCTGCCTGCGTCGCGGGAGAACCCGGGGTAACAGGATCAACATACGTCTTTCAAATTCTGGACTGCGTCGACTCTCGCTTTCAAGCTGCACTGGCACCTGAAGTCGCCGCTTTGCTAATTGATGACACGAGTGCTTCTCTGCAGATCGAGCTTGACTTGGCTGGCCCGGAGTTCACCTTCGATCAAGTTGTTTCTATCGATCACGACTACCTTTTTGACCTTGTTGGCGATGAGGACCACACAGGTTTGTCTTCAGATGACATTGTTGTCAGCGGATGTGACTCAACTGCGCTTCAGAACCACGAGCTAAGCCTGAACGATTGCCAGGAGGGCGATATCACAATAACTCTTGCTTCAAAAGCTGTGAGTGACTCAATGGGCAACTTGGGCCCTTCCGGACCTACTGTCCTCGAATTCTTAAGAGACACAATCGCTCCGACATCGCAATGGCTCGAGCCTGAAATCACAGAGATAGAGGGCACTTTTAATTTGGTAATCTCACTCAGACATGAAGATTCGCTGATGGACGACGCGGCTGTCGAGTTTCTGACCTCTGATATCAGTTGTCTGCCAGTTACAACATCCGCAAAAGGAGAAATAACCTTCGAATATCTTGGCTGCACGCCTGGAAGCATGAGCTGGAAATTGCCAGCATTTTCTTTGATTGACGCGGCCGGAAACTTAGGTCCAGCTAGCGACGCAGTTCTCGAACTAACACTTGTTGCCTCAGTGCCAACTCCAGTGCCAACTCCAACAGCGCCGGTGCCGGAGGTGGCTCCAAGGCAACCCGCTTTACAGATTCCGAGTCAACTAGCGCCAGAGTTGCCGGATGAGATGCAATCACCAATCGAGGCTCCTGAGTTTATAGACCCAGAGGTTGGCGAAGAAATTCTGGAGTTTATTGAAAGCGAAGAAATTCTTCCCGCTGATCAGGAATCGCCAAGCCAAGTGATTCCCAAAGCTCCGACTGAGCCAAAGCCAACGCCGGTCACTCCTGAGTCCGAGCCTGCAGAACTTGAACGAGAAGCCACGGTGACAAATGACGAAGTGGATCTACTGAATCGGACCGAAACACCTACACGGTCAGCCTATGTAGCCGAGTTGGCTTCGAGAGAACAAAAACCTGCGGCACCAGACTCTGCTGCTTGGATGTCACCCTGGTTGGTTGGCGGGGCGGTAGCCGTAGTCCTGACTTTTATTGGCTATCGGAAGATGATGGTGCGTTGACCATCCAACAGTACTCGATGCTCGGCGAACCATCGAACTGCTTGAGTAAGCGTCTTGGACTCCACGTCCTGGCCAATCTGAACCAGGTGTGACTTGGTCGATGCGTGTTCAACTCGCGTCACATTTTGTTCAATAATCGGACCTTCATCGAGATCCTCGGTAACAAAGTGGGCGGTTGCGCCGATTAGCTTCACACCTCGAGCGTGAGCCTGGGCGTATGGGTTCGCGCCCTTAAAGCCTGGCAAAAATGAGTGGTGGATGTTTATTATCTTCCCGGCAAACTCCGCGCAGAATTCGGCGGAAAGAATCTGCATGTAACGAGCCAGAACTATAAGTTCGATGTCGTGTTCGATAATAATTTCACGCAAACGCTTTTCAAAGCCGGCCTTATCGCTGAGATTGTTAGTCGGGAGTGATTCAAAATCAATTCCAAAAAAACTGGCCAACTCGTTCAGGTCGTCAGTGTTTCCAAACACTTTAGGGATTTCGATGCCAATTTGCCCAGCGCGCTGACGATAGAGAAGGTCATTTAGACAGTGATCGGCTTTGGTCACTAGTACGACGGTGCTCATTGGCCTGTCTACATGGTCAAGCACGTACTGCATCTGAAAAGTCTCGGCGATGGCCTCAAATTGCTTCTCGAAGTCTGCCTTGGTTATGTCCGCTTCAATCTGCAGTCTCATAAAAAATCGGCCAGTGTCTTGTGAGGTGAACTGTTGACTCTCGGTAATGTTTCCAACGGCTGCCACTACGGCTCCGGAGATTGCGTGGACTATGCCGGGTCGGTCCGGGCATATAAAAGTCAGAACCCAATGTTCTTTGGCAGATTGCATTCCTCAATACTATTGGCGCCTACCATTCCGACCGAAATAACTCTGATAAAGTTGAGGCATGCTTACTCATTCAGTGAACTTTATGGCCCCGCTAAGTCAGGCCGATCCGGAAATTGCTGCGGTTTTACAGCAGGAGCTTGATCGTCAACGCCACACCTTGGAAATGATTGCGAGCGAGAACTTTGTCTCCGCTGCAATTTTAGAAACCCAAGGATCAGTCCTCACCAATAAGTACGCTGAGGGTTACCCGGGCAAACGTTACTACGGCGGTTGTGAAGCGGTAGACATCGCGGAAGATCTTGCAAGAGAGCGTGCAAAGGAATTGTTTGGCGCGGAACACGCAAACGTTCAGCCGCACTCCGGAGCCTCAGCAAATGCGGCAGTACTCATGGCACTGGCAAGTCCGGGAGATCGTATTTTGGGTCTGAGCCTTGCCCACGGCGGTCACTTGACTCACGGCATGAAGCTGAACTTCTCGGGGCGTATGTATGAGGGGCACTCGTACGAACTAGATCCAGAGACGCATCTGATTGACATGGAGACCGTTCGTCAGCGCGCAATCGAGGTAAAGCCAGCGGTTCTGATTGCGGGATGGTCCGCATACTCAAGGCACCTAGATTTTGCTGAATTCAGGGCAATCGCCGATGAGGTTGGCGCCAAGTTGTGGGTGGACATGGCTCACTTTGCAGGCCTTGTAGCTGCCGGAGTTCACCCAAGCCCAGTTCCCTACGCCGATGTGATTTCTACTACCGTTCACAAGACCCTTGGCGGCCCTCGCTCCGGTCTGATTCTTTGTAAGCAAGAGTGGGCAAAGAAGATTGACTCCGCTGTTTTCCCTGGACAGCAGGGCGGACCGTTGATGCACGTCATTGCCGGCAAGGCCGTTGCCTTTAAGGCGGCTATGCAGCCGGAGTTTCGAGAGCGTCAAGAACGCACGATTTCGGGTGCGCGAATTATTGCGGACAGGCTTAACCAAGCCGATGTCACTGGAGCTGGAGTTTCAGTATTGACAGGCGGCACTGATGTTCACTTGGTGCTTGTTGACCTTAGAAATTCTGAGGTAGACGGTCAAATGGCCGAGAATTTGCTTCACGAGGCCGGTGTGACGGTTAACAAGAACTCAGTTCCTAACGACCCTAGGCCGCCAATGGTGACCTCCGGAGTTCGCATTGGAACAGCGGCCCTAGCAACTAGAGGCTTTGGCGATGAAGAGTTCGTAGAGGTTGCTGACATCATTGCTAACGCTCTTATTCCAGGTGCTAATCTTCCCGCCCTGAAAGCCAGAGTTCGAGTTTTGACCGAAGCTTTCCCCCTTTATGACGGACTAGAAACTAGGTAGCTGGTTGACCGCTCTAATACTTGATGGCTTAGCAACAGCCAAGGCCATAAAGACAGAGCTTGCAGCTCAGGTTGTTGGTCTGAAGGCCAGGGACATAGCCGTTGGGCTTGGAACTATCTTGGTTGGCGACGACCCGGGATCACTTTCTTATGTTTCCGGTAAACACAGGGATTGTGCTGAGATTGGAATCGAATCAATTCGAATCGACCTTCCAGCAACTGCCTCTAGAGTTGATGTCCTGGCTGCAATAAAGGACCTCAATCAAGCTAGTGAAGTGACCGGGTTTATAGTTCAGTTGCCGCTTCCGGGTGGAATCGATGCCAACGAAATGCTGGAGCTAATCGATCCTGATAAAGATGCCGATGGACTACACCCGGTGAATCTTGGCCGGTTGGTTATGAACACCGGGGGTCAAATCGGTAGTCCACTGCCCTGCACTCCAAGCGGGATCATCGAACTTCTAGAGCGCTACGAAGTTAGCCTTCGAGGGGCAGAGGTTGCAATCATCGGTAGAGGCCTGACGGTGGGCAGACCGCTGGGGCTAATGCTTACTCGCAAGGGCATTGATGCGACACCAACTTTGCTCCACAGCGCATCTAGGCACATCGAGGAAGTTATTTCGCGTTCTGATATTGTGGTGGCGGCTTTAGGAAGCCCTCACTTCATAAGACCCGAATGGATAAAGCCCGGTGCTGCGGTGTTGGATGTTGGAATAACCAGAGTTGACGGAAAGCTTTTA
Source organism: uncultured Aquiluna sp. (assembly GCA_964388525.1). Lineage (GTDB taxonomy): Bacteria > Actinomycetota > Actinomycetes > Actinomycetales > Microbacteriaceae > Aquiluna. Next base: position 41,866 of record CAYMAU010000002.1, on the reverse strand, counting down.
GGTGATGTCGACCCTAAGGTTTCGAAGGTTGCCGGTTATATGTCCCCGAATCCGGGCGGTGTGGGTCCGATGACCCGCGCAATGCTCGTTAGAAACGTTGTCCTGGCTGCCCGCTAGAAACGCGACCTGATAGCCCACAGATCCGGGAACACCGGGTTGAAAAGAGTGCTTGCCAAATAGCCTGCTCCCGAGGAGCCTCCGGATCCGATTTTGTGCCCGATAGTGCGCTCAACCATCTTGACGTGACGATAACGCCACTCCTGCAGTCCCTCATCCAAATCGACCAGAGCCTCACCAATCATGGACGCTTCCGGGTCATTGCGGTGAAGTTCAATAAGAACATCCTGGAGGCCATCGTGAGGCTCCCAGGCCTCGGTGACGTCTCTAGATAGCAACTCTTCGGGTATGGCTTTCCGTGAGTTGAAATAATGCAGCGCCGAATCCCACAACGACATTCTTGTCATTGCAGCTTCTACTCTTGCTCGAGCGGGGGAGCCGGCAATCAGGTGCTCAGCCATGCCCATGCCCGATTTGGCATCGGCTTTTGCCCCAGCCTGATCCCGTCTTCCCAGCACGGCCTCTAGCTCGCGGAACTGGGCGGACTGAAATCCGCTTGCTGAACTCAAGCGCTCTCGAAATGAATTGAACTGCAGCGGCGTCATTGTTTCCAGGATGTCCAGTTGAGAGACGCAAGTCTTCATAATGGCTCGGATTCGACCCAACAGCGCCATGGATCGGTGAGAGTTGCCGGCTTCTAGAGTGACCTGCAGCGCGGCAACTTCGTGAAGGACCTGCTTGAACCAGAGTTCATAGACCTGGTGGATGGTTATGAAAAGCAATTCATCGTGCTCTGGGCCGTCGCTCAGCGGCTGTTGCAGCGAGAGCAGTTCATCAATTTTGAGGTAAGAAATGTAGGTGACGTGCTTATTCTGTTCCACTGTTATCCATTCGCTCTGTCCGAGTGTTCAATGCCAGCTTTTCTGGCTATTTAGTTTGCGTCTAAGAGAAGGCCTGAGTCTTAGGTGACGCGGTTAGCATCTTGCTCGATGCTCATGTAATTTCCGCTTTCGACCAAGTCTCGCAATCGCGAAAACCCCTCGAATACCTCCGTATAGCTTGTTGCGAGGGGGGAAATGGCCACCCGAATCGCGTTGGGTTCTCGATAATCGGGTATTACCTTCGAAATCTTCCGCATCGCGTATGCGATTTGCCTTGCATCTGGGTGAGTCAAGATTATGTGGCCACCCCTTAGTGCAGCCTGAGAAGGGGAGGCAACCTCAAATCCAAGTGGCTCCAGCCATTGCTTGAACAAATCCATCATCAGCTCCGTGCCTCTGGCAGCCTTCTGTTCAATAAGTGCGATACCGGCACGTTCGATCATCTCGTAGGCAACCTCAACTGCTCTGATGCCGATGATTGAGGGGCTGGCAATCTGGTAGCGCCGTATGGTGTCTGCAGGCTCAAAATCCGGCCCCATTTCAAACTGCATTTCTTGCGCGAACCAGCCCTGAATTGGAACCCGAAGCTCTGTTTGAATCGATTTTGAGACAAAAAGCCAAGCCGGTGATCCGGGTCCAGAATTGCCATATTTGTAGGTGCACCCAACCGCTAGGTCAACGCCATTTTTCTCAAAATCTAGCTGGATAGAACCAGCGGCGTGAGAGCAATCCCAGACCACAAGCCCTCCGTGTTGGCGGACTAAATCGGTGATTGCTTTGAGGTCCTGCCTTGCTCCGGATCGATAGTTGATTGCCTGAAGTGTCACCATCGCGACGTCGTCGTTCAGGTGTTTAGCAAGCTCGGAGGCAGTTACCCTTTCAAACTCGGACTCGATTTCTACGGCACCAGGCCCACCGGAGCCGTCGGTATCAAGCGTTACAAGATTGAGCCCCATTGATTCGGCGATGCCAGCAAGAATGTATCTGTCGGTGGGGAAGTTGGATGAATCGATAATGACTGTCTTGCGCCCCGGCCTGGCCTTTATTGCAGCGACGCAAAGTTGGTAGAAATTAACGCTGGTGGTATCACACACCAGGGTTTGACCTTCGCCTGCCCCGAGCACAGCGCGGGCCAGAAGGTCTCCTGCGGGCTGAGCCTGGTCTATCCAGTGTGACCAACCGTCTACTAACTCCGGCCCCCACTCATTGGTCAAAAACTTATTTACTTCTTCGATTGTGCGCTTTGGCAGCCTGCCCAATGAGTTGCCATCTAGGTAGCAAACCTCAGAGTCCGAAATCACAAACTCGTCGCGAAAGTGTGCCAATGGATCGTTGGTGTCAAGAAGTGAGACTTGTTCGGCAGTTATCTGATTATGAGCGGTCATGCCCCATACTCTATTGCTAAACCAGCAGTTGGTGCTTTGCTAGGTCCGTGTAGAGAGGGGTGGACTTCACGAGCTCGGAATGGGTTCCAACCCCAACAATTTCTCCATGTTCCAGAACAATAATCTGGTCTGAATCCACCACGGTGGAAAGCCTGTGAGCAATTATCAAGAGCGTGCGGTCATGCGCTACGGCGTCAATGGCCTCGCGCATGCGCTGCTCATTCGGGCCGTCCAGAGCACTGGTTGACTCATCTAGCAGAAGGATTTCGGGAGAGGCCAGCAACGCTCTGGCAATAGCCAAGCGCTGTCGCTCACCACCCGAGAGCATGATGCCATCTTCACCGACTTCGGCTGCCAGGCCTTTGGTGTCGCGCTTCAGGACCTCTGCGAGGTTCACCTGCTTCAGCACGCTTTCTAACTCGTCATCAGTTGCGTCAGCTTTGCCCAGCAACAAGTTGTCCTTTAGCGATCCAGCTAACACTGGAGCGTCCTGCTCAACATAGCCAAGTTGCTGCCGAAGTGAGTCTCTTGAAAATTCAGTTACCGGCTGACCGTCGAGCAGAATTTGTCCACTTGTTGGCTCGTAGAACCGCTCGATCAGTGAGAAAACCGTAGATTTGCCAGCACCGGATGGCCCCACCAGCGCAACTCTTGAACCGCGAGCAATTTTCAGATTCAGCTTTTTCAATATCGGCTGAGGCTCTTCGCCTTCCTCGGTCGCGTAGTGGAACTCAACTTCCTTGAATTCAATGGCGGTTTTGTTGGTGCCTTTTCTGGGTAGCTTGTCGCCACCAGGCTCTTCTTCATCAAGATCCATGATCTCCTTGATTCGGGCCAGCGCACCCAAGGCACCCATCACTGATGTGTAGGCTCCAAAGGCCGAGATAAGTGGACCGATCATGAAAAACAGCAGGATTACAAAGGTAACTAGTGAGGCGATGGTTGTTGCGCCAGTTGCAACCCTCAGGCCACCTAGCCCCAGCACAATTATGAACGCTGAGTTGAAGGCAACCTGTGCAATAGGGGAGACGATGGCTGAAAGTCTTGCGATGCTGAGGCCCTGGTCGTATGCGGCCTCAGCGTCCTTATGGATTTCCTCAGTTTCGCGAGCCTCGGCCCGGGAAGCTTTTATGGTTCGGATCGCACTTAGCGCTCGTTCAACTGCAGCGCTCATCTCACCAACTCGCATCTGCGCCTTGGTCGTTGCAGAGCGGATTCGCCTACCGGTAAGCGCAATCGCTCCAACTGCAGCGAAGACAACAAGCAGCGTTGTTCCAAGAAGCAGCGGGTCAATAAAGGCCATCACGATGATTGCGCCAGCAAACTGGAGCAGTCCTCCGAGCGCGTCAACCAACCCTTGAGTAAGCACTGCCTTCAAAAGAGTTGAGTCAGAGCCGACTCGGGACACGAGGTCTCCGATACGTCTGCGGTCGTACTGCCAGATCGGGAGACGAAGCATTCTGGCAACCAAAGCTTTTCTGGTGGAAAGCACTACACCCTCGCCTGTTTTATAGAGCAGGTAGTACTGAAAGGCGTTCACGAGTGCAGAGGTGATGACCAAAACCACAATCACCGCGGCAAGAAGGGTGGTATCGAGACTCTCCTGTACTGCGGTTATGAGCTGGCCTATTAGTAATGGCTGGCCGAGGGCGAGGGCTGACCCCAACACCGAGAGGACTAAGGCAAGAATTAGGGTGGGCCGGTGGTCTTTTAGGTATGGCAAAAGGTCGGTTAGTTTGGCCCGTGGCCCACGGTAGTCGCGGCTCTTCGGGTTTTGGGTTGGATCTTGGTAATACTCGCTCACGCTTTGTTCAACCTAACTTTTTATGGAAGCCATCCCCAAATACCCGCTCATTGATCAGAAAGTTGATCTCTTGAAATGACAGGGCCCTAGTGTAGGCAGTGTTTATTGAAAACCTCTCATAATCTAAGTCCTTGAGAGTTGGTTTGATGGTTTTATCTAAAACTCTCAGGAACATCATTGTTGTGTTTGGCCTGCGCGGAAAGTCATCGATGACGGTTCCGCATCCGTAGCCAAAAACTCGGATTGCCAGGTCCGCCTGTTCTGGGCTTGTTTTTTCGAGGAAGCCGTTATCTGGGACAGAGACCGCCTGGCGCAATTCGACGCGTTTTTCCCAAATTTGGAAGCAGGTGCGTAGATCGTTGCGCTTCGCAATTTTTTCACCCAAAACATCTTCGTACTGAACCGCAATGTCGACATCGTGGACCAGATGAAATCTTAGGTCTAGTCGGTTTTGGACCGACCACTTGCGCCAAGATCGGGGGACCAAAAATGCAATGTGGCTTGAGAACTCGGCAGCGTGATTAAAAAATGGCACGGAGAGTGCGTTATTTCTTCCGAATGGGGGATTGGAGATCGTGATGAGTCCAGTGTCACTGGTCTGCCACTCAAGGAAATCGGCTTGAGAAACACTGGGATGTTTGGGGTACTTATCGACGGAGGTAATTGAGGTTATGCCGGATTGCCTAAGGGCATCAATGAAACTTCCCGTGCCCCCTGCCGGCTCCAGGAAAGCCTTTTCGGCGGCATTTGGGATTGTCTTAAGGGTTAGCTCAACGAGCTGGTTGGCGAGGGCCTTAGGGGTGTAATACTGCTCGGTTCCGCTAACCCTGCGGTTACCAAGCTTTTTAGTCATTTACTAAAGATACAAGCGCCAGTGTCCAAGTGTTTCTCTAGAGGACAACGGCCAAGATTATGTTCAAAATGCTAAGGGCTCCTATGGAGCCAACTATGGCTGAGGAGACCTGAACCTTTTTTCGGTTTAGAAGAACAAGAACCAAGATAACCAGCACCACGACAAGCTTGATTCCAACCTTGGTGTGGTTGATTTCAAAATCGGCGCCCATGGCCACTCGCCACTCGGCAAGGGTCACAAGCAACAGCCCAGTAGCCACCATTGTCCAGGCTCCATGAACCATTGCCGGCGCAATTCTGGCGGCTGATTGAGCCAGGGCTTTCACTTGGGTGAGAAACCCACCCAGCAGTGACGCTAGGCCAATGAAGTGCAGAATCAATAATGTGTCGCGAGTGATCTCAATTGCTAAACCCATGGGGTGCTCCTTTTATTGATTTCAGTCTAACGACGTCAGGTTCAATAATGGGGCTAAGTCCCTTAATGCGCCTATGCGTACCTCTAGGTGTCTAGCAGAGCCGCCATTGCAAGCGCGGCCTGGACCGCCTCAGCGCCTTTGTTCTCTTTAGAGCCTTCGAGTCCGGCGCGATCAAGAGCCTCTTGCTCATTGTTTACGGTGAGAAGGCCAAACCCGATGGGTTTATTGCAATCTAATTGAACTCGAGTCAGACCTTCAGTTGCAGAAGAGCAAATGTAATCGAAGTGTGGGGTCCCGCCTTGAATCACAACTCCCAGCGCAATAACAAGATCCGCGCCTTGGTCGAAGGCCCATTTTGCAGCGAGCGGAAGCTCAAACGCTCCTGGAACCATTATTAGCTCAACATTGACGGCACCAGATTGTTCAAGTTCCTTTTGGGCGCCGGCAATAAGGCCATTCACAATCTCAGGGTGCCAAGAGGTTGCAACAATGACGACGTTTTTGCCGACTGCTAAAACCTTTAGGTTTGGTGCTCCGCTACCGCTCACTTGTCCAGATTAGCGGGTAACTCATGTCCCATGCGCTCGCGCTTAGCGGCTAGATACCCGAGGTTCTGTTCTACTACGCCAACAATCAGGGGAACTGTCTCGGTGACAGCTATGTCAGCGTTCTCCAGAGACTCTCGCTTTTCAGGATTATTTGTCAGCAAGCGAACGCTTTCGATGCCCAAGTCTTGCAAAATAGCAATCGCTGCTCCGTACTCGCGCGCTTCGCTTGGGAGTCCAAGCGCGAGGTTCGCATCCACTGTGTCCAAGCCTTGTTCTTGCAACGCATAAGCCTTTAGCTTGTTAAGTAGCCCAATACCTCGGCCCTCTTGGCCACGCAGGTAAATAACTACTCCGCCTTTTGGGTCAGCGGCAATGGCATCCATTGCAGCATCTAGTTGTGGGCCACATTCACATTTCAGCGACCCGAAGGCCTCTCCCGTGATGCACTCTGAGTGCAGGCGGACAAGAACATTCTTTCCAGTTGGGTTGCCCGCGATGATGGCGACATGATCGGCAGTGGTCTGCACGTCGTAATAGCCTCGGACGCGGAAGTCACCGTGCGTGGTAGGCAAGTTGGCCTCGGCATCGAAACGAATCCTGTTACTGCTGGGATTCATCTTCGGGGAGAGCTTAGCCAAGTGATCCTTCAGATTAGAAATGCTAGTCATAGGTAACCCAAACCTTACGGAGGTCTGAAATAATTCCTCGCGCCGCATCATGGTTCCGTCGTCGTTGACCATCTCGGCCATCATTGCGACCGGCTCAAGTCCCGCCAGTTTCATGAGATCAACCGCTGCTTCGGTGTGACCGGCTCTTTCTAGCACACCACCGTCCTTCGCTCGCAGCGGAAGAACGTGACCTGGGCGCATTAGCGAAAGGGGTCCAGAGTTCCGGTCAGCCAGAACTCTGGCCGTCAGACCTCTGTCTGCGGCCGAGATACCGGTTGTCGCGCGGTCGGTAGCATCGACGCTTACCGTGTAGGCGGTGCGGTGGGGGTCTTGGGTTTTTACCCACATCAATGGCAAGTCAAGTTCGTTGGCTCGCTGCTCAGTCATAGGAGCACAGATATATCCTGAGGTGTAGCGGATCATCCATGCCATCCACTCGGTAGTTGCAAACTCAGCAGCGATTATTGCGTCCCCCTCGTCTTCTCGGTCTGCAGCGTCAGTGACCAAAACCGGCTTGCCGGCCCTAAGGGCAGCAAGAACCTCTTCAATACTTGATTCAATAATTTCCATTTACTTGAACTCCATGAGTCTCTCGATGTGCTTTGCCATCACATCAACCTCAACGTTGACCTTTGATCCGGGCTTTTTGGAACCCAGGGTTGTCACCTGCAGCGTCTCAGGAATAAGGGAAAGCCCAATTACGTCGTCGGATATTTCATTGACGGTGAGCGAGATGCCGTCAAAGGTGATTGACCCCTTCATCACCACGTAGCGCAAGAGCTCGCGCGGGATCCTGATTCTTACCCAATCCCAGTTCTCACTGGTCTCGCGCGAGACAAACTCTCCGACACCGTCGATGTGCCCTTGGACGACGTGCCCGCCGTAACGAGTTTGCGCGTTCATTGCACGCTCCAGGTTTATTGGGTCACCAACTACCACCTCCATGAGGCTGGTTAGCTTGATGGTTTCCATCATGACGTCTGCGGTGAAGCCATTCTCGTCAATCTCGATAGCGGTTAGGCAAGTGCCCGAGCAGGAGATCGAATCTCCTCGCTTCAGGTCTTCCAGCACCATTTTGCCCTTTATCGTTAAACGCAATGCATCTGACTGCCTGGTAATTCCAGTTACGGTTCCAAGTTCTTCAATGATTCCGGTGAACATTAGGCGCTCCTCGCTCTGATGAATATGTCGTTTCCAAGTTGTTTGGTTTCCAGCACTTGAAGTCGTGCTGCGTCTTCGATGCTGGTAATTCCTATTTGGTCAAGTGCCATGTTTGGGCCACCGAGAAGCTTGGGAGCTAGGTAAACAATGAATTCATCCACCAATTTGGCTGCAACAAATGCGCTCGCAAGCTTTGGTCCACCTTCAACAAAAACGTGCTTTATGCCCTGCGCCCAAATTTGCTGCAGGGCGTCGTGCAGGTCGCGCGTTTGGATTTGAATTGTTTTTGCCTTGTCACTAAAGAGACGCAAAGTATTTGGAATTGCCGATTCGCCCAAAACTATCCGGATTGGTTGATCTTCAAAATAACTACCGTCTGGCCTCCTGGCCGTCAGTTCAGGGTCATCGGCAATGGCGGTGCCGGTTCCCACCAAAATGCTATCCGCGCTTGCACGCCTCGAATGAGTATCTGCCCTTGATTCAGGGCCGCTAATCCATTGGCTAGTGCCATCAGAGGCCGCACTGCGGCCATCTAACGAGCTAGCCCACTTTAGGGTCACAAATGGTCTGCTAAGTCTTTTAGAGACTAGCCAGACCCGATTTTGCTCCTCGGCTTGCTGAAGGAGGACGCCGGGTATTACCTCGATACCAGCATCCTTCAGAGTTTGAGATCCTTGGCTTGACTGATCCCCGGGATCAGCAGATGCGAACACGACACGACTGATTCCAGCCTCAACAAGGGCCCAGGCGCAGGGTCCAGTCTTACCAACATGGTTGCACGGCTCTAGCGTCACGACTGCGGTGTGATTTTCAAGAGAAGAATTCGTAAAATTCTGGGCAAATTGCTTGAGGGCCATAACCTCGGCGTGGTCGCTGCCGGTACCTGTATGCCAGCCCTCACTCACAACGGCGCCAGTCGGATCCAAAATTACCGCGCCAACCTGAGGGTTTATTCCAACAGCTGGCCCGTTTAGAGAGATCTCGAGAGCGCGGCGCATCGCGGATTCGTATTGCTCTGCGCTTGGCATCTTTCCCTTTCGATTCTGACAACACAGAACCGCGGGAACGGAAAAATAAGAGGGCGCAAATAGCGCCCTAGTTCTTCTCTCATCCGGACTTTAACCGTCGGTCTTGGATTTCCACCAAGTCAACCGCCTGGAGTATCATCGCCGGCTGCGATGTTTCCAGTCGGGTCGCGGACTATAACCGCCGGTTCAGATTTTCACTGACCCCGAAGAACTGTGCTTACTTGAAACAATACTCTTTTGAGCTGAGAAATTCCTCAGACCGGAGTTACCAGCCCAAGGTTTTGATAGACGGCCTTGAGGGTTTTTTCCGCAGTCTCGTTGGCGCTAGCCGCCCCTTTGGCAAGCAGACGATCTAATTCAGCCGGATCCTCGAGAAGTTCATTGGCTCTAGTTCGGATTGGCTCCAGTGCTGCAACTACTACTTCGGCCACTTCAGTCTTGAGTGTTCCGTAGCCACTGCCAGAAAGGCCTGCTTCTAATTTGGCGACCGGCTCTCCGGTGAGTGCAGAATAAATACCGAGAAGGTTAGAAATTCCCGGCTTGTTTTCTGGGTCAAACCGGATGTCTCCATCGGTGTCGGTGACTGCAGATTTTATTTTTTTTGTTATTTGCGCAGGCTCGTCCATGAGGTTTATCAATCCCTTGGGGTCATGAGCTGACTTTGACATCTTCGCTGTCGGCACCTGAAGGTCGTAAATTTTGGCGGTTTCTTTTAAGATTTCCGCTTTTGGAATGGTGAAGGTCTCGCCGTATCTTGCATTAAACCGCATCGCCAAATCGCGGGTAAGTTCGAGGTGTTGACGCTGGTCTTCGCCGACAGGGACGGCGGTTGGTTGATAAAGCAAAATGTCAGCCGCTTGCAAGATTGGGTATGTGAATAAACCGACGGATGAATTGTCTGCTCCACCTTTTTGGCTCTTGTCTTTGAACTGTGTCATTCTCGAGGCTTCGCCGAAACCGGTAATGCAGTTCAGCACCCAGGCTAGTTGAGCGTGAGCAGGGACATGAGACTGCACAAACAAAGCACTCTTGGCTGGGTCCAATCCGGCGGCCAGATACTGAGCCGCTGTCCGACGGGTGTTTTCGCGGAGCAGGTTCGGATCCTGCGGAACCGTGATCGCGTGCAGGTCAACAATTACGTAGTAGGCGTTGAACTGATCTTGCATCGCCACCCACTGGGTAAGAGCACCAAGATAGTTTCCAAGGTGAAGGCTTGCCGCCGATGGTTGCATTCCTGAGAGCAGGCTTGGTTTAGTCATCTTCTGTTCCTACAGTTCGTACTCAACGACAACCGGAGAGTGGTCGCTCCACCTGGTGTCATAGCTCGGTGCTCGATCTACCTGATAAGTCTGGCTCAGTTTTGCCAATGCTGGTGTAGCCAGCTGGTAATCAATTCGCCAACCAGCATCAGTGTCGAAAGCTTTACCTCGATAGGACCACCAGGTATAGGGGCCAGGTTGGTCTGGGTGGCTGGTTCTTCCCACATCTACCCAGCCCATTTTTTGGAAGCCATCGAAATACACACGCTCTTCCTGCAGGAAGCCGGAGTTTTTCAGATTGCCCTTCCAATTTTTTATATCTAGTTCGGTGTGGCCAACGTTTAGGTCTCCAACGACGACCGCGTGTTGACCCGAGTCCATCAGCTCCTGCATGCGAATCGTCATGGCATCCAAGAACTTATATTTCTCAACTTGCTTGGGGGTAGCTACTTCTCCAGAGTGGACGTAGCAACTGATGACAGTGACCTTGTGGCCACCAACTTCGATTTCAGCCTCAAGCCATCTGCCAGCTGAATCAAAATCATCTGGGCCGAGTTTGGTTGAGGTGGACAAGACCCTGTGCTTGGAAAGGACCGCGACACCGGCTCTACCCTTGGCGGTGGCAAGGTCATCAAAAATGTTCCAGCCCTCAGGAACTGAGAGCGGACCGTTAGTTGAAAGTTCAATCAGGTCTTCGCTCGGGGCGCGGACCTCTTGAAGGCAGAGTACATCGGGGTTGGATTCTTGAACCCAGTCGCCCATGTTCTTGCGAGCTGCTGCGCGGACTCCGTTTACATTAACGCTGGCAATCTTTAGCATCTACACCAATCTATGAGCTAGATAAGCGCGTAGAGGTCTTCACCGCGCACTTCAATAATTATTTTGCCCAAGGCGCTTCTTGCCGGACCGGACTGAGGTTCGCCGGTGTCGGTGTCGAACCTAGCGCCATGGCAACCGCAAGCTATCTGATTTTCTCGAACGCCGGTAACGATGCAGCCGGCGTGGGTACAGGTCGCGTTGAAGGCACGGAAGGTTTCTAGAGCGGGACGCGTAACCAAGATGGTGAGCGCATCGCTTATTTTGTACTTCATTCCGGATCCGACAATCACTTCACTGGCTTTTCCAAGTAATTGCTCTGATGGAGGCGGCGCGCTTGATGCGTCTACGGTGGCGCTAGGGAGAGTGGTTTTTACTGGCTGGGCTTCAGAGGCGCAGGCAGCAAGGGTAAAGGCGGCAGATGTTGCGACAATCCCAGTAAGGGCAGCTCGTCTATTTAAGGTCATTGAGTTTTCAACAAATAAATTGCCTAAGCTCTTCCACGCAAGATGGCTTGCTTCACCTCGGCTATGGCTTTAGTGACTTCAATCCCTCTCGGGCACGCTTCGGTGCAGTTAAAGGTAGTGCGGCAGCGCCAAACACCTTCTTTATCGTTCAATATATCCAAACGCAGTTCTGCGTTTTCGTCTCTGGAGTCAAAGATGAAGCGGTGGGCGTTCACGATTGCGGCTGGACCGAAGTACTGACCATCGGTCCAGAACACTGGACAGCTACTTGTGCATGCGGCACAAAGGATGCACTTGGTCGTGTCGTCGTAGCGCGCACGATCTTCGGGAGACTGCAGGCGCTCCTTCTTGGGCTTATCGGTGGCAACCAAGAATGGGTTGATTTCCAGGTACGCCTTGTAGAAAGGCGTCATGTCAACAATTAGGTCCTTCTCTACCGGTAGGCCCTTGATTGGCTCCACGTAGATCGGCTTAGAGATGTCAAGGTCCTTGATAAGAGTCTTGCAGGCAAGTCGGTTTCTGCCGTTGATACGCATTGCATCGGAGCCGCAAACACCGTGTGCGCAAGAGCGACGGAAGGTCAGTGAGCCATCTTGCTCCCACTTGATTTTGTGAAGCGCGTCTAGGACCCGGTCGGTTCCATACATTTCAACGTCAAAATCCTCCCACTTCGGTTCTGTGTCGTTCTCTGGGTCGAATCTTCTGACGATAAGTGTGACCGTGAAGGACTCAATCGTTGGAACGGATAGTTCAGCCATTAGTACTTGCGCTCCATAGGTTGGTAGTTAGTCACAACAACGGGCTTCCAGCCAATTCTCATGTTTGTCCCGGTGTTCTTTTCGATTTTTTCCTGCTTGTAGACCATGGAGTGAACCATGAATTTCTTGTCATCTCGCTCTGTGTAGTCCTCGCGCAGGTGTGCACCGCGTGATTCCCGGCGCTCGCGGCAAGCAATTACCGTGACCTCGGCAAGATCCAGTAGGAAGCCTAATTCGATCGCTTCCAGTAGATCGGTGTTGAATCGCTTGCCCTGATCCTGAATAGAGATGTTTTCGTAGCGCTTGCGAAGTTCCTGGACTTTCTCCAATGCTTCGTTCAGGGTTTCTTCGGTTCTAAAGACCTGAGCGTTCTTGTCCATCGTCTCCTGTAGCTCTTTACGAAGCTGAGCAATTTTCTCCTTGCCCTTTGCTTTGCGCACCTTGGCGATCATCGCAATCACATCATCGGCTGCGTTTTCCGGCATCGGCACCTGAGTTGCGGTTCTCGCATACTCGACTGAATACTGTCCGGCGCGCTTCCCGAACACATTGATGTCTAACAGAGAGTTGGTGCCCAGGCGGTTTGCGCCGTGTACTGAAACACAAGCACACTCTCCAGCCGCGTATAGACCTGGAATGACAGTGTCGTTATCCGAGAGCACTTCGGCCTTGATGTTGGTCGGGATGCCACCCATTGCGTAGTGAGCGGTTGGAAAAACTGGTATCTGCTCGGTGTAAGGCTCAACCCCAAGATAGGTTCTTGCAAACTCTGTGATGTCCGGAAGCTTTGCGTCGATGACCGCAGGCTCAAGGTGAGTCAGGTCAAGGAAAACATAATCCTTATTCGGTCCGCCACCACGGCCCTCACGAACCTCGTTTGCCATTGCTCGTGCAACCATGTCTCTTGGAGCAAGGTCTTTAATGGTCGGGGCGTAGCGCTCCATAAATCTTTCGCCGGAGGAGTTCCTGAGAATTCCGCCCTCACCTCTGGCTGCCTCGGAAAGCAAGATGCCAAGTCCGGCAAGGCCGGTCGGGTGGAACTGGTAAAACTCCATGTCCTCCAGTGGGATACCTCTTCTAAAGGCAATCGCCACTCCATCGCCGGTCAAGGTGTGAGCGTTCGAAGTGGTCTTGTAGATCTTCCCAAATCCACCGGTTGCAAAAACAATCGACTTTGCCTGGAAAACATGTATGTCGCCGGTAGCAAGCTCGTAGGCAACAACTCCAGCTGGCTTGCCATCGTTCATTACCAAATCTAGAACGTAGAACTCGTTGAAAAAATTGATTCCGAGCTTGACGCAGTTCTGGTACAAAGTCTGCAGAATCATGTGGCCGGTGCGGTCAGCTGCGTAACAGCTGCGCCTAACCGGTGCCTTGCCGTGGTCCCTGGTGTGACCACCGAAGCGGCGCTGGTCAATCTTGCCGTCTGGGGTCCTATTAAAGGGCAGCCCCATGTTCTCTAAGTCAATTACTGCCTGAACCGATTCTTTTGCCAAGATTTCGGCTGCGTCCTGGTCAACTAAGTAGTCCCCACCTTTAACTGTGTCGAATGTGTGCCACTCCCAGTTGTCTTCCTCGACGTTTGCAAGTGCTGCGGCCATTCCGCCCTGGGCGGCTCCGGTGTGGCTTCTAGTTGGGAATAGTTTGGAAACGACACCTACCTTTAGGTCCGTCCCAGCCTCGATTGCAGCTCGCATGCCGGCACCTCCGGCACCAACGATCAGCACGTCAAACGAGTGATATGTGATGTTGTCGTCTACCGATACTTGTTCCGCCAATTTATTTCCCTTACTTACTGCGCTGGGCAGAATGAGGCCAACAGCTCAGCAGATGCGCCAGCTGGACATGGGTCGAATGTGAAAATTACTAGAGTTCCCAGCAAAATCAGAAGCGCACACACGGCCCACAATGTTGTCGTGAGAGCTCTACGTACCTTGACCTGGCCGGCGTAGTCGTTGACAATAGTTCTCATTCCGTTGGTTCCGTGAATCAGAGCGAGCCAAAGCATCGCTAGATCCCAAACCTGCCAGAAGGGGTCCGCCCACTTGCCAGCCACAAATGCAAAGTCGATAGCTTTGATGCCATCGCCAAGAACAAGGTTCACCACAAGGTGGGTGAAAATAAGAACGATTAGTAAAGGACCGCTAACACGCATGAACAGCCAGCCGTACTTCTCCCAGTTAGCTTGCTTGCGAGTCCGAGGACGATTTGGTACTTCGATAGTTACGCTCATCATCAACCCCCTAGTGTCCGAATACTCGTGCAAGATGCATCGGAGTGAACCCTGCAACAGCGATGACAGTCACCGCAATCACAATCCAGAACATCGCGCTTTGATATTTCGTTCCCTTAGACCAGAAGTCAATCGCGATTACGCGAAGACCATTCAGGCCGTGAAACAAGATTGCCCCGACCAGGCCCAGCTCTGCTAGCCCGACCACCGGGGTTTTGTAGGACTCGATGACTATGTTGTAGGCCTCAGGACTCACTCGAACGAGGGCGGTGTCCAAAACGTGGACGAGTAAAAAGAAAAAGATGCCTACGCCGCTGATGCGGTGCAGTACCCAGGACCACATACCAACTTTGCCTCGGTATAGGGTTCCTGCCGGCTTTATTGCCAAGCTAGCCTCCATGGATAGAACAGAATGTGTATTTAAGTCTAACCCAGTAAAAGCCAACCTTTTGAATCTAGGCGAATAACACCTAGAGTGATTTCGTGAATAAAAAAACAACCGCTGGCCATGACAATTTTTTCGCAATAATTCCGGCCGGTGGCGTGGGATCGAGGCTGTGGCCACTTTCTAGAGCCAGTGCCCCAAAGTTTCTGCACGACCTGACCGGTTCCGGCCAAACGTTGCTTCAAGACACCTGGGATCGCCTATCGCCCTTGGTGGGCGATCGGATGATGGTTGTGACCGGCGATGTGCATGCCACGACGGTTGCAAAGCACCTGCCTCATTTAGACCAAGCAAATCTAATTCTTGAACCCTCACCAAAGGACTCGACCGCAGCTATCGCTCTGGCAGCTGCCGTGCTTTATAAAAGAAATCCGGCAGTAATAGTCGGCTCTTTCGCCGCAGACCATGTAATCAGAGATAATGAAAAGCTTTTGAAGGCAATCGAAGCCTCAATTGAAATAGCCGCCACTGGGAAGATCGTCACCATCGGCATCGTTCCTACTGAAGCATCCGTGGCTTTTGGGTATATCAAAAAAGGTTCTTCAATCTCGGGCACCGAAGGATTTGAGGTGGCTGACTTCATTGAAAAGCCGAACATAAAAAAGGCCGGAAAATTTGTGGCCTCAAAAAAGTACCTTTGGAACGCCGGAATGTTCATCGCACCTGCAAAACTTTTGCTCGATGTGCTTGCAAAGACGCAACCAAGACTTCACGCAGGCGTCATGGAGCTAGCTGAGCACTGGGACACTGAGAATCGAGCCGCGAAGTTGCATTCAATCTGGCCAGGACTCGACAAGATCGCAATCGACTACGCCATAGCCGAGCCAGCAGCAAAGCTGGGCTTAGTGGCCGTAGTGCCCGGTAATTTTGAATGGCATGACGTTGGAGACTTCGCGGCAATCGCGGAACTGCAGTCACAGGGCAATAGTAACAACCTGGCGGTGCTGGGATCAGCGAAAGTCCTGTCCGATTCGTCGTCAGGAATATTGGTGAGTGACACTAACCGATTGGTTGCGCTCATTGGACTTGAGGACATCATTGTGGTGGACACAGCGGATGCACTTCTCATCACTACAAAGGCCCACGCTCAGAAGGTTAAAGCTATGGTTGAGGCGCTCAAGCAGACCGGCCACTCTGACCTTCTTTAGTCAAACATCTCGATAATGTAAAGCTTTGGAATATGGGTTTCAGATGCGATTTCTGGCGCTATAGTAACCCTTAAATAGGTGCGAAGAGCGCCTTCAAATAATTCAGGAGGAACCTTGAAGCTACATAATGCATCCGCTGCTTTCGCTCTAATGGGCGTATCAGCACTAGTGCTGTCAGGCTGTGCTGCCGCCCCAGAGGCCGAGCCAACCGAGACAGTCGCCGCTACCGCAACCGAAGAAGCAGCACCAGCCATTGACTACTTGGCATGTGCAGTTTCTGACGAAGGTAGCTGGAACGACAAGTCATTCAACGAGTCGGTATACGACGGCCTAGAAAAAGCCGTAGCAGACCTTGGAGCACAGATTGCCGACGCTGAGTCAATCTCCGCCGAAGACTTTGCTCCTAACTTGCAGGCAATGGTTGACGCGAACTGCGACATTACATTCGCAGTGGGCTTTAACTTGGTGGCCGATGCTAACGCAATCGCAGCTGCTAACCCAACCATGAGCTTCGTAACCATCGATGGATGGTCAGAGGGCAACGCAAACCTAAAGCCAGTTATTTACAACATGGCTGAGTCTTCTTACCTTGCAGGATATGCAGCTGCTGCATACTCGACAACCAAGGTTGTTGGAACTTACGGTGGAGTTCAGATCCCAGCAGTTACTGACTTCATGGACGGTTTCTATTATGGCGCAATGGCCTGGGCTAACGAAAACGGTGTCCCTGTGACCGTTGTTGGCTGGGACCCAATGGCCCAAACCGGTCAGTTCATCGGTGACTTCGTTCCAAACTCTGGAACCTCAAAGTCAATTGCTGCCGCTCTTATCAACGAAGGTGCTGACGTATTGTTCCCAGTTGGTGGCGACCAGTTCGGTGCTTCATCCGAAGCAATCAAGGAAGCCGGCATCGATGGCGTCATGATTGGTGTTGACAAGGACGTAGCCCTTACCTCCCCAGAGTATGCACCATTCGTGCTTACTTCAGCTGAGAAGCGCATGACCAACGCCGTTTACGACATCATTGCTGAGCTTTCAGCTGGTGGAGCATTCGACGGTGAGGCATACGTTGGAACGCTTGCGAATGGCGGAACTGGCCTAAGCCCGTTCTACGACTTCGACTCCAAGCTATCTGACGAACTAAAGGCTCGACTAGTCGAGATTGAAGCCGGAATCAACTCCGGTGAAATTGATCCGAAGAGCTAGTTAAAAAAAGCAAAAAGGCCGTGGGGTAAATCCCACGGCCTTTTTGCTTTTAGTTTTTGACATAAAGTAAATGCACAAAGGGGTGTCTTTTGAAACTTGAACTACGCGGAATCACGAAGCGCTTTGGCGCAGTCACTGCGAACGAAGATATTGACCTAGTTATTGAACCCGGTGAGATTCATGCTCTGCTCGGCGAAAATGGCGCTGGCAAGTCCACGTTGATGAACGTCCTCTACGGCCTATACACCGCCGATGAGGGCCACATAGAAATCGATGGCGTTAGGCAGAACTTCTCCGGACCAGGCGATGCCATGGCGGCCGGAATCGGAATGGTGCATCAGCACTTCATGCTCATCCCCGTCTTTACTGTTGCAGAGAACGTTGCCCTCGGCCACGAGCCGACTAAGGCCTTTGGGGTAATTGATTTAGCTCAGGCGAAAAAGCAAGTTTTAGAGATATCGGAGCGGTTTGGCTTCAACATCGACCCGGACGCTCTAATTGAGGACCTTCCAGTGGGAGCCCAGCAGCGAGTCGAAATTATCAAGGCGCTTTCAAGAGACGCCAAGATCCTCGTGCTGGACGAGCCAACTGCAGTACTCACTCCTCAGGAGACTGACGAGCTGATGGAGATCATGCGCCAACTTGCCAAAAGCGGCACCTCCATTGTTTTTATCACCCACAAGCTTCGTGAAGTAAAAGCAGTGGCTGACCGAATCACTGTTATTCGGCTCGGCAAAGTTGTCGGCTCGGCCAAGCCCGATGCTGAAACCTCGGAACTTGCATCTCTAATGGTTG
The DNA here is from genome assembly GCA_964388525.1 of uncultured Aquiluna sp. Lineage (GTDB taxonomy): Bacteria > Actinomycetota > Actinomycetes > Actinomycetales > Microbacteriaceae > Aquiluna. The sequence goes on along the minus strand of CAYMAU010000002.1, from coordinate 23,939 downwards.
GTCGTGAAGTGATGCTGACGGTGAACAAGAAGCCAGCAGTACTGGGAGATGTGGTTTTAGAAGCCGAGCACATAACCGTCCTAGATGATCGATCTCAAAAGGCAGTAAATGATGTGAGCTTCGAGGTTCGAGGCGGAGAGATTTTGGCCCTTGCCGGAGTTCAGGGCAACGGTCAAACCGAACTAGCCGAATTCTTACTTGGGCTGAGGAAGGCCCTGGGGTCAAAAGCCAAAGTGAACCTAAACGGCAAGGAGATAACAAACAAGTCAGTGCGCGAGGTTCTGGAGAGTGGCGTCGGGTTTATTCCTGAAGATCGCCAGAGCGATGGCTTGGTTTCCGAGTTTACGATTGCCGAAAATCTAATGTTGAACTCCTCTTATAAATCAAGGTTCACTAAGGGTCTGAACATAAACTTTGGAGCTCGCAAGCGGATTGCCAAAGAGCTTGTCGAGCAGTTCGATGTTCGAACTCCATCCGCAGAGACGGTTGCTAATAAGCTTTCGGGCGGTAACCAACAAAAAGTAGTTGTCGCCAGGGAGCTATCTAGAGAGGTAAGCCTCTTGATCGCCTCTCAGCCAACCCGAGGGGTAGACGTGGGCTCTATTGAGTTTATACACGAGCAAATAATTGCTGAGCGAGATGCTGGTAAGGCTGTGATCTTGATTTCTTCCGAACTCGACGAAGTCTTGGCGCTGGCCGATCGAATTGCAGTGATGTATCGCGGCAAAATAGTTGGAATTGTAGAACCGAATACTTCTAGAGAAGATCTCGGCAAGCTAATGGCTGGAGTGACCGCATGAGTGAAATAAACAAGGCTGACAACACGATGCCGCAGGTAATGCGTGAAATTTTCTCCGGTGGTTTGGTGCGAACAGTTATCTCCATCTTGCTAGGTTTCTTGGTGGGTGCGTTATTCATGATTGGCTCAAACAAGGAATTTGTTGAGTCCCTCGGATACATATTGGCTCGGCCTGGAGACGCCATAGGGGCTGCCTTCGCTGTTGTAAATGATGGCTATGGAGCGCTTTTCCGGGGAGCTATCTACAACGCCGATGCGGAAACATTTGAAAAAGCAATCAGGCCGCTAACGGAGACTCTTCGTTTGGGCGCACCTCTTATTGCTGCCGGACTTGGCATAGGGCTTACTTTTCGGGTGGGCCTATTCAATATTGGTGGAACCGGGCAGCTAATCTTCGGAATGATATTCGCGACATTCGTAGCTACGAGGCTTGAGCTTCCCTTTGTGCTACACATGGTCGTTGCTCTGATAGCCGGAATAGTCGGCGCTGCGCTTTTGGGTGCATTTGTGGGCTTCCTGAAGGCTAGGACGGGTGCACATGAGGTGATCTTGACAATCATGTTTAACTACATCGCGCTTTATTTCTTTACGTTCTTGATGCGAGACCCTGCGCTGTTGCAGGAATCTCGAGCGTCCGGCAACCCAAAGGCGGACCCTGCTGCCGAAACGGCACTGCTTCCCAAATTGCTGGGAGATAATTATTCGCTGCACTGGGGTCTAATCTTCGCACTGCTGGCAGTTGTGGTTTTCTGGTGGCTAATGGAGCGAAGCACGATTGGGTATCGGTTGAGAATGGTGGGCTTTAATCCGGATGCCGCTAGGGCCGCCGGAATAAATGTCGAAAAGACTTACATTTTAGCTATGGCGCTGTCGGCCGGTTTTGTTGGCGTTGCTGCAGCCAACCAGACTCTGGGAACTGCAATCGGTGTTACTCCTTCGAGTCACGCGAACATTGGCTTTGATGCAATTACGGTTGCCTTGCTAGGCGGGTCATCAGGACCAGGAATTTTGCTGGCCGGCCTGCTCTTCGGAGCCTTTAAGGCCGGTGCGCCCTCCATGCAGGTTTTCGGAGTAAGCCCGGAAGTGCTTGGAATCGTTCAGGGAGCGATAGTGCTGTTCATTGCGGCTCCGCCCTTGATTCGGGCACTGTTCAGACTGCCTAAGCCACAGACGACTAATGCCCTCGAATCCATCCGAAAACGAATATTCGCGCGCGGGGGAGGCTCCAAATGACCACCTCAAAAGAAACGGAAGTAAAGGTTGGCTACAAGTCGCCGATCGTAATGGGCTCGATTGGCCTTTTGACACTTGTGCTTTTAGGGCTTCTGGGGCGCGATGGAATGGTCGCTTTTGAGATATCTAGGCGAACCGATTCCCTTCAGCTCCCCACCTTAGATATCGACTCCAGTCTGCTTGGAGTCCTCTCCGGCTTAGCAATGTTTGCATTGGCGGCTTTTTCGCTTTCCAGGGCCATAAAGAACCTCAAGACCCCGATATGGGTTTCGATTGTCTTTGGTGCCGTCGGAGTAACAGCGTTACTTGGCTGGCTAGCGGCTGAAAAATCGGTTCCAATTGCGTTTATCGCCGGCACGGCTTTGGTTTTGGCGGTCCCAATCATTCTTGGGGCGATGGCTGGAATCATGAGTGAGCGCGTGGGAATAACGAACATAGCCATCGAGGGCCAGCTTCTAACCGGAGCGTTCATGGCGGCAGTCGTGTCATCAATCACGGATAATTTTCTGTTTGGAGTAATCGCCGCAATGGTCACCTCCGCCCTAGTTTCGATGATCTTGGCGATATTTTCCATCAAGTTCCTGGCGCAGCAGATTATTGTTGGCGTCGTGCTGAACGTTCTGGTTATCGGGGTTACTAATTTCTTATATCAGCAGTGGCTCACAGAGGATGCCCAGAACGTGAACTTTCCCGGCACCATGGACATAATCAAAATTCCGGTATTGAGTGACATTCCGCTTCTGGGTCCCGTGTTCTTCGAAAATCGCATCACGGTTTTCCTCGCCATTTTGATTGTGCCTACTATTTGGTTCATTTTATTCAAGACCAGATTGGGGCTTCGAGCAAGGGCAGTTGGTGAGCACCCATTGGCCGCTGACACAGTAGGTATTAATGTGGGGCGAACCAGATTCTGGTGGGTAACTATCGGTGGGTCAATAGCGGGCCTTGGCGGCGCTGCGCTAACAATTGGTAACGCAGGAGCTTTTGGCCGAGAGATGTCTGGAGGCTTTGGATTTATTGCTCTTGCGGTGGTCATCCTCGGTCGCTGGAACCCAATCTACGCGTCCCTTGCGGCACTCTTGTTCGGGTTTTCGATCATTCTAAGAGTGTGGGCGAACCAAGTAAGTCCGGGAATTCCGACGGACTTTATAACCATGGTCCCTTACGTAGTAACAATCATTGCGGTTGTCGGTTTCGTTGGTAAATCCAGGCCTCCGAAGGCACTAGCAGTGCCATACGTGAAGGGATAGTGCATGAAAATCGACTGGGAGAACCTAACCCAACAAGCCATTGATGTGCTTCCAAAATCGTATTCTCCGTACTCGAAGTTTCCAGTTGGTGCCGCTGCTATCTGTGACGATGGTCGCATCATCACGGGCGTTAACGTTGAGAATGCGTCCTACGGGCTCGCGCTCTGCGCGGAATGCTCGCTTGTAAGTGAGCTGTTTCGCACCGGAGGCGGTCAACTCGTTGCATTTGCTTGCGTTGACGGTCAGGGAAATCCATTGATGCCTTGTGGCCGATGTCGGCAGTTGCTCTATGAGCACAGTGCCGAGGGGATGCTTCTTCAAACTGTTTCGGGAATTAAAACAATCAACGAGGTACTCCCGGATGCCTTTGGACCGAAGGATCTTCAACGCCATGAGCTTTAGTGCCGTAGAACTGATTATTAAAAAGCGCGAACACGGAGCGCTTAGTTCCGCCGAAATCAACTGGCTGGTTGAGAACTACACCTCTGGCGTGGTGGCGGACGAGCAAATGTCTGCAATGGCCATGGCTATTTTGCTAAACGGCATGAGCCGAGATGAAATCAAAGACCTGACGATGGCGATGATTGCCTCCGGAGAGCGATTGAACTTCTCTGGACTCACCCAGCCCACCGCAGACAAGCATTCCACCGGTGGCGTGGGGGACAAGATCACCTTGCCGCTGGCTCCGTTGGTTGCTTCCTATGGGATTGCGGTTCCTCAGCTAAGTGGTCGTGGTCTTGGCCATACCGGTGGGACACTGGATAAATTAGAGGCAATTCCGGGTTGGCAGGCCAGTCTTTCGAACACAGAGCTATACAGCCAGCTAGCCGATGTGGGGGCAGTCATTTGTGCCGCTGGTCAAGGGCTTGCACCTGCAGATCGCAAATTATATTCACTGCGGGATGTCACGGGAACAGTGGAGGCAATTCCCCTTATCGCTTCTTCAATCATGAGCAAGAAGATTGCCGAAGGGACTTCGTCACTGGTTCTGGATGTAAAGGTCGGTTCCGGCGCATTCATGAAGACCCTTGACAGAGCGAATGAATTGGCAACGGTGTTGGTACAGCTCGGAAAAGATGCCGGTGTTAACACCTCGGCGCTATTGACCGACATGTCTACTCCTTTGGGTAAGAAGATTGGTAACTCACTCGAGGTCGAGGAATCGGTGGAGGTTCTTTCTGGCGGAGGCCCAGCCGATGTCGTGGAACTAACGGTGGAATTGGCCAGGGAGATGCTTTCGCTGAGCGGTATGCCAGACGTGGACCCTCGCGAGAATCTAAATAACGGCAAAGCTCTTGATGTTTGGCGGAAGATGATTGCGGCGCAGGGTGGAGACCCAGATGCCAAACTGCCAAAGGCCACGGATTCGCACATTATTAGAGCTAGCCAGTCCGGATTCATTTCGAAGTTGGAAGCTTTGTCAATCGGCGTCGCTTCCTGGAGGCTCGGAGCCGGAAGAGAGCGCAAAGAAGATGAGGTTCAGTTTGGAGCCGGAGTCGAATTGCATGCTCAACTCGGCGACCACGTAAAAGCCGGAGAACCGATAATGACTCTTTACACCGACACCCCAGAGCGGTTTGAGCGAGCAATCGCAATTGCCGAAGAGGCAATTGGATTCCAAGAAAGCAAGCCGGCGGAACGTAAGCTAATCCTTGGACGGGTCAATTAGACCTAGACCAACAAGAAACATGGTTAGTTAGGAACAAATGGACATCGCAGCGCTTCCGAAAATTTCGCTCCACGACCACCTAGATGGCGGGCTTAGGCCCCAAACCATCATTGACCTCGCCGCTGAAATTGGGCACGAATTACCAAGCACCAATGCGCTGGAGTTAGCGGACTGGTTTGCAGAAAATGCAGACTCGGGCTCCTTGGAGAGGTATCTCTCAACTTTTCAGCACACCGTGGGTGTCATGCAAACTCGCGCGGGGCTCGAACGAGTCGCCTTTGAAGCTGTCATTGACTTGGCGAGCGAAAATATAATTTATGCGGAATTACGGTGGGCCCCCGAACAGCACTTGAACTTGGGCCTAAGCCTTGATGAGGCAGTTGAAGCAGTGCAGGACGGCCTTGAGCGTGGCATGGAGGAAGTGGGTGACCAAGGCGGGTTCATTCGCACTGGTCAGATCATTATTGCGATGCGTCACGCGGACAGGGCTCTCGAGGTCGCGGAGCTTGCAGTTAGGCACCGTAACGATGGAGTCGTCGGCTTTGACATTGCAGGGGCCGAAGAAGGCTTTTTACCATCCAGGCACCAATTGGCATTTGACTACCTCGCAGCTGAGTTATTTCCCTGCACCGTTCACGCAGGAGAAGGAAGCGGCATTGAGTCCATTAAGGACGCAATAGTTTCCGGAAGAGCGCTCAGGATAGGACACGGAGTTCGATTGGTGGAGGACATCATGTTCTCAAGAACCGATGGTGACACTGATCTAGTGGTTCTTGGCCCGGTCGCTCAGTGGGTGCATGATCGACAAATAGCCCTTGAGGTCTCTCCTTCTTCGAACCTGCAAACTGGATCTTTTAGTATCTTGGGCGACACGATGGCCGATCATCCGATCGACATCATGTATGACCTCGGGTTCAACATAACCGTGAATACTGACAACCGGCTTATGAGTTCCACAAACCTCACCAAGGAACTGCAGATTTTGGTCGATACTTTTGGCTACAAGCTGGCAGACCTGGAGCAGTTGCAGCTAAACGCCGCCGAGGCCGCTTTTCAAGCGGTGGATGAGCGCGAAGAGCTAATCGAGATGATTGAAGCCGGTTTCGCTGAGGCAAACGGTGCTGAGTAGCTATTTTGGCGCAGGATCTATTGTCACTCAAGACAAGTCACCAAGCTTCGCTGACGCAGTGTCGCAATCGGTTTTACTTCTGGTCGAATCAGGTAAAGCGAAACTCAGTTATGTCGACGAGGTTTCAGAAAGCCTAAAAGCTTTGGGCCCGTACTTTGTGATTGCCCCTGGACTCGCTCTAGCTCATGCCAAGCCGTCAAATTCAGTTTCAGCCCCAGGCATGGCACTTCTGAGGCTTGCCGAGCCGGTTATCTCTGGATCCGCAAATGATCCGGTCAGTCTGATTTTTTCGATGTGCTCCCCAAATGTCAGCGAGCACATAGAAATGCTGGGCGATTTTGGACAGCTAATGAGTACCGATGAGGTTATGAATAACTTGTTAAATGCTTCTGCCGTGAGCGTCATTAAGGACATTCTTTTTAAAAAAGCGCTTTAATTTAGTTATGTTAATTTACGCAGTGTGTGGAGCGGGGATTGGGACCAGTGTTCTACTGAAATCCAATGCCGAGAGGGCTCTTTCAATGCTGGGTATCGAAGCAGAGGTTCGCGCTGTCTCAATAGAAGAAGCTCGTGGGGCCGACAAAATGGCACAGGTGGTTTTGGCTACGCCGGAAATCCTCGACCAACTTGTCGGGATTCCTGCCGAGGTAATTGCTATAAATAACATTTTTGATTTGGGTGAATTAGGCGAAAAGCTAAAAGCCACGCTGAGCTAGTCTTGCAGAATGAGTACCCCAGGCTCCTCGGAGCGGACCAAGCTCAACAGAATGAGCTACAAATCTTCTGAGAGCATCGCGGATCTGAACAGCATCTTGGATGCCAATCTGGTGGCGCACGTCGGCGTCGTTATCGACGGCTCTCCTCTGGTCATCCCGATGGCATATGGCAGAAGCGGAGATGAAATATTCCTTCACGGCTCATCGGGATCAAGGCTGATGCGCGTATTAGAAACTGAACCAGAGGTTTGTGTTTCCATAACCGAACTCAATGCGCTGAAGATAGCCAGAAGTAATTTCAACAGCGGCATGCATTACCGAGCAGTCATGATCTTTGGAAAAGCCAAAGTGGTTCCCATGGACCAAAAACATCACGCTTTAGATGTCGTAAGTGACGCGATGATTCCAGGGAGGGTTAGTGAGGCAAGACCAACCACCAAAAAAGAAGTAGCTGCCACCTTGATTTTGTCTTTGTCGCTGGCAGAAGCGTCAGTGAAGATTTCGGTCAACGAAGTTGACGACCCGCCAGAAGACATGAACCTAGGTTTTTGGTCAGGGACCATCCCGCTTACATCAAAGGCCGGCGAGGCAATGCCGGCTGACTCGGAGTCGGCATCTTTGGCTGTTCCGGAAAGCATTCAAAGATTTATTTCAAAGCACTCAAAGTAGCTTCGGCCCAGGTTTTTAGGTCGTCAAGCAGCTTGGTGGCAGCCAGCTTGTTGGTCGCGGAAGCCTGTAAATAGCACTTGAGCTTGGGTTCGGTTCCAGAGGGCCTCACGATTATCTTGATCGACTCGCTGGAAAAAATGAGAGCATCCGTTTTCATGGCATCGGTTCGGGCTAGGTAATCCTCGAAAAGGACTGCTTCGTCTCCAATACTTGCCGGCGGGTTAGACCGTAGGCCAGATGTGATGTTTCCAATTACCGAAAGATCCGACACTCTAAGTGAAACCTGACCGGTTGCAACGTGCCCAAATTTCTGGGCCAAATCCTGAATCTGGTCAACCAGGGTTTTACCCTGGGCTTTCAAATCTGATGCCATCTGGGCGATTATCAGTCCGGCTGTTATGCCGTCTTTATCCGGGGTGTATTCCGGATCAACGCAGTAGCCGAGAGCTTCTTCATATCCATATCCAAGATCAGGAACCTTGGAAATCCACTTGAAGCCAGTCAGCGTCTGGGTGTAGGGCACGCCATAGTGCTTGGCGAGTGCTGATAAATCAGCCGACACTATCGAGTTTGCGATCGCCTTGGATGTTGGAGCAAGCTGATTTGCAAGCAGCAGTCCAACCTGGTCTCCGGTGAGCATTTGATAACCATCAGCGCTGCGAACTGCTACTGCCAGCCGGTCGGCATCGGGGTCATTTGCTAAAATTAGGTCGCTGTCATTGCTAGTTGCTTCGGCGAAACTCAGATCCATGGCACCTTTTTCCTCCGGGTTTGGAAAGGCCACGGTTGGAAATTCAGCGTCTGGCTCAGCTTGCAGCGCGACCGGTAATACCTTGAAACCAGCTGCCGCCATTAGTGGGCCAACTACCTTCCAGCCAACTCCATGCAATGCAGTGTGTGTGATTCGGATTGCTGACCTTTTGCTAATTTCGCTTTCGTGCATGCTAATTAGCGTTTTGGCTCGATTCAGGTACTGGCTGATTTCTGGTTGCCCGATGAGCGTAAAGTCTTTGCTCTTTGGGATCTCTTGAAAAGTAGTTTTAGTGGAGAGTGCAGTTATCAGATTCGCTATTTCCCTGTCCTGCGGTGGAACAAGCTGACTGCCCCCGGTGGGGCCTCCAAGGTAGACCTTGTAACCGTTATCTCTTGGAGGGTTATGGCTTGCCGTCACAACTACAGTGAGGCTGGCGCCAAGCCGCCTGCCGGTGAATGCAGCAACTGGGGTAGGAACCATCTCCGAAAATAGAAAGGTTTTAATTCCGGCTGCGCTCAAAATCTCCGCGCTGTCTAGGGCGAACACATCTGAGTTTGTTCTGCCGTCATAACCGATTACTGCGCTTAGTCCTCCGGAAGTATCCAAGTAGGTTTCACGATTAGCGTTCAAAAACTTAGCCAAGCCCAGAGCCGTTTGCGCCACAACGACTCGGTTCATTCGGTTCGGGCCGGCGCCTAGTTCCCCGCGCAGTCCGGCGGTCCCAAAGTCTAGGCGGGTGCTAAATCGAGAAGCAATGCCCTCCTCATCGTGATTATCGATAAGTGCTTGAAGTTCAAGCTTGGTAACTGGGTCCGGATCCTGATCAAGCCATGCTTGGGCTCGATCTACTAGTTGACTCAAATTTTGTCCACAATTTCTGCTAGAAGCTTGGATATTCGGGCTTCGGCTTGCTGGCCGGCTTCAATAACCTCCGCGTGGCTGAGCGGAGTCTTTTGGATGCCTGCGGCCAAGTTTGTTATTAGTGACATGCCGAGAATCTCCATGCCTGATTCTCTGGCGGCAATGGCCTCTAGCGCGGTTGACATTCCTACGATGTCGCCCCCCATTATTTTGGCCATTTGGACTTCCGCGGGTGTTTCGTAGTGGGGGCCACGGAACTGAACATAGACACCCTCATCGAGACTGGGATCAACCGTCTTTGCAATATCGCGGAGTCTTGCTGAGTAGAGGTCGGTCAGATCAATGAAGTTGGCCCCCTCAAGCGGGCTTGAGGCGGTTAGGTTGATGTGATCGGAAATCAGAACCGCGGCACCACCGGCCCATTTCGGCTTTATCCCACCCGCACCATTTGTTAGGACCATTACTTTTGCTCCGGACTTAGCAGCCGTTCGAACTGAATGAACCACTGCTCGGACTCCGTGGTTCTCGTAGAAATGGGTTCTCGCACCAATTACCAGCGCAAACTTCCCGTTGGGTAGTTTTATGGATCTAATGTTTCCAACGTGGCCTGCTAGGGCAGGCTTTGAGAAACCGATCACCTCAGAGGCCGGTATCTCGCTGACTGTTTCACCAATGAGATCGGCCGCCTTTGCCCAGCCGGAGCCAAGTGTCAGCGCGATGTGATGGGTGCCAACGCCCGAAAGCTTTCTAATTTGGTCAGCTGCCTTCTGGGCAATTTCGAAGGGGTTAATTGTCTCGTCGTCGAGTAGATGCGTCATGAAAATTAGTCTAGCCACGCATAGTCATGCTCGCGTGGTGGAGAATAGGGGCTGTGATCGAAAAAAAAATGACTAAGCACCGCATTGTGGTGATCGGTGGTGGCCCGGGTGGCTACGAGGCTGCTCGTGCTGGCGTGCAGCTCGGAGCCGAAGTCATACTTATTGAGGAAAGCGGTATCGGCGGCAATGCTGTCCTCACCGATGTTGTCCCCTCGAAGACTCTTATCGCAACCGCAGAGGCGGCCCAACGTGTTGCATCTGCTGCTGCACTTGGCGTTCGGCTAGTAGTGGACGGCAAACGCGTGACTCCGACAATCGACATAGATTTACCGGCAATCAACGCACGCTTACTCCAATTGGCCAAGTCGCAGTCCAAGGACATGCTGGAAACTCTCGAGGCCGAAGGGGTAACCGTGGTTAATGGCCATGGAGTTCTTGACGGAAACCACCACGTTCTTATAACCAAATCTGGCGAGACTTCCTCAGAGCGAATCGAAGCCAAGACAATCATTGTCGCCACCGGTGCTCGCCCTAGGGAACTTGCCAGCGCCAAGAGTGACGGCAAGAGAATTCTGAACTGGAAGCAGCTTTACAACATTGGCGATTTACCGAAACACATGATTGTGGTTGGTTCCGGTGTCACCGGAGCGGAGTTCGCGTCGGCCTACCTGCATCTGGGCAGTGAGGTTACCCTCGTTTCCTCGAGAGACAAAGTCCTTCCAGGAAACGACGGTGATGCGGCCGAGTTGATTGAGGATGTCTTTAAACGCAAAGGCATGAATATCTTGCGCAATGCTCGGGCAACCTCAGTGAAAAACTTAGGTGAGAGCGTCGAAGTCACCCTGGAAGATGGCCAGGTTATTTCTGGTTCGCATTGCCTGATGGCTGTCGGAGCGATTCCAAACACTGCGAATCTTGGTTTAGAAGAAGCCGGCGTGAGGCTGAATGAAACCGGTCATGTGATTTCAAACAAAGTCGCTCGAACTTCTAGGGCGAATGTATATGCCGTCGGCGACTGCTCCACAGCGCTACCGCTAGCGTCGGTTTCTGCCATGCAGGGAAGAACTGCGATCTACCACACCATGGGAGACGTGTCCGTCCCAACAGCTTTGCGTAACGTGGCCTCCAATGTTTTCACGTCACCGGAGATTGCTTCGGTCGGCTGGTCTCAGGACGAAATTGAGCAGGGTTTGGTTCGCGGTGAAGTGC
>CAYMAU010000002.1:0-12732 GCA_964388525.1 uncultured Aquiluna sp. | reverse complement strand
ACCTTCACAACGCTCGCTTGCATTGGAGCTAGCAGTAGGTTGCCTTTGGCGCCAGTGTGACCTGAGATGTTAGAAGATGCTGCGCGTTTGGGAGCATGACCCTGAGCCGAGCCGATTTCGCCAACCAGCAATCGCTTAGGAACCGAAACCTCAAGGCGTTTTCCAGCAACCTCCACAACAATTTCATGGCGTGGTTCCGGCTCCGGGATTTGTTCCTGCGATCCTGACCACGGTTCAATGGTGTTGTCCCACTCGGTTTCGATCCAGCGAGTGAAAATCCCAAAGGTTGACCCGTCGCCAATAAATGCCTTGTCGTCAACTATTGCTCGATGGAAAGGAAGGACGGTTGGCAGCCCGAGAACCTGCATTTCGGCTAGAGCCCTGCGAGATCTTGCAAGAGCTTCAGCGCGATCTTTGCCGGTTACAATCAACTTCGCCATCATCGAGTCAAACTTGCCTGAAATAACGTCTCCAGAAACTACTCCAGAATCAACCCTGACGCCTGGGCCCGAGGGGGCTATGAACTGGTGGATTGGGCCGGGAGCAGGCAAGAAACCATTGCCGGCATCCTCGCCATTGATTCGGAATTCTATGGAGTGGCCACGAATTTCCGGGTCCGAGTAAGAAAGCTTCTTTCCTTCTGCGATAAAGAACTGTTCGCGGACGAGATCGATGCCCGTCACTTCTTCGGAGACCGGGTGCTCGACCTGCAGTCGTGTGTTTACTTCGAGGAAAGAAATGGTTCCATCTTGCGAGATCAAAAACTCACAGGTGCCAGCACCGACGTAGTTGACCTTTTTCAGGATGGCTTTTGATGCCTCGTACAAAATTATTTCTTGTTCTTTGGTCAAGAACGGAGCTGGCGCTTCTTCAACCAACTTCTGGTGTCTGCGCTGAAGCGAGCAGTCTCTTGTAGAAACAACCACAACATTTCCATGAGAATCCGCAAGGCACTGTGTTTCCACATGACGCGGCTTCTCAAGGTATTTTTCCAAGAAGCATTCTCCGCGACCAAATGCCGCGATTGCTTCCCGGGTTGCAGACTCGAAAAGCTCTGCAATTTCAGAGGCATCACGAACAATCTTTATACCCCTACCACCACCACCGTGGGCCGCCTTGATAGCCACCGGAAGCCCATGAATTGCAACAAACTCTTCTACCTCGGCAACGGTTTCTACTGGGTTCAGCGTTCCTGGGGCCATCGGCGCACCGACAGATTCAGCGATCTTTCGGGCAGATACCTTGTCACCCAGAGCTGTGATTGACTGAGCATCCGGGCCAATCCAAATTAGGCCGGCGTCAACTACGGCTTCTGCAAATTCAGCATTTTCCGATAAAAATCCGTAGCCGGGGTGGATTGCGTTGGCACCACTTCTTTTTGCTGCTGAAAGTATTTTCTCGATTACCAAATAGGTTTCCGCGGCACTCTCGCCGTTAAGCGCATAGGCCTCATCGGCCAGCTTCACGTGCAGCGCATTGCGGTCGGAGTCCGCATAGACTGCCACGGTCTGGATTCCGCTGTCTTTGGCTGCTCGGATAACTCTGACCGCAATTTCGCCACGGTTGGCTATTAGTACTTTAGAAATCTTGCGCTCGGTCATAGTTGGAAGCTTATTGGCACATTGGGTCAGCTGTTTATGCTCAACCTACAAAAAAATCAACTATTCGTATCTGTTATCTCCAGAGAGATTGATAATCCAGCCCAAGCTCACCCATCATTTTCCTAAGTCCCACGAGCGATAGGCCAACCACAGTGTGGTAATCCCCGCTGATGCGCTCGACAAAAGCGCCACCTAGCCCATCAATTGTGAAGCCCCCGGCCACCTGCAGGGGCTCCTCGGTGGCAACGTAGATTTCAATCTCCCGGTCGGAAAGGTCTGCGAAGAAAACCTCGGTGCTGGTAACCAGCGAGATTGCCCGATTGTTTTGAACATCAATCAGGTGATGTCCAGAAAAGAGCGAGCCAGACTTACCTCGCATGGATTTCCAACGCTCGATCGCAACGCTTGAGGCTAGCGGCTTTCCGAGAATCTGTCCTTCGAAAAAGAGTGCGGAATCGCATCCTAGGACCAGCGCAGTTGTTTCTGTGGCTGCAATCGCGTCGGCCTTTGCTTTAGCCAGCAATTCGGTCAGCTCGCTCGGCGTTTGCGGGGCTAGCTCTTCAACCATTCGGTCTTCGTCAACACCAGGGGCGAGGTCGCGAAATGTGATGCCGGCCTCGGAAAGTAGCTTCTTTCTGGCAGGAGAAGTTGAGGCAAGTACGAAATCGATCACGATAAAGAGGTTAGCTGTGGAACACTGTGCATGTGATGCTAAAGCTGAAAATAGAAAAAGTTGCCCACGGTGGAGTTTTTATTGCTCGACACGACTCCAAAGTGGTATTCGTTTCCGGAGCCATACCTGGAGAACTAGTCGAGGCAAAAGTTGTCCAAGACACGAAGAGCTTTCTAAGAGCCGAGACCGTTGAGGTCCTGGAGGAATCCGAGCACAGGGTGAAGCACTTCTGGAAGGCAGCCCTAAAAGGTGCCGGTGGAGCCGAATTTGGGCACATTGAACTTTCTTTTCAGCGAGTGCTAAAGACACAAGTGCTTCAGGAAGTTCTTTCTCGCATGGCGGGAATCGAGTCCGAGGTTATCGTAGAGGCCGCTCCGGGTGATCAGGAGAATCAAGGACTTCGCTACCGCACTCGAGTTCAGCTTAATGTTGATGAGTCCGGAACCGCAGGCCCCTCGAAAATTCGGACCAATGAAATTGTCTTTACTCGTGATTTACCTTTAGCAGTCAAGGAAATAGAAGAACTTGGGCTTCATCTAAAAAACTTCAACGGCGTTGACAAGATAAAAATCGCCGCCAGCAACACTGGCAATAGCCAATGGCTGATCGACAAAAAGGTGAATGGCGACAAACAACTTATCGAACGGGTTGCCGGAAGAACTTTCCGGCTCAGCCCAGGCTCCTTTTGGCAGGCACACGTCAAGGGTCCTGAGCTCTTGACCGCCTGCGTGAGCGAATTCGCAAAATTGCTGAACCTCGACCCAGAAAAGCAAAACCTAGACCTTTATTCCGGCGCTGGTTTGTTTAGCGCGACTTTGAGCGCACAGTTCGATGGAGCCAAATTCTTGGCCATTGAATCCTCCAAGCAGGCAATTTCCGACGGAGAGCGGTCATCACAAGACCTAAATAACCTTCGCTTCCATCAGGCTGATGTTCTGAAATTTCTGAGATCTCAGACCGCGGGGACCTTCGACACAATTATTCTCGACCCACCTCGCTCGGGGGCCGCCAATAAGGTGGTCGAACAACTAATTCGCTTGAGCCCAAGAAACTTGATCTACGTAGCGTGCGACCCGGTTGCGCTCGCTCGAGACCTAAAGACTCTCCGTGCTGCTGGCTACAACGTGAAGGCTATGCGGGCCTTTGATATTTTCCCTCACACCCACCACTTCGAAACGGTCGTGGCGCTAGCACGCTAAGTTATTGCTATGGGGACTTTGACAGCAGAAACTTCAAGCGTGCGAGTGGCAATCGTCGATGATCACGAGGCGGTCCGCCTGGGCTTTGCCGGGATGTGTTCAAGCAGCGGCTTGGAGTTAGTCGGAGAAGCAGCAACCGTTCGAGAAATAATCTCAAAAATCAATGGCCTTCAGTGCCAAGTCATCGTTATGGATCTTTCCTTGGCAGACGGCTCACTGGTTGCGGAGAACGTATCTCAGTTGGTCGCTTCGGGCAGCGCAGTCTTGGTTTACAGTATTGCCGACAAGGCAACCCTTATGCGGTTGGCTCTCAGGGCGGGCGCCGTAGCAATTGTGCCCAAGTCCCAGCCATTGTCCTACCTTGCAGAGATTATTCGACTTGCGGCCGAAGGCGCCATAATCAACAACCCCGAAACCAGCGCGATGATCGATGCTGATGCAGTCTTCAAAGACGCAAATCTTTCCGCGCGCGAGCGCGAAGTTCTAT
Source organism: uncultured Aquiluna sp. (assembly GCA_964388525.1). Lineage (GTDB taxonomy): Bacteria > Actinomycetota > Actinomycetes > Actinomycetales > Microbacteriaceae > Aquiluna. The sequence goes on along the minus strand of CAYMAU010000002.1, from coordinate 8,772 downwards.
CGTTTTACGCAGCAGGCATGAGCCTCAAGCAAGTTGCTTCCCAATTGGGAATCAAGCAGAGCTCCGCGAAGGAGCATATTGACCGGGTTCGAGTGAAGTACGCACGCCTCGGACGAGAGGCCCACACCAAAGTGGATCTGTACCGGATAGCAATCGAAGACGGCCTAATTTCCAGCGAGCACCTCTAAATCGTGAACACACGCTCTACTTCGGCTCGAGACAAGTTAGAAAACCTGACGAGGAAAGTTTTCGCCGGCGTGATCGCCGCTATGACCCTAGAGCTATGGTCGAAACAAGTTTCTCAGAACCTGCACTTTAGCGGGTTAGCTGATGTCATTACGGGCGCCGTTCTGCTCATTGTTTTGGCGATAAATGTGACCGCTTGGTTGGAACGCGGGAACAATGTGATGCTCGCGATCTACGGTCTACTTGGTCTTCTGTCTGTCTTGCTGTTGCCAATCATGACTCTCGACACATTCGCCCTTTCTGGCTTTGACACCCCATGGGTTTGGTGGTACGTGGGCTTAGCATCCTTGAGCATGGCCGTAAGGCGCGGGCTTCGAGCGAGCTTTTTGATTTATTTAACGATTCTTCTGGCAGCATGGACAGCCATAACTATGTTTGAGCCTATTGGTGGGGCAAGCCTCGCCGGGGCTCTGCAGGGTTCTGTTTACGTTGCACTTCTCTCGATTGGGCTTGCAGGAGTAGCAACAATGCTTCGCAACTGGGCCGACGCGGTTGACGAGGCGCACTCTGGCTATCTTCTAAGTGCAACTGAGACAGCAAGGGTCGATGCCATCGAACGAGAGGACCAGAGAGTCAGCGCATTGCTGCACGACAAGGTTCTTCACACTTTTTTGTTTGCCGCTGCCGCAAACACGCCAGCGGAACGATTAGCATCAGCCAGCTTGGCTGCCGAGGCGGTTGACAGCATCGAAGCGATTCAAACGGGCGCTGTGCCGGTGGGCACCACCACTCCCGCTAGCCTTTTCCTGTCGATCAAGCAAGCTGCTCTCAGGCGGAGCCCCCGTATTCGAGTAACTATGCATGCCTTAGGCTTGGATCCGATTCTGATGGAGGCTGCTCAAGCGATCACCGAGGCTGCCCTTCAGGCGATAGAAAATTCCGAACGACATTCGAAATGCACGGTTTTGGAACTCAAGCTCAACTCATCCGAAGCCTCAGCGATCAGCATCCAGATTGTTGATAATGGCAGAGGCTTTAGGCCGGATCGAGTCCCTCGGGCCCGACTTGGAATCCGCGGATCAATAGTTAATCGCATGGCTCTTGTGGGCGGGACCGCCAAAATAACATCTATCCTGTCGGTCGGCACGGTTGTGACACTGAGGTGGCCCGAGTGACTGACGTCGGCCATTGGCGAGCGGCTATTTTTGCTTTGGGTTTTGGTTTTTACCATGCCGTAATCGGACTCATCAATTTTGCTAAATACGAAAGGCCGATACCGGCAGCGGTAGCTCTGTTTTTATATCTTGCCGTCCTAATCTTGGTAACTCGTTTTCGAGATGAGCTTCGGCTCCCAAATGCCATTACTTTCGGTGCTGCGGTGGCGGCCTTGGCAATTCTGATTTTGACTCTTTATGCGATCGGTGAAGTGAGCAACTATCCAAACCAACTTTGGTTCGTTGTGGGCATTGGCTCAATTCTGGCAATCCTTGCCTGGCGCAATCGGGCGGTAGTTGCCTGGATCGGAATAATTGCCCTAGTGGCCGGTCTCTTAGTTTGGGGTGGAGCAGAGGTTCTAGGTGCAAGCGGGATTGCAGGATCGGTGGCGCTGGTCGCTGGTTCCCAGGGAGCAGCCATGGCCTTGACATCAGCTCAAAGGTCATCTTCCGAATTTCTGGAGCGGCGGCTACTGGAGAATTTGGCGAGTGAGGACCTCACTATCCGGAGAGCAGGTTCCCAGCTCCGACTAAAGACAGCCCTTGACTCCTCATTACCCCTGCTTAGGATGATTCAGAAAAAAGAGGGCAAAATAACTTCTTCGGATGCCAAGAAACTGCTTTTGTCTGAAGCTGGGATCCGAGACCAGATTCGGGCCCAGGGATTTCAGGATTCCCGGCTAATCGGGGCAGTCTTGAGGGCTCGTGAAAGAGGCGTAGAGGTGCAGCTAGCCGACGATGGAGGTATCGACTTGTTGGATGAAGAGAAAAGGAGCAGCCTCTTCGAAGTATTGGCGCAGACCGTGAGTGGCGTTAAATCAGGGAAAGTCGTAATTCGCAGTGTGGCTGGAGAGTCTTGGACTGTGAGCCTTTTTGCATCTGACCCGAGCACAAATAGGGAAAATACTTTTCTACGACTCTGATATTTTTTCGACCCGAGGTGGAATCAGGTCGCATATCACGGAGATTTTAACTAACGAATTATTTACGAAACACGTTTACCCAGTTGCCAATGTGCTGCCCGCGGAGCTGACCGTTGCCACGGTTCCAAGAAGATTTTGGTTTTCCTGTTGCAATTCGGCCTAGGCGTCTTGATTCGATAATCGACTGAGTGACAACCGCTATCGCTGCAGCTTGATCATGCTCGTCGCCGCCTTTAGCTTGCATGAGAGTTTGAATTTCAGTTTCGGAATATTGACGCATCAAAGTGGAATGTTTCCGTGCTTCTTCGGAGGCAGGTTTGCCCGCTTGGTTTTTAGAGCCCTTAGCGCTCTAACGATTGCTGATCTTGTTGCGGCCGGCTCGATAATGCCATCTAGCTCACCGCGCTCCGCGGCCAGGAACGGGTTGGCCACGTTATAGGTGTATTCCTTGGCAAGCTGGTCTCGCACCTGGGCAATATCTAAACCTTGCTCCTCGGCCTCTTTGATCTTGTCTCTAAACAGAATGTTCACGGCACCCTGACCTCCCATGACAGCGATCTCTGCTGTCGGCCAAGCAAGGTTTATGTCGGCACCCAGTTGCTTTGAGCCCATAACGATGTAAGCCCCGCCATATGCCTTCCTAGTGATGATTGTCACGAGCGGAACCGTTGCCTCCGCATATGCGTATAGCAGCTTCGCACCTCGCCTAATCACCCCGGCCCATTCTTGATCGGTTCCAGGTAGGTATCCGGGAACATCGACCAAGGTAAGGATTGGGATCGAGAAAGCATCGCAGAATCTTACGAACCTGGCTGCTTTTTCACCGGCATCAATGTTTAGGGTTCCAGCCATTTGCATCGGTTGGTTTGCAACTATGCCAACTGAGTTGCCGTCGATGCGGGCAAAGCCAATGAGTATGTTGGGGGCGAACAGTGGCTGTATTTCCAAGAATTCGCCCTCGTCAACCAGGGACTCGATAATTACCTTCATGTCGTACGGCTGGTTTGGGCTATCAGGGATTACTTGATTCAGACGCCGGTCTGCTTCGGTGATTTCAAGTTCGGACTCGGATTGGTAGGTCACCGACTCGGAGAGGTTGTTTTCCGGCAAGTAGCCGACGAGTGACTGCACAAAATCGATCGCGTCCTGTTCGTTGTCGGCCAGGTAGTGGGCCACTCCGGAGGTTTCATTGTGAGTTCTGGCGCCGCCGAGCTCTTCCATCCCAACATCTTCACCAGTAACAGTTTTGATTACATCGGGACCAGTTACAAACATGTTGGATGTCTTATCCACCATGATCACAAAGTCAGTTAGCGCCGGCGAATAAACCGCTCCACCGGCAGCTGGCCCCATGACAAGAGAAATCTGGGGGATTACCCCGGAGGCCATTGTGTTTAGTCGAAAAATCTCGCCGTATTTGCCTAGAGCAATTACGCCCTCTTGAATTCTGGCTCCACCCGAGTCTAGGATTCCAATCAAGGGCACACCGGTCTTTATCGCAAGCTCCATCACCTTTATGATCTTGTTTCCAGCCGTCTCACCGAGTGAGCCGCCGAAAACAGTGAAGTCTTGAGAATAAACCGCCACTTGGCGGGAGTGAATTGTTCCTACTCCAGTTACAACTGAGTCTCCGTAGGGACGCTTTGCATCCATGCCAAAGGCAGTCGATCGGTGTCTGACATATTCGTCTAGCTCGACAAATGAGCCCGGGTCAAGAAGCATTTCGATGCGCTCGCGTGCTGTGTTCTTGCCCTTCGCGTGCTGCTTGACTGCAGCAGCCTCGCCAGAGGCCTGTACTGCCTCGTGGTAGCGCTGACGGAGGTCAGCCAACTTCCCTGCGGTGGTAGATAGATCTGGTTTCTCAGCCACGTGTGCCCCTTTGCGTCTTCCTAACTTTATCGGTCTTGAACGAACCTATCTTGCATAGTTCATACAACGAAACTAGCGGTTGTGTCTCTGATACCTACAAATAGCCATGGTGCGATATCATTTAGAGGATGGATTCTTCAACTTCTAAGGGGCAGTTCGCCGGTCTTGTCGAGCTTGCGGAGGTTGATTCGACCAATAAAGAACTCTTGCGTCGACTTGACTCTGAAACTCCAGAATTTTTTGCAGTTACCGCTGACAAGCAGACTGCGGGACTCGGCCGACTGGGCCGAAACTGGGTGACCGAAGCCGGGAAGTCGCTGGCCGTGTCAATTTTACTAAGGCCCACAAGCCGGAGTCAGACCGACTGGATAACAATCATGGCCGGCCTTGCACTTAGCTCAGCTTTGGAAAAGCACGGACTGGTCGTTAGCCTGAAGTGGCCAAACGATCTACTGGTAGACGGCAAAAAACTTTCCGGAATCTTGGCCGAGATGGTCGATCTGAATACGGTGGTTCTTGGCATTGGAATCAACATCAAGCCTCAAGAGCACTCACCGGACACCGCAACTTCGCTCCAAGAGCTTGGGCTGAAAATGGAAAAAGATCAGTTGCTCGAGGTAATCGCAACTGAACTAAAAAGCTATTGGTTTAGGCTCAAGGCTGACTCCAAGACAGCCATCGCTCAATTTCAGGCGGAACTCCTGACTCGCTGCGGGACTTTGGGTACAAGGGTCAGAGCCGAGTTACCAGGCGGCAAGAACATCTATGGGGTGGCCATCGCAATAGATGAGACCGGACGGCTGATTGTTCAAGCACCCGAACCGGTGGCTTTGGCAGCGGCTGACGTTTGGCATCTGCGAAACTAGTGTCAATTAGGTAGGAGAGATATGCCAACGGTCGGAGTAATAGGTGGCGGTCAGCTTGCCAGAATGATGCAACCGGCAGCAATAGCGATGGGCATCGAGCTGAAGGTCTTTGCTGAGCAAGAAGGCTCATCCGCTCACTACGCAACTACTCAAGTAGGTGACTACACGGATTTTGATCAACTAGCCAGATTTGCCGCCACGGTAGATGTCGTAACCTTCGATCATGAGCATGTTCCACTGGCCCTATTGGAAAAACTCGTCGCTGCCGGTGTAAAAGTCAGGCCAGGGCCGGCCGCACTGCATTTTGCCCAAAATAAGTTGGCCATGCGCGCGGCACTTGCTGACCTGGGTCTTCCCCTACCGATTTGGGCGGCAGCTAAGACAGCGACAGATATTGACAAATTCATTGAGGCCAATGGTCCAGAGGTTGTCGTCAAAACTCCAATTGGTGGTTATGACGGCAAAGGCGTGAGAGTCATAAGCCAAACCTCACAGGTCTCCGATTGGCTAGAAAATATTGAGAATTTTGGCGGAGCGTTACTCTGCGAACAAAAGGTGCCATTTATCCGAGAGCTCGCGCAGTTAGTTTCACGAAATCCCTCCGGAGAACTGCGATCCTGGGACACGGTTCAGACTGTTCAGAAAAATGGCGTTTGCTCGGAAGTTATCGCACCGGCCCCCGGCCCAGTGGACAGCCTGGGTGCGAAGGAAATAGCAAAGAAGATTGCTCGAGGTTTAGAGGTAATCGGAGTGATGGCCGTCGAAATGTTCGAAACCACAAACGGGGAGCTCTTAGTCAACGAGCTCGCTATGCGCCCCCATAATTCCGGACATTTCTCGATTGAGGGTTCGAAAACCAGTCAATTCGAGCAGCATCTAAGAGCGGTTTTGGATCTTCCTTTAGGGGATACGGAGTTGGTGGGTGGTGGCTCAGTGATGGTCAACCTACTTGGCGTGGACTCGAAGAACAGACTGGTTGAAAACTATGCCGCCGCCATGTCGAAGTTTCCTAATCTCAAATTCCACTCCTACCAAAAAGCGCCACGTCGGGGTCGGAAAATGGGTCATATTACCGCTTTGGGTCAAAACCATCTGGAGTTATTGACGGATTGCCACGAAGCTGCCGAACTTCTGTACCGAACCGATTTGCGAATAAAGTAAAGCTGAGAATTAGGGAGAAAACGACATGGCAGAAATCGCGATAGTTATGGGATCGGATTCGGATTGGCGAATCATGGAGCAGGCGAACATCGTGGTAATGGAGTTTGGTCTTGATGCTGAAGTCGAAGTTCTTAGCGCTCACAGAACTCCTGAAAAAATGCTCGATTGGGCCAAGAACGCTAGCGATAACGGTATCAAAGTGATCATCGCGGGCGCCGGCGGCGCCGCCCATCTGCCCGGCATGATTGCCTCGATGACTTCACTGCCTGTAATTGGCGTGCCAGTTAGCTTGGGGAGCTTGGACGGCATGGACTCACTGTTATCCATCGTGCAGATGCCAGCTGGTGTTCCAGTGGCCACCGTTTCGATTGACGGAGCAAAAAACGCAGGCCTTTTGGCCCTAAGAATTTTAGCTATAGCGACACCGGAATTAGGAGCAAAGCTCGACGCCTACCGAGCATCGATTGCAGAGCAAGTAGAGCAAAAGAATCAAAACCTGAAGAAAAGTCTCTAATCAGCTAAGTCTCAGCTGATTTACATTTGCTCAAAACACGATAACGCTCAGCCTATTTGGAGCATCTCAACCTAAGGTTGAAGGTGTCTGGGAGGTTAGCTATGCGCAAATTATTGGTTGGTGCGAGCCTGATTTTTGCTTCCTTAGTGCTTTCTGGCTGCGGCGTTTTCTACCCGAACTGGGGGGCAACGGCTTTGCCTGAAGAGCCTGTAATCACTTTCGAGGCCAATCAGGAAGCAGAGACTTCGGCCGAACCAGAAGCTTCATTAGAACCAGCAGCGTCAGAGACCCCGGAGGAAACCGAAACTTCAGAGCCAGCCACAAACCAACTGGCCGTCGACGTAGTTATCCTGATTGCCGAAGCCTATTCGGATACTGGGATGCTGGAAGTCGTAGCGCAGGTGCCGGGTATTACGGAGTCCGGTGGCACTTGCACAATGAGATTTATCGGATCGGACATTGAAAAAATAGTCAAGGTTTCAGCCCAGTCAGCCTCTGACTACACCCAATGTTTCCCAATTGAAGTTCCGCTTTCTGATTTACCTTCTGGTTCCGGAATTGTGACTGTTAGATACGAGTCAGAATTTCACCTCGGCACATCTGCTGCTAGCTCGGTGGTCATCCCATAATGTTCAAAAAGCTCATTGGGCTAATTACTGCCTCCCTGATGGCTATTATCGGAATAGTTTCGATTCCTATTGCCATGGCGCCTGCTCAGGCCGCGCCTCCAGCAAGCGCCTTTGACCCGGGTCTAATCATTAGCGACAGCGTATTTTTTGATTTCGGCTCCATGACCGTGGCTGACATTCAGCAATTTTTGGACTCTAGGGTCTCTGCCTGCAGATCCACCGACCCTGCCATTGATTGCCTTAAGAGCATCAAGAGTGAGATTCCAGAGACTCCAGCCACTACTTCAACCGAAGTTGGACCTTGTTTGGCTATTCCAGCAAACCCCGCGGCCAGTGCTGCCGAGGTTATCTATGCGGTCGCGGTGGCCTGTGGAATCAACCCAAAAGTCTTGATCACCAAGCTCCAGAAAGAGCAGGGCTTGGTTACCTCGACCAAACCGACCTCTTACATGTACCGTGCGGCAATGGGCTTTGGATGCCCGGATTCGGACCCTGGTATCTGTGGGAAGGTCTACGTCGGGCTTTTTAACCAGCTCTATCGAGCCAGTAAACAGCTCCGTTGGTATGGAAACCCTGACGGTTCTTTCACCTACTGGAAGCCCGGACGCACTGTTTCAATGCGTTACAACCCAAAGTCATCGTGTGGAACCAAGAGCTTTGAGCTAAAAAACCAGGCAACAGCGAATCTCTATTACTACACGCCGTACACCCCCAACAACGCGGCTCTGGAAAACATGTATGGGTCGGGCGACAGCTGCTCGGCCTATGGCAACAGAAACTTTTGGCGCTTTTATCACGACTGGTTTGGCTCGCCTATTGGCGGCGGATATCTGCTGAAGGCCGCCGGGACCGAAACATTCTTGATCGCGAACGACAAGAAATTCTTGGTTGGCGACTCCAGGCTGCTTGCGGCACTTAGGCCACTAGGCCCAATCGGCGAAATTTCTTCCGCCTACCTGGAGAGTTTTACGACTATCGGTGAGGCCACTCAACTTGTGTCTGACTCCGATTCTGGAGCGAAGTACTTACTCGTAGACGGCATCAAGTATTCGGTGGCCGATTGCCAGATAGCGGTTCAGTTCGGCGCTAATTGCGACGTCACTATCGCCTTGAGCTCGCTTCAGTTGAATACCTTTATTGACGGCGGCGCTCTTACCCGCTTGGTGCAAACCGAAGACGGTAACCGCTACTGGATCGAGAACGCAAGCTCTCGAGTGGTGGTTGATGATCTTGCGTTGCAGACTGTTGGCGGGCAGGCAATCAATGCGACTCCAATGACTATCGAACAGCTAGTTTCAGTCTCACCCGGGGCCGCTCTGGCATCTGAGTCTGTGATGTTTACCGTTGCCGGTAGCGCACAAAAGGCCATCGCATCCGGGGGCAAGACTTACCTCCTAAATTCGTCTTTGG
>CAYMAU010000001.1:132175-141182 GCA_964388525.1 uncultured Aquiluna sp. | reverse complement strand
CACTTGCGTTGATGATTCCGTCCACTTGGCTCGCAGCAACCAGGTAATCGGTCAAGGTTTGAATTGAGTCTGGCTCCTGGAAATCAAGCAATAATCTAACTTCAGCCTTAGCGGGGATACTGCCCGCAGACTCGTTGTTAGTTGCAGTGCCAAGCACCTTTGCTCCCTTTGATGAAAGCACGTTTGTAAGTTCTGAACCAAGTGCGCCTGAGGCACCGGTCACCAATATAGTTTTTCCTGAAAGATCCATAGGGAAAGCTAACACCAATGCGGCTCGCGGTATTTCGATGAACCCGATGAATTTGTTGCCAAAGCCTAGACTTAGGCCTCGTAGCCCTGATTACAAGGGATCCTGAAGGGGATTTTATGCTCAAATCAGTTTCGCTGATGGCCATATCAGCGTTGGTCTTGACTGGCTGTGCAGCGGCATCGGCCTCAGAATTTGCAGCGGACGGGAGTTGCGATGGCGCCAGGGTAACGGTGAATTTTGCTGGTCTTGGTCAGGATGTTTCCAGCTGCGTTTCAATCAGTGGCGATGCGGCTACCGCTAAGCAGGTCTTGTCCGCGGCAGGTGTCTCCACCGAGGGCACTAAGGCTTATGGCGACATGGTTCTTTGCCGTGTAAACGGTGTTCCGGGCAAGAACCAGCAGATAGTGATTTCAGGCGGCGAGCCATACGTGGAAACTTGCCAGGAGCTACCGGCAGCATTTGCCTACTGGGGGTTTTACCTTCGAGCATCAGGAACAACCGACTGGGTGTTTGCTCCGGAGGCAGTGACAGATCTTTTGGTTAGACCTGGAGACTCGATTGGTTTGGCCTTCTCATTAGGTGGAACAGCGCTAAAGCCTACAGACTAGGCAGCATTGTCGGACCAAACAACGTCAAATAAGAACATCGGCAGATGAAGGAGCTAAACATTGAGGCGAATCGGAATATGGGCTTTGGTGGCCGCGACACTTGGTCCAATTCAAAACATACTGGGCTGGACCATTTCAGGCTCACTGGTGCCCGGCTATGACCCCATTGCCAAAACAATAAGCGATCTTGCAGCGGACGATTCTCCCGTGCAGATTATTCAGTCGAGTTTCTTTCTGTTTGGTTCGCTGCTGACGCTCGTCGGGGCGTGGCACGCTAAAGCTTTTTCTTTGCCCGGACGCGTGGCTCTCGCCGCTGCCGGTTTTGCCGGATTCGGTTATACATTCTTCTCAACCCCTTCCCAAGACAGCTCCTCTTATTTGCACGTGTTGTTTGCGACTTTTGCCTTCGTATTGTTTTCGGCTTGGCCACTTTTGGCAATGCGCTTTGACAAGCGATACCACTGGAGCATCAGACCAGTTGGTGCGATTCCAGCGACTCTAGTTATGGGCATCACCACCTTATGGTTCCTACTTACGTGGCTGGAACCCGGACAACCCATTGTTGGCTTATCCGAGCGCGTTATAGCAGTCATGCAGGTGTTGTGGTTGTCAGCTACTATTTGGTTGCAGTGGCTGCACCAGAAAAAGGCTGACACACGGCTTGGCACAATCTAGGTCTCATTGATCCAACCCCGGCCTTAGGCTTTTATTGTGATAACCGCAGGAATCGACCTAGCCGCAGAGCCAAAGGGCACTGCCCTAGCCCTTATTGAATGGGGCGAAGGCTCTGGCAAGCTAATAGACCTTCAGGTCGGTGTCGATGACAGCGTCATAGTTCAGGGCATTTCTCATGCTGAGAAAATTGGCATCGACTGCGCACTCGGGTGGCCAATGGAATTCGTAGATTTCGTCTCGAACCATAATGACCCAGATTCTAAAAACCACAAAGTAGAAGGCGGCATGGATTGGCGTCGACGCCTTTCGTACCGAGAGACCGACAGAGCGGTTCGCGCTAGGACAGGCAGATGGCCACTGAGCGTTTCTACCGACCGACTGGGGCTCACCGCGATGAGGTGTGCTGGTCTTCTAGGAAGACTTGAGAAAATTGGAATACAGATTGACAGATCTGGTGCCGGTGTAGTTGCCGAGGTTTACCCCGGGGCAACTATACGGGTTTGGGGATTTGACACCACCGGTTATCGAAAGTCCGTTGATGAACGTAAGCGGCTACTAGGTCAAATTCTTGAGCAGGCCAACTGGCTAGATACTTCCTCGTTCGAATCGCTAATGCTTGAATCATGCGACGCGTTTGACGCAGTGATAGCCGCCCTTGCAAGCAGAGCGGCGTTTCTGGGTCTATCTGAGCCTCCGACTCAGAGCCAGATGCCACAGGCTCGCATCGAAGGCTGGATTGCATTGCCGGTTGGTAAAATAAGTGAGCTGATAGCGGGTGCCTAGGGATATTTACTGTGATTATTTAGCCCTAATGCGAAATGGTAACTGTCGACCCCTAGTGCTGAGGGAGCCTGTGATGCATGGAATGTGTTCAATACCAAGGCGATTCGGGATGCCTCAGAGGCTAGCTCGCCGTCAATAGGGATTTTGCAGAAACATCATCGATAATCAGATCGGTAATAAAGCCTCCGGCAAGAGCTCCTTGCAGGCTAGGAATGCGAGATTTACCCGAAACAACACAGACTCTCCTAGGCGCACGCTTGAGGACATCAAGGTCCAGGCCACTAGATCGACGGTTTAGTTTGACATCCTCCCAGGAGCCATCGGGTCGATAAAACACAGTTGCGATATCGCCGACCACTTTGTCTTCACGGAGGCTATCTAGGTCGGCCTGACTCAGATAGCCGGCGGTATAGACGTGACTTGGAACCTCGGCGTGCAGCGAGCCTAGACCGAAAAGCGCGACATCTAAAGAACCTTGAATGTCTAGAGTGCGCTTAATGCTGCGCTCCCTCCAGAGGATTGATTTAGTGTCCGAGTCATCAAAGAAGGCTGGCACTGGAAACTGCTCGACTACGGCACTAAAAGCCTCACCAAATCGACGCAAAATCTCACCGGAGTAGGTAACTCCCGTGGTGTGGTCATTCCCAGCTCCGTTTAGTTGAACAATCCTGGAATCACTCGTTTGCCTGCGGGTCAGGTGACGACTCACGGCGCTGGTAGTTGCCCCCCAGGCCACTCCCATTGTCATCTTCGATCCAAAAAAGCCGCTTAGCATTCGTGCAGCACTGAGTGAAACTCGGTCCAATTGCTCAACCGGGGAAGCAGCATCCGAAACTGGAACCAGGTGGGCATTTACTCCAAATCGGTCATTAATTTCACTGGCCAGTCGCCTTGGAGCATCGTCCGGAGTGTTGACCTTTATTTCAACGATGCCTCGATCTCTAGCCATCTGCAACAGCCTTGAGACTGAAGACCGGGACACATTTAGCTCGTTACCTATGGCTTCCATTGTGAGATCCTGCTGGTAATACAACTGGGCAGCCCTAAGCGAAAGCTTGACCTTTGATTTTTCGCTCAGCTCCTGATACATGACTAAAGTATTGCACGAATGTGCAAAGTGCTCGATTCGTATTTCCGGTTACGACAACCTCCAATAGGTTCACGTCTCTTGGACAGTCCTGAATGGAACCTAAGCCATGGGGCGGAAGGTAAGCATGAGCACGCTTCAATTGGAGAACATTGCCTTGAACGATCGCGCGACCAGCAACCCTTCCATCGCCGGCTTTATTATGGCCACCGTGGTGACGATCATGTCAGTGTCCAACACTCTGACCGTCACTTACTAACTCCCAGTTGGCAGTAATGGCCGAATGGTAAATACTCACGGCTCCAGCGTTTGCGTCGAGACCGTGAGTATTTTTAGCTCTGATGTGCCGAGCATGTTTAGTGAGTCGAAGAACAGCGACATGGCTTGGGAGTAAACCTTGACCCAAGGGAGCGGATCCTCCGCGATGACTTATTGGCCGCGCTTGCTGATCAGTATCCAAAATCAGAAGCCCAAGTTCCGTTGCGCTGGCATATTCGGCGTGGGCTTGGTGTGATTCCAAAGTTCAATTCCACCCAGAGAATTGATGAATATATAGACGTCTTTGACTTCGAGCGTTCCGAGGATGACATGCAGACCATCACTGCCCTAAACACAAACCTAAGAACCGGAGTCGATCCAGAGGATCGCAACTAAAGATTTAGACCCAATTCAGGGTTCTGGAAACCGCCTTCTTCCAGAGTGACAGGTGTCGTTCGCGTTCTAGAGCGGCCATCTTTGGCTCCCACCTTGCGCCTTCTTGCCAGCGATCTCTTAGTTGATCTAAATCCTTCCAAAAACCAACAGCGAGACCGGCCGCATAGGCGGCACCGAGCGCCGTGGTTTCAGCGACTACTGGACGTATCACCGGCACCCCGAGGATGTCTGCCTGGAACTGCATGAGAGTGTTGTTGTTGATCATGCCACCGTCAACTTTTAGCTCGGTCAGGTCGTGACCAGAGTCCGCATTTAGAGCATCTAGGACTTCGCGCGTCTGGAAGGCTGTTGCCTCGAGCGCGGCCCTAGCGATATGCCCCTTGTTTATAAAGCGAGTCAGTCCAACCAAGACGCCGCGCGCATCTGGTCTCCAGTGCGGTGCAAATAGACCGCTAAATGCCGGCACAAAGTAGGCGCCACCGTTGTCTTCAACGCTGTTAGCCAAGGCCTCTACATCTGAAGCCGAATCTATAATCCCTAGGTTGTCTCTTAGCCACTGGATCAGAGACCCGGTTACCGCGATCGAGCCCTCAAGAGCGTATACCGGAGCCGCATCGCCGAGCTTGTAGGCCACAGTGGTTAGCAGGCCGTTCTTGGAAAGCACTATCTCCTCACCGGTGTTGAAGATTAGAAAGTTGCCGGTTCCATAGGTGTTTTTGGATTGGCCCTTGGAAAACGCTGCTTGACCAAAGGTTGCTGCTTGCTGGTCGCCAAGGATTCCGGCAATCGGGACATCTCTGAGCAGGCTTTGGCCGCTTACGGTTCCAAACACTTCCGAGGAGGAGCGGATTTCCGGAAGCATGGAAAGTGGAATACCGAACTCCTTGGCAATAGCTTCCTCCCACTCAAGAGTCCTGAGGTTCATCAATAAGGTCCTGCTGGCATTTGTGACATCGGTTTTGTGGACGCCACCCTCGACGCCACCGGTGAGGTTCCAGAGCAGCCAGGTGTCCGGGGTTCCAAATAGAAGTTCGCCCTTTTCCGCAAGCTCGCGCGCGCCAGACACGTTCTCTAGAATCCAGCTGATTTTTGTGCTGGAAAAGAAGGTGGCAAGCGGAAGGCCTGTAGTTTCTCGCAGTCGATCGACGCCTTCTGAACCAGCGAGACGGTCGACTATGTCTTGGGTTCTGGTGTCTTGCCAGACAATCGCGTTATAGACAGGTTTGCCGGTTGTCTTATTCCAGACAATCGTGGTTTCGCGCTGATTGGTGATACCAACTGCAGCGATGTCATGCCTAGTGATGTTGGCTCTGGAAAGCGCAGTTCCAATCACCTCGCGGGCATTACCCCAAATTTCCATGGGGTCGTGTTCGACCCAGCCTGGTTTGGTCATTATTTGCTTATGTTCTAGCTGTCCGGTCGATATAACCGAACCTGACTCGTCAAAAACAATTGCTCGAGTGCTGGTTGTGCCCTGATCGATTGAAAGGACGTATTTTTCCATGAGAATAATCCCTAGCTGCGTTGATAGTTTTCCCTTACTGCCGCCTAGAATACCGCTGTGAGCATTTCGAAGGGCCGGAGCGCGGCAACAATTCGGCTGCACGAATGTTCAGATTAGAGGGCAGTCAGGCGCAATTCCCCGATTCATATTCCTGAGCGAATGTGCTTGCTGCTCATTTGTTGCTATGAGTGCCTGTCATGTGAGGGAAAGTCTCAATAGCTGCGCAGGTCTTTCTTCCAAGTTTGCGCTACCCTTCTTATCTGGAAATAACAGAGATTTTTTAGATATAAGAGTTAAACTAGAATAAAATTCCACTAAAGTGGGTAATTGTGAGATTATCTTCTAAAATATTGATCGACCAGAGTCACCGCCAGGCCTGGTCTGTCGATCCGGACGTCGCCTCCAAGATGAATCCTGTCAACCCGAATGACGCCGGGTATGTGAGATTTGTGTCCGTTGTTGAGGAAATGGGCCATGAAGTCCTCGTGAACCATGAAAGTCTATTCTCGGCAGACTTGTTAGCTGGCATCGGGGTTGCAGTGTTGCCGCATGCTGCTTTGGATAAGTGGGAGAAGACCCTCGGTCGAGGCAGCCCAGAGTTAGGCAAAAGCGAACTTGATTCGCTTGAAATATTTGTCGCAAACGGTGGAGCACTGCTGGTTCTGGGGGAGACAGAACAGGACAAATACGGCAATAACTTTAACGAGCTAGTGGCAAGATTTGGAGCCGTTGTAACTAACGAAACGGTTCAGGATCCGGAACATTCTTACAAGGGGGTTCCAACATGGCCAATGGCAGCATTACCCAAGCTCGCTTCATCTGATCTGCTATTCCAAGTGACAGGGGTTTGTCTCTACCGATCGGCGACTCTCGAAATTACTGAGGGCACCCTTGCAGAGGTTTTCCTCCGCAGTTCACTCTCGGCCTCACCAGCTGACGCCCCAATGGGCGTCGCCATAAAGCATAAAAAAGGTCGAGTGGTCTTGATAGCCGATTCGGATGTCTTCGGAGATGATTCGGTAAAGGATCTCGATAATGAGCAGCTTCTGAAGAATGTAATTGGCTGGCTAGTAAATTCGCAGCAAGCAATTGCAGATGTCGGGGTTAAGGCCACGAAATGGCCAACGGATGACAGCGCCTGGCAGTCCCTGAGCCAAGCAATAGAAGAGTTGCGACCATTGCAGCAAAAAGATGGTTCAATTTTTGATGATGGAGGTAACCTAGAAAGAGCAGGACGATTACTTCCAGTCATCATCTCGAGCATTCAGGCTCTGGCTCCCAGGTTCGCGCACCAGTCCACATACCTTGAATCCTGTATAAGCGATTTAGAGAAATGGCGCTTGTCGGGCTTTTTGGTCCCGGATTTTTATGACTCTCTTGAGCTGTATCGACCGGACCAAAACCGCACCAATTTGCTTGAAAATCTAGCGGTGTTTTCGATGTATACCCAGAACGGCAATCCAAATCGAAACCTAGAGGCCGTGATTACTAAGACTTTTTGGCCAGATTGGTTAGCCAAGATAGAAACTCGTTATCAAAATCCATCATTCATTCCAATTGAGTTCGTTGCTTTCACCAAGGGTTATGACACAAATTGCGCAACCCTTTTTCCGGAAACTGTGGCAGTGAGGGAAGTCAATACTTACTACTGGGGCGGAATCTTCTGTGACCGGGAGGCCGCAAGATTTAGACGTGTCAGCCGGTCGGCTCAAGAGTTACTAGATATTCCATTACCTCCAGATGCCGAAGCTTTGGTCCTAAACCAGGATTTAGCCAAGGAGACTTTCGTGCTTTGGGATCTGATTCATGACCGCACCCACTCCAAGGGTGATCTTCCCTTTGATCCCTTCATGATCAAGCAGCGAATGCCTTTCTGGATGTATGCACTCGAGGAGCTACGTTGCGATCTTTCAACATTTCGGGAGTCCATTGCCCTGGAGAACGAAGGGGACCATCGAGCTAAGTTCATCCGCTATGCAATCTTGTTTGACCGACTATTCCGATTCCCGATTACGGGCAATAGGATTCGAAATTATGACGGACTGGGCGGCCAAATTGTCTTTGCGCACCTCCACCAGTCCGGGGCATTATCTTGGACCGATAATCGGCTCTCCTTCGATTGGAAACTCGTGAATAACTCAGTCGTGGAGTTGTGCCAGGCAGTAGAGGCCCTCTATCGCGATGGCATTAACCGCTCCAGACAATCACAGTGGATCGCGGCCTACGACTTTGTCGCTGGACTGGTTCCACCCCACCCAGCATCCAATTGGAGTAAAGGCACAGATTCGCTACCTACCAGTGGCGAACTGAGGGAAATGGTGAACCTAGTGTTGGATGACGAATTTCCTTTAAATGTTTTTTACGAGACTCTAAATCGCAATTTGCGAGAAGTGATCGATTCAACTGCCGGGATTACTAGCTAGTTCTGCTGGCATACTTCTTTATTATGGAAGCTCTAGACGGCAAAATACTGCAGGCGTTGAGTCTGGATTCGAGCCCGGCCATTGCCGAGCTGGCAGCTGAGCTTGGGGTTCCAGCCTCTACTCTGCACCAAAGGGTAAAGCGTCTTGAGGCCAAGGGATTGATTTCTGGTTACCGAGCGGTGATTGATCAACGCAAGGCAGGCCTCAAGTTGCACGCACTTGTTTCACTAACTCCAATCGACCCTGCTCGGCCGGATGATGTGCCCGAGGTAATGGCGGGTATTGCAGAAGTCGAGAGCTGCTGGTCAGTTGCCGGACATGAGTCCTACGTGATCAAGGTTGCGGTTAGTGAACCGGAGGAGCTGGAGGCGCTTCTTGCCAAAGTCAGAGCCCTGGCCAATGTTTCATCAACGTCAACAGTCATTTTGTCCACACCTTTCGAATACCGGCAGGCAGCCATTCCAGAGCCAAAGGAAGATCAGTGACCAAAAACCCAAGAGGATTTGCAAGCGATAACTACGCTGGCATTCACCCTGATGTTCTCAGGGCGATTGCGTCCGCGAACGAGGGTCACGAGGTTGCTTATGGTGAGGATTCCGAATCTCTAAAGTTCCTAGAAATCACAAGAGAGCTTTTTGGCAATGACGCCGTTGGATTTCCTGTTTTTAATGGGACCGGGGCAAATGTTATCGCGCTGCAGGCAGCAACGAAGCGCTGGGAAGCGGTCATTTGCGCCGACAGCGCTCACATTCATGCCGACGAAGGTGGGGCCCCAGAGAAGATGGCTGGACTAAAGCTTTGGACCGTGCCAACGCCGGACGGAAAGCTAACCGTGCAAGCCGCGAAATCCCAGATCTTTGATGTCGGCGTGGTTCACCGAGCACAGTCTGGAGTTATCAGCATCACCCAGACCACCGAGATGGGAACCGTCTATCAACCTGAGGAAATTGCGGCGCTAGCAAACCTTGCCCACGATAACGGAATGCTTCTTCACTTGGACGGGGCAAGACTTTCTAATGCCGC
>CAYMAU010000001.1:75509-132075 GCA_964388525.1 uncultured Aquiluna sp. | reverse complement strand
ACCCTCGCCCTTCAGGAGGAATACCGCTTCTATGTTTGGAGTCAGGCAACTGGTCAGGTAAGGCTCATGTGCTCTTGGGATACCCAGGAATCCGATGTCAATGGTCTGGTCTCACTGCTAAGAAAGCTGGCCGGCTAGAAGGGTTTAGTAGTCCCCAAAAGATTGAACTACTTCTGAGCCACTGGAAGCCGAGTTTGGACGGAGTCGAACCAGCAACTCCCTGGCATTCGTCCTTGGTCCCATGGTGACTGTTGTCAACTTCTGACTATAGATTGTGGTAGCTCCCTTCACGTTCCTTGGTGATAAACCCGAATGTCATGTTCAAACTTGTCCACATTGCGAAAGCCTTGTCTGATTATTAAAAAGACGCGAGGGGGCGGAAATCTCGTCTGTGGTGAGTAAAAATTCTGTTCCAAAGCAAAAGAACCCCATCGCGAAGGATGGGGTTCTAGTAGGCCCCGTGGGATTCGAACCCACGACCCACGGATTAAAAGTCCGTTGCTCTAACCAACTGAGCTAGAGGCCCCTAACCGTCTCTAATTCTAACAGCGAGCTAGCTCTGAACATCATTGGTTGCGAATCGGACAAGGGCGAGAGCATCGAAGATCGCGACTTAGCCAAGCTGCAGCACCAGCAGTCATTATCTTCATATTCTTCGGGAGCATCAATCGGTGCCTCGAGGCATAATTGCATTTGGAATAGACACCGACCAGGAGTAACTAATACGGCCATTTCTTTTTATCCAGTGTCGGCGATCTGACCCATGTAATCCACCTCGGCAATTAGTCAGCTAAAAAACTTCCTAAAGCGCAGGGAATTTCGTTCTAAAACCCCCAGTTGACCCCCAAATGAAGATTGCTCGGCAGCTGCTATATGCGATTCCCGTCCTTTTCCTGCTCGTCGGTTGCGCACAACCCCAACCTAATATCGTGTCAGAGTCTCAAACACCCACGGCGGAGGTCCAACCCGAACCAACTCAGAGCGAAGCCCCCATGATTGAGGGCGGTCCCATTGATTGCGATGCAAGAGTTCGGGGGGGCATTGAGTCAACGGTCAACGCTCAGACCTCGGCCTTTGCACGAGATGACTTTGAGCTCGCGTACTCGTTCGCGTCACCATCATTTCGGTCCAACGTGACACTAGAGGGCTTCGTGGAAATTATTGCCGGGAGTTATGGCCCGCTAATCGAGTCTTCCAAGCTGATTTTCAATGACTGTCTGGTTGATTCTGACTCCGGACTAGCGCTGATTGATGTTCGGTTTCTACAAGCCGGAAATGACGTTTATGCCCTCAGATATTTGATGACTGAAGCCATGGATGGTTGGCGAGTCCAGGGCGCAAGTAACCTTCAAGTGGTTGGAGAGGGCGCCTAGGAAGGTCAGCTCATGGCCGCACCGGCAACTACTTCACGCAGCCGCCTGCGCAAGTCCTCAAGGACTTAATGGGAATCAGCTGACTGAGAGGCTAATTTGAGTTTTCAAAGCTAAGTTTGTTCAGGAAGGTGGTCATCGATAAGCCGATAACCCCCGTGAATAAAAGATCAATTAATAAGGGAGAATGACAATGGCACAAAAAGAGCAAAAGCCTCAAAAGAACACCAAAAAGGCCCCTGCAAAAAACTTGAAGGAAAAAAGACTGGCAAAGCAGTCCAAATCAGAAGGCAAAAAGCGCTCCGAATAGAGCCGCTCTTAGCCTCTTATTGCCCATGTCGGTCATAAGGTCCTGAGAAGTTACCAGCTCCGGTAGGCCCCGTCGGATTCGAACCGACGACCCACGGATTAAAAGTCCGTTGCTCTAACCAACTGAGCTAGAGGCCCCTGCAGCTTGAAAGTGTATCAGCCGATTAGCTCAAGATGTCTTTAGTGGTGAACCTTGAATAGGCCAAAGCTCCAAAGACAGCAATGTATCCCAGTTGCAGCAGAGAATTGCTGGCAAATGAACCAAGCTCAATCGGTTGTCTCAGTAGATCCGCGAAGCTCAGCCAGTAGTGGGTAAATAGCCACTCGTGGAGCCAAGAAAGCTGTGGCAAGTTATCCAGAATCTGGCTCACGCCAGCTAAAACAACTGTCGCAGCCATAGCACCGACTGGAACGGTGGTCAGGGTCGAGACAAATAGTCCGATCGCTAGTAGCCCGCTCATAGAGATGGCTGTGTAGACAGCCACCAGCGCCATTCGTCCAATGGATTCAGCTAACGAAATTTGATCGCCGGACAACAAAGTCACGGGGCCAATTGGAAACAAGATCGCTCCAATAATTCCTCCGGCTATCATCAGCGTGAAGGTTCCGGCAAGTGCGAAGACGATTGTTCCTAAGTACTTGACGACTAAAAGCCTCAGGCGTCCCACCGGAGCAATCAGCAGATATCTAAGTGTTCCAAGGCTTGCTTCCCCGGCGATGGTGTCGCCGGCAACAACGGCCATGGTTAGCGGCAAAAATAGCGGCAGGGCTAACAATGTGGCCGTAAAACCAGTGAAGAGGCCGTTTTGAGTCACTCGATCAAGAAAAGGCGGGCCTTCACCGGGTGCAAGCTGATCACTCGTTAGCGCAACCGCCACCGCTAACAAGATAGGTATTAGTGCAATTGCTGCCAGCATCGCCCAGGTGCGGCGCCTGGTGAACATAACTCTTAGCTCAGAGCCCATCAAAGAAAGACTTAGGGATTTAGCGAACAACTTCAAACCCCTCTCCGGTTAGGTTGACAAAGTATTCTTCCAAGCTCGGTTGCTCGAGACGTATCTCGCTCACCATAAATTTCTTCTTGACTAATAACTGGTTCAGGTTTGCAACGTCAAAGTCAGTTGGCACTGGCGCGACGACCCGGTCCGGCTTCAATGAGAGTTTTGTGAGACCCTGGACTTTTAGAAAGTCAACCAATTCATCGATTCGGTCTGCTTTTAGCACCAGCCTGGTCTGAGATTCGTTTCGAAGTTCCGCCAGGCTGCCCTGCGCGACAATCTTGCCGGCGGTCATAACAGCCAAGTGACTGCAGAGTTGTTCAATTTCACTCAGCAAGTGGCTTGAAACAAAGATAGTTATGCCCTCAGCTGCCAGAGAGCGAATCAGGTTTCTGACCTCTCTGGTTCCTTGTGGGTCTAAGCCATTTGTCGGTTCATCAAGAATCAGAATCTCTCTGGGCTTCAAAAGCGCATTGGCCAAACCTAGGCGCTGCTTCATACCCAGCGAATAGGCGTGGACCTTTTTCTTGGCGGCATTTGTGAGGCCAACCCGTTCTAGAGCAGCATCGACCCGCTGCTTCCTGGTGCCACTCATTGAATTACGGTCAGCCGAATCAATTCGGATCAGGTTGTTGCGCCCAGACATGTAGGGGTAGAAAGCCGGGCCTTCGACCAGCGCGCCAACCTTAGGTAGAGCGTGCTCTAGTTCTTTAGGAATCGGATGACCGAGAAGTTCTATGTCTCCCTTGGATGCTGCCGCTAGACCTAAAATCATCCGGATTGTCGTGGTTTTTCCTGAGCCGTTTGGGCCCAAAAAGCCAAACACCGACCCCTTTGGAACACTGAGGTCGATGCTTGATACTGCTTTTTGGGAGCCGAACTGCTTAGTAAGAGAGCTGGTTTTTATCGCCAACTCAAGAGCCTGGGGCATAGTCCCTATTTCGAGACGCTGAGCAAGTACTCAATTGTTACGGCACCCATGTAGACCTCACCAGAATCGGTCAGCAAGACATTTACAAGTGCACTTGAGAATACTTTGCCACCCGGAACCTCGGTCAACATGTCTGCGAATAACTCAGTTGCCATTAGTCCGGCTGGGATGTCTGCTGGCATTGCTGAAAGGTAAACAACGCTCTCCCAGTCCTCGCCAAAAACTTCTGGTTTAGCTGTGTCGCCAAACTCTGCTTCTAAAGCGGCAGCGTCCTTGTCGGCATAACCTTCTAGGTCATCGGAGTCCCAGGTTGATACCACTGTGCCAGCGGGGGGAGTGAAGTCAAATAGTGAAGCATCAATGGGACCGAAATCAACTGATTCGAAACCGACTGACATGGCAGCAGTTGATTGCTGAGTGGAGAAAACCTCAACCTTCAAAGGAAGTCCGGTCTCAGAGTCAACCGAGATTTCAGCTCTTTCAACCAAGGAAGCTTCAGCGTCTGGGCTGATAATCAGCTGGTAGGCAGTACGTCCTGCGACACTGTGGTCCTTACCAACCTCAACCGTGCTGGTCTCATCAATCATGTTCACTAGGTAGTTGGCAATAGCTTCTGGGCTACTTAGGTCCAGTGCAATTGATGCTGCATAATCCAGAATTTCCTGCTCGGCAGTCGCCTGCTTCGTTGGGTCAATCTCCATGTCTATGGTCCCAGTTGTTGCGGTTGCCGTCTTGGCGTTATAAATCCAAAACTCGTTTCCATTAACAATCAGATCTCGCTGAGACATTCGATCTAAAATCTGAGCTCGCATCTTGTCTTGTCCAGAAACGTAAATTCGTACAGTGTGAGTGCCAGAGGCAAGCTCCATGGCCTGGGTCAGCGCGTTTGAGTCAATGACCGCTGGGACAAAGTCTGCAAATTCAGCCGGCATCTTCTCTGCCATTTCATCTGCCATGTCCTGGCTAACCATTGAGCTGAAATCCAAGGAAGGAATACCCATGTCGCTGACCTTTAAGATTGTTCCGGAAAACTCCAGAACATCGCTTTGCTGCATGAGCACCATCACTTCAGCGGCACTTAGGTCCGGAAGGTCAACCGCATTAGCCTGAAGTGGTACTGCAACAGCACCAAGTGCAATTACGGCTGGAACCGCTACGGATGGGATCCATCGCTTTGAAATACGCATTTCTTTCTCCCTAAACATTGATATTTACACTCTACGTTAGTCAACTTGAAGTTAGCTGAGAGTGTTCCCTCATAATTAAGTTATTTACTTATAGAACTTAGTCCCATAAACCAAGAATAATGGAGTTTATTCCCAGTTTGCGTCGATTACGCTCGGGTTTTCTGGGTTGCGGTCTTGAGAGCCCCATGGCTGCTTATATTCAGTGGACATTAGGTCCAAGAACAGCTTTGCGTCGAACTCCTCGGGCCCCCGAACTCCAGTGGCTTTCCAGTCTCCTCGTGACAGCAGTTCCAGAGCTACCACCGGAACCAGGGCTGTCTGCCAGACCACTGCTTGGGCGTTGTAGTTTTTGCCAGTCCAACTGGTGTCTGCCACGTGGTAGAGGTAAGTAGCTCTTGGTTTGCCGTCTAGGCCTTTACCAGTAACCAGGGTTCCCGCACAGGTTTTACCGGTCATTGAATCGACCAGCGAAGCTGGGTCCGGAAGCACGGCCGCAACTAGGTCTCTAGGTGCAACCTCGACGCGTCCGGATTTGGATCTAACCGAAACTGGCTCAATCTTGTCGAGTCCCAAAGCGTGCAGGGTTTGCAATACGCCAATGAACTCGCTACCAAGCCCGTACTTGAAACGGACCTTCTTGGCATCCATGGTGCGGGGCAACATGTTTACTTCTTCGTGCTCAACGTTCACGCACTCAATTGGTCCGATTCCTCCTGGGAACTCGAACATTGCGGGCTCGCTAAACGGTTCCGTGGTGTACCAACCGCGATTTTTTTCCCAGATCAGCGGCGGATTGAGACACTCTTCGATGACGGTCCAAATCGAAAATGACGGCGCGAAGATTTCTTCACCTTGGTCATTTCGAACCACTAAGTTTCCACCGTCCAGGATGCAGATTTCATCGACCTCACTGAAGAGGTGGTCAGCGGCATAGCGCGCGAAGATGTTGGAAATGCCAGGCTCAGCACCGGTTCCGATAAGAGCCAGTAGGCCGGCTTTTTCGAACTCGGCGTGCTTGTCGTATTGCCAATCGCCTAGTTTTTCGGCTGGGGTATTGAATGGGTCGGTCTCGTGAACATGGCTCAGGCTCATTGCCATGTCCATGTAGTTCACGCCAGCCTTCAGTGCACCATCAAAGATGCTCTGGACAAACTTGGGCTCGACCGCGTTCATGATGTGAGTTGCGCCGACTTCCTTGGCCAAGGCGGCCACCTGGTCTGCGTCACTGGCATCAATCTGTGCAGTTTGGAACTTGTCTGCAGCTTCCGGTGAATGCTGATTTACCCACTCAACGCTTTTTTCGGCACGCTGAATGTCGTAGTCAGAGACGATTAGTTTTTCAAAGAAATTACGATCGGCAGAGATCTTAACGATTGCATCGCCAACACCACCTGCCCCTATGAGCAAGATACGCACGGATTTTCACAACCAAACACGACCGATTCGAAGATTCGGGCCCAGTCCTTGCCCTCGTTCACCGGTAGGCGCAAGCCTCTGTGGCGTCACTGCTAGTAACTGCGCCTTCACCGAAATGAACTACGTCTTCCATTATGGTGCTTGCTTTGCAAATTAGCGACCTTGAACAAAACTTTCTAAGCAAGCTGACGAATCGGAATCACCAGCGGCGTCTTGCCAACCGGATCATCTATCACACGAGCCAAAATCCTAAAAGCGTCAGCCAAGTTGTTTGGGGTTATGACCTCGTGTGGGGTGCCCTGGGCAACTATCGAGCCGTCCTTGAGGATCACGATGTGATCGGCAAATCGGGCCGCAAGGTTTAGGTCGTGAATCACAGCAACGACTGTCGTACCTCGTTCGCGCTTCAGAGAAGACAAAAGATTCATAACCTGAAGCTGGTGACTGTAGTCAAGGGAGCTGGTGGGTTCATCGAGTAGCAGCACAGCGGGGTTTTTCACCAGTGCTGCGGCTATTACGGCACATTGTCGGTAACCCGATGAGAGCTCTCCTACTTTTTTATCCCTGACTCCACTAAGTGAGGTTCGCTCCAGAAGGGTTTCGATTTCATCTTTGAGCCTCGGAGACACTCTGGAGATTTGGCGCGCTGCCATTGCTGATCTCGCAACCAGATCAAAAACAGATTCCTGGTTTCTGGCTGCTGGGATTGCGGCAAGAAACCCAATGCTTTGCTTTATCTCAGCCTTTGTGAGTGCAGTGATTGAGATGCCGTCCAGCAACACCGCCCCGCTTGCCGCCGGGATTTTCCGGGCTAAAGCCTTCAGTAGCGAAGTCTTGCCGGCACCATTCGGTCCAATAATTGCCGTCACGGAACCTTCACAAATTTCTAGGTCAAGGTTCTGGATAACCTGGTCGGCGGAGTAACCAGCGCTTAGTGCCTGCGCGGCTAGCTTCGACTCTGGTTGATACATTCCTAAAGCTTAGTTTTTGTGGAACCATTCGGTCGCACCTGGTGGCTTCACCGAGTCACAATTTTTCTATGAAGTTCAACTTCAGCTGCAATAAAAGAGTGTCGCCCGCAAACAACGAGCTGGAAAATCTACTCGTGAAGCTTGGGCTCTAAGGGTATGACCGGTTCAGTCTTTGTTGGCCACTCAACAATAAGCATTGCGGTTAGCATCACCGACCCACCGATGACCATCGCAGCTGTCAGTGGTTCTTGACCAAGCCCAACCGCCAATATGGCCGTGAAAATGACTTCGCTGGTAATCAGCAATGCCACTCGAGCAGGATCAATCAGGGTCTGGGCCCAGGTCTGAACCCAAAACGCGATCACAGTGGACAGGAGAGCTGTGAAAAGGACCGCGAACCAAACTTCCCAATTCGGTGGTGGCTGGTAGCCATCGACAAGCGCAAAGCCCCAACAGACAATTGCTGCGAAGCTGATTTGAATCATGGCGATTCGGTATGAGTTTCTTCCACGACCAAATTTGCCAAGTAGCAAAATGTGAATGGCGAAAAATACTGCGCAAATCACCAGCCAGATTTGCCCAAGCTGAAATTCGATGTTGGTGGCCGCACCTGAGAAGACGGCGAGCCCCACTAATGCAAGGAGGACCCCTACTATTACTCGGACCGAGAAGCGCTTGCGCGTGAATGCCCAGGCAATGATAGGCGTGAATACAACATACAGCCCGGTAAGAAAACCACTTGTTGCAGCAGTTGTGAGGCTTAGGCCAACGGTCTGGGTTATGTATCCAAAGGCAAGGACAATCCCAATTAGCGAGCCGAACTTCAGGTCGCCCGGCTTCATACCGAGCGAGACTCTTGGTCTTAGCACGATCATGGCTATCGCGGCAATCGAAAATCTTGTTGCGAGAAAGTCCATGTATGGCTGTTGTTCGATGGCGTCCTTCATTAGAACAAAGGCCGCACCCCAGACGAAACCAACGCCCAACAGGGCAAAAACCGCTAGGCGAATTTTGGGCACTAGGAGAGCCTAGCTGGTGACAAGCTTTCTGCTCTTGCCACCACTTAGCTTCTTAGCCATAGAGGGGAACACAATTCCGTGCATAAACGAAACTAGCCACCAGTAGGCGTGTCCTGCAAGCCCGTGCGGGTGATAGTAAGCCTTTTGAACCAGCAAGGTTTTGCCATCTTCTAGTTCGGAGACTTCAAATTCCAACCACGCAAGTCCAGGCATCTTCATTTCGGCTCGAAGCCGAAGCAGGTGTTGTCTTTCAATCTTTTCAACTCTCCAGAAATCAAGAGCTTCACCCTCCATAAGAGTTTTTGGGTCGCGACGGCCCCGTCGAAGACCCACTCCGCCAACCACCAAATCCATGAGGCCACGTAGCTCCCAGGCCCAGGTGGCAGTTGAATATCCGTTTTTTCCGCCGATCGCCTCTACTCGACCCCAAACTTTACTTATCGAATCATCGGTTATGAATTCTCGATGATCAACATATAGCGACCCTCCAGCCCAGCTCGGGTCAGTTGAAAGCGGTTCTGAGGGGGTACCTGGAAAAGAAGCATTGCTCCATCTGGTTTCCACCTCTAAATCCTTTACCCGAGTCAGGGCTAGGCCAACGGCGCTCTTGAAGTCAGTCATGCCTCCGACGGCCTCGGGGATCAAATCTCGAATGCTGTTATCCCTTGCGACCACATCGTGCTTCAGAGATGCCACCAGGCGCTTGGCAAGTGTCACTGGCACGGGAGTGACTAGTCCAACCCAACCTGATGCAAGCCTCGGGGTTAGAACTGGAAGTGGAATGATTATCCGCTTGCGCAATCCGGCCACTTGGGCGTAAAGCTGCATCATCTCCAAGTATGTGAAAACTTCTGGACCACCGATGTCGAAGTCTTTGTTCAATTTCTTATCTAAGGTTGCAGCTCCCACCAAATATCTAAGAACATCTCGGATCGCAATCGGCTGAATTTTATTCAGTAGCCACTTTGGAGTCACCATGAACGGCAGGCGCTCGGTCAGGTGCCGAAGCATTTCAAACGATGCAGATCCAGATCCTATAACTACTCCGGCTCGAAGTTCAATTGTGGGAACCCCAGACCCTCGAAGAATTTCCCCGGTTTCTTCTCTAGCGGACATGTGAGGTGAAAGCTCTAAGTCATTCGAAATCATGCCACCCAGGTAAATAATTCTGGATACCTTTTTTTCTTTGGCTACCTTGCCAAAAACCTCGGCTAGCTCGCGCTCCATAAGTTCAAAGTTTTTATCTACCATCAGGGCGTGCAGCAAATAGTAAGCAAGATCTATGCCCTCTAGAGCCTGAGCCAGCGCGGCCGGGTCGGTGGCATCTCCTACTACGACCTCGACATTTTTCTGCCATGGGTAATCAGTAATGCGTTTGGGGTCGCGGACTAACACCCGAACTTTGTAATCGTGAGCCAATAGCTCGCGAATCAAGCGGCCGCCAATATATCCTGTAGCTCCGGTAACAAGTACCTTGGCCGGCTTCCCACTTTTGTTCTTGAGGGTTGAAAGATCTGCAGTTACGGTTTTTATCATTAAAACAACAACCTACTACCGACCAGTTTTGTTTCTAACCGAAGCGACCAGAAACGTAATCTTCGGTCTGTTGCTCGGTTGGGTTTGAGAAAACCTTTTCGGTTTTGTCGTATTCGATTAGCTTGCCGGGCAGTCCGGTGCCGGCAATATTGAAAAAGGCAGTCATATCAGAAATTCTTGAGGCCTGCTGCATATTGTGAGTCACAATCACAACGGTGAACTGTTCTTTTAGTTCTACCGCAAGGTCTTCAATCGCCGCTGTTGAAATTGGGTCAAGTGCTGAAGTTGGCTCGTCCATCAAAATAACGTCCGGCTCCACCGCAATTGCTCTTGCGATACAAAGTCGCTGCTGCTGACCACCTGAGAGTCCAGAGCCTGGCTTTTCTAGTCGGTCCTTAACCTCATTCCAAAGGTTCGCACCCACCAGCGCTTTTTCGGTAATTTCCTCTGCCTCAGCTTTTGACATCCTGGAGTTATTCAGCTTGTATCCGGAAAGAACGTTGTCTTTGATGGACATTGTTGGGAATGGGTTTGGTCGTTGGAACACCATTCCGACTTGCCTGCGCACTCGAACTGGATCAACATCTGGTCCGTAGACATCTTCGCCGTCCATTAGTAGCTGGCCTTCAACCCTTGCGCCGGGGATGACCTCGTGCATGCGGTTCAGGGTTCTAATAAGCGTTGATTTCCCGCAACCGGAAGGACCAATAAAGGCGGTGATGGCTTTGGGCTCGATCACCATGCTCACGTCCTGAACGGCCAAGAAGGCCTTGTAATAGACATCCAGCGACTTCAGTTCAATGCGTTTTGACATTCTTTATCCCTTCGGAGAAAAGTACTTGCTTATTAGACGGGCAACGAGATTTAGAACCATGACAATGAGCATCAGAGTGAGAGCTCCGGCCCATGCCCTATCCAAATAGGCCTGCATGTCCACACCTTGGTTGGCATAGGAAGTGTAGACAAAAACAGGAAGCGTCATCATGCGCTCATCGAAGAGGTTGTAGTTCATCGAGGCAGTGAAGCCTGCGATGAGCAACAGCGGTGCGGTTTCACCAATCACTCTTGCAATAGCAATCATGATGCCGGTTGCAATACCGGCTAGCGATGTTGGTAGCACAACTTTAAGCACCGTCAGCCACTTTGGAACCCCAAGCGCATAGGCTGCCTCACGAAGCTCGTTCGGAACGATCTTCAGCATCTCCTCGGTCGCTCTGATGACCACCGGAATCATCAACAAGCTCAGGGCAATGGCTCCGCCAAGACCCATCCTGACTCCGGGGCCAAAGAAGATTACAAAAAGTGCATAGGCAAAAAGGCCAGCCACAATCGAAGGAACTCCGGTCATGACATCAACGAAGAAGGTGACCAAACGAGCGACTGTTCCGCGGCCATATTCCACCAGGTAAATAGCGGCCATGATTCCGATGGGGACCGAAATAAGGGTTGCTATTCCGGTGATCTCGATTGTCCCGATGATTGCGTGCAGTGCTCCGCCACCCTCGCCAACAACATTTCGCATTGAGAAAGTAAAGAATTTAGCGTCGAACCTTGCCACTCCCTTGGTCACAACCGTGTAGGCAAGCGACAAAAGTGGGATCAGTGCAAGCGAAAAGGCAGTGGAAACCATAATCGTCACTAGACGATCGGTCGCTTTTCTGACGCCTTCGATAACCCTTGAAATTACGTAGAGAGCAACCGCGAAGCCAAGGAGTCCAAAAATTGCGACCGGAATAAAGTTGATCTCCACACTGTCACTGTCCGATGCAAGCAGAACCTGCAGTCCAAAAGAAGCCAAGAAAAAGCTGACTAGCAATGTTGGGGACAGCCACTTTGGCAAGTCTTGCGTTCCTCGGAAGCTTGAATTTAGCTGTGTCGTCATTAGTTGGCCCCCGAGAATTCGGCTCGCCGGCTTATGACCCAGCGGGCAACCATGTTGACAACCATGGTGATCGCGAACAGAACCAGCCCAGTTGCAATCAAAAGGTTCGTGTAATTCCCACCGGCTTCTGGAAACTGTAGGGCGATGTTGGCAGCGATTGTGTTGGAGTTTGTTGAAGTCAAAACTGCGAAGGACACCACGGCCGCAGGCGACAGCACCATTGCCACTGCCATGGTTTCACCAAGTGCCCGGCCTAGGCCGAGCATTGCGGCTGAGATGATTCCGGGTCGACCAAATGGCAGCACTGCCATCTTGATCATTTCCCATCTGGTTGCTCCAAGTGCAAGCGCAGCTTCCTCGTGAAGCCTGGGGGTCTGTAAGAAGATTTCGCGAATAAGCGCCGCCATAATCGGAAGCACCATGATTGCCAAGACGATACCCACCGTCAGCATCGTTCTTCCAGTGGCCGAAACTTGACCAGCAAATATCGGGATCCAGCCCAAGTTTGCATTTAGCCAATTGAAAGTCGGGCTTAGAAATGGCGCCAGCACCAAGATTCCCCAGAGGCCGTAAACCACAGAAGGAATTGCGGCCAAGAGGTCAACTGCATAGCCGAGAACCTGTGCAAACCTGCGATTAGCAAAGTGCGAAATATAAAGGGCGATTCCAACTGCCAGGGGAGTTGCAATCGCCAAGCCAATAACCGAGGCATAAACGGTGCCAAAAACAAAAGGGAGAACGTAGCTAAAGAAACCCTCGGAGGCTGCATCGATGGGCGGTCCGGTAAATGCCGGAACTGACTGCGCAAACAAGAAGGCTGCGACTGTGGCAAGAGTGGCAAGGATGCTGACACCTGCGAAAAAAGCTAGGTTCGCAAACACGATATCGCCGAGGCGTCGAACTGCCCTCGGCTTAGTGTCGGTCATTATTTCCTTTACTTATCTGTATGGGTACAAAGTTAGTAAATAAAACCCGGCCTAGGAGACCTAGGCCGGGTTCTATTAACCTAATGTTCAGTTATTTGATTGCGTCAATGATGGCCTGTGCCTTTGCACGAAGACCAGCAGAGATTTGTGCATTTCCAGCTGACGCAGCAGCTGCGTTCTGTCCTTCTTCTGAAACTAGGAATGAAGCCCAGGCGCGAACTAGCTCTGCCTGTGCGTCATCCACGTAGTCGTTGCAACCCATTAGGTAGCTAACCAAAACGATTGGGTAGGCACCTGATGCTGTGGTGTTGCGGTCAATCTTGGTCGCCAAGTCGTATGACTCGCGGCCCTCGACTAGTGGTGATGCGTCAACCACTGCAGCAGCAGCTTCGGCTGAGTAGGAAACGTAGTCAGTTCCGACCTTTACTGCAACGGTTCCAAGGTCACCGGCGCGTGATGCGTCTGCATAACCGATTGTCCCGTTACCACCGGTAACTGCGGAAACAACTCCCGAGGTACCCTGTGCGCCCTCGCCACCGTACTCAACTGGCCATGCTTCAATTGCACCCACGGTCCAGACGTTCTCTGCAACCTTTGCTAGGTAGTCAGTGAAGTTCTTCGAGGTACCAGACTCGTCAGAGCGGTGAACAGCTGTGATCTCTAATTCAGGAAGAGCTACGCCAGGGTTTGAAGCGGCGATTGCCGAATCGTTCCACATCGTGATCTCACCAGCGAAGATGCCGGCAACGGTTGCGCCGTCCATGTTCAGACTGGAGACGCCATCAAGGTTGAAGATTATGGCGATTGGAGAAATCCAGATTGGGAACTCCCACGGCATTGTTCCAGGCTCGCAGCTTGGGAAAGCCTCAAGTAGCTCTTCGTCTTTCCAGTACGAGTCGGAACCGGTGAAGGAAGTTGCACCGTCCATGAACTGAGCACGACCGGTACCAGAGCCGGTTGGGTCATAGTTCACGGTCACACCTGGGTTTGCAATCTGGAAAGCGGCAATCCACGCTTCTTGACCAGCGGCCATTGAAGATGCGCCAGAACCGTTCAGGGTTCCTGCAAGCTCAACAACTGCTTCGGTTGGCGTTTCAGCAGCGCTTGTCGGAGTTTCTGCGACGTCTTCGTTAGCTGCACAGCCGGCTAGCACCAAGGTGCTGACAGCAGCCAGGGCACCAAGCTTGAGAATGTTGTTCATGTATTACCTTTCCTTAAGGGTTTTGTTAGGCGAGAGCCAAGTTAGAAAGGCAATGCAAACTTGGCTTGTAAACCAAGTAAACAGCTGATGAATTACGCGCTAAGTTTTGCCCCTGACAATACGGATTCCAGGTAGATGCGTTCGTAGGCGATGATTTTTGGCCTAGTACCCGTTGTGACGCGCAGCACGAAAAACTCTCCCGGCGACAAGGTTTTTTCGGCGGCAAGCATCGGTGCGACATCTTTGATCGCATATTTTGAAAAAGTCTCGATGATTGTCGGAAGTGCTGGACGATGAGAGCAGATCAGGGCATTTTTGGTCTGACCAAAGGTGTCATCGATGACGTTCTTGGTTTTTCTCGGACCGCGCTCGTTCGCAAGCTCAGTTAGTTGAGACCGCTCAATCAGGGTTCGCTTTGTTTTTTTGGAATACGGGGAAACGGTCTGCTGGCATCTAGTCCAGGGGCTTGTGACCAATCGCTTTGGACCGTATGCATCCAGCAGGTTAACCAACCGTTTTGCCTGCTGACGTCCCTCTGGCAGTAACGGCCTCTTAGCCTCCTCGCCGGCCCATGAAGCCCTTGGTGTCGCCGTGGTGTGGCGGAGAATTATCAGCCCTCTAGTTTCAAGCTCACCCTGATCGTAAAATTCGAGAGTTCTTGTCAGTAGCTCCCGGTCGTGGTCGTAGGTGAGTTGCTTCATGGCTTTTTTTGCTGTGACCCACTCAACTTTTTCGATTTCCTCGTTTGGAGCGAACTTCGATTTTGCAATTGCGCTGTCTTTGACCTTGGAAACCCAGTAGTGAACCTCTTTGGTTTCGCCCGAGGCCAGTTCGTAATCGGTAACTGCAAGTTTTCGACCGAGCCTGATCCTGATTCCAGCCTCTTCCTCAACTTCTCTTACGGCGGTTTCTGGGAGCAGCTCTCCAGGGTCAACCTTGCCCTTGGGGAAAGTCCAATCCTTGTGCTTGGTTCGGTAAACCATGGCCAGTTCTATTTCGCCCTTTGACATTCTCCAGCACACCGCACCGGCTGCATAGATGGTCATTACCTGGCCCCTTTTTTCGAGAGTGTTCGTGCCATTACTTCGTCTTGCATGTCAATTAGCGCTTCGCCTTCTTGATTCTTTGAATCCCGTCGCCAAATACCGCTGGACTCCAGCTCCCAGATTGCGACCGTGCCTCCGACGGCAAGTTCCAAAAGATTGTTGAGCTCTTTTATTTGATCAGATTGAACTATTTTCACCAATGACTCGACTCGCCGATCGAGGTTGCGATGCATCATGTCGGCACTGCCAATAAAGACATCGGGGTCACCTGCGTTTTCGAAGAAAAACACACGGCTGTGCTCGAGGTAGCGACCGAGCACGGACACGACCTTTATGTTTTCGCTTAGTCCCTGAATGCCGGGTTTTAGTGCACACATACCTCGAACCAAGATTTCGATGGGGACTCCGGCCATCGATGCGAAGTAGAGCTGGTCGATAATTTGCTCGTCTACCAGAGAGTTCAATTTCATTCGAATTTTGGCTGGCTTGCCATCTTCCTTATTGGTGATTTCGCGCTGGATTCTTTCGACAAGCCCTTCTCTGACTCCAACTGGAGAGGTCAAAATCGACGTGTAACCGGGCTCAGTTGAGAATCCTGAAAGCTGGTTAAAAAGCTGAGTCAAGTCAGCGCCAACTGATTCCCTGGCGGTCAAAAGCCCCAGGTCCTCGTAATACCGAGCAGTTTTGGGGTTGTAATTTCCGGTTCCTATGTGGCAGTAGCGCCGCAGTTTGTCGCCCTCTTGTCGTATCACGAGTGAGAGCTTGCAGTGAGTCTTGAGTCCAACAATCCCGAAGACAACGTGGACTCCTGCCGCCTCTAGTTTTCTTGCCCAGGCGATGTTGTTTTTTTCATCAAATCGAGCCTTGATTTCAACCAGCGCCAAAACCTGCTTGCCAGCCTCCGCGGCATCTATTAGGGCGTCCACTATCGGAGAGTCTCCAGAAGTGCGGTAAAGAGTTTGTTTTATTGCCAACACTTGCGGGTCCTCAGCGGCTTGCTCCAAAAACGCCTGAGTGCTGGTAGCAAAGCTCTCGTAGGGGTGGTGCACCAAAACTTCTCGCTCCCGAAGAGCAGCGAAAATATCCGCGGCCTCGTCCTCGTCGGCCTCTAAGTAAGGGCTGGTAGTAATCGAGTGTGGCTCAAAACGTAGCTCCGGCCTTTTCAGGAATGCGATTGCGGTAAGGCCGGTAAGGTCCAAGGGCTCCGGCAGGTGATAGACATCGGTGCTGGAAATATCTAATTCCCGTTGCAGCAGGCTGAGTACCTGGGAGTCGATGTCCTCTGCTACCTCGAGGCGAACCGGGGGGCCAAATCTTCTTCGAAGTAGTTCTTTTTCTAGCTGAACCAATAGGTTCTCGCCTTCGTCCTCATCGACCTCAAGGTCTTCGTTTCTGGTCACTCGGAAAATGTGGTGCTGAGTGACTTCCATTCCTGGGAAAAGCTCGCCTAGATATTGCCCCATTATCTCTTCCAGCGGCACATAACTGGATTCCGAACCTGGGACCAGCACGAAGCGTGGCAATAGCGAGGGAACTTTTACTCGGGCGAAGTGTTCTGAGTCAGTCTTCGGGTTCCGAAGCGAGACCGCGAGGTTTAGTGACAGTCCAGATATGTATGGAAAAGGATGAGCTGGGTCAACAGCGAGCGGCGTCAAAACCGGGAACACTTGATTAGTGAAATATTCGTGAAGCGCGTCATGCTGCGGTTCGGACAGGGTCGACCACTGCACAACATCGATGCCGTTGACTCGGAGCTCTTGAGAAATTTCGGTTGCAAACAATTCCGCATGGCGCGACTGCAGGTCTCTGGTTCTGTCAGAAATACGCTGCAAAACCTCCTGAGGGCTGAGGCCTGAAGCCGATTGAACTGCGATGCCGGTCGCGATTCTTCTTTTGAGTGAAGCAACCCTAACCATGAAGAACTCATCGAGATTGGAGGCAAAAATGCTGAGGAAATGGACACGTTCCAAAAGTGGCAATGATTTATCTTCGGCGAGCTCCAGGACACGCTGGTTGAACTCCAGCCAGCTCAGTTCGCGATCCAGAAAACGACCCTGAGGTAAACCTGGTTGCGAATCCGGCTGGAAAATGACCTGTGTTTCTTCTGACATGAGGCTAATCCTTACAGCTGCGGGTTAGCAGCAGGTGAACTTATTTCATCTTCTTGCCGTTGGGGGTCCAGTCGGTAGCCGACATTTCTAACGGTGCCAATCAGTGACTCGTGCTCTCCAAGCTTGGCGCGTAGGCGCCTGATGTGGACATCCACGGTTCTAGTTCCGCCAAAGTAGTCATATCCCCAGACTTCGCTGAGCAGCTGTTCCCGGGTGAAAACTCGTCCCGGGTTTTCATTTAAGTGCCGAAGTAATTCAAATTCTTTGAAGGTTAGATCGAGCGTTTGGCCTGCCATCTTTGCCGTGTAACTATCCAGGTTTATAACCAGTCCTGTTTTTTGATCTACCTCCGGGGCCGCGGCTTGCTTGGCATCAAGCAGAATTCTAAGTCTGGCATCTACTTCTGCGAGACTTGCGCCCTCCAGCACAAAGTCCTCCAGGCCCCACTCCGCATTAACTGCTGCCAAGACGCTCTCATTTGCAACCAACATCAGCGGCTTGGTCCAGCCGGCAGCGGTCAAAATCCGAGCTACCGACTTTGCACCCATCAAATCGTGACGACAATCCAGAATTACTAAGTCGTGCCTGGGGGACTCGGCGAGGCTTTGGGGGTCAAATGTGACCTGAATCAACTGATGACCCAGCGCGTCTAGGGCGCCAAGCGGGCTGACACCCTCGGGTGAAATGCACAAGACAATAGCCATGTCAGCACCCTTCGTTTAGCCAAATAATAGTCCGAATTTACGCCGTTTTGGGTAGAGTTTGAGGCGTGAGTAGGCAGTGGTTGCAGATTGCAGCGATTTGGGCGGGTGTCCTGATCGCAGGCATTGTCGCACTGTTTAGTTATTCGGATGATCGGCTTTACACCGCTTTCGCCGCAATAGCCGGAGCCGCTATCGCCCTTGTGAGCCTCGAGCACTTGTTCTCAAGAAAAGCCAAAGACACCGTTAGGCAGCAAATTTACGTTTCGACCGGAACCGTCTCAATCCTCGGTGTTATGACGCTGATTGCATTGGTCAGATAGACTGTAAACATGTTGTTGGCAATCGAAATATTTTTAACGGGCCTATTAGTTTTGGCCACAATCGCTATCGCCGGTGTATCCGCGCTAGTGGTCTTCAAGTTGTTCAAGGGCCAGAGCTAATTTGTTCGTTATCCCCGATGACTTACCAATAGCACTCACCCCATTTACGTTTTTGCTTGGAAGCTGGAGCGGCTCGGGAGTTGTTAGCTATCCGGTCGAAGGAGCCGCTACAACCGAGATTGAATTTTTTCAAAGGCTTGAGTTCACTCCGCTATCCACCGGCAAGCTTGAATATCGCTCAATCGTTTCAGACTCTCAGGGCGCGGTGATTGCCCAAGAGCAGGGTTATTGGATGCTTGCGCAAATAAGCAGAGCGGACCAGCCCGGACCGGGCCTTCTGCCCGGAAGCGGAAAACCCATAATTGAAACTCGTGATGATTTGGAATTGCTTCGAAATGTCAATGATGGTTTTGAAATTGAAGCAATCATCACCAATTCTGACTCTGTTTCTGAGCTCTACTTCGGCCAAATTAAGGGTGCGAGAGTGGACATCGCAACTGACGCGGTTCTAAGATCCCCTAATTCTAAGGAATACACGGCAGGCCAGCGCATGTTCGGTCTAGTAGAAGGTGCCCTACTTTGGGCATGGGACATGGCGGCCATTGGCAGCCCTTTAAGGTCCCACGCCTCGGCGAGATTGGAGAAGCAGGTTGACTGACCATTACGGCAACCCACTTCTTGAGCAGCGAAAACTTCTATCCCAGGATGCCTTCGTTGAGCGCAACGATCAGAGTGTTTTTGAAGTAAACGGTCCGGATGCGAAAAGCTGGCTGCACTCACTACTATCGCAGAACATCATGAACCTAAAAGAGGGACAAAGCGCCGAGGCTCTCTTGCTGACACCTCAGGGAAGAATCGAGCACCAGCTAAAAATAATTGCCACTGAAACTGGCGTTTCGATAATCACCGCCTCAGACCACCTGGAGTCCCTGATCGCCTGGCTTCGAAAAATGGTTTTCCGGTCAAAGGTTGAGATCACCGAGCGCGCTGACCTAAGGGTAATCGGCGGGTTCTTTATCCGAGAAGGATTGTGCTGGATCGACAAGTTTGACAACGAGCCAGTCGGTTCGGTCCGCTACGCCGCAGACCGAGCCCAGTTTTCCTACCGAGAGTACTTACTCAAGGATGCCCCAACTGATCTTCTGCCAGCTGGGCTATTGGCCTACGAGGCTCTTCGCATTAGCGTTGGCCGACCGGACATAAAAGATGTCGACGATCGTTCTCTTCCTCACGAGTTTGACTGGCTCTCTTCCGCTGTCCACTTGAGTAAGGGCTGCTACCGAGGCCAAGAGGCCGTTGCTAAGGTCCATAATCTAGGTCATCCGCCGAGAAGGCTGATTATCCTAAACCTCGAACAAGGCGATGTTTTGGCTAGCAAAGACGACAAAGTTTTTTACCAAGAAAAAGAAGTTGGCAAAGTAGTAGCAGGTGCCCTCCACTACGAAACTGGGTCGTTGGCACTGGCGCTAGTGAATCGAAATACGCCATATCTAGATTTGTTTATCGAATCTGGCAGCTTCCGAGTCTCTGCCATGCAAGAAGTCTTAGTCCCGCACGACGCCGGAAAGGCTGCGGATCTCCCAAGGCCCGCAGCCTTCAAGCTCACCGGCCGGAAATGAACCGATTTGTAATTAGGTTCTCCTTCGCAAGAGTCACGGATTCGTTCTGGACAATCGGTCAAATCGTTCTCGCGGCGCTGTCCTCTTACCTTTTCGCCCGCTATGTTCTGGGTCATCAAGTGCCCCTTCTGGCGGTCACAGTGGCGATTTCCTCTCTTGGTTTTAGTCGCGATACCAAGCCCAAGCAGGTTTTACTTACAGCCATAGCCATGTTCTCGGGAGTCGTCCTAAGCGAGACTCTTTTGCAAATTTTTGGTAGCGGAGCTTTGCAGTTGGCGTTTGCAATACTGCTTGCTCTTGTGATTGCAAGACTCTTTACTTCTAACCCGGCCTTTACAATCACGGTAGCGATTCAGGCAGTTTTGGTCCAGTTGATGCAGACCCCGGTTACTGGCGTTTACTCGAGAGCGATTGATGGTTTGATTGGCGGCGCCATTGCACTGATATTTGTTTCCCTCATGCCACGTAACCCCATCAAGTTGGCCAAACAAGACTCAAAGGCCCTGTTTCTGGTTTTTAGAAATACGCTGTCAACCGTTTCGGCGGTACTGAGGTCGCCAAACGCCGATTTGGCCGATCAAGCTCTCACGGAAATTCGTAAAACTCAGCCCTTGGTCGACAATTGGAAAAGCTCGCTAGAAAGTGCTCTTTCGATCAGCAGAATTTCACCCTTTTACCGCTGGACCACAAAAGAAATTGGCCAGCAGTGGCAGGTCGCCGAGGGGATGGACTTGGCAACCAGAAACCTTAGGGTGCTGACTCGGCGGGTGCATTTTTTGGTGAAAGACGAAAAACCACGGCCTCAGCTTTCTGACCTAGTGGGAAAAATAATTATTGCCACCGAGTTACTTGAGCAAACTTCCGATGATTTCTCGGTCACTCAAAAAGCCAAAAAGTATCTTCGAAAGATTCCAGTCAGCTTGAGCCCAAAGGTTTTTGACCCACCGCTGACCATCTCGGAGAGCGCTCTTTTGCTGGAAATTAGGCCGCTATTCGTGGACCTTGCTGTTGCGGCTGGCATAGGGGCGGACCAGGCCAGGTCGCTTTTGCCTAAGGTTGACTAAGCTTCTGCTCATGACTTATGACCTAATCCTGCTTCGCCACGGCAACTCGACATGGAACCAGAAAAACCTCTTTACCGGATGGGTTGATGTTGATTTGACCGACCAGGGGAGGCAGGAAGCCAAGAGGGCCGGAGAGCTCATCGAGGCTTCTGGACTCAAGCCAGATATTCTTTACACCTCGGTCCTAAAGCGAGCGATCAACACCGCTCACATTGCCCTGGATCAAATGGACCGCAATTGGATCGAAACTCTGCGCTCTTGGAGGCTGAACGAACGGCATTACGGCGCATTGCAGGGTCTAGATAAAGCAGAAACCTTGGAAAAGTACGGACCAGAGCAATTTCAAATCTGGCGAAGAGGCTTTGATTCTCCTCCGCCCGCGATTGTTGAAGATTCTCAATATTCCCAGGCTCACGATGAGCGTTATAAAGACCTCGGACAAGATTTACCCGACACCGAGTGCCTCAAAGATGTTTTAGTTCGCATGCTGCCCTATTGGGAAAGCGACATCGCTAAGTCTCTTAGAGAAAACAAGACAGTTTTGGTTACCGCACACGGTAATTCTCTTCGAGCGCTGGTAAAGCACTTGGATGGTATCGGCGATGACGAAATTACCGATCTAAACATTCCAACCGGAGTTCCGCTTCACTACAAGCTTGATGAAAACCTTCAGCCAGTTGAGCCAGGTGGTCGTTACCTAGATCCTGATGCGGCCAAAGCCGGAGCTGATGCGGTTGCCTCGCAGGGTAAGCACTAGCTAAGTTCTTGCCAGTCTCCAGTTTGCAGGAAGCTTACCTTGGCAGAAATATCCACAACGTGGTCCGCGAATCGCTCGAAGTAGCGCGAGGCCAGTGTCACGTCAACCGTGAACATGGCATTTTCGGACCAATCTGGACCCAGCACAATGTCGAAGACTTTTCTGTGCAGAAGATCAACCGCCTCGTCCTCGGCCTGAATCTCACGGGCCAAGTCAACATCGGTGTCCCGAAGCAAGATAATCACTTTGTCTGCAAGCTTTAGGTTGAGTCTTGCCATTTCTTCGAAGGTTCCACGAAGAGAATCAGGGACTGCGGAGCCAGGGTAACGGTAACGGGCAATTGCGGCGATGTGTGAGGCCAGCGAGCCCATGCGCTCTATTGATGCGCTCATTCGAAGTGCTGAAACCAAAATTCTAAGATCCCTTGCAACTGGCGATTGAGTGGCCAAAATCTTTATTACAAGCTCATCTAGGTCTAACGCGCGCTCTTCATTGGCGTCGGTCAACGCAAGAGCCTCATCAGCTAGAGACACATCGCTGGTTAGAAATGCCGAGGAGGCCTTTTGCATAATGGTGCGGGCGTCTGTTGCCAGGTCGACCAGTCGGGTCTGTACTTCACTTAGTTCTTGCTGGAATACTGCGCGCATTTTTTCCTAACCGCTTCCTAATTTCCGTAAAGATGCCCGAGTGTCCCACCGCTATTCAAATTTCAGATTAACTTCGAACTAACCGGCGGAAAACTAGCGCTTATAAATCCAAATTTACACCTAGTCTTGTTTCAAAGGCGCTTGTTTACCTGGTAAACAGAAGATTGGGAAGAGTTCTTGGGCATTCTTAGCAACAGAAAAGCGGATCAGGCCGGCGCTCGTCAGGTTGACGCTTTCGAGATTGTTGCGGCTCAAGTTGTCGATGTCCTGGCAACAGCAGGCGTAGTTCTAGACGAGCGGAACTTGGTTTTGCGGGCATCCCCTGGAGCGATTCAATTTGGCTTGGTTCAAAATAGACAACTGATTCACTCGGTCCTAGTCGGTTTAGTCGAAGACGCCAGGTCAACATCTGGAGCCGTTGAACAAGAGCTTCAGATTGAAGCTGGCCTCCAGCGAGAGCAGCTTTGGGTCCAGGCTCGTGCCGCGAAGTTCGGGGATCGTTACGTCATGTTGTTGGTTGACGACCGAACCGAGGCAAAACGACTAGAAGTAACCAGAAGAGATTTCGTAGCAAACGTTTCCCATGAGCTCAAGACTCCAATTGGCGCAATAAGCCTGCTAACCGAAGCGATTGCGGGGGCTCACGACGACCCGGACACCATCAGGAAATTCTCGGCCTCTCTTCAGAAGGAAGCGGCTCGACTTGGCAGCTTGGTTCAGGAACTGATGCAACTTTCTAGGGTGCAGGGCGCAAACCTGGCTGACACCGCTGTCGAGCTTGACCTGGCGCTAGTGATCAACGATGCGGTGGATCGCAACCAGGTGCTTGCTGAGCAGCGCGGGGTGAAGCTAGTGACCAGTGCCCTAAAGGGCTCTCGAATGGTTGGAGACTACGAAATGCTCACCACTGCCGTTCGCAACTTGGTCGAAAACGCCATCGCCTATTCTGACAAGGGATCTCAAGTCGGAATTGGGCTTAAGAAAATAGGTGGGGTAGCGGAGATCGCTGTCACCGATTCCGGAATTGGTATTTCGGAGAACGAACAAGAGCGCATTTTTGAGCGCTTTTACCGGGTTGACCCATCGCGGTCCAGAGATACCGGTGGCACAGGACTTGGGCTTGCAATCGTCAAACATGCGGCATCAAACCACAAGGGCGAAGTCAGGTTATTTTCCAAAGAGGGCGTCGGAAGCACTTTCACGCTTAGGTTGCCAATCCAAAACAGGGAGACAAATTGACCAGAGTTTTAGTTGTTGAGGATGAGCAAAACCTTAGGGAACCACTTGTGTATCTTTTGCAAAAAGAGGGCTACGACGTCATTGAGGCTGAGGACGGCCGAAGCGCCATTGACATCTTCTTTAGCTTGGGTGCCGACTTGGTACTTTTGGATCTTATGCTCCCGGGGGTAAACGGCAACGAGGTCTGCAGGGCGATCAGGGCTGAGAGCCAAGTCCCAATAATCATGGTCACCGCAAAGGATTCGGAAATTGACAAGGTGGTTGGGCTTGAAATTGGTGCTGATGACTACGTTACAAAACCGTATTCCTCCAGGGAGCTGCTCGCGAGAATGAAGGCGGTTCTTAGAAGAGGTACCGAAACCGCCACCGTTTCTTCAAGCTTAATTAAGGCTGGTCCGGTTGAAATGGATCTTGAGCGCCACACGGTGACAGTCAACGGCGAACGAATTCAGATGCCGCTTAAGGAATTCGAGCTTCTGGAGCTACTGATGGAAAACGTGAACCGAGTGCTGACCCGAGGTCAAATTATTGATCGAGTTTGGGGCTCAAATTACTTTGGTGACACCAAAACTCTTGATGTTCACGTGAAGCGGATTAGATCAAAGATTGAAGAGGACCCGGCAAGGCCAGTGCATCTGACCACAGTAAGAGGTCTGGGTTATAAGTTCGAGGCTTAGGTCCTTTAGTTCAAAAGCTCAAGAAATGGGCGGTACTCAGCAAGAGAACCGTCGAGCACCGGAACAGCCAGCTGTATCGGGTTCATGCCGTCGCTCACGAAAATAGAATGCATCGAGCCCGGTCCTTCAGCAATTTCTAGCAAAATTCCGAGATTGCCGCCGTAGCCCAAGTCGTACTTAGCTTTTGGGCCCACTTCGAATTCGTAGATGGTTCGATTGTTGTCTTGATCAACGGTCTGAATATTCGCGCTGATTGCAGTATCTGAACTGTTCACAAAAGAGCCGATGAGAACCGCCTGAGGTCCTTCGGATTTAATGAACAGAACATTTCTGACCTTCAAGCTCCCAATGTCACTAATAACCCCGTCGCTAGGGGAGTAGGGATCCAGCGAGGAGACGTTTCTGCTCAGCGAACAACCGGAAAGTGCCACAACGGTGAGGGCAGTGGCCAAAAGGGCAGTTAATTTCTTGATTTGCAAGGGTCCTCCGCAATAGCTAACACCTAAAGTCTAGCCTAGGTAATTGGCGGGAACTGTGGTAAAATAGGGGTTTTGAAGCCGAAAGAAGTGTATGAAGTTTGAAGTTGGCGAAACAGTTGTTTACCCTCACCACGGTGCCGCAGAGATTATAGAAGTTTCCAAAAAGACTGTTCGCGGTGAATCTCAGACATATCTAAAGCTTCGAGTGGCTCAGGGCGATCTGATTATTCAGGTTCCAGCGGCAAACGTCGAAATGGTTGGGGTTCGAGACGTAATTGATAAAAAGGGCGTCAAGCAGGTCTTTGATGTGTTGAGAGCAGAGTTTGTCGAGGAGCCAACCAACTGGTCCAGGCGATACAAGGCCAACTTAGAAAAACTCGCCTCCGGCGACGTTGTAAAAGTTTCCGAGGTAGTTCGCGACCTGTGGCGTCGTGACCAGGACCGTGGCTTGAGTGCTGGAGAAAAGCGCATGCTGGCCAAAGCAAGGCAGATTCTTATTTCGGAACTTGCTCTTGCGCGCAAGGTAGACGAGGAAAAGGCATCTGCTGAGCTTGACAAGGTATTGGCAAGCTAAAAAATGACCGTAGCGGTGGTGTTGGTCTCTGCCGGTAAGGGCGCAAGGCTTGGGGCGTCAGTTCCGAAGGCTGTTGTGTCGGTAGCCGGGAAAACTTTATTAGAGCTTTCCTTGATGCACATTTCGGAATTCAAGCCAGACCAACTGATTGTGGTTGCGCCCGAGGGTCTGACGTCGGAGTTCGAAAGGCTAACTGCCAAATTCTTCTTAGATTTCAAGGTTGTGACCGGTGGTAGTACGAGACAAAACTCCGTAGCCGCTGGCATGAAAGAAGTGACATCCGATTTTGTTCTGGTGCACGATGCTGCTCGGGCGTTCACCCCAAAAGAGGTATTTGACCGCGTAAAAGGGGCGCTCGAGTGGGCCGATTGCGTTGTCCCAACAATTAAGCTTTCAGACACCGTGAAGCAGGTGAATGATCACTGGGTCGATAAGACCGTAGATCGCAACCAGCTCAGACTTGTGCAAACCCCTCAGGGGTTTCGGGTTTCGACTCTAAGAGACGGCTTAAGTAGAGCGACTGCAGACTTTACGGATGAAGCCGGGCTTCTAGAGTCCATGGGGGTGCCTACCGCGATAGTCGATGGCCACGAGCACGGCTTTAAGGTCACTACTCCCTCAGACCTTGAGCGCGCCCGCGCAATCTTTGCAGATGTTCGCTCTGGGATTGGGGTTGATGCCCACCAGTTCAGTGATGCGGGGACGCTGATGCTGGGCTGCCTGGAGTGGCCTGAATATCGATTACTTTCTGGGCACAGCGATGGAGATGCGGTCGCTCATGCCATTGTTGATGCGCTTCTTGCCGCCGCCAGCCTGGGGGACATCGGCTCTAATTTTGGGACTGACAGACCTGAGTATCAAGGTGCTAGCGGCGAGCTTTTCTTGCGAGCAGCGCTTGGACTACTGTCCGATGCTGGTTTTGAGCCGGCGAATGTTTCAGTGCAGGTGGTGGCTGATGAGCCAAAAATCGGTCCGAGACGCTTGGAAATTGAGCAGCACTTGAGTCAAATAATTGGGGCTCCTGTTTCTGTCCTGGCTACCACGACAGACGGACTCGGCTTCTTGGCCGACTCAAGGGGAATAGCCGCTGTGGCAACCTCTCTGGTGAGAATGCGTGGATAGGCTTTTGAAGATGAAGCTGTATGACACGAAGGCTGGCGAACTAAGGGATTTCAAACCCCTGGTTACAGGGCGGGTTTCCATGTATGTTTGCGGACCGACCGTTCAGTCCGCGCCCCATATTGGGCACCTTAGGTCCGCGCTTGTTTATGACCTAATGGCAAGGTGGTTTACACACCTAGGGCTTGAGGTTCAGCTAATAAGAAATGTCACCGACATTGAAGACAAGGTTTTGGAAAAAGCCGATGAGCAGTCCGTTACCTGGTGGGAGCTGGCCTACAAAAACGAGCAATTATTTGCCACTGATTATCGCCGGCTCGCCATCGGACTCCCTGCGCATGAGCCAAGAGCAACCGGGCACATTCCACAGATGATCACTTTTATTGAAAAACTTGTTGAGCTCGGTTACGCCTACGAGAGCCTCGATGGTTCGGGAGGCATGTATTTCAACACGGCAAAATGGTCAAATTACGGCGAACTCACCCACCAGAAACTAGATGACATGGAGGGTGAACGCTCGAATCCGGCGAAGATAAATCCTCAGGATTTTGCCCTCTGGAAATCAGCCAAGTCCAATGAACCAGAATCAGCCAGCTGGCCCTCTCCTTTTGGTAGTGGCCGTCCGGGTTGGCATATTGAGTGCTCAGCCATGGCTGCCCACTATCTGGGGGAGAGTTTTGACATTCACGGGGGCGGCTTAGATCTGCGGTTTCCTCACCATGAAAATGAGCTTGCGCAATCTAGTG
This sequence comes from uncultured Aquiluna sp., assembly GCA_964388525.1. Classification (GTDB taxonomy): domain Bacteria; phylum Actinomycetota; class Actinomycetes; order Actinomycetales; family Microbacteriaceae; genus Aquiluna. Next base: position 105,167 of record CAYMAU010000001.1, on the reverse strand, counting down.
CAGCTGGCCACAGCTTCGCCAACTATTGGGTCCACAACGGGCTGGTGAGTATTCATAGCCAAAAGATGTCTAAGTCCCTTGGGAATTCAATATCGTCAACAGATCTATTTGACAAAGTCAGTGACAAAGCTGTCCGGTACTACCTGGCGAGCGCGCATTACCGCTCAGTGCTGGACTATCAGCCCGAGGCAACTGTCGAGGCTGCGGCAGCACTATCCAGGCTTCACGGCTTCGTTGCCAGGGCAGCCAGGGAGCTCAAAGAAACAAGGTTTAGTGAGTTTTCGGCAGTTGAGTTGCCGGATGACTTCACTTCTCAAATGAATGATGATTTGAACATTCCGGGAGCACTTGCTGTTATCCACGAAAGTGCAACCGCAGGTAATACTGACCTAGACGAGCAGCGATTAAGCCAAGCGCATCAGCGCTGGAGCGAGGTAGTCGGTATGCTCGAGGTTCTAGGTCTTTCCTTGGATTCATCAAACCGGACCAATCAAGAGCATCGAGCGCTGGATCAATTGATTCAAACTTTGATTGCCGAGAGAAATAAAGCTAGAGAAGACAAGAACTATCAACGCGCTGATCAGATACGCGACCAGCTCATAGAAATTGGTATCGAGCTATCTGACTCGACATCCGGAACACATTGGAGTTTGAACTAATGGCAAAAATTGGAAGACCCGGAGCGAGTAAGTCCAAAAAAGGTCCACTCAAGGGAACTGGTGGGCACGGGCGCAAGTCCCTAGAGGGCAAGGGCCCAACGCCCAAGGCTGAAGATCGCAAGTACCACAAAACTTATCGTTCACCAAAGGCCACGACCGAAGTTCGTCAAACTCCTAAAAAAGGCCAGTTCGTGGCGTCTAAAACCGGTAAGGCATCGAAGGCTAATGCCACCGAAGTGCTATCCGGTAGAAACTCTGTGGTTGAAGCGCTGAAGGCGAGCGTTCCTGCGACTGCCCTGTTCATTGCCCAGCGCATCGAGGTTGACGACCGCGTTCGGGAATCAATGACTATTGCCAACAAGCGTGGAATTGTAATCAACGAGGTAACTCGAGTTGAGATAGATCGAATGACCGGAGGAGACAGCGTCCACCAGGGCATTGCTCTCCAAGTTCCACCCTACAATTACAAAGACCCGAACGAACTCTTGGACCGGGCGTTGTCTCAGTCATCCCTGCCGCTCCTGGTAGCACTAGACGGGATAACCGACCCTAGAAACTTGGGTGCGATAATCCGGTCGGTTGCGGCCTTTGGTGGCAACGGAATCATTTTGCCTCAGCGCAGAAGCGTCGGAGTGACTGCAGCGGCTTGGAAGACAAGCGCTGGAGCCGCGGCCAGAATGCCGGTTGCTTTGGCAGCAAACCTCAACCAGACAATCAAGGAATACAAGCGTCGAGGCGTGTTTGTGGTCGGGCTTGATGGCGACGGAGACGTTTCGCTACCTAATTTTCAGCTTTTCGACAAGCCGCTTTTAGTTGTTGTCGGCTCCGAAGGCAAGGGGCTGTCGCGCTTGGTGCAAGAAAATTGTGACCAAGTCATCTCGATACCAATTTCCGAGGTTACAGAATCTCTAAATGCTGGAATTGCGGCAAGCGTAGCTCTATATCAAATCGCAGCGTTGAGGGCCTAAACCTTATCTCGCCAGTCGCCAGTTTCATCATCATCGCTCACTACTATTAGACCTGTTGGGACTGATTCGGCCAGCATTATTGTGTCGGTCATAGGGCTTCCCGATAGTAACGCGGACTCATCCCGGCGTTCGGCAAGGACATCTGAGATGTAGCTTCGAACTGCATCAACAAGGGCAATGTCGCTTCCCTGAACCTCGGACAGCTTTAGTCGGTGCCTCAAGACCTCGTGAAACAACTCTGCTGGTTCAAGCTTGCCGAGGAGTTCATTTGGTATCGCCCCAACCACCGGCTCGAAAACCTCGCTGAGCCACTTGTGGGCCAAAACTTCTTCGTCGAAGCCAAGGTGAGCATTTGCCAGCGAGTACTGATCAATGTCGTTCAATAAGCGCCTTGCTTGATTTTCTTCGACGTCAAGACCGGTGACCAGCAAAAGTCTTCTGGCGTGGTGACCTGCGTCCACGACTTTCGGCTGAATTCTTACTGTTCTTTTATCTTGATCTTTGGCCATCGATAGCTCTTGAATATCAAAGCCAAGGTCGTTGAGGCGTTGAATCCTCTGAGCAATCTTCCACCGCTCGCTGTCATCGAAGGTTTCGGTTGCGGTGAGTTCTTTCCAAAGTTCCCGGTACTTATCTACGATCCGCTGACTGACGGTTCCAGGGTCTAAGTCAGTAGCTTTTCCAGATGCAATTAGATCCATCAACTCACCGGCAATGTTCACGCGCCCGATCTCCAGATCGTTTTCACGCTGACCATTTGAGAGCTTGGAGTCATAGAGATGTCCGGTTTCCGCATCCACTAGATACGCGGCGAATTGCCCGGCGTCCCTTCTGAACAAAGTGTTCGACAGTGAGACGTCACCCCAGAAAAATCCAGCCAGGTGAAGTCGCACGAGCAGCAGAGCTAGAGCGTCGACCAACCGGTTGGCGGTTTGTTCCCTCAGCCCTTGAGACCACATCGCCCGGTAGGGCAGTGAGAATTTTAGGTGCCTGGTTATCAATACCGCCGGCAGCGGGTTCCCATCGAGATCCTCGCGCTCTTGGATTATTGCAAAGGCCTCAACGCAGGGAATGTCGAGTTTTTCCAGTTTGCGAAGCATCTCGTATTCGCGTTTTGCCAGATCAAATAGGGTTTCCTTGATGGCTATGACGTGATCGTTTAGGTGCGCAAATCTAACCGTGTGACGGGACAGGCCCTTCGGTAAAGCCGCAATGTTTTCTTTGGGCCAATCCTCCAACGGCAAATGCCACGGCAGATCCAGTAACTCTGGTTCTGCCGCGGCAGCCGTAATGCTTATTGAAGATGGCATTGAAGCTTAGTTAAGGCGCTCGCCCGACTCGGTGTCGAAGACGTGCACTGCCTCTGGATCAGCCTGAAGGTGAATCTTATCTCCGGCCATTGGGTGATCGATTGGGTGCACTCGAACAACAATGTTCTGCTCTGTGCCGTCTAGTTGAACACGGCCATAGAGGTAGCCGTCGCTTCCAAGTTCTTCGATCACGTCAACATCAACAATTAGACCCTTAGGCGCAACGGTCAGTTTTTCAGGCCGGACACCTACGGTCACTCGGTTGCCAGTTGCTTTCGCCAGGATTTCGCGAGCAATTGGAAGCACTGCATCTCCGAACTGAACACCGCCGTCAATTATTGGAAGCTGAACAAGGTTCATTGCCGGAGAGCCAATAAAGCCGGCCACAAAGACATTCTGTGGTCGATCGTAAAGGTTTCTCGGGGTGTCAACCTGCTGTAGTAAGCCGTCTTTCAAAACTGCAACTCGGTCACCCATGGTCATGGCTTCCACCTGGTCGTGTGTCACATACACCGTGGTTACTCCAAGACGTCGCTGAAGTGAAGCAATCTGAGTTCTGGTCTGGACCCGAAGTTTGGCGTCCAGGTTGGAAAGTGGCTCATCCATTAGGAAAACCTGCGGCTGTCGAACAATGGCTCGACCCATCGCAACTCTTTGACGCTGACCACCGGAAAGAGCCTTTGGCTTGCGGTTTAGGTATGGCTCCAAATCCAATAGCTTGGCAGCCTCTAGAACTCGCTCTGCACGTTCGTCCTTGTTTACACCGGCGATTTTCAAGGCAAAGCCCATGTTCTCCGCGACGGTCATGTGTGGGTAGAGGGCATAGTTCTGAAAGACCATCGCAATGTCTCGGTCTTTTGGCGGCACATCGGTGACTTCTCTGTCTCCGATGTAGATGCCACCCTCGTTGACTTCTTCAAGTCCTGCAAGCATTCGCAATGATGTTGACTTACCGCAACCCGAAGGTCCAACGAGCACTAAGAGCTCGCCGTCTCTAACTTCGAGGTTTAGTTTGTCCACCGCGGGCTTGGTTCCACCCGGGTAGGTTCTCGTTGCATTTTTAAATGACACTGTTGCCATGATTTACTCCTTCACCGGCAGGTACGTGCCGGACGATCCGTAGTGATGGATGTTTGCCGAAGCGAACACCATAAGTATGCCACTGGAATTAGACTTGTCCGGCATTGAAATAAAGTTAACAACAAAGGACAAAGATGACCCCCAACGAAAAGCCAACCCGTTCAGAGCAACGTGAAGCAGCAAGAGACAAAGCGCGCGATCTTCGGAAGCTGAGCGCCAAGAAGGAAAAGCGCAATCGTCTGCTCATACAGGTCTCCGTTGTTCTTGTAGCTCTTGGGATTATCGGAGGCATCGCGGCTGTAGTTCTGGTTGACGCGGCCAACCGCGCAGACGCACCCATTGTCGGGGAAACCCCGAACAACTTGACTGATCTTGGTGGGCTAAAAATTGGTGTTGGACTTCAGGCCTTCACCTTGAGTAACACGCCAACCCCTGATGCAGCGGACCAGACTCCTAAAATCGAGATTTACGTTGACTACCAGTGCCCAATCTGTCAGGCCTTTGATGTTCCCAACTCTTCTCAGATTCGCTCTTGGGCCGACGTCGGTGCAGCAACGGTTGAAATTAGGCCGATTTCCTTTCTTGACCGCGCGTCCTTGAATGCCTACTCATCAAGAGCCGCGAATGCTGCTTTTTGCGTTGCCAACTTCGAGCCAGATTCTTTCTACGACCTTCACGAGCTCTTGATGGCTAATCAGCCTGAAGAGGGAACCCAAGGGCATGATGATGATCAGCTATTTGCATACGTCGAAGAGGCTGGTGCTGGAACTGAAGAAGTAAAGGGCTGCATCCAAGCCAAGAGCTTCGGGGACTACATTGAACAGCACACGCAGGCAGTGCTCTCGTCTCCTCAGAACGGAGTCAGTGTTACCGGTACTCCAACCATATTGGTAAATGACAGGCAGTACACCTGGGCAACCGGGGAAGAGCTGGTGTCCGCTGAGCGATTTGCCCAGTTCGTCCAATTGGCAACTGCTGAGTAGTCGGTCAGGTTCGTTCCAAGTAACCCTGCTGTTTTGAGAACTTGAAGTCGCTGACTCTAATTATCGACTTGAGGAGGGAAGGTCTCTGATCTGTAGATGACCTGGCTGTCAGCATCCAAGTAATCGATATTCGCAAGATAGTCCTGAGCGCCAACCCCGTCATACATTTGGTAAAAGGTTGCAGACAGTGCAACGTCTACACCGATCAGCGCAGCCGAATCAGCGGCTTCAAAAGCCTCTTGGTCGACTTCAATGGTGATTGACCTGAAGTCTTCACTGTGAGTTATTGCAAGAATCGAAGGCTCGGAGGAGACCATTGCCGCAAAGGCTCCTTCCACGCTCATTGCTGCTGATTGCAACGTTTCGTCGCGCTTAGCTAAAGACATCCTGTAGGTCACCGAACCATCAGGGTTACGCGCATAACCCACGTAGCCTTGATCCGCGACCATCTGGTAGAGCTCATCATCGGTAAGGTCACCTAGCAAGCTTGCTGGAATTGTTATGTCAACCGTTTCGAGGGTTTCGTCCACTGGGTTCGAGGTGGGCGCAGTCGCCTCCACTGTACTTGGTGAAACCGAAGACTCTAAAGTGTTGGCTGCGCAGCCAGTCAGTAGCAGCAGGCTAGCGCCAAGGACGGCTGTTCTAAACAAGAGTGTCATGTGTTCCTAATTTCTGTGGATCGAGCTCCAAGCATAGGCGACCATTATCAGTGAGATCTGCGTGGGCGGTAATGTGCAGCTCGGACCCGTAAGCACGCGGCGCTCGCTGTCAGGTAAGAGGGGGTCATAGGGGGAGAATCCCCCTAAATTCAAGGGAAATGCTTACAACTAGATGCCGATAAGCGATTATCCATTAGGCTATGGCGGGGCTAAAACCCCAAGCCGACCTGGCGCAATTGGTAGCGCACCACTCTTGTAAAGTGGGGGTTACGGGTTCGAGTCCCGTGGTCGGCTCTGTATTTTTAGCTAGTTTCTAGGGCGAAGTTCGGCAACCATTGGGCAGTTGAATGGATTCACGTTGTTGCTAAGGCCCACCTTGTTCAAGTGCTTCATGATCACCAAGTAGCTTGAGAACAAGTTCATCTCAACCATTGTGACGTCATTCTTGCGGCAGAACTCCGAAACCATCTGGTGAGCCCTACGCAGGTATGGCCTTGCCATTGATGGAAACAGGTGATGCTCAACCTGGTAGTTCAAGCCACCCATTAGGTTGTCTTTCAACCAACTTCCGCGAATGTTTCTAGAAGTCAGAACTTGCCTGGAGAAGAAATCAAGCTTGCTATCTTTTTCAACGAGAGGCATTCCCTTGTGGTTTGGGGCAAAGGCTGCTCCCATGAAAAAACCAAAAGTCATCATCATGGCAAACCACAGGGCGATAGCCCAAAGCCAGCCGAACATCCATGCCATCACCAAGTAGGGCGCTGTCTGGCGGACCATCATTAGGCTGAATTCTAAAATCTTGATCCCCACGGACCTGTCCTTGCGGCCCAGTCCTGCAAAGGAGTCAACCAACAAATCAAAGCCAGTGAAAAGCAGCAGGAATGGAAAGAGGTATCCCTGGCGATCAGAAAGCCAGCGCTCCGGTCCTTTTTTCGATTCTTTAGATTCGGTTGTGAAGCTTAGAACTCGGATGGCAATGTCTGGATCCTCACCAATTTGGTTTGGTCGCTGGTGGTGCTTATTGTGCTTTTTTAGCCAAAAGCCGTAGCTAAGACCAGCAAAAAGGTTTGCTAGTACTAATCCGAGCCAGTCGTTCGCTTTGTTGTTTTTGAAGACTTGACGGTGAGAGGCTTCATGCGCAATAAACCCGTACTGCGCGCTCATGATCCCGAGGAGGCCGGCGAGAACGAAACCAGCAACTATCCACCACTGACTTTGCTGCAATGCGTAGCCAGCAAAACCAGCACCGACCCACAGGGATGATGCGATCAAGCTGATAACCACAAGACGAATTATGTAGAAGCTTGGGCGCTTAGTAAGCAGCCCCGCTTCTCTAACTTGCTCGAGAATTAGGCTGAAATTAGTTTGTGTTCTGGTTTCGGAAGCAATGCTCATTTCCTAAGTCTACGTGTCCTGCCTCAAGTGTTGCTGTGAAACGCAATAACAATAAGTGTCATACTGATGAAGTGAAAGCGACGCGGCTTGAAAGTGACCTGCTTGGCGGTAGAGATATCCCAAATGAGGCCTACTGGGGAGTCCATACCCTCAGAGCAGTAGAGAATTTTCCAATCAGTGGAGTGCCGATCGGCCACTACCGCTCACTAATAAGAGGCCTTGGTTTTATAAAAGAAGCTTCAGCATCAGCCAACCTAAAACTTGGAGTTATTACCGCCGAAATAGCGGAGCCAATAATCAAGGCCTGCATTGAGGTTAGAGACGGCAAGTTTGATGATCAGTTTGTGGTTGATGCGATTCAAGGTGGTGCCGGAACTTCAACGAACATGAATGCGAATGAGGTCATTTGCAATCGCGCTCTAGAGATAGCTGGCTTCAAAAAAGGGGAATACCAGCACATTCACCCACTGAACCATGTGAACGCGTCACAATCAACCAACGATGTTTATCCAACCGCAATTAGGGTTTCGATGATCATTGAGATCAGGGCATTGCTGGAGGAGATCGCATACCTTCGGTCGACCATCGACGACAAAGCAGAAGAGTTCTCCGAAGTTCTAAAGATGGGTAGAACGCAGCTTCAAGATGCGGTCCCTATGACCTTGGGTCAGGAATTCGCGGCTTGGTCTCAGACGCTTAGTGAGGACGAGGGCCGACTTCAGGAGATGATTCCTCTGTTGAGCGAGATAAACCTCGGCGGCACAGCTATTGGCACAAAGCTAAACACCCCAGCCGGCTACTCGCAACTGGTGACCGACGTCCTCAGTGACATTTGCGAACACCCGTTCTTTCCTGCTGTGAATTTGATCGAGGCAACCAGTGACACGGGGGTTTTTGTGTCGGTTTCGAGCACCTTCAAGCGTTTAGCTACCAAAATATCCAAGATCTCAAATGACCTCAGATTGCTTTCATCTGGTCCAAGGGCCGGCATCAACGAGATAAACCTGCCCGCAAGGCAGGCCGGATCCTCGATTATGCCCGGCAAGGTAAATCCGGTAATTCCAGAGGCGGTAAACGAGATTGCCTTCACCGTAATCGGAAATGACCTAACGGTTACGATGGCGGCCGAAGCCGGTCAGCTGCAGCTCAACGCATTCGAGCCGATCATCGCAAGGTCGCTGATGATGAGTGTTGTATATCTAAGACAGGGCTGTCACATTCTTGCCAAGTTTTGCATCAGTGGAATTACTGCCAATGTTGAGCACCTCAGGCTTACAGTCGAAAACTCAATTGGCCTCGCCACCGCACTTGCTCCGAAGCTTGGTTATGAAAAGACGTCTTTGATTGCCAAGCACGCATCCGCGATGAACATGTCGGTCAGGGAAGCGGTGATGGACCTGGGCCTGATGACCGAGGACGAATTCAATGCGCTTCTAGGTGACGTGAGAAAGCTAACCGGCCAAGACTAATTTGGCCCTCAGCTAGATAAAGCTGGCCACTGCCCAGGTTATTAGGGGCGCAAGAACTAGAGCGGGAAGCATGTCTGCGACAGAGACCATCCTGATTTGCAACACCCTTAGGCCGGTTCCTAGTAACAGAACTCCACCGGTGGCAGTGATTGATGCCACAAGCGCATCGCTCATGAGAGCCCCGGCGCTCGCGGCCAAGAGAGTCAACAGACCCTGCCAGATACCAACTGGAATTGCCGCAAACGCAACGCCCCAGCCAAGGGCTGCCGCGAAGGCAACCGAGGTCAATCCGTCCAGGGTGGATTTCAGAGCTAGAACATCAAAACCTTGACCTAAGCCATCCTGAAGTGCTCCGAGCACGGCCATTGGTCCAATTGTGAAAAGCAAAGAAGCGTTGACAAAGCCCTCTATGAATTTTTCTTTGTCTCCGCCTCGAGAAGCCTTGAGCTGAAGCCAGGTGCCGAAGTGGGCAAGGCGCTGCTCAATCCCGAGCATTGAGCCAAGAACGCTGCCCAATACCAAGGATGCCAACACCACGAGCAAGGTACCTGCGGAACTGACTGCCCTTACGAAGGACGAGTCCGTTAGGGCTACCAGGTTTAGGCCACCGATAACCAGCACTACCAGACCCAGGGCGTCGGTCAGGGTTCGCGAAATGTTTTCGGGGAGTCTGTGACCAAGAGCTACGCCGATACCTGCGCCGATCAAGATGGAAAAGACATTAATGATTGTTCCCAAGGACACCTTTTCTAATGATTCCGGTAAGAATCAAAAGACTACTGAATAGTTGGCTAGTCTTTTTTCTCCGCGAAGCTAATCGAAACAGAGTTAATGCAATAACGGTTCCCCGTTGGCGTTTGTGGCGCATCGTCAAAAAGATGACCCAAATGGCTGCCGCACTTGGCACATCTGACTTCGGTCCGAACCATCCCGTGAGCACGATCCTCTAGGTACTCAATCGCCTCGTTCTTCAAGGACTTGTAAAAAGAAGGCCAGCCGCAGTGCGAATCAAATTTAGCCTCGGCTTCGAAGAGCTCGGCGCCACATCCTCGGCAGCTGTAAGTTCCCACACGCTTCTCTTCGAGGAGCTCCCCTGTGTAAGCGCGCTCGGTTCCCGCCAAGCGCAAAACTTGGTATTCAAACTCGGAAAGCTCATCGCGCCACTGCTGGTCGGTCTTAAAAATCTCGTATTTCACTAAAATCACCTCTTCAATACTTTATAACCGTTGGATAACACATTCCATACCGACAAATATCACTGTCTTTTTAATGCAAAAACCCCTAGAATTGGTCAGGTCGAGCTGTGACCGAGGTTAAGCTTGATGCATTTGTGAGTTACGCAAATGGAACAAGCAACAGGAGCAGCAAAAATGGCACAAGGAACCGTAAAGTGGTTTAACTCTGAAAAGGGCTTTGGATTCATCACTCAGGATGGCGGACCGGACGTATTCGTTCACTTCTCCGCAATCGAGTCAGATGGATACCGCGAACTTCGTGAGAACCAGCGAGTTGAGTTCAACGTTAAAGATGGGGACAAGGGTCCTCAGGCTGAAAACGTAGTTCCAGTCGCATAAGTAGTTAAAAATTCGAACACCGGTAGCTTTTGCTGCCGGTGTTCGTTTTAACCTGGGGTAACTGTTTTCCTCAATTTATTTGCACTCAGAGCATTAGAGTGCTAAAACTTTATTAGCACTCTCGAACCGGGAGTGCTAATCCCAGTCTTGAATTCAAACGGAGAAGGCCCAAATGGCAAAAATTATTCACTTCAATGAGGAGGCCCGTCGCGGTCTTGAGCGCGGCCTGAACATTCTTGCCGACACTGTCAAGGTAACCCTTGGACCACGTGGTCGGAATGTTGTGTTGGAAAAAAAGTGGGGCGCACCTACTATTACCAACGATGGCGTTTCAATCGCCAAGGAAATTGAGCTAAGCGATCCGTTCGAAAGAATTGGCGCTGAGCTAGTTAAGGAAGTTGCTAAGAAGACAGACGACGTGGCCGGAGACGGAACCACTACAGCAACTGTTCTAGCTCAGGCCCTAGTTAAGGAGGGCCTAAGAAACGTCGCAGCAGGCGCTGACCCAATCAGCCTAAAGCGCGGCATCGAAAAGGCCTCTGACGCAGTTATCGAAGCCTTGATCAAGATGGCCGTTCCTGTAGAGACCAAGGAGCAGATCGCGGCAACCGCGTCTATCTCCGCTGGCGACTCAGTAATTGGTGACATCATTGCCGAAGCAATCGACAAGGTTGGCAAAGAGGGTGTAGTAACCGTTGAGGAGTCGAACACCTTCGGTATTCACCTTGAGCTAACTGAGGGAATGCGCTTTGACAAGGGTTATGTTTCTGCCTACATGGTCACCGACCCGGAACGCCAAGAGGCGATCCTAGAAGATGCCTACGTGTTGATCGTAAACAACAAGATTTCCAACATGAAGGACTTGCTTCCAATCGTTGACAAGGTCATGCAGGCTGCAAAGCCGCTTTTGATCATCAGCGAGGACATTGAAGGCGAAGCTCTTGCCACTTTGGTAGTCAACAAGATCCGTGGAATCTTCAAGTCAGTTGCCGTCAAGGCTCCAGGCTTTGGAGATCGCCGCAAGGCAATGTTGCAGGACATTGCGATTTTGACCGGTGGCCAGGTTATAGCCGAAGAGGTCGGCCTGAAGCTTGAGAACACCGAGCTTTCAATGTTGGGACGCGCTCGAAAGGTTGTAATCACCAAGGACGAGACGACCATTGTTGAAGGAGCTGGCGACAGCGACCAGATCAAGGGCCGTGTCGAGCAGATCAGGCGCGAAATCGCAACAACAGATTCTGACTATGACCGCGAGAAGCTTCAGGAGCGCTTGGCGAAGCTTGCCGGTGGTGTTGCAGTGATCAAGGCTGGAGCGGCCACAGAGGTTGAGCTCAAGGAGCGCAAGCACCGCATTGAGGACGCTGTTCGCAATGCTAAGGCTGCAGTTGAAGAGGGTATTGTCGCCGGCGGTGGAGTAGCACTACTCCAGGCTGGAAAGCTGGCTCTTGACAAGCTAAAGCTGACGGGCGATGAGGCAACCGGAGCAGACATTGTTCGCGTTGCAATCTCTGCGCCTCTAAAGCAGATCGCAATCAACGCCGGCCTAGAGCCTGGTGTTGTTGCCGAGAAGGTTGCCAACTTGCCAGATGGCGAAGGACTAAACGCTGCAACTGGCGAATACGTCAACATGCTAGAGGCCGGAATCAACGACCCAGTAAAGGTAACTCGCTCTGCTCTGCAGAACGCAGCCTCCATCGCTGGATTGTTCTTGACCACTGAGGCGGTTGTGGCCGAAAAACCAGAGCCAGCATCCGCGATGCCTTCTGACCCAAGTGGCGGAATGGACTACTAAAGCCAATCAGTACTAAAAAAGGAACGGGATGGCGTAGGCCATTCCGTTCCTTTTTTAAGTCGATTAGTTACTCGAGTGTTTCCTTGGAAGCTCAAGTACGAAAGTAGAGCCCCCACCCGGAGTCTCTTCCGCCCGGATTTCCCCGCGGTGCGCGGTAACAATTGATTTCGCGATTGCCAGGCCGAGTCCAGACCCCCCGGTACTGCGGTTTCTGGAACTGTCTGCTCGATAAAAGCGCTCGAACACCTTGGTCCTTAGCGGTTGTGGGATGCCCTCGCCGTGATCAATTACCTTGACGTTCAAGTTCTGGCCGGATGCTTCAAGCTCAAGGCCGACCTCTGATCCGGTGGGAGCAAAGCGAGAGGCATTAGCAACAAGGTTTGTTAGCACTTGCTTTACGCGGTCAGGATCCACCTCGGCCACAAAGTCCTTACCTAATCTGACAGTACGGAAGTTGACATCTTGGTTCGCGACCGAAGCGTCTTTGATTACTAGGTCAGCAAGCTTGGCTAGGTCGGTCTCCACTAGATCCAGATTCCCACTCTCATCCATGCGCGTGAGAGTGAGCAGGCTCTCGACGAGACCCGTCATGCGTATCGCTTCACTTTCAATGCGGTGCATGGCTTCGGCAACATCCAGTTTTTTGGTAATTGCCCCCATGCGATAAAGCTCCGCGTATCCCCGAACTGTCACAAGCGGTGTGCGAAGCTCATGGCTTGCGTCTGAGACGAATCTGCGCATTTGCTCAAGAGTTTTATCCCGGCCGGTGACAGCGCCTTCAATGCTGTCAAGCATGCTGTTGAGAGCGTTATTCAACCTGCCAATCTCGGTCTTTCCATGTTTGGAGAGTAGACGAGATGAAAACTTTCCTGCCTGAACCGCCTCAGCCGTTCGCTCAACTTCTTTCAGCGGCCGCAGCGCTGAAGTAATTGTCAGCCAGATACTGAAGCCCGAAAGCACAACTAGGAATATTCCGAACCTGCCACCGATCACCGCGTACTCCGCCAAAATCTGTCGGTTCGAATTTGTCGGCAATGCAATAACGACTGAGCCCCTTGCAAGCTGGAGAGGGACAGCAACCATTCTCCACTCGGCTCCCATGCGTCTTGAGCTTTCGACGTCAATGTCAAACGGGGTGCCTTGGGTTGCCATGACGGTTTCAAGTGTCAGGTTTGAAAAGTTTGGTATTGCTCGACCACCGCCAGTTGATGAGATCAGCCCAAGAAACTGATTGCCGTCAGCATCCAAAATGGCGATGTAGTAGTCGCTGGGTAGCGACGGAAGAGCAAGCTTTCCAGATGAGACCATCGACTCGAGTTTGAGGGGGTCCTGAGTTCGCAGCTCGTTGGCTGTTGTGATCAAAAGAGTGTCAGTACTTTGTTGCAGGTAGGTGCCTAAAAGCGCGATTGTCCCTGCACTCGAGACTGCCAAGAGCATGCCTATTAGACCAACCGATAAGGATGTCAGTTTGGCGCGAAGGGAGATTCGCGCCCAGCCTGCAAGAAACTTCTGCTTCACGAATTAGCCCTTTGGCCCCTTGAGCATGTAGCCAACACCACGCTTGGTGATGATTAAAGGCTCCTGGCTAAGAGGATCTAGCTTCTTGCGAAGGTATGAAACGTAGCTTTCGACGATTCCCATCTCCCCATTGAAGTCGTATTCCCAGACGTGGTCAAGTATTTGCGCCTTGGTTAGAACGCGATTGGGGTTGGTGGCTAGATAGCGAAGCAATTGGTACTCGGTGGGGGATAGGTCCACCACCTGCGCTCCAACGGTTACCTCGTGGGCGTCCTCGTTGATTGAAAGCTCTCCGACCGTAATCATCGAGCCGTCTTGTCCGTCTTTGCTGGTTCTTCGCATGATTGCCGAGATGCGCGCCATAATTTCGTCCAAGCTAAATGGCTTAGTCACATAGTCATCTCCGCCGACAGTGAGCCCCGTGATCTTGTCCTCAGTGTCATCGCGCGCGGTGAGGAAGAGAATTGGCACTTCAATGCCCATGCCTCTGATTTTCTTGGTAACGCCGAACCCAGAAATATCTGGAAGCATCACATCTAGCAACACGATGTCGGGCTTGGTTTCGGTGATCATGTTAATCGCGTCGGTTCCATTAGCCGCAGTAGCAACCTGGTGCCCGGCGAAACGAAGACTTGCTGAGAGCAAGTCACGAATGTTTGGCTCATCATCTACCACTAGAACTTTTAGTATCTCCATGTTGTCAAGTGTGTGACAGTTTGCTGGAAGTTGTCTGGGAATTTCCTCTTACAGGTTTTCGGCATCAATAATCTCGTAGGAGTAACCCTGCTCAGCCAAAAAGCGTTGGCGGTTTTGCGCAAAGTCTTGTTCGACGGTATCGGCGGCAACGATTGTGTAGAACGCAGCAGACCTGCCGTCCTGTTTTGGGCGAAGCAGGCGGCCTAGTCTTTGAGCCTCCTCTTGCCTTGAGCCAAAGGCTCCCGATATCTGAATTGCAACGGAGGCTTCCGGCAGATCCACTGAGAAGTTTGCGACCTTTGAAACAACCAGTGTGCTAATTTCGCCGTTCCTGAAGCTTCGGAAAAGTTCCTCGCGAACATCGACCGGTGTTTCTCCAGTTAGCTTTGGAACTCCTAAGCCCTCCGCGACTTCGGCTATCTGGCTCAGATATTGTCCAATTATTAGAGTCGGCTCACCCTTGTGCTTGCTAAGAATCTTTCGCATTATCGCGAGTTTGGCGGTTGCCGTCGAGGCGATGCGGAAGCGGCTTTCCTGGTCAGAGATTGCATATTCCATGCGTGCTTCATCCGGTAATGCAACCCGAACTTCAAAGCAGTTCGCTGGCGCAATGTAGCCTTGCGCCTCGATGTCTTTCCAGGGGGCGTCGAAACGCTTTGGGCCAATTAGGGAAAACACATCGGACTCTCGACCATCTTCTCTAACCAATGTGGCCGTCAGTCCAAGCCTTCTTCTGGCTTGAAGGTCAGCGCTCATTTTGAAAATTGGTGCGGGCAGCAGGTGCACTTCGTCGTAAATAATCAGACCCCAATCGCGCGCGTTTAGAAGCGCCAGGTGGGTGAACTCATTTTTGCGCTTAGTCGTCAAGATTTGGTAGGTGGCTATTGTTACCGGGCCAAGATTCTTGCTACTGCCTGAATACTCGGCAATATCTTCTTCGGTGAGGCTGGTTTTTTCTAGTAGCTCATCGCGCCACTGTCTGGCTGCGACGGTGTTGGTCACCAAGATCAGAGTGTTAGCCTTCAAGTCCGCCATAATGGCCGCGCCAACCATGGTCTTACCGGCGCCACAAGGCAGAACCACAACTCCCGAACCTCCAAGTTCGAACTTGTCTGCTGCTTCGCGTTGGTATCCGCGCAGTGACCAGTTTTGTTGATCTAGTTCTATTGGATACGGCGCACCCTCGGTGTAACCGGCATTATCGTTAGCGGGCCAGCCGAGCTTTAGTAGCTGCTGCTTTAGTGCTCCTCTAGCCCAATCTCTAACTCGGTAGCCATTTTCGATTTCGCCCTCTAGGAGTTCGGCGACCTTCGAATTGGCACTTACTTCAGCCAGAACTGCCCTTGAATCCGAGGTGAGGATAAGGCCTTGGTCATCTCTTGCGATCTCGAGTTTCCCAAATCGCGCAATGGTGTTCTCAATTTCTGAGGACACCAGCTGAGGTATGTCGAACTTCGACCATTTCTTCAAGGAGCTGAGAATGTATTCGGCGGTGTGACCAGCTGCCCTAGCGTTCCAGAGGCCAAG
Organism: uncultured Aquiluna sp.; assembly: GCA_964388525.1. Lineage (GTDB taxonomy): Bacteria > Actinomycetota > Actinomycetes > Actinomycetales > Microbacteriaceae > Aquiluna. The sequence continues at coordinate 89,537 of CAYMAU010000001.1, read as the reverse complement.
TTTGGTTATTCGATATGTGTGAATGTGCTCAGGCGCTCGCTCGAGTTCAGCAAATATTGCAAGCTCATGACGAGCTGTTGTGGCATCCGCGTGGTCCGTTTCCAAAAGCACGGTTCTGTCACTTTGAACAATCAGGGGCCCTTGAGACATCCTTATACCTTAAACCAGAAGTACTGACTGGATGCGCGATATCGGTAGGGTTCGCTCAGCATCTTTGAGTTGATCCTTACCTCTAAGTCGACCAGCTGCCACGCCCAATACTGAAAGAGTGAACTGTTTGGCGTCACCATCTTGCATCTGAACCGAAATCTGAACCATGATTTTATTCTTTTGGGCAAATAAAAGTTGACGCATCACGTCATCGCCACCCATTTGGTTTTTCTCTCCGGAGATCAGCGAGGCAACCCGTGAGGCGATTTCGTCTTCCATGGGAATTTCTGGCATCACTGAAACCGGCACTCTTGGGGATTGAACCTTGCCCTCGTCGTCGAACATCACCGCCGCGTATCCGGCGTCCCTCAGGTTGAAGTAGACGAGGTCTGCGCCAAGCCTGCTGCCAAGTTGCCCACTGGCAATCGGCTGAAGCATCAGCCCGCGAAGCGATTGCTCGTTTGAAATCTGCGCGAGCAAGATAGTGTCATTGGCCTCGACAATAGTTCCTTCTTTTCTAGACAGCACCTTGAGTTGTCCAAACCGGTCACCAGTCTGCTGAAGAACATATTCAACCGGCTGAGGCAAGCCCTTGCTTCCGGACTTTAGAAGTACCTCTGTAATCTCGGCAATGCTCATGCCAGTTTCCATGGCGTGCGAAATGCTGAGGCTTGAAATCCGGAATCTAGATGCCAGCCCAAGGTCCTCAGAATCCGCAAAAGTGTCTAGCTTTCGATGAAGACTCGTTGAAATTGGACCGGGCGAAACAATGCTGAGGTCCGCCTGCACCAATAGCTTGTCCTGAATTCCGGGCAAGTTCTTGGCTATGTCCTTGGCTGCCTTTTCGACATCCCCAAGGGTCAGCGGGTAAAGGGCGTTGTCAAAATCAGTCAAACCCAGGTCGGCTCCATACTCGAGCAGTTTGACGTTTGCCAGGTTTGCTAGCGGGTATGCCGCTGATATCTGCTCTGTGATTGGTCCTTCATGAAGCTTGAGCACCGGCAGGTCCCAGCAAGATTTAGCAAGCATTAGCCAAGCCTGGCTTCGTTCTAGCTCCAGCCACTCCATGCCAAGTGTTGTTGCGACCCAGCGGGACTCGTTCTGACCAATTAGACCGGCTTCGAGGGCTAGCTGAAAGATGCGCTGAACATCTTTTGGTGCGATCTTTAGTTTGAGTGCAATTTCTTTTGCGTCCTGAGAGCGGATGCCTGCTCTAATGACATCAAGCCAGTGGCGTTCGCACGCGAACAATAACTCCGTAATACAGATGAGGCTCTCGTAAGCAGTTAGATAAGAACCGTGACGATTGGCCGGCTTGTACTTCGCGATCTCAAGTTCCCGACCCAGGCTTGCGGCCTCAGGAAGGGCCGATTTGGTCGCTAAATTTTGAGACCTCAAGTGGGCGGTGGTCTTCTCGCTTCTAAGCGCCTCTAGTTCCGAGGCTGGAAGTGCGCGAATCTTCGGTTCCAGCTCTCTTCTAGAAAGTAAGACCCGGCTCAGATCAAAGTAGTCATCGCATCCATGGCCATGACCCAGTGAGTTTTCCAAAGTCTGGCTAAGTTCTGCAACATTCTTTGCTCTCAGCTGTGATGCAAGTTCGAGTATCGAAGACACTAATCCCTATTTTCTTTCGTACGTCGAATGATTGACACAATCAGCATGCTGATGATTATCAGAAAACCGACGGGCAGTCCGATGAGTGGCAATTGGGCGAAAAACACTGGGAAACTGTTGAAGCCAAGGGCGCTTAGGCCCAGAGTAAGTAGCATAAAAAGAATCGAGACACCGATCACACCTACGGCCATGTAGGCCAAGGTGGTTTCGATTTGGGGTTGCTTTTGATTTTTAGCCATCAGATAACTCTAACCTTTCAGATACACTAAACGCCGACCAGTTGAAAGTAGGAAGCATGCCGACCGGCAAAGTAAAATTTTTTGATGACGAAAAAGGCTTCGGCTTTATCGCAGGCGATGATGGCACCGAGGTTTTTTTGCATGCCAGTGCTCTTCCGGCGGGGACCGAAACAATTAAGCCTGGGAGTCGCGTCGAGTTTGGAATAGCCGACGGTCGCAAGGGTGCTCAAGCTTTATCCGTGAGGGTTCTAGAAGTCCCGACGCTAACATCGCCAAATCGCAAGCCAGCCGAAGACTTGGCAATCATTACCGAGGACCTAATAGGTCTTTTGGATCAGGTCGGTGGAAACCTCAAGCGAGGCAAGTATCCGGAGGCTGCTCACGGCAAAAAAGTAGCGCAATTGTTGCGCAGGGTGGCGGAAGAGCTTGAAGGCTAAAAACCAAGAGATGGCCATTGAGCTTTTGAAGGCCGAGCTTCCAGAATCAAGCTACGGCGGATTCGTAAGCGAGACCGAGCCGACCAAGGGTGTCATTGAACTTCGCTATCTCTGCAACATGCGCGGTTATAGCGGTTGGCACTGGCTTCTCACTCTCACTCAAATCGATAAGCGCAAGCCCGCAACGTTTTCCGAGCTAAATTTGGTGGCTTCGGAGGATGCCCTTTTGGCACCGGATTGGGTACCCTGGTCAGAACGGCTGAGCGAGTTTAGAAAGCAACTACGTGCAGAAGGTAAGGCTAAGACTGACGCCGAGGCCGACGAGCTAATTAAGGCTCTAGTCGTTACGGATGATATAAAGTCCGATGATTCCGAGGGAAATTCCGACCACGGAAGTATGCAGCCACCACTGAAGACCCGCGTCCGTCAACGCCGGATAAAACACAGCGAGCCCGACGAAGACTAAGAGCCAAATTATTATGCCCACCCTAATAATCGGCTTTGAATCCAGAGCCTTAGGGGTTGGCTCAGCTTCTCGCTCGCTCAGTTTCAGGTAGAAACGCATTTAGATTCTTTCTAGCACGTATTCAATTGATGTGATTAGTCTTTCGACTTCTGAGGGCTCCGTTGAAACAAAGGTGGCTATCCGAAGCTGATTCTTTCCAAGCTTTCGATACGGTTCGGTATCGACAATGCCATTATCTCGAAGTATTGAAGCGATCCCGAGGGCATCTATCGAATCATCAAAGTTGATGGTTGCCACGACCTGCGAACGATGTGCTGGGTTTTCAACAAACGGCTTGGTCAACTCGGTTTTTTCGGCCCAGTTATAAAGCAGGTCGGAGCTTTGTCTAGTTCTGCTATCTGCCCAAGCCAAACCGCCGTTGTTATTTATCCACTGAACTTGGTTATTGGCGAAAAATATCGTCGCGAGTGATGGGGTGTTCAGCGTGAAATTTTGCCGTGAATTTTCAAGCGCCAACTCCAGGCTCAATATGTTTGGAATGTAACGTCCAGATGAGGCAATCGTTTCAATCCGACCGATGGCTTTGGGTGAAACTAGAGCGATCCAAAGGCCTCCGTCAGAAGCCAAGTTTTTCTGCGGTGAAAAGTAATAGACGTCGGTTTGCTTCGGGTCAAAATCGATGCCGCCAGCAGCACTAGTGGCATCGGTGAGCATCAGGGCGTTTTCGTCAGCACCCTTTACGCGCCTCACATCAGTAACAACCCCCGATGAAGTTTCGTTGTGTGGGTAGGCGTAGACATCGACTCCCTCTTCGGCGATTAGGTCACCTCGAGATCCCGGGTCAACCGAGATGACGGTTGGGGCCTCCAGCCAAGGGGTGTTGAGAATGTTCGCAAACTTATTGCCGAATTCACCATGAACAAGGGCCTGACCCTTTTGTTCGACAAGTGAGAAGGTCGCGGCATCCCAGAATGCGGACGCGCCACCATTTCCCATAAGTATTTCGTAACCCGCTGGAGCGTTGAACATGTTCATTAGGCCTTGCTTGAAATCGCCAACCAAGCGCTTTATTGGCTCTTGGCGATGACTGGTTCCCATGAAGTGCTTGCCGAAATCCTCAAACGCTGTGAGTTGCTCGGAACGCATCCGAGACGGCCCACAGCCGAATCTTCCGTCTAGGGGTTTGATTGAGTCTGGGATTACGATGTTTGGCATAGCCTCAAGTTTAGTATTGCAAGTAACCGACCAGGCTTAGCGACGAAGAGGGATTGATGACTGACCTCATTGACACAACCGAAATGTATCTCAAGGCAATTTACGAGCTCGAGGAAGAACACATTCCGCCAATGCGAGCAAGAATTGCCGAACGTCTAGACCACTCCGGACCAACCGTTTCACAGACTGTTGCCCGGATGGAGCGGGACGGCCTGCTTCGCCTGCTAGACGACCGCCAACTGCAGTTCACTGATGTTGGCCGCCTGACCGCTGTCGAAGTTATGCGTAAGCACCGCCTAGCTGAGCAACTCCTGCTTGAAGTAATTGGGCTGGAGTGGTCAAACATTCACGACGAAGCTTGTCGCTGGGAACACGTCATGAGTGAGTCAGTGGAGAGAAAACTTATTGGTCTTCTAAAAAATCCAAGCGTCTCGCCCTTTGGAATGCCGGTTCCGGGCCTTGAACTTCTGGGGCTGGCACCAGCTGACATCCAAGAGTGTTGGGCACTGTCGTCTTTGGAGCCTGGCGAGTATGAGATTGTGAGAATTGGAGAACCGCTTCAGCTGGACGGATCGTTTTTAAATCAGCTGGCAGGGTTGTCACTTTTGCCGGGGGCTAGGGTCACGTTGTCTACCCAGGAGCAGGGATGGCTTTTGGTATCCACTGGCCTGAACGAAGGGTTGCTAGTTGACACAGGGATTGCACAGCATCTGTTTTTAGGTGTTTCTAAAGTTTTATAGTTAGAATTTGGGCAGTAGAATCAAAGAAAGTTTTTCAGAGGACCCCTATTGATTTCAGCCACTGCTGACGATTTGCTGAGCACTCGTAGAAACCTGCGACTCAGCGAACGAAAAAGAACTGCAAAGGTGCAGCGCCACTCGCTTCGCACGTTTATGACAATGCTTGCCTCAACGGGCCTCATGGCAACCGCTGCACTTCCTTCTTACGGTTTCGCACCGGAAGTAACGGCCGCCTCTGGTCTTGCCAGAGACTCCGAGATGGTTCAGATCTCAGCTCCGAGCCAAGGTCTATCGGTTGCGACAGTCAGGGCTGTTGAATTCACTCGCGGAGACTACGCTCCGGCAGAAGCCTCCGAATTCCAGGTTGCATCCAAATCTAAGATTTATTATTACGAAGGCCCAAGGGCCGCAGACTACTTGGCTAGCCCAAGATTTACCGACATCTCCAGCGCGAACCTAATGAAGTCTTCGGCTGAACTAGTTGGGACCCCGTACGTATTTGGCGGTCAGACTCCAGGCGGTATTGATTGCTCTGGTTATGTGCTTTTTGTTTACTCTCAATTCGGTGTTGACCTCCCGCACAGTGTTTATCAGCAAGCAAAACTGGGAACTAAAATTTCTGCCGAGGAAGCTCTTCCTGGCGACCTAGTGATTTTCAACGACTTCTCTCACAACGGAATCTACGCTGGAAACGGCAACTTCTATCACGCCCCTCAACCGGGCGACCGCGTAAAGTTGGCTCCAATTTTCACTGATCGATATCACTTCATACGCGTCGCGGAAATCCAAAACTAGAAAATCAAGTAATTTCCACTTTTCTGCTCTAGCGTTTCTAACCAAAAAATACTGATTTCCCGCATACTATTTTCTTAAAGTATTGATTCTTGATCTTCGGGGAAGGAGTGCAGATGCCAGCAAGCATGCCAGCCATGTATGGCGACTGGATACATCTGTGCCAGCACCCCTGTATATCTAGCTGGGAGAACCTACGCGTCGCATTATTGCGGCGCGTTTTTTATTACCCGGGGTCAATTCGGATGCCAGCAGGCCGTGCTGGCGATTTCGATCGGAGATAACCATATGCGCACCCTTGTTCTAAATGCAGGCTACGAGCCGCTGGCTGTTGTGTCTTTCAAGCGAGCCTTAGTTTTAGTCCTGAATCAAAAAGCCACAGTCTTGGCGGGAATTGACAATGAAGTAGTTCGAAGCGCTAGCCAAGAATTTGAGATGCCCTCAGTTATTTTGCTTTCGAGATACGTCCGAATTCCGAACGCCAGAAGGGTTCCGGTTTCTAGAAGGGGAGTGCTGAGGCGCGACGCTCAGCGTTGTGGTTACTGCGCCGGCCCTGCGAACACAATCGATCACATCATGCCAAAATCCCGAGGAGGCATGGACACCTGGGAAAACCTGGTGGCTTGTTGCCTTGAGTGCAATAACTCAAAGGGAAACCGCACTCCGGCAGAGATCGGCTGGAACTTGAAGGTGCTACCAAAGATGCCGACTGGAACTGTTTGGAGCGTCAGGGGATCTGACAGGCCGCTGCCACAGTGGAGTGAGTTCTTGGCTCTGCAAAAGCAGGCCGCGTAACTAAATTTGACAATGTAAAAAATCTTTTACATAATGTAAGAAATTCTTTACATTGGAGCGAAATGAATCATCAAGAAAAAACCGTCTGGGCAGAACTGCTCGCAAACTTAGCAGTGCTTATTGGCTACTCGGCATGGCTCTTGGGTCAACTGGCCCAAAAGGATGTGAGCGAGATTGAATACGGTTGGGTATTAGTCTCAGTCTTCCTCTTGAGCATATTGTTTTCTATCGTGGCCCAAATTGTTCTTGTTGTTTCGGCTCACGTCACCCCAGTTATCGCTGCGCACGTTCGACCGGTCATCGCGGAAAGGTCCGGCAGGCCTATTCCCCTTGAGAATCCAGCGGTTCAAAACGACACTCGAAGTCCAGGCCTAGTGGATGTTCGGGATAAGGACATTAGCCGTCGCTCTAACTCCACAGGCATGAACATAATGAGCGTGGTTGCCCTAGCAGCTCTGGCCTTGGCTGCTTTTGAAGTTGGCTTTTTTGAGATTGCCCACGTCTTGTTTTTTGGTGGCCTTTTGGCGAGCATTGCGATGAACATCGCGAAAATTTGGTTTTACCGCAAGGGTGTCTAGGTGACTAGACCCACGAAAATAACCAATCAGGTGCGCCAGCACCGCGTGGCCAAAGACTTGACTCAGGAGCAACTGGCAAGTCAGCTTGGAGTATCGAGGCAAACCCTGATAGCCATAGAGAACGGCAAGTATTCGCCGTCATTAGAGTTCGCATTCGCGCTTGCAAAAGCGCTTGAGGTCCAGATCGGTGAGCTTTTCAGCTATCCGGAGTAATTGCGACGGTGCTTACTGGGCCATGGTGACATGGCAACTTGGGTTCGTCCAAACCCCATTTTATCGTCTCGCAAAGAGTTAGGCTTTTGTGCGGTGAGACACGCAATACTCAAAGTCAAGCGCCCAAACAAAGGAAGTCAAAATGGACTCAACTGCACTTGTAGGAACCTGGAACACCTTGAGAAAAAGCATCATCAACTCGCAAATGTCATCAGTGATTATGTTGGCGGTCGCTCTTTATTTGGTAGCAACCGGAACATTTATTGGAGCAAGCACTGAAGTAAAGCTGTTCGCAGTAACAGTCTTAGTTACAACTGGCGCACTGTCATTGATAAATCAGTTCGCAGCCATTCGAGAGGGATCGGCGTTGATCAAGGACATGAAGGCTTCGGGTTCCGCACTCGAAACCGCGATTGCCTCCTCAGCCCGCTTCGTTAGCCTGACTCAAGCAGCGATGGCAGTTTTCGCTGCAGCAACAATCGTTTTGTTTGTAGTGGCTATTTACTAACCGCTAGATTAAAAGCTTTAGGGCGTGATGACCTTGCGGTTATCACGCCCTTTTGCATGGCCAACATTTTTCTAAAAAAGTGGCCCCGAGGTGAATCGAACACCCGACACACGGTTTAGGAAACCGTTGCTCTATCCACTGAGCTACGGGGCCAGCAGCCGTAATAGGTTACTAGGCTATTGGGCAAGACAAAATTTCTTGGCCTTGAGGTGCAACGGGCTGCAGCAAAAATCCTGTTGGAATTATTGGATCCTGGCTTCCCGATTCCTAAATTCCTCCGTCAGCACGCAGTTACTGCTTAGCGGGCAAGTCAACCCTGTGTTTCTTGGGTTCGCTTCTAGTATTTTCCACGTGGAACGCAATGAGTTACTCGAGCTTTGGCATAAGCAGCGACTGAGCATTGGCGGAACTAACCCGCTGGTTCAGTTCGAATTGTCTAGCTTCGGGCAAGTGGACCTTAGTAGGTCTCACCCGGGTGGACTGGCTCAATTGGCTTCGGCGAGAATTTCGACCATCTCTAATCTGGTGAGAGATGGGGTTGCTCAATCCAGGGCCCTGACAACTTCGCGAAGAGTTCTAAAAAAAGCTCAGCGAATCGAGCGTAATTTTGGGATTGATGCCCTGTTCGTTGTCGGAGGTTTGGTTTCTATCGGCACAACCAAGATGCCGATTCTGCTTTGGCGAACCCACCTGCTGCCAAAAGGCGAAGATTTTGAATTGCGTGTGGATTCAGCACCGAGAGTAAATCCAGCCTTGGTAAACGTGATCAAGACTTATAGAAGTGACTTTCGAATCTCAGACTTGATAGCTGTGAGCCAAGGTCAAACTGACCTCATTCCAACCGGCGTTCTTTCTTTGGTATCCGAATTGATTCAAAGTCCAGATGTTGAAATAGAAAAGCTTCTAGTGCTGGGAAACTTTGTGCCGGACCTAACCTTGGTCCAGGAGCTTGAACTAGAAGGCTCATCCGCTGCGATTATGAGTCTTACGGGCAAGGAACCTGCGCCCGCCATTGAGAATCTAACAAAACCTGCCACCTTGGTTCTGAATGCGGATGCAGACCAGCAGCAAGTACTGGAACGAGCACTTGCCGGGAACAGTTTCGCGGTAGAGACACTTCCAGGCTGCGGCTACCTTCAGACCGCAGTTAACCTGATTGCTAACCTCGCGGTATCTCAAAAGCGAGCTTTGGTTATTGCCCCTCGTCAGCAGACGCTTGATGAAGTCGCGGAGCGGCTAAGCGCTTCGAAGCTGCCGGGCTTAGCGGTTAGGCAAGGTGATTGTTGGAGCGACACTGTCGCTGCAATTTCAAGAAACGAAAAAGCTACTCCGGGCAATCTCGAATCGGCCAGAGAATTGGTGGCTAGGAGACAGCTGGATGTCGACCAGTACTTCTCGGTGGTGCAATCCAGAGATAACAGCCTTGGCGTGAGCGTTATCGAAGCTCTTGAAAATTTGGCGACTTTAGCTTCTCTTCCCTCGGCCCCGGTCAACAACGCCAGAATGAAACCTGAGATTTTGCCGACGATTCGCAATGATGCGGCTGAGCTTCTCAGCCGTGCGCACGGGGCCGGACTGTTTGCAACCTCTCCTCAAGACGGCCCGTGGTTTCAGGCAAAATTCGATTCCGAAGCGCAAATTAGTGACGCTTTGGTTGCAGTTAGATCGATTGCGGGCGAAGAGTTTCGACTACTCAGATATCAAATAAGCCTGTACCTGTCAGACCTGAATCTTTCGCCCAGCAAAAAGGTTGAGGATTGGTCACTCAGGCTGAATCTACTCATTGGAATTCGAGAGACGCTGGACAAATTTAAGCCAGAAATATTTGATCGGTCTCTCAAGGAAATGATCAGTGCGACTGCCTCGAGGGCAGAGCGAGGGGAGCTCTCCGGAGCCCAGCGCAGGAGATTTAGAAAGCTGGCAAAGAGTTACCTTCGACAAGGAGCTGCGGTCGCAAATCTGCACCAGGCCCTGATTGAAGCCGAACGACAACGAGCTACCTGGTCACAGCTGAATCTAACTCAAGCCCCGCCGACTGTTCCGCTCGGCCTAGGAGATGTGCAATCAAAGTTCCAGCAAATCTATCGAGTGCTTGAGGTTTTGCAGCGACACTTGGATCCTGACCCGGAGCTAGCGCTGTTGACCCGCCTGGATTTAGATCAACTTGCTGTCATGCTTGAAGAGTTAGCGACCAAAACTGAGGATCTAGATCATTACATGCAACGGCTGCCAATTTCTAAAGAGTTGGTGGAGATGGGCTTGGGGCAGTTCACCAAGGAAGTCAGTAAGTCGAGGCCTGAAGTTGAACTGCTTCAAAGGGAGTTCGAGCTCACGTGGTGGCAGTCTGCACTGGAGGCAATTATTCAGTCTGACTCCAGAATTTTGGAATACACCGCTGAGGCGATTGCGACGCTGGAGAGCGACTTCGAGAAAGCAAACGAAGACCTTATCGCTCAGGGGCTTTTGGATGTGAGGCATCAATTGGCAGAGGCTTGGCACGCAGGAATTGCTCGGCAGCCTGCGCAGGCCGATGCCCTGAGGGCTCAACTCAGAACCAAAAAGCTAGAACTCAAGACCGCCTCTCAGGTCGGTGGAGATTTGTATAGGACGCTTGTTCCTGCTGTTTTGGTCTCGCCCTACAAAATTCACGAACTGGACCCAGCTGAAAAATTTGACTTGGTTATAGTTCTGGATGCATCTTCTACGGGGCTGGCTGAGTCTCAGCAGGCAATGTCTATTGCTAATCAGGTGATCGCTTTTGGAGACCCAGTGATTGCCACTCCCGAGAACTTTGACACCGTGGCAAGGGCAAACCAGACTCACGTTGAAACCGACCGGGGATCGGTATTTGATTTGGTGGCGGAAGTATTCGGCTCCTTGTCGATGAGTCGGAGTTATCGAATCGAAGGCCAAGTGCTCGGGAAGTACTTGAACGAGAATTTTTATGATTCTCGTGTGGTGCTAGAGCCTGCAGCTGGGCAACTCTTTGGGTCCCATAATTTCGAGCAGATAGAGATTACCGAGGATGCCAACGCCTCAAGCACAATCGAGGGGTCCACTGAATCCTTAGATTCTGAGGTTAGCAAGGTTGCCGAGTTGGTAATGAGCCACGCCAGATGGACTCCGGAAGATTCCCTCATGGTCGTGACAGCATCAAGAACGCACGCCGAACGCATTGACCAATTAGTTCGCCAGGAGACCTATAAGCAGCCTCAGCTAGCCGAGTTTTTTGATGCTCACGGAAGAGAAAAGTTTGAGTGCATAAGCATGAGCGAATTAACTCACCGGCTTGCCGATCGAGTGATATTTTCGGTCGGGTTTGGCCGAACTCCAGAAGGAAAAATCTCTGGAACCCTGGGAGACTTTAATTTTGCAAATGTCAGTGGCTGGATGGTCAACCAAATTGTCTCGGCCAGAAAACGCATGACAGTTGTTTCTTGCTATAACTTTGAGGACTTCGCAGCCGGGGGGCTCCCAGAGAATCAGCGCTGGTTAAAAGATCTAATTGCGCCAAGCTTTATGAGTGACATTTCAGAAGGCCAGGCAGACCCATTGCTTAGAGATTTGGCTCTTAGGCTTGAGAAGCTGGGCCTCAAAGTTGCACTAAATTTCGGCGGCCGCATCGGCTTGGCTGTTTCCTTTGGAAAAAAAGCGGCGGTTGTCGACCCGGACTGGGCGCTCGTGGGCGAGAACTGGGACGAAAAGCTTCGAGTGAGACCTGGGCTATTGAGAGCAATGGGCTGGGACTACCAGCGTATTCACGCTCTTGAGATATTCGCTAAGCCCCAAGATGTGGCAAACCGAATTGCAATGTCACTGGGGGTTGACCTGATTAGTCGGGCTCAACCGCTATTTGAGGATCGAGCCTTTGAGGACACAAGCGGCGCATGGGGTCATGAAAACGACTCGAATGATGACAGGCTAAGAGACGATAAGCCTCCGCACTGGGGTTAGTTCGATTGTCTAGTTGTCTGTGGAACTTGGTCTCGCGGGTGCAGAGTCGTTCTTATAAAACCCTGAGCCCTTGAAGCTGACACCAAGGTTTCCAAATTGCTTCCTCAGTTCCCCTGAACACTTTGGGCAATTCTCTAGCGCCTCTTCAGCAAAAGTCTGATGCATCTCGAAGGTATGCTCGCATGCCTTGCATACGTAGGTGTAAGTCGGCATTTGCCCTCCGCATAGATTCTAACCAGACTAAATTGCAATCAACCTGGTTGGGGTTACAATCCCGTTGATTTTCTTGTCATGTGGCTCGTTGGGAACAATCTCCAACACTTCTGAGTCAAAAACGACCGCGAAAATATTCTTACTGGCAACATCCTCGAGCCATCGGTCATAAAAGCCCTTGCCTTTTCCCAGCCTGTTTCCAAGTAAGTCCGCAGCGAGGGCTGGAACAAGAATCAGATCGAGGTCTCTCGAAACTATTGCTGAGCCTGTTGGTTCCATAATGTCGAATCTGCCAATCCGAAGTGGTCCTTGAGCAAATTCGAGCCTGTCGTGGACCACTCTTGGAAAGTAAAGATTTGCGCTTTCGATCGCCCAATTATTGAAATCCCCAAGATCGGGCTCGTTTTCAAGAGGGATGTAGCTGGCAATTTTTGTGGCGTCGGTCTTTTTGGCAAGTCTTTGAAGTTGTTCGAACAGTCCCAGGGATGACTGTGGGCGTTGTGAGTTGATGATCTTTCGGAGTTTCGACTTGGCGCTTGCAGTATCCATAGCGGTAATCTTGCCAGCGTGCAGAGATTTCCTCCATTGACTCACGGTGATATCACGCTTCGGGCTCTAGCCAAGCGTGACTTTAGGGTGCTTCGAAAGCTACTGATAGCCGACAGGGAATGGCTGATTCGTTGGGAGGCCACAACCCCTGGGATTCGCTACCCGCTGGATGTTCGCTGGATGATTCGTTCCCTGATGTCGCAGGCCAAAAAGGGAACCGGGTTAGCGCTAGTGATGGAGTATAAAGGCAAGGTCGTAGGGCAATTGAATGTGGCAAATATTCTTTTCGGTTCAGTTTCGTCGGCGACGATTGGCTATTGGATAGCTAAAAACTCTGCAGGCAAGTCGATTGTTCCGATTTCCGTCGCTATCGCCATCGATTACCTCTTCGCCGAAGTTGGTCTTCATCGGGTGGAGATAGATATTCGCCCCGAAAACACGGCATCGCTAAGAGTCGTTCAGAAGTTGGGCCTGCGACAAGAAGGAACCAAAGAGCGATTTATTCACATCGATGGCCAATGGCGCGATCACAATATTTTTGCCATCACATCGGAAGAAATAAAGGGGTCCTTGCTTTCTAGAGTTCAAAACACGGGCGGTCAATAGCCTGTTTTTACCAACCGGGACATATCTTGGTACACATGGAAAACTCGGCGGGACTAGGTGGCATAACTCTTGTTGTCGCAGCCGTGGTCTGGCTTTTTATCTTCGTCCCCGGGTACACCAAGCGCTCTCAGATCAAAGAGACAACCAAACTCATTCAAGCCGCTCGGCGCACAGAGGAAAAATCTAGAGTGCTGACCGATGATGATCGACTCAGAAGACTAATCTCAACCCAGCGTGGTTTTTCGATAATCTTTGTCTTGGCAACAGTCGCCGCACTGGCCTCCGTGGTTGCGGCAACTGCTCAAAACTCATGGTGGTTTGGTTTCGCCATCGCACTCCCGCTGAGTTTCGCCTCACTGTTCATTCAACGAGCTGCGGCCAATCAAGCCGCAAAGCTGGCTGGCAACATTCACAGAACTAGACAGCGAGTCCGAGCTAGTGCATCCAAAAGCCAGACAAAAATAGCCAAGGACCGGCAGTGGAGTCCTAACCCCCTGCCCGCGCCAATGCCCGATCTCAAGAGGGGCGAGCTCGTCCAGCCTCTGGCGGAAGTCATCGAAATTTCTGCACCAAAAAAATCGTTGGCTTCAAAAGAAATAGACGAGATTCTGGCTCGCCGTCGGGCAATTTAGCCAAAGACCTCTAAGCTTTCAATCGTCCATCCCAACCAAAACGGAGACCAACATGAGCCTGCTTGACTCAATCAAAAATCTTTTCACACGCACCGGCAAGGCTGCTTCCAGCTCCGCTGCAACCGTCGCACACGAAGTTCGTGACGCCGCCAAGGAAGTCCCCGCAGAGGCGTTGGCCTTGGTTGAAAAAGTCGCCACAAGGGTCGCAAAAGACCGCCGCAACCGCTAAGAAGCCAGTAGCCAAGAAGCCAGTTGCGAAGACTACTGCAGCGAAGAAGCCAGTAGCCAAGAAGCCAGTTGCGAAGACTACTGCAGCGAAGAAGCCAG
>CAYMAU010000001.1:73156-75409 GCA_964388525.1 uncultured Aquiluna sp. | reverse complement strand
GCAGCCAAGAAGCCGGCAGCTAAAAAATAGTTAACTAACTACGTATGAAGCCGACTGTTTCAAGGTCGGGTGTGTGAACTTGAATCCTGATTCGGTGAGTTTCTCAGCACTCATTTTTTGAGAGCAAAGTAGTAATTCTTTAGCAGCTACACCTATGACAAGGTTCATTGCCCAGGCCGGAACCTTTAGAAAAGTCGGCCTGCGGAGTTCTTTGCCAAGAGCTGTAACAAGCTGTTTGCAGGTGGCCGGTTCCGGGGCAGTGAGATTGAATGCCCCAGTTGCTTCCTCGTTGTCTATCAAATGAATAATTGCCCTAGCTTCGTCCTCGAGGCTAATCCATGCCCACCATTGGCTGCCTCGCCCAATCGAAAAGCCAACACCAGCACGAATAAATGGTAATAGGCGACCGAGGGCACCTAGCTTTTTGCTCATGACTAAGGTCGTTCTGGCAAGTACGACGCGGGTGTTGGCTTTGAGGGCTTCGCCTTCCCAAGAGGCGGCCAAGTCGGCAAGAAATCCCTCTCCCCGACCTGAATCTTCTGTCAGTAGCTCATCTCCGCGATCGCCATAGATCCCTGAGGCAGAACCGCTTACTAAAACTTTTGGTTGGTTCTTTGCGTTGTTTATTGCGTTCACCAACGTTTTCGTTGAGTCAATCCTTGATGAGATGAGCAATTTCATGTATTTCTTTGTCCATGGAATGCGTCCAGTCGTGGCTCCGCCCATGTTTACGACCGCGTCAATGGATTCCATCAAACTCGGGTCAAGTGCTTCTAGGTCAGGCTTCCAGCTAACTTCGTTGCTCGCTTTGGCTTCGCGTCGAACCAGCACAACTGGCTCGTGCCCGAGAGCCAACAGCTGCCTAGAAAGCTCAGTTCCAACTAGTCCCGATGCTCCTGAAATCAATACCCGCATTCAAAACCTTTCGCCACTGGAAAGATTACCTACAATTGGCGAAGACTGTTTATTCCAACGGTCGGGAAAACAGAAGGTCATGAACGTAGATATTTGGGTTTGGTTAATTACAATCGGCGCATTCTCAGCCGTGATCCTGGGCGACCTGGTTTACCAGGTGCGAAATCCCCATGAGCCCGGCTTCCGGGAATCCGCAATCCAAAGCGCCATCTATATTTCACTGGCTTTGTTGTTCACTCTGGTCATCGGCCTTGTATGGCCAGGTCAGTATGCCGGTGAATACCTTGGCGGCTTTATTACCGAAAAGGCACTGTCGGTGGACAACCTATTTGTCTTTTTGGTTATCTTCACCCAGTTCAAGGTGCCGAGAAAACTTCAGTCTGAGGCCCTCCTAATAGGCATCGTCATAGCCCTTGTGCTCAGGGGTATTTTTATTGCCGCAGGTGCTGCATTCATCGAGAACTTCAGCTGGGCTTTTTACGCCTTCGGTGCGTTCCTGCTCCTGACGGCAATAAAGCTAATCAAGGACACCGCCAAGGGCCTAAAGCCGGACGAAGAAATCGATGACTTCGAAGACGGGCGACTAATTCGTTTTATTCAACGGCGTTTTCGTTCAACCAGCCAGTACCACGGGACAAAGTTGGTGATTATAGAAAACGGCAAACGGGTAATTACGCCACTGCTGCTAGTCATGGTTGCGATTGGATTTACCGATTTACTCTTCGCGCTCGATAGTATTCCGGCGGTTTACGGTCTAACCAATGAGCCCTACATAGTTTTTGTGGCAAACGCTTTCGCCCTGTTGGGCCTGAGGCAGCTTTATTTCTTGCTAAGCGGCCTAATGCAGCGACTCCGATATCTTGGCTTTGGACTGAGTTTGATTTTGGCTTGGATCGGCATCAAGCTCGTAATTCACGCCCTTCACAAAAATGAAGTCCCGTTCATTAATGGCGGAGAGGCCATCAAAGTCATTCCGGAAATCTCCACTGGCTTGTCACTGATGGTGATTTTGATAACACTGATTGTCACCACTGCCTGGTCACTTCTTGCAACCAGGGCAAAAGGTGAAAAAGACAACTAGATCCAGAACGGAAAAATCATTTGCATTCGCCAGACAAAATGTGGGACCGGCAGCGCCATCCAGATGGACAAGAAGTAAAGAGCAAAGAGCACAACGGCCACCATGAGAACTACCAACGCCCCTGACCTGCCCCTCAGCCTCCAAGCCACGCCCTTTCGCCAATAAGCGTGCATGCCAAAAGCTAGAGCAAGCACTAAATAAGGTGCGTAAGCAACGGCGTAGAACTGAAAAGTAGTGCGTTCAAGGTAGAACACCCA
>CAYMAU010000001.1:0-73056 GCA_964388525.1 uncultured Aquiluna sp. | reverse complement strand
GAAATACAAACCCGACCACTTGACTCCGATGGCTAGCCCAAGTGCGATACCTGCCAATAACAGCCATCCGCGTATGACTAGTCCGTTTGATCGAGAATGTCGGAGCCTGCGCTCCCAGGCTTCTTGGTCTCGGATCACAAGGTAAAAAGCCAGCAGAGCGAAAAACGCAAGAATCCCATCGAGGATTGCGGTGCGCGAAAGAGTTATTGATAGACCCTCTAGGGCCATCATTAGCCCAGCGACAGCCGCAAAGAAGTTTGATCCAATCAACCTTCGGGCAATCAGGATTACCAGCGGAATCATCAGTGTACCCAGCAGGGCTGTCGCGAAGCGCCAGCCGAAAGCTGAGTCGGCACCGAATAACTGCATGCCAAGCCAGATCATCCACTTGCCAAATGGCGGGTGCACTACATAAGCGGCAGTGTCCAGAAAGCCAGAGAGATTGCCCATTTCAAAGTCGACATTGGCATCGGCTGGCCAATTACGCTCAGAACCGAATAGGCCAAGGGTATAAGCGTCTTTCACGTAATAGGTCTCGTCAAATATCAGAAGCCTTGGGTGAGCAAGGTTTCCGAATCGAATTATCAGGCCCACAAGAGTTATTACAAGCGTGGAGACCAGCCCAAACCGGGGATTGCCTGCGAGCTTGGTCGAAACGCGAATTGCTGCTGATATCACGCTTAGATGCTAGTTTGCTTAGCGTGTTGATACTCGCGGCCACTCCAATCGGAAATCTTTCCGATGCGTCCAAGCGCTTGGAGAAAACTCTTACTGAAGCCAGTTTTATTGCAGCCGAGGACACCAGAGAGTTAAAGCGACTGTGTCGAGGTCTGGGCATCACCCTAAACGCCAAGCTCTTCAGCCTGCACGAACACAATGAACGCGATCGCATTGATGAGCTCGTCGAGCTAGCCCAAGACGAAACAGTTGTCTTGGTAAGCGATGCAGGCATGCCGACAATTTCCGACCCAGGTTTCTTGCTGGTTAGGGCTTGCGCGGATGCAGGCGTGGAAATCCAAATTGTTCCGGGACCATCGGCCGTCGTTTCGGCGCTCGCGGTTTCAGGTTTACCCACCGACCGGTTTAGCTTCGAGGGCTTTTTGCCCAGAAAATCTGGAGAGCGCGTTCGGGCGTTTGAGTCACTGATAACCGAAAAGCGAACCATGGTGTTTTTTGAAGCCCCCCACCGCATTCTGGAGTGCCTCAAGGATGCGAGCAAAGTATTCGGCGCTGATCGCTTAGCCAGTGTTTCACGAGAACTTACGAAGAAATTTGAGGAAACAAAGCGCGGAAGCCTTGAGGAGCTTGTCACGTGGGCAGAAAAAATTCCAAAAGGTGAGATGGTTTTGGTTGTTTCAGGAGCTGGTGAAGAACAGCTTGATTATGAGCAATTGGGCCACAAAGCGTTGTTATTGGCTGAGACAGGGATGGGTCTAAAACAGGCCAGCACCGAACTGGCTGATAAATTTGGCGCCTCGAAGACTGCTATCTATCAGCACGCACTGCAAGCTAAAGCCTAAGATATCTCAAGTGTCCAAGTCCTTTTACGTAACTACGCCGATCTTCTACGTCAACGACGCCCCGCACATCGGCCATGCCTACACCGAGGTGGCCTCCGATGTTCTAGCCAGGTGGCATCGTCAGCGCGGGGAAGATACCTTTTTGCTGACTGGAACCGATGAGCACGGTGAAAAAGTTTTGAGAACTGCCCTTGGAAACCACACCGACCCTAAGAGCTGGACCGACAAGCTGGTTACCGAATCTTGGCTTCCGCTTTTGAAGACCATCGATATTGATAATCAAGATTTCATTCGAACAACCGAGCCAAGGCACGAGGTCGCGGTTCAGAAGTTCTTACAAAAGCTTTACGACGACGGTTACATCTACCAGGGCTCGTTTGAGGGAAATTACTGCGTTGGCTGTGAAGAGTACAAAAACGATGGTGATCTCATTGACGGAATCGACGCATTCGTTGGGCAGAGAGTTTGCGCGATCCATTCGAAGCCGGTGGAGCAGCTCAACGAAACAAATTACTTTTTCAAACTAAGCCAGTTTCAAGAAAAACTTTTGAATCACTACGAGCAAAACCCAACTTTTATTCAGCCAGCATCTGCCAAAAACGAGGTTGTTTCATTTGTGAAATCAGGCCTCAGCGACCTTTCAATTTCTAGGTCCAAGGAGCGATTCGACTGGGGTATTGATATTCCTTGGGACTCCGAACACATCACCTATGTCTGGTTTGACGCACTCTTGAACTACATCACCGCAATTGGCTATGGCAGTGACGAAGAAAAGCTCAAGTCGCTTTGGCCAGCCGATGTTCAGGTCGTAGGTAAGGACATCCTGCGCTTTCACGCCGTGATTTGGCCGGCGATGCTCATGGCGGCAGGGCTAGAACCACCACGTCAAGTTTTTGGTCACGGCTGGTTACTAGTTGGTGGCGAAAAGATGTCCAAGTCCAAATTGACTGGAATCTCTCCAAATCAGATAACCGATATTTTCGGCTCCGATGCTTTTAGGTATTACTTCATGAAGGCAATTGGTTTCGGCTCTGACGGTTCGTTTAGCTGGGAGGATCTCTCCGCAAGATATCACTCTGAATTGGCAAATGGCTTTGGCAACTTAGCCTCCAGAACTGTGGCAATGGTAAATCGCTACTTTGACGGTGTCATTCCTGCGCCTGGAGAATTTACCGATGCCGACAAACATGTGTCGAACATCGCCGCAACCGCGACTCGTGAAGCCGATCTTGCAATTGCACAGATTGCACCCCACGAGGCAATAGCAAAAATTTGGACACTTGTCGATGAGCTCAATATCTACATCACGACTCAAGAACCTTGGGTCCTGGCCAAGGATTCGGCAAATAAAGAGCGTCTCTCGACTGTGCTTTACACGGCAGTTGAAGGACTTCGTTGTCTGGCCGTGTTGCTTTTCCCTGTTATGCCCAAATCCACCAGCAGGCTCTGGGATTCGGTTGGCAGCTCCCTAGGCGAGCTTGCGGATCAGCCGCTGTCATCCTGCGAAACCTGGGGCTTATTGCAGCCCGGAGTTAAGTTGGGTGAATTGGAAGCCCTCTTCCCAAGGGTAGAAGAGAGCGCATGAGCGAGTTTGCGAGAACTCGCAACAGCTATGACGGCGGCGAGAAATCGAAGCGTCTTTACCCACCGCTACCTGAACCGCTGGAAGTCGGCACCTACGATAACCACACGCACTTAGAAATAGCCGATGGCGATGAGCCGCTGAGTGTGGCTCAGCACATTGAGATGATGCGGCAAGTCAACATGTTAGGAGCTGTCCAGGTTGGAGTGACTGTGGAAAGCTCAAAGTACTCCGCGGAAATCGCAGCTCGGGAGCCGATGCTACTTGCTGCGGTCGCAATTCACCCCAACGAGGCACCGCTTTACGGGTCACTCAAGGAGCTTGACGATGCAATTTTGGAAATTGCCGACTTAGCAAAACTTCCGAGAGTAAGAGCCGTTGGAGAAACAGGGCTTGATTATTTCCGCACTCAGGGTGACGACGCTTTATGGATGCAGCAGCACTCGTTCGAGCAGCACATTGCAATTGCCAAGGAATTCGATTTAGCGCTTCAGATTCATGACCGCGATGCTCACACTGATGTTGTTGCAACCTTGCTACGAGTCGGCGCGCCAGAGCGAACTGTTTTTCACTGCTACTCCGGGGATTCTGAGCTGGCCCAAATCTGCAAAGATAACGGCTGGTTCTTGTCTTTTGCAGGCAACGTGACTTTCAAAAAGAACCAACACCTCCGAGACTCACTTCTGGCGGTTGATCCCGGTCAGCTTCTCATAGAGACCGATGCGCCATTTTTAACCCCCGAGCCCCTTCGCGGAAGACCGAATGCGCCCTATCTGGTCCCGCACACACTCAGATTTATCGCTGCACTTATGAAGTGGAGTGACAATGACCTTGCCCTTCAGCTGAATAGGAATACCGAGAATGTCTATGGTTCTTGGTCGGAAGGGTTGAACTAGTGCTCGGGGCTAAGGAGATTCGCCAGTTAGCCGGGATGCTAGAGATCAAACCAACAAAAAAACTTGGACAAAACTTTGTGATTGATCCAAACACGATTAATCGAATAGTTGCAGCAGCCGGTCTGGTTCCTAGCGACATCGTGGTGGAAATTGGGCCCGGTTTAGGCTCCCTCACCTTGGGACTATTGGAAAAGGTTGAAAGTGTGTTAGCGGTCGAGATCGACCCGAAGCTTGCCAAGCAACTACCTCTGACAATTGCCAAGCATGCGCCTAAAAAAACCGTGGAGCTAGTGATTGCCGATGCACTTCAGATTCGGGAATTACCGAAAGCTCCAACGGCGTTAGTAGCGAACCTTCCCTACAATATTTCTGTTCCGGTGCTGCTTCATTTTCTAGCCACGTTCCCGAGCCTGGAAAAAGGTCTGGTGATGGTTCAGGCCGAGGTTGCTCATCGGTTAGCAGCTACTCCCGGAACGAAGGACTACGGATCCCCGAGCCTCAAGATGTCGTGGTACGGGCCGTCAAGGCTAGCGGGGAACATCGGCAGAAATGTCTTTTGGCCAGCGCCCAATGTTGATTCAGCCTTGGTGTATTTCGAGCACACTGTGACTAGGACGGTAGACAGAAAAGCCGTCTTTGCGGTCATTGATGCTGCTTTTGGCCAACGAAGAAAAACCCTGAGGCAGTCTCTATCCAGCTGGGCGGGATCTCCAACTGCCGCCGAAGAGGCACTTATCAGAGCCGGCATAGACCCGAAGTTCAGAGGCGAGCAGTTGCTTATTGATCAGTTCATTTCTATCGCGGAGGCCAAATGATCAGCGCGGTAGCACCGGCCAAAATTAATCTGGCTTTTCTTTCGGGCCCAGTTCGTCCGGATGGCTACCATAACGTAATCAGCATCTACCAAGCCCTTGACCTTTTTGAAAAGGTCAGCGTCGAAAGTGCTAATACTTGGGAGGTAGAACTAATTGGAGCTGATCTTGCTGAAGCTGAGCGCGTCCCAGTAGATAGCTCAAACCTCGTTATTAAAGCCGCGCTTGAGTTGGCCAAGCATGTTGGAATTGAAAAGCCTCAGCCGATGCGGTTTGTCATTGAAAAGCACGTGCCTCCAGCCGCCGGAATGGCTGGGGGGTCGGCGGATGCCGCCGCCAGCCTCGTTGCACTAAACCGAGCATGGGGTCTTGATTTGAGTTCAGCCGAGCTCACTAAGATAGCCGCCAAAATCGGAGCGGATGTTCCATTCGCACTTCTTGGGGGAACAGCACTCGGTCTCGATACTGGCATAGAGTTGAGTCCTCTTCCGCCTTTGGGTCTGCAGTTTGTCCTGCTAATCTTCAGCACACCAGGGCTGTCGACTGTCGACGTTTTCAAGGAGTTCGATCGACTTTGTCCGGACGGAAATCTAACTAAGACACCTGATCAAGTGATGTCCCAATATGAGTCAGGCCTAGGCACGATTCTCGGCGATAACTCTCTTGAAGTGGCGGCCTATTCACTTAGACCAGATTTGTTTGGTATGGCTCAAATGATTCCAGGAAAAAAAGCTTTCGTGTCTGGTTCTGGTCCAACTCTGTTTATGCTGTCCAAGGACTCTCAAGAAGTCGCTTCTTGGCACAGGGCATTTGTTGCCAGTGGATTTAGTGCGATGGTCTGTAAAACATCTAACGGCAGTGCGGAGCTTGTGAACTAATGGCACACCTAATGGGCGCCGAAGTCATTACCCATGAGTTTCCAACTAAGGAAGTTTTTTCCGGGGTAACGGTCGGCATAAACGATGGCGATCGAATAGGCATTGTTGGGCGTAACGGTGACGGAAAATCCACGCTTGTGAAAATTCTCACCAAGCAGTTTGCTCCCGATTCTGGGCGTGTGACATGGCGGGGCGGTTTGCGGATTGGCTTTCTAACCCAGGTAGATGTCATTGATGACGAAATTTCCATTGCCGAAGCGGTAGTGGGTGACAGGCCAGAGTTTGAATGGGCATCAGACCCAAAGATTAGGGACGTACTGTCGGGTCTAGTGGCAGATCTAGATTGGCACCAAAAGGTCGGCACGCTATCTGGCGGCCAGCGCCGAAGGGTCGCTTTGGCTGCTCTCTTGGCAGGCGAGTACGACGTTGTTTTTCTTGACGAGCCAACAAACCACCTCGATGTGGATGGAGTGGCTTGGCTTGCAAATCATCTTCAAACCCGCTGGCCGAAAAATGTTGGTGGCTTGGCTGTTATCACTCACGACCGGTGGTTTTTGGACGCGGTATGCAACCTGACCTGGGAGGTCTACGGAGGCCGCATTGAGCCATTCGAAGGCGGCTACGCGGCTTACGTGCAGCAGCGAGCTGAAAGATTCAGACAGGCCGATGCGATTGAGTCCAGAAGGCAAAATCTGCTTCGGAAAGAACTTGCCTGGCTTGGCCGTGGCGCCCCTGCCAGAACCGCCAAACCAAAGTTCAGAATTGATGCGGCACTTGCGCTTATTGGCAACGAGCCCCCGCCGAGAAACAGCGTTGAGCTAGCAAAACTTGCAACCACTCGCCTTGGCAAGGACGTACTGGACATGGAAGACGTGGGCTACAGTACCCCGGATGGCTTGGTGATCGTTGATGACTTCACGCTTCGCCTTGGGCCAGGTGATCGAATTGGCCTGGTCGGGGCAAACGGCGCGGGCAAAACGACTCTTATGAGGCTGATTACCGGCGAGTTGAAACCCGAAACCGGCCGCATAAAAATCGGAAAGACTGTCAAATTTGCAAAACTATCGCAGGATGTTCATGAGCTAAATAAGCACTCGGATGAGCGAATTTTTGACCTAATTCGCCGTGAAAAGACGACATTCATGGTCGGCAAAAAAGAGGTTGGCACCGGGCAGCTCCTCGAGCAGCTGGGTTTCGACCAGCAACAACTGCAAACCCCGATCAAAGACCTTTCGGGTGGACAACGAAGAAGGTTGCAATTGCTAAGGCTGCTTTTCAGCGAGCCAAATGTCTTGATCTTGGACGAGCCAACAAACGATTTAGACACAGATATGCTCGCGGCCATGGAGGATGTTCTAGACAGCTGGCCGGGCACGTTGATTGTGGTTAGCCATGACAGGTACTTGCTCGAGCGCACAACCGACAATCAGTACGCGATGCTCGGAGACGGCAAGCTTCGGCATCTAACTCGAGGTGTCGAGCAGTATTTAGAGCTGAGAAAAAGTGTTGGAGTGGAATCTAAATCAACGGGGGCTGCGTCTGCGACTCCGCAAGTTACTGGAGCAGAAAAGCGCAATCTCGAAAAAGAACTAGCGCGTCTAGAGCGTGCAATTGCGAAGTCTCGCCTTGAGCTAGATGAGCTAAATAAAACCCTTGGCGACCACGATCCAGCCGATTACGAGGGTCTAGTGCCTCTTGGGTCTAGGCAAAAAGAACTCGAAACTAAAATTGTAAAATCTGAAGAGCTTTGGTTGGATGTGGCTCAAAAACTGCAACTGAGCTGAACTTCTGGCAGACTTAGGCCCGAGACTTAGGTCTCATTCCGCCCTAGTGTAACGGCAGCACGGCGCTCTTTGGAGGCGTCCGGTCTAGGTTCGAATCCTAGGGGCGGAGCTATCGGAGTTGAGGAGGACCTAAGTGCAGTTAGCAGTTGTTGTGCTCGCGGCTGGTGAGGGCACCAGGATGCACTCCAGCTTGCCCAAGGTTCTCCATCCAATCGCCGGGTTACCGTTAATCGGACACGTGCTCTCAACCGCCTTTGCTTTATCGGCTGATTATGTCGTGACTGTTCTGGGTCATCAAAAAGACCTTGTGGCGGGTTATGTCACTGAGCATTTTCCTTCGACCATCGTGACTGAACAGGGTCTTACCCCAGGAACCGGCGCCGCGGTTGAGGCGGGGCTTGCCGCTCTTCCTGAAGGCTTCAAGGGTGAGGTATTGGTTTTGTCCGGCGATGTGCCGCTGCTGGATGTAACGAGCATCTCCGAATTGGTGGACATGCACCGCAGCTCCTCAAACGCTGCCACGCTGATAAGCACGATTCTGGATGACCCGAACGGCTACGGTCGAGTTCTGCGCTCGAAAGAAAGCCTCATAGCAATCGTCGAGCAAAAAGATGCAAGCGAGTCGGATTTGCTGGTGAACGAAGTGAACGCTGGCGTTTATGTTTTTGATCGCGAACATTTGGATACGGCTCTTTTGAGCGTGACCACAAAAAATTCTCAGGCTGAAAAATATTTGACCGACGTGGTCTCAATCATGCTCGAGCAAGGGCAATCTGCCTCGGCACATCCGATAACCGACCATTGGTTGGTTGCCGGCATCAATGATCGTCAGCAGCTGTCTCAGGTTGCCGCTGAGCTGAACTCAAGAATTGTCAAGGCCTGGCAGCTAGCCGGAGTAACGGTGATGGAGCCGGCCACAACGTGGATAGACGTGACCTGTCAGCTTGCCAAAGACTCCACATTGCTACCCAGTACACGATTGCATGGGCTTACTCAAGTGGGAACTTCGGCGACTATCGGACCTGACACAACAATCACTGACAGCTTGATTGGCCAGGGCGTAACTATTTCCAGATCGCAGGTTTCTTCAGCTGAGATTTTAGACAACGTAACAGTGGGGCCATTTGCATTTATCCGACCGGGAACCGTCTTAGGAGCCGATGGAAAAATCGGCGCATTCGTCGAGGTCAAGAATTCGGTTATTGGGCCAGGTGCCAAGGTCCCTCACCTGAGTTACGTGGGTGATGCCTCAATAGGCGAGGGGACAAACATTGGTGCAGGAACCATTTTCGCCAACTACGACGGAGTCGCAAAGCACCGCACAACAATCGGCTCTTTTGCCAAAACCGGCAGCGGCAACACCTTTGTTGCGCCCGTGACTATTGGGGACGGCGCATACACGGCCGCAGGTTCGACTATTCGTCGGAACGTCGAGTCTGGAGCGTTAGCATTGAACCCAGTGGCACAGAAAAATCTTTCCGGTTGGGTGTTGGCCAATCGACCGGGTTCAAAATCAGCGGAAGCAATAAATCTAGATACGGAGTAAAAAATGGCAATCGAAAAAGCCGCCAGAAAGCAATTAGTAATTGCATCGGGTAGAGCCCATCAGGCTCTGGCTCAGGAGGTTGCCGACATTTTAGAAACAGAACTAGTTCCCGTGACTGCCTACGACTTTGCCAACGGTGAAACCTTTGTTCGTTACGAAAGAAGCGTTCGCGGTGTTGATGCTTTCATAATTCAAGCCCACCCCGCACCTATCAATCACTGGCTCATGGAGCAGTTGCTGATGGTTGATGCCATGAAGCGTGCGTCGGCTAAGCGCATAACGGTAGTCGCACCCTTTTTCCCGTACGCTCGCCAGGACAAGAAGCACAAGGGTCGCGAGCCCATTTCCGCAAGACTGGTTACTGATCTATTCGCAACAGCTGGCGCGGATCGCCTAATGTCGGTCGACTTGCACGCTCCGCAAATTCAAGGTTTCTTCGATGGTCCGGTGGATCACCTTTGGGCTCTACCGCTCCTTGCTGACCACATCGCCGAAACTTTCGGCACCGATAACCTGACGATAGTCTCACCAGACTCCGGTCGCGTGAGAGTGGCTGACATCTGGGCAGATCGACTCGGCACCCCCCTTGCAATTGTCCACAAACGTCGTGACCCAGACAAGCCAAATCAAGTCGAGGTCAACGAAATTGTTGGAGATGTTGAGGGTCGTGATTGTCTTTTGGTCGACGACATGATTGACACCGGAGGCACCATTCTCGCAGCCGCCAAGGCTCTGAAAGCAAAGGGTGCGGCGCGCGTTATAGTCGCTGCTACGCACGCAGTTTTCTCAACACCGGCCGTCGAGCGCCTAAGCGACGAAGCAATTGACTCAGTCGTTGTCACTAACACTCTTCCGGTGACGCCGGACAAGGAATTCAAGACCCTAACCGTGTTGTCTATTGCTCCGCTGATTGCCAAGGCAATAGCTGCAGTTTTCTATGATGATTCCGTTAACTCACTGTTTCCTGGCCACTCCTAAAATTAGTTTGTGACATCACGCCTAACGACTTTTGATGCGGTCAGCATTGGGGTCGCCTCCATGCTCGGCGCTGGTGTTTTCGTTGTTTTTGGTCCGGTTGCTGACCTGACCGGAAGCCTGATGCCCTTGGCTATTTTGTTGGCGGGTTTTGTCGCGTACCTCAACGCTGGCTCCATCTCACAGCTTGCAGCTAAAGTCCCGAAAAGCGGCGGAGCTTATTCCTACGCTCGTCACTACCTGAATCCAACCTGGGGATTCCTTGCTGGTGCTAGCTTCCTGGTGGGCAAAATTGCCTCCAGCGCCGCCATCGCACTCGTTGTTGCTGAATATGTGTCGGCTGAAACCTCAATCCTGTTTGCTCTTTGCGCCGTTTTGCTCCTGACGCTTATAAATATTGCTGGAATAAACCGCACTGCTCTTGGATCAAAAGTCCTAGCCGGCATCACCCTGTTATTTTTCGCTGTCCTGATAACAGCGGCGTCATTTGCGCCCGCAGCAAGTCAGGCTATGCCGGCGGGTTCGATTCTAAATATCCCGAGTGCAGCAGCGATAGTGTTTTTTGCCTTCGCTGGATATGCCAGGGTTGCAACCTTGGCCAACGAAGTCACAAACTCGGCTAAATCGGTTCCTAGGGCCATAGCGTGGTCACTTGGAATAGTTGGGGTTGTTTATCTCGCTCTCGGATTCCTGTTACCGAGAAAGCTCGGCAGGAATTTGGAGGGGTCACTGACTCCTATAGCCGATTTAGCGGCTGTCGCTCTTCCGAATCTGAACTCTAGTTTTGTTGCCACCTTTGCCGCATTGGCTGGACTCGGGTCATTGCTTGCTTTGTTGGCGGGGATGACAAGAACGTCAGCTGCAATGGCTGATGATGGCGAGCTAACAAGGGTTTTTCGCATTCGCCTAAAAAATGGAGTCCCGATTGTGGCGGAGGTTGTTATCGCTCTGTTTGTCGGAATATTGATACTTTCCGGAAGTGTCGTTCTCACCATCGGCCTGTCCTCTTTTGCCGTGCTCAGCTACTACGCGATAGCCAATTTGGCCGCTTTCAGGCAACCGAAGGCTGAGAGCGGAAGGCCGAAGTGGCTAAACCTTATCGGGCTTGCCAGCTGCTTGCTTCTGGCCCTGAGCGTGCCAGTGCAGGGACTGATAGTGGGGATAGCTGTTCTGGCCTTGTTGCTATTTCTAAGGTGGGGCTTGGTAAAGCTTCGCTAACTCGGCTAAGCTTTCCAGAAGTTCAGCGGCGAGGGGTACAACAAAGTATCCGTAATCGACGGGGTCCCTTTCCTCGCCCGTAATTTGAAGAGGAAACGATGTCTGAAGTGAAGCTAGTTGCGGAGTCCCGCGAATCATTCGGTAAAGGCGCAGCGCGCAAGCTTCGTGCCGCCGGCCGCACCCCAGCCGTTATTTATGGTCACGGCCATGACACCCGCCACATTCACCTACCTGCGCACGAGGTAGCTCTTGCCCTGCGTATTAAGAATGCGCTGTTGGAGCTGACCATTGCAGGCAAGTCCGAGCTGGTTTTGGTGAAGAGCGCTTCAAAGGATCCTTTCACTCAGGTCATCGAGCACGTCGACCTAGTAGAGGTCAAAAAAGGCGAGAAGGTTCACGTTGAGATTCCAGTGCACATTGTTGGCGAGCCAATGAGCGGTACTGTCCTAGAGCTCGAGCACAAGACTGTGAAGGTAGAGGCTGAGGCAACTCACATTCCTTCGTTCATCGAGCTTCATATTTCCAAAGATAACCTCGCAGGTCACCACTACTTGGTAAGCGACTTAATCGTGCCGGATGGCGTGATTATGGAGCTTGAGAGCAATGAGCTAGTGGCATCCGTAATTGAGACTAGGGCCGGAGCTGCTGATGAAGAATCTGATACAGAAGCTAAAGCTGAAGGCGAGGCCACTGAGGCCGCAGCCGAAGACGCAGCAGGCGACGCAGCAGGCGACGCAGCAGAGTAGTTCTTGGTTGATAGTTGGACTCGGGAATCCCGGGTCCGACTATAAATCCAACCGTCACAACGTCGGTCAGCAGACTCTCGATGTCATGGCATCCAGGCTTGGGGTTGTATTCAAGAGCCACAAGTCCGTAGCTTCAGTTGCCCTAGCCAAAACCGCGACTGGCGGTAGCCTGCTGCTTGTAAAAAGCTCCGGATTCATGAACCTGTCCGGGGCCCCAGTTGCCGCCGTTGCAAAATTTTATTCGGTACCAACCGAAAAAATAATTGTCATTCACGATGAACTGGATCTTGAGTTCGGTGACATCCGTAAGAAATTTGACGGCGGTCATGCTGGCCACAATGGCTTGAGGGATATCAGCTCCAAATGTGGTGCTGGTTATCACAGGGTTCGATTTGGCATCGGACGACCACCAGGATCTATGCCAGTAGTCAGTTTCGTATTGCAGGATTTCTCAACCACTCAGAAAAAAGAGCTTCCTGTGTTGCTCGAGCTGGCAGCAGATCGGGTTTTCGAGATTTTGCAACCAGATTCCAAATAGACTTATGCCCGTGACCCTGGGCCCTTTACTGCAAGCCGCGGCTTTGTCACGCTCTCTGGCTCAGATTTCCGAGTCAAAAACCAACCTTTTTTACTCACCGTCTAAGTCCAATTTTTTGGCCTTGGCGGCTTTAGTGCAGTCTTCGAGTAAGCCAATCGCAATCATTACTTCAAGTTCCAGGCAGGCTCAAGAGATAGCCAGCGCACTTGCACAGCTGGTTGATAAAATAGAAGTTATTGACTTTCCATCGTGGGAGACTTTGCCTCACGAGCGCCTCTCTCCTTCTGCAGAGACCGTCGGAAAGAGGCTCCAAGCTCTTCACCGGATGAATCAGTTCTCGAGCACGAACCCCAAGCACAAAGTTGTTGTGATGGTCTCTATAAGGGCTGCCCTGCAGCCGGTGATCGGTGGTTTGGAAGATCACCCACCATTTGAGATGACACGAGGTAAGGACTACCTGCTTCCAGAATTGGCTTTGAAGCTAATTGAGATTGCCTATGAGCGCGTAGACATGGTGACAAGACGCGGAGAATTTGCAATCAGGGGCGGAATTTTGGATGTTTTTCCGACCACTGCGGAGCACGCTGTTCGCCTTGAATTTTTTGGGGACGAGCTTGAAGATATTCGGGAGTTTCAGGTGGCCGATCAGCGGTCAATAGCGACATCTTTGTCGAATATCGAGCTGTATCCGGCCAGAGAGATGTTGATCACTCCAGCTGTTGCCTCTAGGGCCAGGGAGATGGCTTCGGAATTTCCAGGACTCAGCGAGATGCTCACGAAAATTTCGGAGGGCATACCGGCCGCGGGCATGGAGTCCCTGGCCCCAGTCCTGGCAAAAAAGCTGGGACCACTGACGCAATACTTACCAACAGCGACCTTCGTCTTGCTGGATCCGGAATTGATCGGTTCGAGAGCCAAAGCCTTGGCCGACACCAACGAAGAGTTTTTGCACGCTGCTTGGGACACGGCAATTGCCGGTGGTAGCGCCCCGATTGACTTATCGACGGGCGGCTTCCTTGAGCTAACAGTGTTGTTAGATTCCATTCGTGACACTAACCGGCTGGTTGAAATCAACTCGCTGCCGCAAGACCACTTCATAGATCTTGGCCTTAGGGAGATCCCAACTTTTCAAGCCGGAGGCGCTGCCACCGATTGGATTATTGACCAGTTAGCTCAGTCGCAAAAACTTGTGATCACCGCCAAGGGGCATGGCACGGCGGAGCGGATAGTGGAAGTTCTTTCAGCTCTTTCTGTTCCAGTGTCGCTAAGCGAAATCGTAAGAGAGCCTGCCAGTGGTTCGGTGATGGTTGTGGTGGCAGATTTGCCTCACGGATTCTTCGTTGCCGATCAGAACCTCATGGTCCTTACCGAGACAGAGTTCTTCGGTGTCGCATCGAGTTACCAGTCTCCAAATTCACGCAAGCTTGCCAAGCGTCGCGGTCCTCAGGTTGACCCTTTGACCCTGAAGCAGGGCGATTACGTAGTTCACGAAATACAT
This sequence comes from uncultured Aquiluna sp., assembly GCA_964388525.1. Classification (GTDB taxonomy): domain Bacteria; phylum Actinomycetota; class Actinomycetes; order Actinomycetales; family Microbacteriaceae; genus Aquiluna. The sequence goes on along the minus strand of CAYMAU010000001.1, from coordinate 59,063 downwards.
GGCATTGGTAGGTTCAAGGAGCTGGTGCAGCGCGATAATCGCTCTCAGGTCAGGGAATACCTAGTTATCGAATACGCGTCTCCAAAACGTGGCTATCCGCAAGATACTCTGTTCGTGCCGACGGACCAGTTGGATTTTCTATCTCGATATGCTGGCGGCGAAGCCCCGGTGTTATCGAAGATGGGCGGCACCGATTGGGCAAGGGCCAAGGGTAATGCTAGAAAAGCTGTTCGAAAGATAGCTATAGACCTGGTGAAGCTCTATTCAGCGCGCATGAAATCCAAGGGCTATGCATTTGGGCCAGATACCGAGTGGCAACGTGAACTAGAAGAGGCGTTCCCGTTTCAAGAAACTCCTGACCAGCTCACCACAATTAACGAGGTCAAAAGGGACATGGAGAAAGACATCCCAATGGATCGTCTTTTGGCCGGTGATGTCGGTTACGGCAAAACTGAAGTGGCGATTCGGGCCGCCTTCAAGGCAATTCAAGACGGCAAGCAAGTCGCCATGCTCGTGCCCACCACGCTGCTGGTCCGTCAACACATGCAAACTTTCAATGAGCGCTATGGTGGGTTTCCGGTAAACATCCGCGCTCTTTCTAGATTCCAAAGTGCCAAGGAAATACAGGTCACTCTTGCTGAGACAGCGTCCGGCGCAGCAGACCTCATTATTGGAACCCACCGACTCTTGTCTAGCGGGGTCGAGTTCCGAAACCTGGGACTAATAATCATCGATGAGGAGCAACGCTTCGGGGTCGAACACAAGGAAAAGCTCAAGGAACTCAAGCACAATGTCGATGTCCTGGCAATGAGCGCAACTCCAATTCCAAGAACCCTCGAGATGGCCGTAACGGGAATCAGAGAGATGTCCACTCTGGCTACTGCTCCAGAGGAGCGGCATCCAATCCTGACCTTCGTTGGTGGATATTCAGAGCAACAAGTTGCAGCTGCGATCAGAAGAGAGATGATCCGTGAGGGTCAAGTTTTCTTTGTGCACAATCGCGTCGCAACCATCGAAAAGGTCGCCGCGGACATCCGCAAACTAGTCCCAGAGGCCAGGGTCGCAATGGCTCACGGCAAAATGCCTGAAGCGGCACTCGAGCAAGTGGTTATTGATTTTTGGGAAGGTAAATACGACGTGCTGGTTTCAACAACAATTATTGAAACCGGGATTGACATCCCAAATGCCAACACCTTAATTGTTGATCGAGCGGAGAATTTTGGCTTGAGTCAGCTGCATCAAATTAGAGGTCGAGTTGGTCGCTCCAAGGAGCGCGCCTACGCGTATTTCTTCTACGATCCGTCTAAAACCTTGAGTGAAACTGCCCACGATCGACTTGCAACAATCGCAACTAATAATGAGCTAGGCAGCGGCATGCAGATTGCAATGAAAGATCTAGAGATTCGTGGGGCGGGAAACATGCTCGGTGGGGAGCAGTCCGGCCACATCGCTGGAGTTGGATTCGATCTTTATCTCCGAATGATCTCAGAAGCCGTAAGTGAGTTTCGGGGGGAGCCGGTCAGCTCTCCTGCTGAACTGAAGTTAGAGATCCCAGTTGATGCTCGCATTCCGCCGGAGTATCTGGATAGTGAGCGATTACGACTCGAGGCTTATCACAAGCTCTCGGCCGCAAGCTCCAGTAAAAGCAGCCGCAAGGATCTCGACGCAATTCTGGCTGAGCTCGAAGATAGATTTGGCAAGGCGCCAGAGCCGGTTATCCAGCTACTGCAGGTGACCGAGCTTAGGCAGCAGGCAAACCGGCTGGGATTGAAAGACGTGAACCTGCTCGGTGTCCAGGCAAAGCTTTCTCCGGTCGAGCTTTCCGATGCAAGGGTGGTGGCGCTGAGTCATAAGTTGCCTCAGCTTCGCTATCTTCAAAGCTCCAAGCTCCTGAGCGTTCCAATGCCTATTTCTCAGGGCTTAGAACCAATTACCAGCTCAGAAGTGATTAACTGGTTATGGCAATTATTCGCGATTGTGTTTGAGGAGTCCCTTGGAAAAGCTACAGAGCCTAATTAAGACCGCCCAACAGCTTCGTGCTCCGGGCGGTTGCCCTTGGGATGCCGAGCAAACCCACGGCTCCCTAGTGCAATACCTGCTGGAGGAAACTCACGAACTCATTGAAGCGATTGAGTCTGGCAATAGAGATGAAGTCCTCGAGGAATTAGGGGACGTGCTTTACCAAGTCTTATTTCACGCCGACCTCGCAAGTCAGGGGAGCCTAGGGGAGCCCTTTGACCTGGAAGACGTGGCTCAAAAAATGGAAAACAAAATGATCTCGCGCCACCCTCACGTGTTTGGCACGGCTGAGGACAAGGAAAAATACCTAGCTGAAACTGGCGAGGATGTAGTCAAGAACTGGGAATCTCATAAAAAACTTGAGAAACCAGGGCGAACCAGCATTTTGGATGGTGTTCCTCAGGCCATGCCCGCGTTAGCTCTGGCAAGCAAAGTTATGGGCAAGGCTGAAAAGGCTGGAATCTTGGAAACAAGTGAAATACCCACAATCCCAATGGAGACAGAGGAGCAGTTGGGCAAGCTCTTGCTCGCCGTAGTTGCCAGCGCTAGATCCGCTGGGCTCGACCCAGAGCGAGCACTTCGGGAAGCTAATCGCGAGCTGCAAGCCGAAATTCGAGCATCGGAATTACAAGGGGATTTTGACGCAGGTGTTGTTGGGCTTCCGACTAGCTAAAAAGTGCTTCGAAGTCGCTAAAACCGGCATCTAAGACTTCGGAGGGGGTTCGTGGGTCGTCGGTCTCAGCCCACCAAATTAGTATCGCCATTGATGCCGATAGCATCGCGGCGGAAACGGCTTTTGCTCGAAGTTTCTCTGAACCTAAGCGGGAAACGGCATCCTCCAAAACTTGCCTAGCCATATCCAGCTGTCCTTGGCCCCAACCGTAAACCTCGGGGGATGAGCCAATCAGCTTTAGCCTGAGTCGAACGGTTTCAAGCGAATTGTCGGCCATGTGCATTGTCTCAACCCAAGAGCCATGCAGAAGCTGCACCACGCTAGAAGATGAGTCCTTCAATAAGTTCTTCTCAAGCTCCGCTCTGAAAAGATGCATCCCACCCCAAACCACTGCGGCCTTCGATGGGAAAACCCTAAAAAGATTTGAACGGGAGATCCCTGCAGCTTCTGCGACCTGATCCATTGTGACCTGGTCGATGCCGTGTTCGCTGAACAGCCGAAGCGCTGTAAGCCCGACTGCTTTAGGGTCTGTTGTGACCGGACGGCCTCGTCCTAGTTTCTTGGCTTCTTCTGGCATGGCCCCAAGATTATCAAAACAATGCTGGGGACGCCGATAGATTTTCAAGATAGCCGCGGTTTAGGGAAGTAGATAATTACGAGTCTGTGCCAGACTTTGAACGTGGCTAATCAAGTGAATCCTCCGCGCGGAATGCGCGACATCCTCCCGGAAGACAAAGTCTTGCGGGAACGACTTATTGGAAGCGTCCGTCAGGGATACTTGGCGCGAGGCTTTCAAGAGGTCGAGACTCCTGCCCTAGAGGATCTGTCAAGGCTCACTTCGGGCCAGGGCGGGGACAATGAAAAGCTAGTGTTCCAGGTCCTAAAGCGCGGTGACGAGCTGGATGCCGCAATCAAGAGCGGGTCCGCCTTAGCTGATTTGGGCTTGCGCTTTGACCTCACGGTCCCGTTGACCAGATATTTTGCAACAAATCAGGCCGTCTTGCCAAGAGTTTTTAAGGCGATACAAATTGGACCAGTCTGGCGCGCGGAACGACCTCAAAAGGGCCGATACAGACAGTTCCTTCAGTGCGATATCGACATTATTGGCGATGGAAGCATTTTGGCCGAGGCTGAACTTCTATCGGCTTCCCTAACAGCGCTTGCGGACCTTGGTCTGGATGATGCGGTCATAAGAATCAACCACCGTGAAGTTCTAATTCAGAGCATTTCAAAAATAGGCATTCCCGAATCCGAGCAGCTGTCTGCCATGGTCACGATAGATAAATTGGACAAGTTAGGTATTGAAGGCGTGACCGCTGAGCTAGGCGAAAAATTCGGGCAGTCGGTTGCTGACGCTAGTTTTGAGTGGCTATCGAACCTAGATCAGAGTCGATTCCCTGCAATCTTGCAGCCATTGATTGATGCCATGGGGCCCTTGGCCTCAAAGATTCGATACGACGCGAGCCTGGTGCGGGGAATGGGTTACTACACCGGAGCAATTTTTGAAATAGAGCACCCGCTCGCATCATCGTCGATTGGCGGAGGCGGCAGGTATGACTCCATGGTCGGAAAATGGTCGGGCACCGATGCTCCAGCAGTAGGTATTTCACTGGGAATTGAGCGCATGATCGAACTTGCGAGTTTGCCAAAAGAGCAAGCCTCTAGTCTGGCGTTGATGATCGACTCTGAGGATCTAGCCGGGCAGGCGTTGAGCATCCAGAGTGAACTGATCGCCCAAGGTTTTAGGTGTCGCATCGAGCTTCGACAAAAAAACTTCAAGGTTCAAATGGCGTCGCTGACTAAGCAGGGCTTTGAAAAGTTTGCTCAACTTGACTCCGGCACCTTGCTTGTGAGCGACCTTGATATTCGGATGATTGACTAACTGACTAAACTCTTTTTTGAAACCAGCGCCGTTTTCGTAACTTGACCATTTTTCTATTCACCCATAGCTAAGGAGACATCTTGTCCATCATCACTGCGATCGGCGCCCGCGAAATCCTGGACTCTCGAGGCAACCCAACGGTTGAGGTTGAAGTGCTTCTTTCGGACAATTCGTTCGGCAGAGCTGCCGTCCCCTCTGGCGCATCTACCGGAGCCTTTGAGGCTCACGAATCTCGCGACGGCGATAAAAATCGCTACCTTGGTAAAGGTGTCCAGAATGCCGTTCGGGCAGTGGTCGAGACTCTCGATGAGGCACTTTTAGATTTCGACGCCACCGATCAACGAGCAGTCGATATCGAGCTGATGCGCATTGATGGCACCGCAAACAAAGCCAAGCTAGGCGCGAACGCTATTTTGGGTGTTTCACTAGCGACCTCAAGAGCCGCAGCTGAGTCGGTTGACATGCCTCTATATCGTTACTTGGGAGGCTCAAACGCCCACGTCCTGCCGGTTCCACTGATGAACATAATCAACGGTGGTGCTCACGCCGATAACGGTGTTGACATACAAGAGTTCATGATTGTTCCACTCGGGGCTGAGTCATTCTCCGAGGCACTGCGATGGGGCGCTGAGGTTTACCACACACTCAAGAAGTTGCTAACCGAGAAGGGTTTGGCAACCGGTTTGGGAGATGAGGGCGGTTTTGCTCCTGACCTTCCGACCAATAGGGCGGCCCTGGATCTTATTTCAGAGGCGATCAAATTGGCTGGCTACAAGCTCGGCACGGAGATCGCACTTGCTCTTGATGTTGCATCTACTGAGTTTTACGATGAAGCAACCTCCAGCTACAACTTCGAGGGCGTCAAGAAGACAGCCGGCGAAATGGTTGCCTACTACGCGGAGCTTTTGGAGAACTACCCTTTGGTCTCAATCGAAGACCCACTTGCCGAGGATGACTGGGCTGGTTGGGCAAGCATCACCAAGGAACTGGGTGAAAAAGTTCAGCTGGTGGGAGACGATTTGTATGTCACGAACCCAGTGCGCTTACAAAAGGGAATTGATATGGCCGCGGGCAACGCGATCTTGGTAAAAGTGAACCAGATCGGAACCCTTACCGAGACAATGGATGCTGTTTGGCTAGCTCAGACTCACGGAATGAACGCAATTATTTCTCACCGTTCCGGTGAGACCGAGGACACTTACATCGCAGATCTTGCAGTTGCAACCAACGCAGGACAGATAAAAACTGGTGCGCCGGCGAGGTCCGAGCGAGTTGCTAAGTACAACCAGCTTCTAAGGATCGAAGAAGAATTAGCCGAGTCAGCCAAATATGCAGGACGCTCAGCCTTTCCTAGATACCGCGACTAGCCTCGGGGAAAAGTGGCTTCTGGGGCTATAGCTCGTAATATCAAATAGTTATGCGGACAAATTCACGCGAGTCAAAGGTCCCGGTGGCATTGAGCCAGGGGAGAATTCTTCAGCGAATGCTGAGGCTGAACAGCGTGTCGGTGAGTGTGATTCTTGTAATTATTCTTGGCACCTATCTAATCTCCCCAGATGTCCAGAGTTATCTAAACCAGCGCCGGGAAATAGTGGAAATGGAGCAGAGCATCCAGCTTGCTAAGGACGCCGTGGTTGACATGCAAGCAGAACGAGACCGCTGGCAGGATCCGGTTTATATTCGCTCTCAAGCCAGAGACAGGCTCTACTACGTGCTCCCAGGAGAGGTTTCGTACCTGGTAATGGACTCTGAGGGTCTCGATTTTTCCGATACTTCCAAAACTTTGGGGGCCTTGCTTGCCCAGCAGCGGAATGCCGATGAGATAAGCCTAGAGGTTTCAGCGGCTAAGGCTAACTGGGTGGATTCACTGGTGGAGACTTTGCTTCGCTCGGCAATGGAAACTCCGGTCGAGGAGTAATTAATTTGGTGCTTGCAAAAGACGTTGATGAGGTTTCCAGGCAGCTAGGCCGGCCGGCAAGGGGAATATTGGAGATAGCGAGGCGCTGCGTTTGCGAGCGTCCACTTGTCGTCAAGACTTCGCCCAGGCTAGATGATGGCACGCCGTTTCCAACCCTTTACTATTTGACGCAACCCGCAGCTACTGCCGCAATTTCGACCCTCGAAGCATCGGGGTTCATGGCTGAATTGCAATTGGAGATGGCGAACAGCGAGGAGTTACAAGCTGCTTATCTGTCGGCGCACAAGTCGTATCTGGCCGAGCGCGATGAGCTGGAAGCGGTTGAGGAGCTGGCTAATTTTTCAGCCGGAGGCATGCCAGAGCGAGTTAAGTGTCTTCATGCTCTGGTTGCGCATTCGTTAGCGAAGGGCCCGGGCGTCAACCCAATGGGAGACGCTGCCCTCGAGGCCCTTGAGTGGTCCCCTGGGGTTTGCAAGTGCAGTTAGCCGCCGGGATTACGGCAATGGCGATACTGGGTGCAACCCTCTCGCCCTCTGAGCACTGGTGGCTTATGGAGCTAGGGGAGAAGGTGGGCAAACCTCTGGGTGGCGAGGGAGTAGTGGTAGCAGTCATTGATACCGGTATCGATGTCACCCACCCGGATTTGGAATCCACGGTTATTGGGGGAGCTGACTTTTCCAGGGTGGGGACGCCCAAAGGAACAACACCGGTTGGCTCCAGTGGTTATCACGGCACGATGGTCGCTTCATTAATTGCCGGCCAGGGACTTGAAAGCGGAGGAATCATCGGAGTGGCACCGGGTGCAAAGCTGCTATCAGTCTCTGTTGGCTTGGGTGTTGACTCGAGCGACACTGATGCTCAAATAGCGGCCGCAATTATCTGGTCGGTTGACGCCGGTGCGAATGTAATAAACCTGTCGTTTAGTCGCGACTCCAGCTCTTGGCCAATCAGTTGGGACAGCGCGTTTTTATATGCCTTTGAAAACGATGTTGTAATTGTTGCCGCAAGCGGTAATGACTCTGATGGAAACTACCGGCCAGCTTCTCCAGCAACCATCCCGGGAGTGATTTCAGTAACTGGACTGAACAAGGACCTTGAGGCCACTTTGCTATCAGGAACAACCGGTCTCGATGTTACTCTAAGTGCCCCAGGAGCTGGAGTTTTTGGGAGCTATCCCGGGGATCAAATTGCTGGTTGGTCAGGGTCTTCGGCTGCGACTCCAATTGTTAGCGGCGTTGTCGCTCTGATGAGGGCTCAAGACCCTAAAGCCAGTGCGAACGACATAGTGTTTCGAATGATTAATACCACCCGAGATTTGGGGGAACCTGGGTTCGATGAGGTTTATGGGTTTGGCATGGTTGATCCAACAGCCGCCATCGCATCGGCATTGACGGCAACGACAAACCCACTTGGCTCGCTGAGTTATTGGGTAGATCTTTATCGAGCATCCGAAACAGCGGAGCCCGAAGGTTCAAATCTTGTAACCCCAATTGCACCCGAGAGTTTTGTGGGTGCGCCGGACGCGCAAAACTATTCTCAATCGCAAGCTTCCCAAGCGCCGTGGTACTTAAATCCGCTACTCTATGTACTTATAACGCCCGCGGCACCGTTGCTCTGGTTGGCACTGCGCAAAAGGCGCAATGAGGGCCAGGGTAGAAAAATACGAAAGTAACCAGCGCAAACATCATGACTATTGCGAAATTGAACTCAAAGACCCCTAAAGCTGTGGCTGAAAAAATATTTGATCCAAAGCCGAAGCAGCAGATACTCATTATTGGTGGCGGCTATGCCGGCTTCTACACTGCCTGGAAGCTCGAGAAAATCTTAGGCAAAAACGAAGCTGAAATAACGCTCGTCGATCCGCTTCCCTACATGACCTACCAGCCGTTCTTGCCTGAGGTGGCGGCTGGCTCAATTGAGCCTCGCCACGTTATCGTCTCTCACCGTCAGCATCTGAGGAAGACAACGCTTATTGCCGGCAGCATGACCAAGGTGAACCACAAGCTAAAAAAAGCAACGGTTAAAGTTCCCGGTGGCAAAAACAGAGTTCTGGAATATGACCAAATAATCATGACGGCCGGAGCTGTGACCAGAACCTTCCCGATCAAGGGCGTTGCCGAAGAGGCAATTGGAATCAAGACGGTCGAAGAGGCAGTTGAGATCCGTAACCGCATGGTCGGAAACTTTGAACGTGCAGCAGCACTTCCCAAAAACAGCAAGGCACGAAGACGATTGTTGACCACCGTGGTTGTCGGCGGAGGCTTTGCTGGAGTGGAAGCTTTTGCTGAACTTCTGAGTGCCGCGACGTCATTGGTTCGCTACTACCCTCAGATTGACTTTGAAGAAATTGAATTTCACTTGGTTGAGGCAGCCGGACGAATTATGCCTGAGGTATCTCTGAAGACTTCGCTATGGGTGATAGCTAACCTAGAAAAGCGGAATGCGAAAGTGCACCTAAACACTCAGCTTTCATCGGCTGACAAGGGCTTGGTTACTTTGTCGACCGGACAATCTATGGAGTCAGATTTGATTATCTGGACCGCGGGCGTTGCGGCAGCTCCAATTGTCAAGAACTGCGATTTTCCACTCGATGACCGATTCCGGATTTCGGCCAACACTAAATTGCAAATTGTAGATGGCAAAAAAGTTGTCACGGGCGCCTGGACTGCAGGTGACGTAGCAGCTGTTCCAGATACCTCCGGTGGTGGAGTCGGTGGCTACTGCGTTCCAAATGCCCAGCATGCAGTTCGCCAGGCAAAGCTTTTGGCCAAGAACATCGTCGGAGACATTCGAGGAGAAACTCCTCACGAGTATCACCACAAGAACCTCGGCGCAGTGGCTGGACTTGGTATTGGAGTCGGCGTTTTCCAATCCGGGAAAATTGGGCTAACCGGCTTTGTCGCATGGATAGCCCACCGCGGTTACCACGGTCTTGCTATGCCAACCTGGGAACGCAAAATCCGCGTTGTGTCGGGCTGGTTTTGGAACATTTTCCTGGGACGCGACCTATCAAGTGTCGAGGCAATGCGTAACCCACGATTATTCTTTGAAACCTGGGCTGCCAAAACTGGAAAATAAGTTCTAGGACGAAAAACCTCGGAGAATTCCTTGAGATTTTGTCCTTTGCCCCGATAGCCCAATGGCAGAGGCAGACGACTTAAAATCGTCACAGTGTGGGTTCGAGTCCCACTCGGGGCACCAGGCTTGTCAGATACATCACAGCAAAAGGGCATAGTCTTTGGGTCTAGACGCTAAGGAATAATGTGGATATTGCAATTTGGGTCGTAATCGGATTAGTAGTTCTCCTAGGGCTTTACCTATGGGTGACATACAACGCTCTCGTGGCCCTTAAGGTTCGGGTAGATGAGGCCTGGAGCGACATCACCGTTCAGCTAAAGCGCAGAGCGGATTTGATCCCCAACCTTATTGAAACCGTTAGAGGCTATGCCTCCCACGAAAAAGAAGTTTTTGAAAACGTAACCAAGGCACGTGCTGCCACCATCTCCCCTGAGGCGCTCGAGCACCCAGCGCAAGCTGGAAAGGCCGAGGGAGCCCTTCAGGGAGCCCTGAAGAGCCTTTTTGCGGTATCGGAGGCCTATCCGGTATTGGTGGCATCAACTAACTTTCTGGAGCTGCAGCGGGAGCTTACCGACACCGAGGATAAAGTCATGGCGGCCAGACGCTTTTTCAACGGCGGAGTTCGCGAATTGAATACCAAAATCTTGCAGTTCCCAAATAATGTTTTTGCCTCAAACCTGGGTTTCTCTGAGCGTGAGTTCTTCGAGGTTGAAGACCCCGACGCTATTGCAGAGCCGCCTACCGTCAAGTTCTAAGCGCCACACATGTATTCGGCAATCGCCAGAAATAAAAGAAATACCGTATTTATAATCACCGGTTTCATTTTGCTTCTAGGAGGAATTGCCTTTCTTTGGGGTTCCTACAGCGGCAACGGCTCCAGTGCGATATTTATCGTCGCATTTGCAATTGTTTACGCGTTGATCCAGTACTACGCGGGATCGCGAATAGCGATTGCCGTTAGTGGGGCCAAGCAAATTGAGAAAAAAGACAATCCACGGTTGTGGAACATCGTCGAAAATCTGAGCATCTCACAGGGCATGCCGATGCCCAAGGTGTATCTGATTGAAGAGGCAGCCCCAAACGCGTTTGCTACCGGAAGAAATCCTGAAAACGCAGTCGTTGGTGTCACAACGGGTTTGCTCGAGATCATGGACGACAACGAGCTTGAGGGAGTCATGGCTCACGAGATGTCGCACGTGAAAAACTATGACATCCGAGTCTCCATGATAGTTTTTGGACTTATTTCTGCGGTTGGAATTCTGGCGGACATAGCAATTCGGATGTCCTTCTATTCCAGAATGGGAAACAATCGCAATAGCGGTCAACTCGGTCTGATTCTTGTCTTAGCGGGGGTTGTCGGTATGATAATCGCTTGGCTAATCGGACCGCTGGTTTCAGCTGCCGTGTCAAGACAACGCGAATATCTGGCCGATGCATCTGGAGTTCAGATGACTCGCTACCCAGATGGGCTGGCGTCTGCTCTAGTCAAGCTCGGAGAATTTGGGAAGCCTATGAAGCGGGCAAACTCCGCGATGGCCCACATGTACATAAACGACCCTCTGAAACCCGGACTCGTGGAGCGGGCATTTTCTACTCACCCTCCGATTCCTAAGAGAGTCGAAAGACTCAAGCAAATTGGAAAGAGCTTCTAAATCACTAGACTTTTACTCATTCTTAGATTTTGAGGTTTCCTAATGGCAGCAGTTGATCCAATCACGCTAGAGCAATTCGAAGAGGCTCAGCAGACCATCATCGATGTCGCGGTAAGAACGCCGTTGATTCAAAGTGACTGGTTAAGCGATTACATCGGCTCCCCGGTATTTTTTAAGTGTGAAAACCTGCAGCGAACCGGTTCTTTCAAGCTCCGCGGCGCCTACAACATAATTTCTAAGCTTTCACCGGAGCAAAGATCGCGCGGAGTGGTTGCTGCATCGGCGGGAAATCACGCACAGGGCGTGGCTTACGCGGCCAAGGAACTTGGAATTAACGCCACTATTTTTATGCCGATAGGCGCGTCTCTTCCTAAATATCAGGCAACCTTAGATTTTGGAGCCGAAGTAATACTGGCTGGTGGGATTGTCGACGAGACGATGAAGGCTGCTCGGGAATTTACCGAGAAATCAGGCGCGGTTTTGATTCCGCCTTTTGACGATCGCGACGTAGTTATAGGACAGGGCACGGTGGGCCTCGAGATTCTTGAAGACTTACCTGATGTCGACAACATCTTGGTTTGTTTGGGCGGCGGCGGGCTAGCTGCAGGCGTTGCAACGGTTGCGAAACTGTCTGCTGCCAAGCGCGGTAAGAAGATAAAGGTGATTGCAATACAGGCTGAGGCAGCAGCGGCTTATCCAGGGTCCATTGCTGCCGGAAAGCCGGTCGCAATAAAAATGTCACCCACAATTGCAGACGGAATCGCAGTGGCTAAACCTGGTCAAATCCCATTCGATCTTATAAGTCAGCACGTCGACGAAATACTTACCGTCACCGAAGACGAGATGGCTAAGGCCATGGTCATTGTCATGGAGAAGTCAAAGCTTGTAGTCGAAGCCGGTGGAGCAGTTGGAGTTGCGGCAATTTTGGCGAACAAGGTAAAACTTTCCGGAACAACTGCCGTCATACTTTCCGGGGGAAACATCGACCCACTGCTGTTGCAGCGGGTTATTCGTCACGGGCTAGCTGCATCTGACCGCTACACAAACATCGCTGTGATGCTTCCAGACCGTCCCGGGCAGCTTGTGCTTACCGCACAGGCCGTGGCCGCCGCCGGAGCCAATGTCGTAGAGGTTCTTCACACGAGGCACGGCAACGGGCTTCAAATAAGCGAAGTTGAATTAGATTTGAGTATTGAGACTCGTGGGAAGTCTCACCGCGACGAGGTTTTCGAGTCTCTGAAGGCGGCGGGCCTCAGCCCGAGGATGACCGAAGACTAAAAGTTAAAGTTTTTTAGGCCGGATATTTCAACTGCAATTTCCTTGCCGTTTGGAGCGCTGAAGTTCACGGAACTCCCAACTTTTTGTCCCATTACAGCTTTGCCAATCGGTGAATCTGGGCTGTAAACGTCCAAGTCTCCCTCGTCGATTTTTGCCTGAAATTCAGTGCCGTCAAAGACTTCATTGCTACCCAGGTAAAACTCCATTGGAGAACCATTTAGTTTGCAGCTAACAACAAGCCCCTGTTTTACGACTCCATCAGAGGGATCCGCTTCGCCGATCTGAGCGTTACCGAGCATGTTTTGCAGTCGGTTAATTCTGGATTCCAGTTTGCCTTGCTCTTCTTTAGCGGCATGGTAGCCTCCGTTTTCTTTCAGGTCGCCTTCTTCGCGGGCCTCTTGGATTTTGCGGCTAATAACCCCTCGCTCGACTGTCATTAGTTGAGTGAGTTCAGCCATGAGCCTGTCAAAGGCCGCTTGGGTCAATAGTAGGTCGTCGCTCATAAAAATCTCTTTCGGGTATTAAAACAGCTCGCCTAGCGAGCCATAAATACTCTAACGCAGCCTGCACTCGTCGACCAAGCCGGTTACAGCCATCGAATATGTGTTGAGGTTTATGGTGTACCGGTTGGTTTCGGTGTCGGAAGGTCCAAATTCGTACTCTGCCCAGCCAACAACTCCGAAGCTGTTATCCAGTGCTTCGAAAGAGCAGACAACAGCCGCATCGACTGGTTTACTCAACTCAAAGTCAACTTCAGTACGCCATTCTGAAATTACTCGGAAACCAACGTCGGTGCTTACGACCGGTGAGTAGTTTGCCCACGCGAAATATCCAGCCATTGCGATAAGTCCGGTAACACCCAGTATCGAAAGCACTCGATTTCTGGCTAGGTTACTGGGTCTCTTGGCTCCGTAACGCTCGGCTAGCAGATTTTCATTTGCACTCATCGTGAGAAAAGTTTAAGGCACAGGTGGAATACTTGAGTAATGAATTTCTTGCTAGCGATATTGATCGAAGTTACTGCCACTCCCATCCCAGTGCCGGATGACACTTATAACTCACCCGGCCTCATTGGCTTTATTGTCACTTTTTCAGTTGCCGGCATTGCCGTTGCGCTAATTTTTGACATGAACCGCCGGGTCAGAGCCACTCGCTATCGCACTGAAATCAGGGCAAAACTCGCGGCAGAAGAGCTGGGAAACATCGAAATTACCAAGCCGAATCGGCCTGAGCCTCCTATGAAGCCAAAGCGATCGAACCCAGAAGAGGATCCAGCCCAATAAGTAAACATGCGGTCCAGTGGCAGAAGAATGCCGCAACCGTCAGCGCATGGAAAATCTCGTGAAAGCCAAAGTGCTTCGGAGATGGGTTCGGACGCTTTAGTCCGTAGAACACGGCTCCTAATGAATAACACAGCCCACCGACAATTACCAGCGTCATCATGACCCAGTTTGTTTCAAGGAAATCCGGAACGAATAGAACGGCTATCCAACCCATTCCAAGATAAATCGGAACGTATAACCACCTGGGTGCGTTGATCCAAAAAATCCTAAAGCCGATTCCCAGAAGCGCTATTGCCCAGACAGCTGTCAACAGCAAGACGCCTTTATCAGCGACCAAAGCGGTGACGGCCATCGGAGTATAAGTTCCAGCAATCAGCAAAAAAATGTTTGAGTGATCAATGCGCTTCAGTATGACTTTTGTAACTGGCCCCCAGTTAAAGCGGTGATAAAGCGCAGAATTTCCAAAAAGCAAAACAGAGCTTGCGAAATAGACGGCTGCAGCAGTTTTGGCCTGCCAGCCATCAGAGAAAACGATTAGTAAAACACCGGCAGCGATTACGAACGGCAATACTCCAGTGTGAATCCAACCTCTCCAACTTGGCCGAAAGTCATCCTGCGTGACGGAGCCCTTAAGCTCGTTGAGCGGTATGTGAAGCGGATCCGGGGAATCTGACTTTGCCATGCTTCCAAGGCTAGGGCATTGATTTGTTTCGGGTAGCATTCAGAGGTGCAGAATTTGTTATACGGCCTATATTCCAAAGTTCTTGAGCGGAACCTGAGCAAAGAGGACATGCCCAAGCACATTGGTGTGATGGTGGATGGAAATCGACGTTGGGCAAAGGTGCAAGGCTTCGAAGCCGCCGGCCAAGGTCACGCTGCCGGGGCAAAAAAGATAATCGAATTTTTGTCCTGGTGTTCTGATCTGGGCGTCAAGCACGTGACCCTCTACCTGCTTTCCACCGACAACCTAAAGGGAAGAACCAGTCAAGAGCTCACCGAACTGGTGGACATCATCGTCTCAATGAGCGAAGAGCTTGCTGACATTGGGCGTTGGAAATTGCAAATGGTCGGTGATAAGGAGGCACTTCCTGCCACAGCACTTGGTCGCATGGCAGCGGTCGAAAAAGTGACAAGTAAAAATTCGGGAACCCATGTGAACCTTGCAATTGCCTACGGGGGGCGCAAGGAAATAGCCGATGCAATGCGGGATATATTGCGGAAGCACTCAAAAGACGGCAGCACCGTGGACCAGCTTGCCGAGGTAATGACCCCGGAACTGATTGCGGAACATTTATACACTGGGGGCCAACCAGACCCCGATTTACTTATTAGAACCAGCGGTGAGCAGCGCCTGAGCGGTTTCTTGCTTTGGCAAAGCGCCAATAGCGAGTTTTACTTCGCGGAGGCCCTTTGGCCAGATTTTCGCAGAGTCGATTTTTTGCGGGCGCTTCGAGACTTTCAAGGCAGGCATCGCCGCTACGGAAGTTAGCAAATAGTTTGGTGAACGATTTGATATCCGGCGTGTCTTTTCACTCCTTGCGAAAAACGCAGGTCTAGATTTAGAAAAAGGTTCATACCGACAGGAGCCAAATTGGCAAATACCTCAAGCCCTAGGACCAATTCGAAAAACAAAGCCGGAATTGAGCCTGAGGCGGTGAGCCCAAAAGCCAAAAAGCCCAAGCAACAGACACCCACTTCGTTGAGGACATTTGTCCTTGATACCTCCGTGCTGTTATCCGACCCCAAAGCAATGTTCAGGTTTGCCGAACACGAGGTTGTTTTGCCAATCGTGGTTATCAATGAGCTTGAGAAAAAGCGAAATGATTTGGAGATCGGATTCTTCGCAAGAAAGGCGCTTCGCCTTCTAGACGATCTGCGAAAAAAGCACGAGCGACTTGATTTCCCCGTAGAAGTGGGTGATGGCGGAACTCTGAGGGTAGAGCTAAACCATATTGAGCAAAGCATTTTGCCAACAGGTTTTCAGCTAGGAGATAACGATTCCCGTATTTTGGCGGTAGCGGCGAACCTTCAAAACGAAGGTTTTCAAGTGACGCTCGTGTCCAAGGATCTTCCGATGCGAGTAAAGGCATCATCCATTGGGCTAAACGCCGAAGAGTACCTCCATGAGCTGGCAACCGATGAGTGGAGTGGTATTGCTGAGGTGTCTCTTTCTGGCGATGACATGGCAAACCTTTATGACAACGAGGAATTAGTTCATGAGTCGGCCAGGGAGTTGCCGATGAACACCGGCCTGGTTCTGGTTTCTGAAAGAGGTAGCGCACTCGGTCGAGTTAGCGAGAACCGCACTATCCGCCTAGTCAAGGGCGATCGAGAGCTTTTTGGTCTTCATGGCCGCTCGGCAGAGCAAAGACTGGCCATCGATTCATTGCTGGACCCCGCAATGGGCATAGTTTCACTCGGGGGACGGGCGGGAACCGGAAAGAGTGCGCTGGCACTCTGCGCGGGCCTCGAAGCAGTTCTGGAAAGACGACAACACAAAAAGATCATGGTCTTCCGTCCGCTATACGCTGTTGGCGGCCAGGAACTGGGCTACCTGCCCGGCACCGAAGCCGAGAAAATGAACCCCTGGGCGCAGGCAGTTTTTGATACTCTCGGGGCTCTGGTTTCCAAAGAGGTAATCGAGGAAGTTATGAATCGCGGCATCTTGGAAGTGTTGCCGCTAACTCATATTCGCGGTCGATCTCTCCACGACACCTTTGTAATTGTCGATGAAGCACAGTCCCTTGAACGAAATGTTCTGCTCACGATGCTGTCTCGGGTAGGTCAGAAATCCCGCGTTATTTTGACTCACGACGTGGCTCAACGCGACAACTTACGAGTCGGAAGGCACGACGGAGTTGCGTCGGTTGTAGAGAAGCTCAAGGGCCAGTCAATCTTTAGTCACATCACTCTGACTAGATCCGAGCGAAGCGAAATTGCAGCGCTGGTAACCGAGCTACTTGACTAATAACTGGGGATAACCCAGAGCAGCTTCATCGGTTTGGTTCTAGTTTGTGGTCATGTCCGCAGGCTACTTATCTCTGGTCCCGATGGCACTAATTGCTGCCCTTGCCATCCCGCTGTCGGTTAGTGACATTAGAGAACATCGACTTCCAAATAGATACACCTATTTTCTGATCGCCACTGCCATTGCTGGAACGCTGCTTGCCAGCTTCCTTGGGGCTTTCTGGCTGGCCTTTGCGTCCGGAATTGCCATGGGAATTGTCACTGCTCTTGTCGGATACTTGCTAGCTAGATTCGGCGCCATTGGAATGGGCGACGTAAAACTTTTGATTGCGATGCATATCTGCCTGGGCTGGCATTCGCCGGTTTTGGTTTTATTTTCGCTAAGTCTTGGTTTGGCGTTGGGAAGTTCCGTCGGTCTTGTTGGTTTGGTAATTGGAAAACTAAATCCCCGCACGCTTATACCGTTAGGCCCATATCTTCTGATTGGGTTTTTGGTCGTTTCCTATTCACCGGTGTCGGCAGTTATGACTGGGGTGGCCTGGTCATAGGAAGTACTGCTAGCAGCTGGTCAAGTTGCTCGAGGCTCAGTGTGTCGCCGTCGACATACCCTAGATCAAGCGCGGCCTGTTTCACTGTGACACTGTTTGCCACCGCGTGCTTGGCAATCTTTGCGGCCGCTTCATAACCGATGACCTTATTCAAGGGTGTGACTATCGCCGGTGATGATTCTGCGAGTGCCTTCGCCCTATCCTCATTCACCAGTAAGCCATCGATTGTTTTGTCGGCAAGAACACGCATTGAGTTTGAAAGCAGCCTGATCGACTCCAGGAGAGCGTTCCCCATGACAGGGATAGCAACGTTCAACTCGAAGTTTCCACTTGCACCGGCCCAAGTCACGGTCGCATCATTTCCAATTACTTTTGCGCAAACCATTAGTACCGCCTCCGGGATGACCGGATTCACTTTGCCGGGCATGATTGAGCTACCGGGCTGAAGATCTGGAATCTGCAGTTCGCCGAGTCCAGTGTTTGGGCCAGATCCCATCCAACGAATATCGTTGTTGATTTTAGTTAGGCTTACCGCCAAAACCTTAAGCGCACCGGATGTCTCCACGAGCGCGTCTCGCGCGCCCTGCGCTTCAAAGTGGTCACGAGCCTCGGTGATCGGGAGGCCGGTTTCCTTGGCTAGATGTCTAATTATTGCCTGGGGGAAGCCCTTGGGTGTGTTTATGCCGGTGCCTGTGGCGGTACCGCCCTGCGGGACTTCGCTGACTCTCGGCAGGGTCGCTTCGACTCGCTCGATCGCGTATCGGATTTGCGCTGCATAGCCGGCAAATTCCTGCCCAAAAGTGACCGGGGTGGCGTCCATCAGGTGGGTGCGGCCAGGCTTCACAAGATCAGACCAAGCCACGGCTTTTTTTTCAAGGTGTCCGGCTAGGTAGTCAAGTGATGGCAGCAGGTCTTTGATTAACGCGCTGGTGATTGCAACGTGAACCGAGGTTGGAAATACATCATTCGATGATTGCGACATGTTTACGTGATCGTTCGGGTGGACCTCGGAACCCAGGTGAGTAGTGGCTAAAGTCGCCAAGACTTCGTTCATGTTCATGTTGGAGCTGGTACCGCTGCCGGTTTGAAATACATCAACGGGGAAGTGCTCATGATGCTCGCCGGCAATAATCTGGTCCGCAGCGAACTGAATTGATGCGGAGATAGCAGCTTCAAGAATGCCCAGCTGGGCATTTGCTAGAGCTGCCGCTTTCTTGATTCTGGCCAGCGCGATTATCTGTTCTTTTTCCAATCTAGTTCCAGAGATTGGAAAGTTTTCAACCGCACGTTGAGTCTGAGCGCGGTAGAGAGCGTGTTTAGGAACTTTTACTTCGCCCATCGTGTCTTGCTCTATGCGGTATTCCATCAATCTCTCGCTATCTGTCTATTAGATTTTTCCACGATATTCGACTACGTGGACTTCACCAAGCTCTAGTTTGTACTGTGCTCCGACGATAGCAACTTGACCTGCCTGAATTGCCTCACGAATGACCGATGATTTTTCGGTCATTTCTTGGACGGTGTCTTTGATGTGACGGTTCGTAAATTCGTCTATAGAAGTCTCTCCAAGTGCAAGGCCACGCTCAATGGTGGGAGTTATTCGATTCACAATATTGTGAATGAACTCGCCTTTTGCAGCAAGCGTTCCCTCTTGAGCGGCAATGCCAGCCTTGATGGCGCCGCATTGATCGTGGCCGAGTATGAGAATCAAAGGAACGCCAATCACTTCAACTGCGAACTCCAGAGAACCCAGAATTGTCTCTGCCAACACTTGACCGGCATTTCGAATAACAAATAGATCTCCAAGCCCGACATCAAAGATCATCTCTGCTGCAAGCCTCGAGTCCGAACAGCCAAAAACCGCTGCGAATGGAGTCTGCTCTGCTGCCAGCTCTCGCCGTTTCTCAGCGTCTTGATGCTGGTGCTCGGGGAATCCAGATACGAAGTTCTTATTACCTCGCACTAGCTTGCTCCAAGCCTGCTCGGAGGTCACAACTTCGGCCATGTGTTTCCTAGTTGATTTCAGATGAAATTGATTTTGCTAACTCTTCAAAATCTGCGGTCGCGGCTGTTCCATAAATTACAACCACAGAATTCTCTAGTCGGTGCAACAGCGCATATTCGGTGGTCCCGGGAGGAGAAGAGGGGTTTATTGTTGGCCAAATTTCCCAAGTCAATCCCGATAGTTCAATTTGTCCGTCTTGGAAATTACTGCTTAGTAACGAGCTCTCCCAGGAGGGATTTGAATCAAAGGCTTGAGATAAACCAATGTACTGGTTTTCCTCGGTTACGAATCCGACGTACCAACTCACAACTCCGAGAGTCGTCTCCAAGCGTGCTGCGTTTGCCCACCAGTCCGAGGGGACCTCCGGGCTCAGAGCTTGCTGCCCGAGTGACGCCGATGCGTCAATGGAAATCGTCTGGTAATCCACCGCCGCGATTCGATTGCTGTCATCTCTTGGAACACCCAGATAGATTGCTGCCACTAGACCCATCGTGACTATTAGCGAAAGGACCAAGTTTCTTATGGTTTGTTTTGCTCTGCGCTGCGCTGGAGTGAGGCTCACTTGGTCTGACGCTCCTTGGAAGCCTTGTCTAGTTTCTTGCGAGCGCCACTTAGCCACTCTTCGCAGTGCTTAGCAAGAGCCTCACCGCGCTCCCAGAGGGCCATTGAGGACTCTAGGCTCACATTCTGCTGCTCGAGTTTCTGAACGACTTCCTGAAGCTCGTCTCTGGCCTGTTCGTAGCTCAGTGAACTAATTTCTTTTGACATCTCTCTCCTTAACGTCATTTACTGTTGCCGAAATTTCCTGACTGGCTGAAATCACACTAAATTCTTGGCCTTTTTTTGCTTTGTTGAGCACTTTGCCATCGACCGAAGTTATCACTGCGTAGCCGCGCTCCAAAGTCAGTTGTGGCGAAAGAGATCTAGCGCGCGCGTGCAACTGTTCAACCTCGGAAGTGCTCCGTTCAATTCGGAAGCCCAGGATTTCGCCAAGCCTTCTGATTGCTTGGGTCAAGATCTCCTGTTGGTTATCAATGAAACCGAAGGGGGATGCCAGAACTGGCCGTGATCTCAGCGAGGCGATGCTTTGCTGCTGGTTCTCAACTAATGACGACATTCGAAACCAAATTCGTTCTGCTGCATTGGAGAGCTTAGAAAATTCTTCTGAGATGTCGGGGACAACTCTCTTAGCGGCATCGGTGGGCGTTGATGCCCGCAGGTCCGCAACTAAATCTAAAAGCGGCTGGTCATTTTCGTGGCCGATGGCGCTGACTATCGGCGTTTTCGCAGCAGCAGCGGCCCGCACGAGGCGCTCGTCGCTGAAGGGCAAGAGATCCTGGAAACTTCCACCACCACGGGCAATTATTATCACGTCAACATCACTCATCAGGTCCAATTGCTCAAGCGCCAAAATGATTTCCGCCACCGCTCGATCTCCTTGAACCAGAGTGTTTATGACTTCGAACTCGACCTCCGGCCAACGCAGCTTGGAGTTTTGAAGAACGTCTTTCTCAGCGTCAGATTTTGCTCCGGTAATGAGACCAATTTTGTTTGGCAAAAAAGGGAGAGGCTTTTTTTGGCTCGCATCAGTGAGGCCTTCGGAAATTAGCTGCAGTTTCAGTTTTTCGATTCGCTCAAGAAGCTCTCCGAGCCCAACCTTGTGCATTTGTATAACGCGCATCGTGAGCTTGCCGTTTTTCGGCCAGAAAACTGGTTGCACAAGTGCTACGACTCGGTCACCCTGACTAAGTCCGGGTGCTATCTCAGCGCCGGAGTTGGCAAAGGCATGTATTTCAATTGAATTTTCGATGTCTAGATCGCGGATTGACCCAAACATGTTGGTGCCACGCTCGGTGAACGACTGCAGTTCTCCTTCAATCCATACTCGTCCGAGCTTCTCTATCCAGTCCTTCAGCGATTTAGATAGCGTCGAAACCTGCCAAGGGGAATGCTCAGTGCTAACTTTGGATTGCAACTCATTACCGACCGCTTGCTCCAAACTGACCTCCTTGCTGGGGTTTGTAGAATTGAATGGTGACTGTTATCAACAATACCGACCTAAAAGACACTGGCTCGAACAAGAAAGTCCTCCTAGCAGCCCCGAGAGGCTACTGCGCAGGAGTCGACCGAGCAGTGATCGCAGTCGAAAAGGCTCTTGACCACTACGGTGCCCCGGTGTACGTGCGCAAGCAAATCGTTCACAACAAACATGTTGTGCGCTCACTAGAGCGTCGTGGAGCGATCTTTGTTGAGGAAGTCGACGAGGCCCCCGAGGGTTGCGTCATGATCTTTAGCGCCCATGGGGTGTCTCCGGCGGTAGTTGCGATGGCCGAAGCTAGGAATCAACAAACCATCGACGCTACCTGTCCCTTGGTAACCAAGGTCCACCGTGAGGTGCAGCGTTTTGAAAAAGAGGGTTACGACATTCTTTTGGTCGGCCACGAAGGCCACGAAGAGGTCGAGGGAACTGCCGGGCAGGCTCCAGGCATAGTCCAGCTAATTGACGGCAATGAAGACATAGCCAAGGCTAAAGTGAAGGATCCGAGCAAGGTCATCTGGCTCTCTCAAACTACTTTGTCGGTCGATGAAACAATGGAAACTGTCCTGAAGATTCGCGAGAAGTTCCCACTCCTAGAGAATCCACCAAGTGATGATATCTGCTACGCAACCCAAAACCGTCAGGTAGCAATTAAGAAAATCGGCGCCGATTCTGATCTTGTGATTGTTGTCGGATCCGCAAACTCCTCAAACACCGTCAGGCTAGTTGAAGTTGCTCTTGAGGCTGGAGCCAAAGCAGCCTACCGAGTCGACTTTGCATCGGAAATTCAAGACTCCTGGTTTGAGGGCGTTGCAACAGTTGGAGTAAGTTCGGGCGCATCAGTACCTGAAGAGCTTGTTTCTGACGTACTCGACTACCTCGATGAGAAGGGTTTTGGTAACGTATCGACGGTTACTACTGCAGAAGAGGACATTCAGTTCTCGCTACCTAAAGAGCTTCGCAAGGAGCTAAAAGGCGCAGGGCACGATACATCGAACAAAAAGCGCTAATTACCTCTAGAGAGGTTTTTTAGAAAATTACCAGGCGGACTTGCCAGCAGAACCCAACTGTGTGGCAGCCTGAATCACTCGAGAAGCCATTCCTGCCTCTGCGGCGGCTCCCCAGTTCCTCGGGTCATAGAGCTTCTTGTTGCCAACTTCACCATCAATGCGCAAAACGCCATCGTAGTTTTTCAGCATGTGGCTGACGACTGGCCGGGTGAATGCGTATTGGGTGTCGGTGTCAATGTTCATCTTGATTACACCGAATGAAACCGCATCGGATATCTCTTTGTCAGTTGATCCGGATCCGCCATGGAACACCAAGTCAAACGGATTCTCTTGGCCGTATTTCGCGCCAACTTCGCGCTGAATCTCCTCGAGTAGCTCAGGTCGCAAGTGGACGTTGCCTGGCTTGTAAACACCGTGAACGTTGCCAAAGGTTAGTGCCGAAAGGTATCGCCCTTTTTCGCCCATGCCCAGGGCTTCGATGGTCTTGATTCCGTCTTCGACAGTCGTGTAGAGGTGCTCATCTATTGCACCCTCAACGCCATCTTCTTCGCCGCCAACCGCGCCCACTTCAATTTCCAGCACCGCTCCCACGTTGTGGGTTTTTGCAAGTAGCTCTTTTGCAATAACCAAGTTCTTATCCAGGGCGATTGCCGATCCATCCCACATGTGGGAGTTGAAAATTGATTCTCCGCCGGACCTGACCTGCTCGGCCGAGAGCTCCAATAGCGGCCGCACGAATCCGTCAAGCTGATCTTCCGCGCAGTGATCGGTGTGGAGGGCGACCTTAATGTCGTAGTTTTTTGCGACCTCTTTAGCAAACGCGGCAAAGGCCAATGCGCCGGAGACTCGATGCTTTATTGTCGGTCCCGACCAATAGTCGGCTCCGCCCGTGGAGACCTGCAGGATGCCATCGGAGCCGGCTTCTTGCAATCCAGCAAGAGCTGCATTTAGCGTCTGGGAGCTTGAGACGTTCAGGGCTGGATATGCAAAGCCACCGGCTTTGGCACGGTTCAGCATCTCAGAATATTCGTTGGAAGTTACAACTGCCATGATGTTTGCTCCTTAGGGCTTTGCTGGCTCACCAAGAAGGTGATCTCGGTTTGGACTTTGGTCAACGGTAGCCGACACAAGGTTTTCAATACTCTGGAGTCCACTGGTTGGCTGTTGGACTTTAGCCGCTCCCCATTGAACCGCCGAGGAAATACCCTCTGCGATATCGAACCCGACGCCGTAGGCGGCTTCGTCTACCGGATGGGTTGCTAAGGCAGCAAGGAAGCCAGCAATGGTCGAGTCCCCAGCTCCAACGGTGTTGATGACCTTAACTGGAGCGGTGCGGGCATGGATTGCGTGCGAGCTTGTGACTGCAAGGATTCCGTCTACGCCCAGCGAGGCCATCACGCAGTCGATGCCCCAGCCGTTTAGCTGGCGAGCGGCATCGATGACGTCGCCAAAAGTTGCAAGCTCTCTACCGACACACTCAGCCAGTTCGTGGGCGTTGGGCTTCATGATTGTTGCGCTTCCATTCTGAGCCCAGAATCTAAGAGCGGGGCCGGAAGTGTCAAGCACAACGCGAACACCGAGTTTCTTTGTTAGATCAAATAGTGGCTGAAGATTTATTGCCTTGCCTGTTTCCAGTATGTCCGGGTGCGCACCCGCAACAACCAGCCACTTGGCTCCGCTAGCCACCAGAGTCTCCTCGGTGAGCCTTAGAACGTGGTCCCAGTCGGCTTGCTTCAGAGGTCTTGGGCTTTCGTTTATTTTTGTGGTCGGTCCGTTTTCTTCTACGATTGTGGTTGAGACACGAAGTGTTCCTTCAACCCAAAGAGGCGTGAGAAATTCAGAACCGGTACGCTCCAGGACGCCAGTGTCTGAGTCACCGATTGGCACGATTCCAGGGGCTTCTATGTTCGCAAGTCTCAGGGCTCTAGAAACGTTGATTCCCTTGCCGGCTAACTCTTCGCCCACGCGAGTCGCACGATTTACTCCACCGGCCTCTAGGTTATTTACGAAGTAGGTTCTGTCGAGAGTTGGGGCAGGTGTGAGCGTGACTATGGAGGAATTGCCTGCCATGGTTACTCCTTGAAGGTGGGTAGTAAAAACTGAAATTTCACTCACATCTTTGTAGGCGCGTCCAGAACACTATAGCGAAAAGGACTCAATCTTCGGAAAGCTCCTTGGAGGTCATCGCAGTTGGAGATTCTTCGATTTGCTTGGGTTCGCCTATCGAATCGATTCCGAGCTCATTCTCGTCAAGATCATTTAGCTTCCGGGCGGTCACCAACATTCTGGACTCCAGGCTGGACACGAAGGCGTTGTAGGACTTGACCGTAGAGGTGAGTTTGTTACCAAGGTCTGAGGTGAGAGTGGCAAGTTTTCCAACACGTTCATACAACTCCCTGCCCAGTTTGATCATCGAGCGCACTTGCGACTCATCTGCGTTTTGGCGCCAAATGTAGTTGATTGTTTTCAGAACGGAAAACAGTGAAACCGGAGATGAGAGCGCGACGTTTTTCTTGAAGGCGTACTCCATCAGCGCAGGGTCTGAATCCAGGGCGGCAGAAAGCAGCGACTCGCTCGGTAGAAAGCAGATTACAAAATCTGGAGATGAACCTAAGCCAGTCCAATAGGCCTTGCTGCCCAAGTCGTCGATGTGCTTTCTCACTGCGGCCACGTGATCCTTGATGAGGCGGTCTCGCCTGCTGGCTTCTTCGCCGGTTGCAAGCTCCGAGATTGCGCTGGCTTCCTGATACGCGCTGAATGGAACTTTGGAGTCAATGGCAAGTGACTTGCCTCCGGGAAGGTTGATAACCATGTCGGCCCGACCCATGCCGGTGTCGGTGGTGATGGTTGCCTGCTCGGAAAAGTCTGCATGCTTAATTAGACCCGCAAGCTCAACCAGTTTTCGAAGTTGGGTCTCACCCCAGACGCCCCGAAGGCTGTTTGAGCTAAGCGCCTGGGAGAGCTGCTGGGTTTGCTTTCTAAGATTCTCATCGGTTTCGACCGCGGTTCTCAACTGCTCGGAGATTGAGCTGAATTGCTCGGTGCGCTCCTTCTCCAGGCGCTGGACAACATCTTGCATTTGTTGAAGTTGTTGCTTTACAGGTCCCAGCTGAACCAAAACTTTATTTTCTTGGTCTTGCTGATTAGCCTGAATTGCAGAGGCCTGATCGGCCTTTAGAAGCTGAGCGCGCAGCTCTTTTTCTGTCGCCTCTAGACCAGCCAGTTTGCTCCCAAGTTCCGGGTCAGATCCAATTAATTTTCGCTTCTGGAATCTGATGCCGAATCCGGCTCCAACTATTAGGCCCAATAGCAGAGCACTGACGCCTGCCCAAATGGCTGTGCCGCTTGAAATAAGTCCAGTATCCATAGTTCCAAGTATCGCAGTGGGGTCAGACTAATAGGGGCTTAAAACGCTGCTTGGTTTTGATCAGCAAGTCCTCTAAAGAGTCCACTTCGTGACGGTTACCCATATCCAGCGCAATCCTGGCGCAGGCGTCCGCATCAGCCAGCGCATCGTGGTGAGCAAATTCTTCGTGCCCGATCGCATAGGCGACTGCGTTTAGGCGGTAACTGTCTAGGTTGTAGGTCTTCCTGGACATGAGCAGCGTGCAGCCATAGCTCAAGTTTGGTAAATCAAATGACACGGCCGCCGCTGAAGCACGAAGCACCCCCATGTCAAATGCGGCATTGTGAGCCAAAAGTGGCAAACCATCTGTGAAAAGCAATAATTCTGGGAGCACTTCATGCCACTCGGGGGCATCCAGGACATCCTCGGGCTTGATTCCGTGGACCCGAATATTTCCTTCGTGGAACCAGTTGTTTGGAAAAGGTGGGCGAAACAACATCGACAGCGTCTCGGCTATTTGACCATCCGAAACCCTCACGAGGCCCACTGCGCAGGGGGACGCCGGGGAAGAATTGGCTGTTTCAAAATCAATGCTTATGAATTCCATGGCCACACATTAAGTATGAGGCAATAAGCTTTGCCGGTGGCCCTAACTATCGGAATCGTCGGCTTGCCCAATGTTGGCAAGTCCACCCTGTTCAACGCACTCACTAAAAACAACGTTTTGGCAGCGAATTATCCTTTCGCCACGATCGAGCCCAACATTGGAGTTGTGAATCTTCCGGACGTGCGCCTCAAGAGGCTGGCAGAGATATTTAGTTCGGAGCGAATCCTTCCGGCAGCAGTGTCATTTGTTGACATCGCTGGAATCGTCAAGGGTGCATCAGAGGGCGAGGGACTTGGAAATAAGTTTCTGGCGAACATTCGCGAGGCGGATGCAATTGCTCAAGTAGTTCGTGGATTTGCCGATAGCGACGTCATTCACGTAGAGGGCAAGGTTGATGCCGGTGGAGACATCGAAACAATTAATACCGAATTGATTCTTGCCGATATGCAAACTCTCGAGAAGGCAAAACCAAGACTTGAAAAAGAAGTAAAGGGCAAGAAAGCCGATCCGTCGGTGCTCATAGTAATCGATGATGCACTGTCTT
The DNA here is from genome assembly GCA_964388525.1 of uncultured Aquiluna sp. Taxonomy (GTDB): domain Bacteria; phylum Actinomycetota; class Actinomycetes; order Actinomycetales; family Microbacteriaceae; genus Aquiluna. The sequence goes on along the minus strand of CAYMAU010000001.1, from coordinate 32,215 downwards.
GCCTAAACGCGGGGACGCCACTTTCTCTTTCGAGCATCGACTTAGAGCCGATTCGAGAACTCGGCCTGCTGACCGCCAAGCCAATTTTGTTTGTGTTCAATGTTGACGAGGAAGTTCTTGGAGACTCGGGGCGACTTCAAGAACTGGCGAACTTAGTCAAGCCGGCAGAGGCGGTTTTCTTGGATGCCAAGGTCGAATCCGAACTTATCGATCTGTCTCCGGAAGAGGCGAACGAGCTGCTTGCGTCTCTAGGGCAAAACGAGTCTGGCCTTGACCAGCTTGCTCGAATTGGCTTTGAAACCTTAGGTCTTCAGACTTATCTCACTGCCGGGCCAAAAGAATCTAGAGCCTGGACAATTCCCAAGGGTGCCAAAGCTCCTCAGGCTGCCGGTGTTATTCACACTGATTTTGAAAAAGGCTTCATCAAGGCCGAGGTCGTTTCTTTCAGCGACCTAGATAGTGCGGGTTCCATGGCGCAGGCTAAATCACTCGGTAAGGCCAGAATCGAAGGTAAGGACTACACAATGCAGGATGGCGATGTTGTGGAGTTTCGCTTCAACGTTTAGCAAGCAACTGACACCCAGTTAGCTTCACGATTCGCCGTTGGGCTTGCTTCGTTCTTTTCGGCCCCGTAATAAACCAAGCTCGTACGAAGTGACAGCAATAATTGTCACCGCCAGTAAGGGCAAAACAAACCAGAGCATGATAATCGTGAAGCCTTGGGCCGCGTCATGCTCTGCTGATGCAAGAACGAGATAAAGAGTGTAGGCGGCGTAGAGCGCCACGAACATCAAGCCTTCCCAGCGCGCAATTATGAAGCCGGTGAATGCAATTGGCAGCAGCGCAACTGCCGCTGCGAGCATCAGTGGAAGATCAAGTGCGATCGCTGCCGAAGGCACCGGAATGCCATCTCCGAAAATAATTGCTGGCAGACCAAGCACCAAACCGATGTTAAAAAGATTGCTTCCAACAATGTTTCCAACCGCCATGTCTCGCTCTCCACGCCTGATTGCAATGATCGAGGTGGCAAGTTCCGGCAACGAGGTGCCAAGGGCGACAACGGTAAGTCCAATAACCAGACTGTTCACGCCGAGCCCGGTAGCAATATTCACGGCCCCCGATACCAACAATTGAGCTCCAAGAACCAATGATCCAACCCCGACTGCAAGTAATAGTGCGGCCAGCCACATGGATGTCGGTTTGCTATTAAGCGGTAGCTCATTTGGCTGATAATCCAGCTTGATAGCAGAGCGCCTGCCAATCAAAATGCTCATAATTATATGGAAAATTAGAACGGCAAGTAACAACATCCCATCAAATACGCTGATTCTTCCGTCTAGGCTCACCAGCACAAGCAATAGCGAAAGCCCGACCATTACCGGAATATCGAACCTAATCAGCTGACGTTTGATGACCAGCGGACTGATGATTGCCGATATTCCAAGAATCATCAGAATATTTACGATATTGCTTCCGACGACATTTCCCACCGCGAGGTCGGGCTCTCCTTCTAGAACGGACCCAACCGTCACGGCTAGTTCAGGAGCGGAGGTTGCAGCTGAAACAATTACCAGACCGATAACCAGTGGCGATAATCCCACTTTAGATGCCAGTGTTGATGCGCCACGAACTAGGGACTCGCCCCCCGCTATTAGGAGCAGCAGGCCAGCAATAACCATGACGATGTCGGCAACACTCACTTGGTTAGCTTACGCTTCGGCTATTCCGGTTATCGCCAACTCAACACGTTCATTCAGATAATCCTCGAGGGGTCGTAGGCCTGAGTCGGGAGCAGTTGGCATCCAACGGACCAGCAGTTGCTTTACAGGATTCCCGTCAACAATTGTCTCCCTTAGCACCAGTGGTCCGTTTTCATTCGCTAGTGCCTCTAGGTCGTCAATCGGCAATCGACGAGCGTCAATCAAAACGGTCCTATCCTCGGGGAATTTCGCCGCAAGAAGTTTTCTCCTCAGTTCTAGACGCTCTTGAGCGCTCTGGGCTTGATGGCCAGGTAAGGTCTTTAGGCTCGCCCTGATAATCAAGCCTGGTTCAAACACCTCCCCATGGGTAGTTACCACGAGCGCGCCAAGCAAAAAGCCTTCGCCGGCCTTCTTGAACGAGCTGGAAAAAGGGAGGAGCCCAAGAAGCCTGCGAGCAGGCGTCGATAGTGCAAGCTGCTCAGGGTTCGCACCGGCAGCCAATAATCGGTTGGCTGCAGAAGCGATTAACTCTCTAGTTTCGGTACTCACCGAATTGTGATTCATGGCTATATCGTCTCGTCCAAGTTCCCTTCTGGCAAGCTTCCCCACGGGCCTTGCTGGCATCTTGTCATTTCATTGAATTCGGCTGCAGAGGTCCGGCTTTGGCACTCAAGCTTTTTAGCGAAATTACCGAGATAGAATTAGATACGTGCCTTCCACCATAATTCGCCTCTCAGTCTCTGACGATATCGTCAGTTGGTTCGACGTAATCGGCCCATTTCTTTTCTACACCGTCGTTTTTGGGCTGGTATTTGCCGGCACTGGCCTGTTCATAGGAGCGTTTATCCCCTTTATAACAGGGGATTCCTTGGTATTTGCTGCCGGTTTGGTTGCAGCAGCCCACACCGATTCAATTAACATTTTTGTCATGGTTATAGGGGTTGGAGTAGCAGCCTGGCTCGGCGATCAGGTTGGCTACACGCTTGGCCGGCACTACGGACGCCCGTACCTCGATAAACGTCAGGGAAACTGGTTACAAAAAGCCATCGCGAGGTCGGATCAGTTTTACGAGCGCTACGGCTGGTGGTCGATTGTTGTTGCAAGATTTGTGCCCTGGGGCAGGGTAATAATGCCCGCCCTAGCCGGCATCAGCAAGATGAACTACTACAAGTTTTTTAGTGCAAACGCAGTTGGTGCGATTGTCTGGGGATCAGGACTAACTACCGCCGGTTACTTTACCTATTCGATCCCGGGAGTCAGATCTGCGGTCTACATAATTGCACTTGTTGTAATCACACTCAGCGTTATTGCTGGAGTTCGAACTTGGCGGGCAAACCGCGTCTAGTTTTCCACCCTAATCTCGCATAACTCACTTGTTTGTTCTTGCTCGTAAAACTCATCTTCCTGAATAGACCAAGCTGCCCAAAAAGAGTCAAACTGCCCCTGATCTCTTGCGGAGAATCTCGTCTTTCTTTGGCTTGAGTCACTCTCGATCCAGATGGTTAGGTCCGCTAGTTCGCTGGATGCCACAGAAACAGAGCCGCAGCCCTCCACAATTATTAGATTGCCGCCTTCGAAACTGCGCCAACCATTCGCTGGTTCGCTTGCCATGCCTCGCGCACCAAGTTGCCAATCCCATACCTGCCAATCGGCCTGCTTTCCTTTAGAAATGGGCCCGAGAATGCTTCGGTTTAGATAAGACGATCCTGCCCTGAGGCCATCCCAGCCAGGATATAAATCGTCCATGTGAATTAGCTTGGGGAGTTGCTTCTCTGATTGAAAAATTAGCTCTGCAAGCTCACCGGCAAAACGCGACTTTCCGGATCCAGCTCTGCCGTCAATCAGAACTATGGCCGTGTTTTTTGTGTTAAGAAGAACTTCAAGCTTTGAATGAGCTGAAACCAGGGCGTCTTCGTAGCTAGGCAAATTTCGCGGCATATGGCGAGTTTAGGCGGAATACCCGTAAGCTTAGAAAGGCTATTCCAGCCTCCTCAGAATTTTACCAACCCAAGGTCTATATAAAAATGAAAAACAACGCGCTTAGGAACCTAGCCATCGTGGCCCACGTGGACCACGGTAAGACTACTTTGGTGGACGCCATGTTGCGCCAGACCGGCTCTTTTGCCTCCCACGGAGCACAGGACGAGCGCGTCATGGACTCCGGCGACCTTGAGCGTGAAAAGGGAATTACCATCCTGGCCAAGAACACTGCTGTTCGCTACGAAGGACCTGCAGCCAAGGGTGAGTCGATTGTCCTAAACGTTATTGACACCCCGGGTCACGCTGATTTCGGCGGCGAGGTTGAGCGTGGTTTGTCCATGGTTGATGGTGTGCTACTGCTAGTTGACGCATCAGAGGGCCCATTGCCACAGACTCGGTTCGTGCTTCGTAAGGCACTTGAAGCAAGACTGCCCGTGGTGCTACTTGTAAACAAGACCGATCGTCCGGACGCCAGAATCGACGAGGTGGTTGAGGAAAGTCACGACCTACTCCTAGGCCTCGCCTCTGATTTGCACGACACTATTCCAGACTTGGATGTCGATGCAATCTTGGACCTACCTGTTATTTATGCGTCAGGCCGAGCTGGTCGGGCATCACTGAACAAGCCAGCCGATGGAGAGTTTCCGGACTCGGAAGACCTAGAGCCACTGTTTGAAGCAATCTTGAAGTACATTCCGGCTCCTTCTTACGAAGAGGGTGCTCCACTGCAAGCACACGTTACCAACCTTGATTCTTCGCCATTCCTCGGTCGTCTAGCACTGCTTAGGATCTTCAACGGCGAAATCAAGAAGGGCCAGACAGTTGCCTGGGCTCGTCAGGATGGAACCACCCAGAACGTGAAGATTACAGAGCTGCTTGGTACAAAAGCTTTGGAGCGTATGCCAATCGAGAGTGCTGGTCCTGGAGACATCGTGGCTGTTGCCGGCATCGAAGACATCACCATTGGTGAATCACTCTGTGACCCAAATGATGTTAGGCCGCTACCGCTAATTACAGTTGACGATCCTGCGATCTCGATGACCGTTGGTATTAATACCTCTCCTATGGCAGGCCGAGTCAAGGGTGCCAAAGTAACCGCTCGTTTGGTGAAAGACCGCCTAGACCGTGAGTTGATCGGTAACGTTTCGATTCAAGTTCTCCCAACCGAGCGTCCAGACGCCTGGGAGGTTCAGGGACGAGGTGAGCTTGCTCTAGCCATTCTCGTTGAGCAGATGCGTCGCGAGGGTTATGAGCTAACAGTTGGTAAGCCACAGGTAGTTACCAAGAAGGTCGATGGCAAGGTTCACGAACCGGTTGAAGACCTGACCATTGACACTCCAGACGAGTTCTTGGGTGCTGTCACGCAGCTTCTGGCTGCTCGCAAGGGCCGCATGGTCAACATGACCAACAATGGCACTGGATGGGTGCGAATTGAGTTCATGGTCCCATCACGCGGCCTTATCGGATTTAGAACTGAGTTCTTGACCATAACAAAGGGCGCTGGTATCGCGAACGCACTTGCCGCCGGCTACGAGCCATGGTTCGGACCGATTATTACTCGTCAGAATGGCTCGCTTGTGGCAGACCGTGCCGGTGTTGCAACACCATTTGCGATGATCGCACTGCAAGAGCGCGGATCATTCTTTGTGGAGCCAACCAGCGAGGTTTATGCCGGAATGGTCGTCGGAGAAAACTCCAGGGCTGATGATATGGACATCAATATCACTAAGGAGAAGCAACTAACAAATATGCGTGCTGCTTCCGCTGACAACTTTGTCGGCCTAACGCCTCCAAAGAAGCTTTCTTTGGAAGAGTGCCTTGAATTTGCTCGCGAAGACGAATGTGTCGAGGTTACGCCGGAAGCCACCAGAATAAGAAAGCTGGAGCTAGATGCAAACGTTAGGGCACGCAATGTTTCTTCAAGAAAGCGCGCTTCCGAGAACTAAACGATTTTGGAATCTATTGAATAGATTTCGGACGGGTCTCTGCGAGTTCGTTTCTCTACTTCACGCTGAACTAACTCTGGGCTGTGGTTTTCAATTGTCCCTTGCTTGCCAATTGCAATCACGCAGATAACTTCCCGATTCTTAGCGCCGACTATGTCTGAGACGACATCGTGATTGATGCCTCCCATGAAGTGGGCCTTCAGTCCCATGGCTTCGGATTGGGTAACCAGCTGGCTCGCTGCAAGTCCAACATCGAAGAAGGTACCACCTTGGTTCCTAGGTTCGCCATCAAATTTTGTATCAGCCAGCAACACCGCATAGGCGGAGCCCTGTGGAGCCCAAGCTTGGTTGAATCCCTTTAGTCCTGATTCTGACATTTGCCCAAATAGATCGGTTCCAGATCGCAGTATCACCACGTGCCAATTTTGCTGGTTGCTACTCGACGGGCTCCAGCGGAAGGCTTCGCCAAGGCTCGCAGCTTCCTCGGAAGACATTTTGTAGCTTGGATCAAAGATTCTCGGACTCCAACGGTCACGAATCAAAGGGTGTAATTCGGCGGAAGTTTCGGCAGGTTTTTTCAAGAAGTCGTTAGTCATAATTGTCACAACACTAGTTCACTGACTATTAGTCCTAGACGCTACTATTGGCAGGTGTCGACAAGAGGCTTGGTTCTTTTTTTAATGGCTGGCCTATTTTGGGGCCTTCCATACTTCTTCATCGCACTTGCCCTAGAAAGTTTCTCCACACCAACAATTGTGTTTGCCAGGACGTTTCTTGGTGCACTGGTTCTTATTCCATATGCCGCTTTGACCGGGGGGCTAAAGCCGGCGCTAAAAGCATGGCCGTATGTGGTGATGTTTGGACTCATCGAGATGGTGGGGCCTTGGTTCTTGATTACCGAGGCTGAGAAAAATATATCTTCCGGTCTTGCAGGCCTACTGATTGCTACCGTGCCATTCTTTGCCGTCGCGGTGTTGGCTATTTTCCTGAAAGACCGTAAGGCTCTTCGTCCGCGCTCGTTGGCTGGAATGGTGATCGGCTTCTTCGGTGTAGTCGTGTTGGTTGGAATTGACTCATTCTTCGGGGCAGTGAATCCGCTATTTGTGATGATGGTCATTCTGGCCGCGGTCGGCTACTCGATCGCACCGATTATCGCCAGCAGAAAGCTGAACCATGTTCCGAGCGCAGGGGTAATTGGTGTCAGCATGGCGATGGTTTCCATCGTATACGCGCCTTTTTCTTTGCCCGGCTTGGGGGATGAGCTTGCTCTGGCGACCACCTCGAGCATATGGGCGATCATAGTTTTGGGCCTGGTTTGTTCGGCGTTGGCATTTGTGGTGTTCTTCATGTTGATTCAAGAAGTTGGGCCAGTCAGAGCCACTTTGATTACCTACGTCAACACTGCCGTAGCTCTCTCATTGGGCATTGTGTTTTTGAACGAGCCAATCACTATCGGTCTAGCCGTTGGATTGCCACTTATCGCAATCGGGCTTTACTTCGCAGGTGGCACGGAGAAAAAAAGAGAGATTCCGGAAACCCCAGCCTAAATACCTAAGCGAATCGTTTTCGGCAGTTGATCAATAGTTAGATCAGGTACAGGTCATCTCCGGTGATGTTTAGCAATCTGGCATTCACGCCGACCGCAACTGTTCCGGCCGGCATGTCTTTGGTAACCACGGCGTTAGCACCAACTGCGCAATCATTGCCAATATGAATATTGCCAATCAACTTTGCTCCCGCACCGATAATTACTCGATCTCCAACCGTGGGGTGACGCTTTACTGGGTCCAAGGTTTTACCGCCCAGGGTGACGCCGTGGTAAACCAGCACATCGTCTCCGATCACTGCTGTTTCGCCTATTACAACTCCCACGCCGTGATCAATCACGAACCGCTTACCTATTGTTGCGCCGGGGTGAATCTCAATGGCGGTAAAGAATTTAGCGTGGTTTGAAACCATTCTTGAGAGCGTGCGAAGCCGGAGCTTCCACAGTCTGTGAGCTAGACGATATAGCCAAACTGCGTGAAGTCCGGCGGATGTGAACCAGAGTTCCCAGGCGCTCAATGTGGCTGGATCCCGCTCAAGTCCTGCGCGAATGTCTTCTCTAATGCTCAATTCTTGCTCTGGTATTCGTCTTGGAGGTCGCGGTAGAGAGTTGAAGACACATAGCGCTCACCAAATGAGGGAACTATTACCACTATTTGCTTGCCCTCAAATTCTGGACGAGTTGCAACCTGGCAGGCTGCCCACAGGGCAGCTCCCGACGAGATACCTGCCAAAATGCCCTCTTCGGCGGAAGTTCGCCTCGCAAATTCAAATGCTGTTGCATTTTCAACGCTGATGACTTCGTCATAGCTTTTGGTGTCGAGTATTGATGGGATAAAGTTTGGTCCAATTCCGGCAAGGGGGTGACCGGCTGCATCGCCTCCGGTCAGCAGTGGAGAAGAGGCAGGTTGAACAACGAAGCTTTTTATCTTTGGGTTCAGTTCTTTTAGACGCTGTGATGTTCCAGTGATCGTTCCGCCGGTGCCGCTACCTGCAACAAGGGCAGCGACTTGGCCGTCGGTATCAGCCCAAATCTCTTCGGCGGTAGTCCTTCGGTGAATGTCGGGTCCGGCTTCATTATCAAACTGACGCATCATGACTGCGTTTTCGATTGTCCTGCCCAATTCATCGGCTTTGGCAACCGACCCCTTCATGCCCTCTGCTGCAGGAGTGAGTACTAGCTCCGCACCGTAGGCACGAATCAAGATTTTGCGCTCCATGCTCATGGAGTCCGGCATGACAATAATGGTCTTGTAGCCGCGTGCCGCACCCACCATGGCCAGCGATATTCCAGTGTTTCCGCTGGTAGCTTCAATAAGAGTCCCGCCAGGCTTGAGTTCACCTGATTTCTCTGCGGCATCCACCATGGCGATACCAAGTCGGTCCTTCACTGAGGACGACGGATTGTAAAACTCAAGCTTGGCAAGCACAGTCGCCTTAGCTCCGTCGGTTACTTTGTTGAGGGTCACCAGAGGGGTGTTTCCGAACACTTCGGTGATGTTGTTGTAAATACGCAAAAGATCAGTCCTAAAAGTTGAGGCTCCAAGATTCTAACCAGAGTGGGGAGTGCATAAGTCCTTATTGCCAATTGTTACGGCTTGGGTATTGATTTGGCAAGAGTGGCTAAGTCAAAATCAGAGCGATCGCAAATACTGTTTGTCTCGATGAAGAAACTCACTTTGGCTGTCCTCTTCGGAGTAGGCGTATTTGGCCTTGCTGGCTGCAGTATCCAAGAAGTAGCCTCCACTGCAGCCGACGCTGCTGCATGCAAGGCGCTCAGTTCAACCCTGAGTGGTATTTCTGGTGCGTATCAGCAGGGTTTAGTTGACTCCGGCGTAGTTGCTCAGCTCGATTCGATTGTCGGAGACCAAGTCGATTTTTTACTCTCGACTGAATTGGCAGCTGACCTGGCTGAGCTCGCCAAACAACTAAGCCAATCAAGCCCTGCTCAGGGAACTTCGGACAAGGTCGCTGAACTAACCGCAAATATCGCGGAAAAGTGCTCCGGCTACGGCATTGATTTTTCAAACTAAGCGTGACAGCACATCTGGCTTCAGTAACCTAAGAGCATGAATTCATTGCCCCCGGAACTGCACCCCGACCGCAACTTGGCAATGGAGCTGGTGCGAGCCACCGAAGCCGCGGCAATTCGTGCCTATCCTTTCATTGGAAAAGGCGATAAGAATGCGGCCGATGGCGCGGCAGTCGACGCAATGCGAGCTTTCTTGGGGACCGTCAACTTTGAGGGTCTTGTAGTTATCGGTGAGGGCGAAAAAGATAACGCTCCAATGCTGTTCAACGGTGAAATCGTTGGAACCGGTAACGGCCCTAAGGTTGACATCGCGGTGGACCCAATCGACGGCACATCATTGACCGCAGCCGGAAGGCAGAATGCTATCTCTGTGATAGCGGTAGCGGATCGCGGTTCCATGCTTGATGCTTCATCGGTTTTCAAAATGGACAAGTTTGTGACCGGCCCCGCCGGCGTCGGTGTGTGTGACATTAGGCAATCGATGGATGAAAACCTCCGTGCCTATTCAAAAGTAACCGGGAAGCCGATGACTGAGATTCTGGTGGCAGTGTTGGATCGCGAATACAACGCTGAACTAGTGGATCAAATCAGAAGCGCCGGAGCAGCCACTAGGTTGCTTCGAGACGGTGATGTTGCCGGTGGAATTCAGGCGGCGAGAGAAAATTCTCGAATCGACATGTGCGTCGGTAAGGGAGGGTCGCCAGAGGCGATTATTACCGCCTGTGGCATTCAGGCACTAGGTGGCCTTATTCAAGGAATTCTTGCTCCCGGTGACGAGGAAGAAAAAATGCGCGGCCTAGAGGCTGGCTTGAAGTTTGAATACGTTTACGAGAACAACGAAATGGTGAAGTCTGACAACACGTTTTTTGTAGCCACCGGAGTGACAGACGGAATGCTGTTCGCCGGTGTCAAAAAACTTGGTACGACAATAATCACCGAGTCCTTGGTGATTAGAGGAAGATCCGGAACAGTGAGAACAGTTTTGGCCGAACACAAGGCAGGCCGCTGGCTCTAGTGGACTAACTCGTCATCAACAAAGTGGTTTTTAGCAATTTGAATCCCCATCAACGCGCTAAATAACGCAACCCCAAAGAACATCCACAATGTAAATTCCCAGCCTCCGGTAATTTCTCGGAAGACTCCCACCGAAAATACAATAATTGTTGTCATTGTGTAGCTCATGCCTTGACCGAAGGAACTGACGGCTAACACCGTGCTCCGCTCTCTTGAGCGCAGGTTGTAGAGGGTAAGAGCAAGCGGGAACATCGTCGGCCCAAGGCCCAGGGCCGCAACCCAAATCCAGAGGTGTGCCCCGTCAGTCCAAAGAATACCCAGGGCTCCGGTCATACCCATAGCGCTTGAGAACCAAATAATCGGAGCGTGGAGCTGCTTGTACTTGACTGCTAGTCCGGGGACTATGAGTGCTGCTGGAAGTCCCAAAATTGCAAAGAGTGATAAGAGTGCGCCGGCTTCCGCCACGCTAACCGAATTGTGTTCAAGTAATAAAAGCGGCAGCCACGCAAAGCTCACGTAGCCGAATACCGAAGTCATGCCCTGGGTCCCGAATATTGCCCAAGCTGTTGGCGAGCGCCAGATTGCTTTTTGCTTGGCTACACCCGGCAGGGGCTTCTCAGGCGTGGAGTTTTTTCGAAGGGCAATAAGCGGCAGCAAGGTAAGTGCCGCCATTAGTCCCCACTGTCCGAGCGAAAAGCGCCAGCCGCCTAATTCCGCGAATGGAACAGCCAAAAATGACCCTGCTGATGCGCTGAGCGCTGTTAGTGAAATGTAAAAACTAGAGATCAAGCCCACTCGGTTTGGGAAATACTTACGAACCATGACGGGCATCAGTATGTTTCCAATACCCATGCCCAAAAGACACATCATGCTGCCGACAAATAGGGCAGTCGAGTCCCAGGACAGAGCCCTTAGAACATGACCACCAATAATCAGCAGAGAGGTGGCGATAAGTGTTTTTTCAACACCGATTCTTCTTGTTGGAACATTTGACATCGTGGTTGCAATTGCGAAAGCTAGCGGAGCGGCGATCCCAAGTAGGCCAATGGTCACAATGGGGAGCGAGATTTCCTCTTGAATGTAGGTAACCAAGGGCGAGAATGAGCCAACGGCAGTCCTCATGTTAAGTGCGAGTATCGCGATCGCTACGATCGCCAGCCATTTAGTTCGTCGTTCGGTCAAAGCTAAGAGTCTGTCTGAAGAATTTGAAGTGCTTTTTCGTGAAGCTTTCCGTTGGTCGCTAAAACTGTTGAAGTGTCGTTTTCTAATGGGCCAGAAAATGACGTGATCATGCCGCCGGCCTCGAGCAGAATTGGAACCAATGCTGCAACGTCATAAATCTTGAGGTCGTGCTCGGATGCAATCTCAATCGCGCCCTCGGCTACGAACATGTAGCTCAGGAAGTCGCCATAAGCACGAGTTCTATGAACCTTGGTTGAAAGTTCCATGAGCTGATTTAGGTACCCGGCGTCACGCCATTGCTCCAATGAATTAAAACTTAGAGTCGCATCGGCAAGCTCTGAGATGCCCGATGCCGCAAGCTTTCTAACCGTGCCATCAATGTCTCTTGTGAATGCTCCCTTGCCGCTAGCAGCCCACCAGCGCCTTGCCAGGGCGGGTGCGGAGACCACCGAGGCAACCAGTTCATCATCAACGCGAAGGGCAATCAATGTTCCCCAAATAGGTACACCTCGCAGATAGTTTGCGGTGCCATCGATTGGGTCGATTATCCAATTCCTGTGGGAGTCACCGGTATTTTCGAACTCTTCTCCAATAACGGAGTCGGTTGGGCGATAAAGCTTCAATAAATCCCGAAGTTTTTGTTCAACTGCCCGATCGGCATCGGTTACCGGGGTCCGGTCGGGCTTCGCTTCAACTTTTAGATCAAGTGCCCGATAGCGCGAAAGTGCTATCTCATCGGCGGCATTCGCCAGGACCTGGGCAAGCTCTAAATCGTTCATCTTGTTACCTAATCTACCGAGGAAAGTGACTCGAGCAGTCTTCGAAGCGAGTCCAGTCTTAGGGCTGAAATTTCTCCGGCCAGCATTTTTTGATCCAACGAGCAATCAGGCGAATCGGCCAGATGGGTGCATCCACGGGGACAGTCGCTACTCGCATCACTTAAGTCCGAAAAGCCCTTGAGCAGGCCATCGGCATCGATGTTTGAAAGGCCAAAGCTTCGTATTCCCGGGGTGTCAACCAGCCAGCCGCCCTGCGCTCTAATGGCATGAGCGGAGCTAGAGGTGTGGCGTCCTTTACCGGTGACCTTATTTACAATCCCAGTCGCACGGATAAAATCCGGAGCTATTTGGTTAATAATGGTTGTTTTGCCAACTCCCGAGTGCCCAACAAACACAGTTGTGTTGCCTGCGAGCATTTGTTTGAGTGATTCTAAGTTCGGAGCATTTTCCGAGGTTTGAATAATCTCCAAGTCAAACCCTTGAAAGCTGTCGATGAAATCTTGTGGATCCGCGAGATCGCACTTAGTCATAATCAAAATCGGCTTTAGTCCAGAGTGAAAAGCAGCCACTAAATATCTGTCGACTAGCCTTGAGCGCGGTTCGGGATTTGCTGCGGCCATAACAATCACTAGTTGATCTGCGTTGGCGACAATTGTTTGCTCTAGTGAGTCGCCGTCTTCGGCTGATCTTGAAAGAGCGTTCTTTCTAGGTTCAATGCCCACGATTCTGGCCAGTGCGCCGGAGGCGCCTGTGACATCCCCGTCTAGCCGAACTCGATCACAAATCACGCAGCCGTCTTTTCGAAGCTCCTTGGCCAGTGTCGCCGTTATCTCGGTCCCTTCATCGGTAAGGATTCGATACCTAGCCAAGTGAACTTCCAAGACCATTCCCAGTGGCGCTTTGCTAAAGTCTGGACGTCGCTTGGTTCTTGGCCTAGAACCTTTTGGATTTGGTCTGATGCGAACATCGTCCTCATCTAGATCCATGCGATCAGCACTAGACCAGGTCATTGTGACCCAAGCATGTCAAGCCACATCTTCGCAAAGCCAGGTATGGTTTTCGCGGTAGTTTCAATGTTCTCTACTTGAACGCCACCTACCGCTAGTCCTATAATCGCCCCGCTGGTGGCCATTCGGTGGTCGTGATAGGTGTGCCAAACGCCTCCGTGCAGGGGCTGAGGGGTAATTTCGATTCCATCCGCAAGCTCTTTGGCGTTGCCGCCGAGGTTGTTTATTTCGGCCACTAGCGCCGCGAGACGGTCGGTCTCGTGCCCACGAAGGTGCCCGATACCGATCAGCCTGCTTGGGCTAACCGCTAGTGCACAGAGCGCTGCGATTGTAGGCGTCAGTTCGCCGGCCTCAGATAAGTCCGCTTCGATTCCTTTTATTTCGCCGGAGCCTGAAATGGTGAGCACATCTTCTGTTACTTCAATGTGCCCACCCATGCGAGTCAGCAGTGTTCGGTAGTGATCTCCAACTTGGGTTGTGACACTTGGCCAATTTGGAATTTTGACTGTTCCGTTGGTGACCATTGCCGCTGCAAGAAAGGGTCCGGCATTTGAAAGGTCTGGTTCAATTACGACTCTGCCACCCGAAATTGGCCCGGGCTCCACCCTCCAGCTGGAACTGTCGATCGCTTGGGCTCTCACGCCCCTTGCTCTTAGGGTGTGCAGGGTCATTTCGATGTGAGGAAGCGAAGGCAGGCTGCGACCTTCGTGGGTGAGGGTGAGGCCCTGGTCAAATTTGGCGGCGCTTAGCAGAAGCCCAGAGACAAACTGCGAGGATGCCGATGCGTCTACGGTAAGAGCGCCACCAAATACCGAGCCGGTTCCATCGACGGCGAACGGCAGTGAGTTGGTGTCGGAAGTAATTTCAGCCCCTAGCGCCCGCAGTGATTCGATGGTGGTTTTCATCGGCCGCGCTATTGCACCAGCATCACCATCGAAGCTAACCTTTCCGTCTACCAGCATCGACAGTGGCGGGACAAACCGCATGACGGTCCCGGCAAGACCGCAATCAATTTTTGCAGGACCCAATAGCTTTCCGGGAGTAACCAGCAAGTCCGAACCGTGCCATGAGAATTTGGTTCCGAGTGAACTTAGAGAGGCAATCATGAGCTCGGTATCTCTGGATACTAAAGGTGAAATAAGTTCGGTTGGCTCTTCCGCCAATGCCGAAAGCACCAGCTCGCGGTTTGTGAGTGATTTACTTCCGGGCAGCGAAACTTTGGCGCTCACTTTGGAAGATAGCGGCGCGGGCCAGGCAGGAAACTCGATCATCACTCCAAAGATACAAGGAATGGCGGCTATCGGCTTGCCGGGCTGCCTCTAATTTGAAAGGTTTTGTCGCCAATTTCCCAACCGCACTCCTGCTTTTTTCTGGGCGTTAGACTGAGGAACAATGCCTGAGAAAAAATCTGAAAAAATCCGGAGCTTCGAAGCCCAGGCTTTGCCCATCATGCCTCAGCTATACGGAGCTGCTCTAAGATGGACCAGAAACCCAAGCGACGCCGAGGATTTGGTGCAGGAAACCCTCGCAAAGGCTTTCGTGGCTTGGGAAAAGTTTGAGCAGGGCACCAACCTGAAGGCCTGGCTGTTTCGAATAATGACCAACACTCACATAAATCTTTACAACAAAAAGGCCAAGGATAAAGCGAAGACCGCCCTGGACGATCTAGAGGACTGGCAAGTTGGCCAGGGGGAGTCAGTAACTTCAAGGTCATCGAGGTCCGCCGAGATAGAGGCGATGGAGAACCTTCCCTCGCTGGCCATAAAAAATGCACTTGACCAAATCCCGGAAGAATTCCGCATGGTGGTTTACTACGCAGTTGTAGAGGGTCTTCCGTACCAAGAAATAGCCGACATTATGGGCACACCGGTCGGTACTGTTATGTCAAGATTGCACCGCGGGAAGAAATTACTGAGAACTTTGTTGCAAGAGTATGCAAAGCAAGAAGGTTACGACACAGGAGTGGAGGTCGAAGGTTGAAAAAAGTCGACTGCGAAGAAGTAAAAAATGGCGTCCACGAATACCTGCACTCCGAACTTCACGAAGAAGAGCTTGAGCAAGTAACCGCTCACCTTGCTAACTGCGATTCCTGCGAAAGCCACTACGACATTGAGGTTATTTTCAATCAGGTAATTCAGCGTGCGTGCGATGAAGTTCCCGCTGAGCAGTTGGCGGAACGAGTCATGGATCGACTAAGAGAGATCCAGCAACACGACTAATCGGATTGGGCTAGACCCAACCACTCGAACCAACCGCGGTTCAACACCAACCAGGCAATTAGCCCATAGCCGACTTGACCGGGTAGCTGCTTTGGGTGATTGGTGACTTCTGACAGCCAACCCTCATGCTCGACTAGAGGACTAAAACAGTCAACGTATGTAAGCTGTCGTCGCTTAACAACATCCGAAAAGCCCTCTGATAGGTACCTGACCGCGGAGTCAAATTCTGGGACACCGGTGGGGGTGGGGCCCACAACTAAAACCTTGATACCCTTACGAACCGCGTCGTCTAGTAGCGAGGCGAGGTTCAATCTGGAGCGGGATATGGTTATGCCGGATCTAACGTCGCTAGATCCAAGGGCTAAGACCAAGTAGTTTTCACTTTCCTTGGAAAACCTGATTGTCGCTTCAGTTTTCCATCTACCTAAAAGATCCGAGGTCGTTTCCTCGATCATTGGCAGGGCAAAGACTGCGACGTCTCTGTTTCCTGGTAGTCGGGCCTGAACTCTGCCTAGCCAGCCAATACCCTTGGGGTCACCAGCTCCAGTAAGAAGCTCATCTCCGAGGATAACGACGCGCAGATCAGGCATCAGTCGCTAAATGCTCTATTGACTAAGTCTGCTTGCTCGGCAGCGTGCCTCTTTGCCGAACCAGTTGCCGGAGAAGCGGAGGCTGCTCTGGCAACAACCTTGAAGTTGACACCGTACTTGGGCATAAACAACCCCAGGTAGGTCCAGGCTCCTTGGTTCGCCGGCTCATCTTGAACAAATCTCAGCTCCGCTTCTGGGAACTGAGAAATCGCGGCCTTCATCTCCTCGACAGGAGTTGGGTAGAGCTGCTCAAGTCGAACGATTGCAGTGTCACCAGCGCCACGTTTTTGGCTCTCCGCCAACAGGTCCCAGTAGACCTTGCCGGAACAGAACAGAAGCTTGGTAACTTTTGTCGGGTCCAAGTTCTGTTGGTCATTTATCAAGGGCCGGAAGCTACCTTCGGTAAAGTCTGCTACTGAACTGGAAGCCGCCTTGAGGCGCAACATGGACTTAGGAGCAAACACGACAAGCGGCCTTCTTGGAACCGTGTAGGCCTGCCTGCGAAGCAAGTGGAAGTGGCTTGCTGGAGTGGAAGGCTGTGCGATTGTCATGTTGTTCTGAGCGCACAGCTGGAGGAATCTCTCGAGCCTCGCTGATGAGTGGTCTGGGCCTTGACCTTCATACCCGTGAGGCAAGAGCATTACTAGCGAGGAGCTCTGGCTCCATTTTTGCTCAGCACTGGAAATGAACTCATCGACAACAGTTTGGGCGCCGTTGATAAAGTCACCAAACTGGGCTTCCCACAGTGTCAGGGTGTCCGGTCTTTCCACGGAATAGCCATATTCGAAACCGAGTGCTGCGTACTCGCTCAGGAAAGAGTTGTACCCTTCGAATTTGGCTTGCTGCTCCGAAACGTATCGAATGGGAGTCCATTCCTGACCATTATTTCTGTCATAAAACACACTGTGGCGCTGGACAAAAGTTCCTCTGAGGCTGTCTTGACCCGCCAGTCGAATGTTTACGCCCTCCACTAGAAGCGAACCAAAAGCCATTAGCTCTCCAAAGCCCCAGTCGATTCCGCCGTTTCTTGACATGTCAACTCTTTTTTGGAGAAGCTGAGCAAGCTTTGGGTGAACGCTGAAGCCATCGGGTTCATTGCCGTGAGCGTTACCAATGGCTTCCAATAATTCTTGAGGTATTGCAGTCTGGCGAAGAAGTTCTTGTTTCTCACTGGCCGTGGTTCCAATGCCTTCTGGCCTTGTTTGGAGCGCGACGGTATCGGTCATGGCGTCGTGAACATCTATAAACGCCTGTTCAAGGCTGTGCTGGAAGCGTTGGTTCGCCTCGTCGAATTCCTCTTTGGTGATGTCCTCACGGCCAATCAAGTTGTCCATGTAGAGAGATCTAACCGAGCGCTTTGCCTCAATCAGGTTGTACATCATGGGCTGCGTCATCGAAGGATCGTCGCCTTCGTTGTGACCACGTCGTCGGTAGCAGACGATGTCAATGACAACGTCTTTCTTGAATTCCTGACGGTATTCGAATGCCAACTGCGCTACTTTTACGACAGCCTCTGGGTCGTCGCCGTTTACGTGAAAAATTGGCGCTTGAATTGCCTTGGCAACGTCGGTTGAGTACAGGCTAGATCTTGCGTCTTTTGGAACCGTGGTAAACCCAACTTGGTTATTCACTACCACGTGGATGGTTCCGCCGACCTTATAGCCCTCTAGCTGGCTCATCTGGAGAGTCTCTAGGACCACACCCTGGCCAGCAAATGCCGCGTCACCGTGAATCAAGATTGGAAGAATTGGGAAGTTGTCCGGGTTTCCAAGCTTGTCTTGCTTAGCTCTCACGATCCCCTCAAGAACCGGGTTGACTGCCTCCAGGTGAGAAGGGTTAGCGGCAAGTGAGACTTTGATTTGAGTGCCGTGCCCCGAGGTGAATACACCTTCGGTTCCCAGGTGATACTTCACATCTCCAGATCCCTGGACGCTAGAAATATCGTTCGAGCCCTCGAACTCGCGGAAGACCTGCCCGTAAGTCTTGCCGGCGATGTTTGTCAGAACATTCAAGCGGCCGCGGTGTGCCATTCCAATGACCGCCTCGTTCAGGCCAGCGTCGGCTGCAGCCTGCAAGATCTGGTCTAGAGCGGGAATTAGCGACTCGCTACCCTCCAGCGAGAACCTTTTTTGACCCACAAACTTTGTCTGAAGAAAAGTCTCGAAAGCCTCTGCCTCATTGAGCTTATTTAGGATCCTGAATTGCTCTTCCTTGGTCGTTTTTTGATATGGTCGCTCTATCCTGTCTTGGAACCAAATGCGCTCAGACGGATTCTGGATGTGCATATACTCAATGCCAATTGTGCGGCAATAAGAATCTCGAAGGATACCCAGGATGTTCCGGAATTTACCCTTTGCCCGGCCACCAAAGCCACCGGTCTTAAAGGTGCGATCTAGATCCCAAAGGCTGAGTCCGTAGGATCGAATGTCAAGGTCCGAGTGCCAACGCTGGACATACTCAAGGGGGTCGATGTCTGCGATCAGGTGACCGCGGACCCTGAAAGCGTTGATGTATTCCTGGACCCGGGTGTTTTTGCCAGATTGATCGGCCAGGTCCCAATGAAAGTCAGTTGACCAGACCACGGGGGAGTATGGAATACGCATGTCGGCGAAGATTTGGTCAAAGAAGTCTCTTTCACCCAGAAGAAGCTCATTGACGATTTTTAGGAACTCTCCGCTGCCGGCACCCTGAATCACCCGGTGATCATAGGTGGAGGTAACCGTGATTATCTTCCCGATTCCCTGGTCGGCAAGTTGCTCTTCGGACATTCCTTGGAACTGAGCCGGGTAGTCAAGTGCTCCAATTCCAACGATGCAACCCTGGCCACTGGTGAGCCTTGGCACTGAATGAACAGTTCCAATTCCGCCGGGGTTGGTCAGAGAGATAGTGGTGTCTTTAAAATCATCTGCGGTGAGCTTGTTCTGCCTTGCTTTGGCCACAAGTTCTTCGTAGGCGCTAACAAACTCCGCAAAATTCATCTTTTGTGCGCGCTTTATGTTTGGAACAAGAAGTGCTCTCGAGCCGTCCGGCTTCGGTATGTCAATAGCCAGTCCGAAGTTGATGTTGGCTGGAGAAACAACAGCCGGCTTCCCGTCAACCTCATCGTAAAAGACGTTTTGAGAAGGGAAGGCCTTCAGCGCTTGAACAATCGCGTAACCAATGATGTGCGTGAAGGAAACCTTTCCACCCCGCGTTCTTTTCAGATGCGAGTTGATGACAATTCTGTTGTCAATCAAGAGCTTGGCTGGCACCTGACGCACGCTGGTTGCGGTTGGCATAAATACTGAAGCGTCCATGTTGGCAGCAAGGGTCTTACCCATGCCCTTGAGGATCTTTACTTCCGGTTGCTCGTCGATCTCTTCGATAGTGATGGCTTGAGACTCGGTGGACGGCAAGTCCGCTGGAACCGGAGCAGTCCTAGGAGCCTCATCCGAGGTCTTTGCAATCGGAATAGTGATTGCCTCGGTTGGCGGCGCAGGAGCGTCTGGGTCGAAGTTAGTAACTACTGTCGAATCGGTGTCAATTACCGTAATGGACCCAGTGCTTGGTCCTTGGGCGACCGCACCTGTTTGGTTCGAAAGGTGGTAACGCTCAAGGATTGGCAGCCACGATTGGTCTACCGAATCCGGGTTGTCCTGCCACTGGGCGTGCATCTCGGCCACGAGCCACTGATTGGCGCCGAAGTCATTTTCAGAATCATTACTATCGCTGGCCGACAAGGGTGCCCCTTAGAACGAAAAAAAACCTATGGAAAACCCTATAAGTCTAGCCACTTGACTGGCTATAGTTGAATTGAAATGGAGCTTGATAAACGTAGTTACATGCAGGTGATTGGTTGAACGACTATCTCCTGCTTGCTTTTGCCGTCGTTTTGACCCTTGGCACAGGCCTATTCGTCGCTAGCGAGTTTTCCCTAATCAGCTCCGATCGAGCCCAGTTGATGGCCGATCAGGCTGCTGGTGAAAAAGGATTGGACCTGCCAATAAGGGCAGTTGCGAAAACTTCCACGCACCTCTCATCGGCCCAACTTGGTATTACTCTCACGACCTTGCTTACTGGATTTGTCGCGGAACCGGCCCTGACCCGAATGCTAAGCCCTTGGCTGACAGGTTTCGAGTTATCGTCCGAGGGAATAAGGGTTTTGTCAGTTGTCTTGGCGATGACAATTGCCACCGCTTTTTCTTTCCTAATCGGAGAACTGGTGCCAAAGAACATGGCGCTTTCGGCTCCCAAGCGAGTACTAAAAATAGTTGTTGGTTTTCAGCTCGGCTTTACCTGGGTTTTCAGTCTGCTTGTGCGGATCATGAATGACAACGGCAACTGGTTAGTCAGGAAATTAGGAATTGAACCAAGGGAAGAGCTATCAAGTGCCAGGACTGCCGATGAGCTGGTTTCCATGGTTAGGCGCAGTGCAACCCTAGGTTCTCTTGAGCAGGACACCGCAAAACTCCTCGAAAAAACTCTGGCAATGAGCGACCTCTTGGCCAGCGACATAATGACTCCCAGGCCAAAAATGTATTCTCTAGAAAGGGAAGCCTCCGCTCGTGATCTAATCGAACTGGCTTCCAGTACCGGCCATTCGAGATTCCCGGTCACCGGTGAGGATGCTGACGATATTGTCGGGGTAGTGCATCTAAAGCGAGGCATCGGAGTTCCTGTAGAACGCCGCGATCAAGTCCCAGTCAGCGCATTGATGGTTGAGCCGGTTCGGGTTCCAGAGACCATGGCCCTGGATCGATTGATCCTGCAACTCAGAGGCAGGGGGTTGCAGTTTGGAATTGTGATTGATGAGTACGGCGGGACCGCGGGGATAGTTACCCTAGAGGATGCAGTTGAGGAACTCGTGGGCGAACTGTCCGACGAACACGATAGACAAAGATCTGATTTGCTTCAGTATGCCGACGGCTCACTTGCCTTCAGCGGCCTTACTAGACCCGCTGAGCTTGAAGAGTTTGGACTCTCGATAGCGGAGGACGAGGATTACGACACTGTCTCGGGATTCCTAATGAGCGAGCTTGGACGAATTCCAAAAACTGGTGATCAGGTTGAAATTTCAGGTGGTCGCCTAGTTGTCCTAAAAATGGAAGCCAGGAGAGTAGACCGAATCAAGTTTGAACCGGTGGTGGTCGACGATGAGTAGCGATCTAATGGGACTGGTCTGGTTTGTCGTATTACTAGGAGCAAATGCTTTCTTCGTAGGTGCTGAATTCGCCGTGATTACCGCTAAGCGCTCTCAGATTGAGCCCCGAGCTGAAGCAGGAAACCCCGCGGCAAAGATTACCTTGCGCGCGATGGAACGGGTGTCGCTGATGCTCGCGACTGCCCAGCTCGGCATAACCGTTGCATCGCTGTTGATTCTGGTTGTTGCAGAACCTGCGATTCACCACTTGGTTGAAATTCCCTTGAAGGCAGTCGGAGTCGGAGAAGCGGCTTCGGCGGTTACTGGATTCGTAATTGCTTTGATTCTCGTTACTTATCTTCACGTCGTAATTGGCGAGATGATCCCCAAAAACATCGCAATTTCTGTTCCACTTAGGACATCACTGATTTTGACCCCGATTCTTTATTTCATTGCGCAGCTTGTGAAACCGGTGGTCTGGGTACTGAATCAAATCGCAAACCTGATTCTCATAATTTTTAGATTCAAGCCCGTGGATGAGGCCAATACTGCCTTTACTTTGGATCAGGTAGAAGCCTTTGTTTCTGCAAGCCAAAAAGAAGGAACATTGGCCGACGGCTCCGGCACGATTGAAAAAACCTTTGAATTCACGGAGAAAACAGTCCGCGATGTCGCAGTTCCAATAAGCGATTTGATCACTATGACGCTGTCCTCTAATGCCGCAGACCTCCAAGCCTCTGTTTCCGAGCACGGCTTTAGCCGTTATCCAGTGAAGGGGACCGGCGATGACATCGTTGGCTATTGGCACATAAAAGACGGTCTCACCAACGACCCAGCTGAGATGACAAGGCCCCTACCTTCGAAGCGCTTGAGGGCGATGATTTCCATTCCCGAAACAACTGACCTAGAAGATGCGCTAGCTCAAATGCGAAAAAGTGGAGCGCACATCGTTAGAAGTTTTAGCTCTTCCGGAGAAATAGTCGGATGCTTGTTTCTTGAAGACATCATCGAGGAGCTCGTGGGCGAAATCGAGGACGCGACTAGGCGTTAGGCCAGCGGCCTCGCTCATATTGGTGCGGCCACTCTATTGCTGCCGAGAGCTCCGCTGCCGCGCGCAATCCGAAGTATGGATCTCTTAGAAATTCACGACCCACAAGCACAACATCAACTAGGCCCTCGGCAAGAACCTGCTCGGCTTGGGCTGCGTTAGTAATTTGACCAACCGCCGCAACGTCCGAACCAGTTGCTCTCTTCGCGCTTTTAGCAAACTCAACCTGGTAACCGGGCCCAGTAGGGATCTTTACGCCCGTGATAAGTCCACCTGAGGAAAGATCGAATAGATCCGCCCCAAGTTCTCGGCACCAGTTAGCGACCTGATTGGTTTGATCCTGGTCCCAACCTCCCTCGATATAATCTGTGCTGCTGAACCGAATGAAGATCGGCATTTGCTCGCCCAATGCTTTGCGAACTTCGGCCACTATTTCAAGCAACAATCGGGCCCTGTTTTCAAGTGTTCCGCCGTAGGCGTCATCACGCTTATTCGAAATCGGTGACAAAAATTGGTGGAGCAAGTAACCGTGGGCAGCATGAATTTCTATCGAATCGAACCCTGCTTTCTGGCCCCTCAACGCGGCACTGACAAAATCCGCAACGATTCCAGGCATTTCGCTAGTGGCAAGGATTCTGGGGGCAGCAAGACCCTCAAAAGCCTCTGATGTCGCGGAGTAGGTTTCCCAGCCGCCCTCGGATGTCGCTACCGAACCAGAACCCGATGTTGGTCGATGGGTGGAGCCCTTTCGTCCAGCGTGAGCCAGCTGTATTCCGCTGGTCGCACCCTGTTTCCTTATAAAGTCTGTGATGACTTTCCAGGGAGCAATCTGGTGGTCATCGTAGAGACCTGGACACCAAGGGCTGATACGTCCTTCTGGACTGACTGCACTGGCCTCAGCTATCACCATGCCCGCGCCTCCCATCGCCCTGGATCCCAGGTGAACCAGATGCCACTGGTCAACAATGCCGTCTTGGCCCTCGCATGAATACATGCACATGGGAGATACCCAGAGCCGGTTTTTGATTTCAAGGTCACGAATCTTTATAGAGCTAAACAGCTTGGTCATTTAGTGAGCTTTTCCAATCTAGGGTTTGCAACCAGAATAAATATCGCGAGTACCGTTCCCCAGCCGATTGCAACATTCAACGGATAGATAGCGGTCAAGAGTCCAATAGCCGAGGGCCCAGCTAGCGCGCCAATGTATGTTATGCCAACAACCCTTGCCATGTTTCTGCCCGAGTGGGTGGCTTCACCGATTTCGCCTCCGGCAGCGAAGATTTGAGGCACAACCCCGGAAATTCCGAGGCCAAGGAAATACCAAAGCATAAGTGAGGTTTCGAAGTTAGGGGCGAGTGCCTGGGCAGCGATTGCTAATCCACCCAGCAGTGATCCCCAGCGAATAATGAAACCCCGCCCCTTGTTTTCAACTATTCGATCGATGAAAATGCGACCGGTGATCATCCCTAGGTTGAAGGCGGCAAGACCCCAAGCTGCTAAAGCAACGCTGACGTTTTGAATGTCAATTAGGTAAAGCGCCGACCAGTCCTGTGCGACGCCCTCAATTATTGCCCCAGCAGCTGCCATGAGTCCGGCCAGAATAACAAAAGGCAGTACTCGGCGATTTGCCCGAGAGTCAACCCGATTTTGGTTTTTGTCTTCTTTGGTTGCCACAACCTCGTTAGGCAGCAGCCAACCGGCGAGAATAACTCCCGTGACGCTCAACACCACACCTGTGATGCTGAGGGTTTGCGACTGATCGAATCCTGCAGAAATAGTGGCGAAACCTAGAGCTGCGCCAAAGAGGCCCCCCACGGACCAGAACAGGTGAAAAAAGGTAAAGATTGCGCGCTTATTGACTTTGTCGATTTGAAGGGCCGCTGCGTTCATGCCAACGTCAACTCCAGCAATTCCAAACCCGAGGAAAAAAATCGCGAGGCCGAGTGACCAGACATCTTGGGCGAAGGCCGGACCTAGTAGTGAAAGGCCTACGACAAGGCCACCGATTCGAGTGGCAGTCTTCGCTCCAATGTGGTCAATAATCCAGCCGTAAATCTGCATGGCCAAAAAGCCACCTAAACCGGAAAACATAAATAACGCTCCGAGAGTGACGTAGCCAATCCCAACAGTTCGCTCAATTAGAGGAATGTGAACGGCCCAAAGCGCAAGGGATGATCCACCGGAGAAGAAAAAGAAGCAGACTGCAAATTTTGATCTTAGAAGGTTCACGCTTCACACTTTAGGACAAGAAGTCTTCAAGTAGCTTCCCTACCGCGTCGAGTTCAATCAAAAAACCATCGTGGCCATATTCACTCTGAATCACGTGCAGTTGACCACCGTGTAAATCGCCGCTGATGGAATCTGCTATCAGTTGCTGACCGCTGATTGGGAACAGCCGATCGCTGTCCACGCCAATAACTAGTGTCGGGCAAGCAATTGTGTTGAGTGCAGATTCGACTGATTCGCGTCCGCGGCCAACGTCGTGCGAGTTCATGGCATTTACGAGAGTCACGTAGCTGTTGGCATCGAACCGCCTCACGAACTTGTTGCCGTGAAAATCTAGATAACTCTCAACCGCGTATTTGCCAGCCTCGGTAAGCGGGCTCACCTTGGATTGCCACGTCCTACCGAATCGATCGTTTAGCTCCTTTGGAGAGCGGTAGTTTAGGAGCGCCATTCTGCGTGCTAGAGCAAGGCCGCGGTGAGGTCCAAATCCTGGTTTGGCATCGTAATAAGAACCTCCGGCAAAGTTCGCATCAGATCTGATGGCCTCAAGCTGAACCGTGTTTAGAGCGATTTGATCCGCGGTTGTGAATGGGGGAGCGGCCAAGATTGCTAGGCGCTCGACGCTATTGGGTGAACTGATGGCCATTTCCATGGCGTGCATCCCAGCCATGGAGCCGCCAATGATGCTAAACCATCTGGAAACATCGAGCTGCTGAGCAAGTACCTCAAAAGATAAGGCCTGGTCTTTGATCGTGAGCTGAGGAAAACTGGGCCCATATTCTTGACCCTTGGGATTCAAGGAAGCCGGTCCGGTCGATCCTTGGCAGCCTCCCAAAACATTTGGCGTCACTACAAAATACTTATTGGTATCGATTGCGAGCCCCGGACCAATTAGGCCTCCCCACCAACCTGCCGTTGGGTGTCCGGGGGCTGATGGTCCTGTGGTGTGACTGTCTCCGGTTAGGGCGTGCAGCACCAAGACGGCATTTGATTTTGCAGCGTTTAGTTCCCCCCAGGTCTCATAGGACAAAACTGCCTGATTCAAGGGTTCGCCTGATTCCAGAGGGAGCGAAAAAACCTTGGAGAATTTTCGGTCTCCAAGGTTGTCTCCAGCACGCCATGCACCGCTGGCAGGTGGTCTTCCGACGAGCTGACGACGCTGCTCCTCGGAAATAAATTCCGAGGGAGCAGAGTCTTCAGATATTTGAAAGTCCATTTATTTTGCCGCGGCGAAGCCCGTCTGTAGGTCAGCGACGATGTCCTCGTAGTTCTCAAGTCCAACCGACAGTCTCACCAGACCCGGCGTAACTCCAGCGTTGGCAAGCGCCTCTGGGTCCAGCTGAGAGTGGGTCGTTGAGGCCGGATGAATAATTAGAGACCGAACGTCACCAATGTTGGCAACGTGGCTAAATAGCTCGACGCCTTCAACGAATTTCACTCCAGCATCTAGGCCACCGGCGATCTCGAACGAGACGATAGCACCAGCGCCTTTTGGCGCGTAGTGCTTGTGAGCCTCGTTGTACTTGCTGGATGCCAAGCCGGCGTAGTTGACCTTCAGAACCTGAGGATGAGCCTCCAGCCAAGTTGCGACTTTGCTGGCGTTCTCAACGTGTCGCTCCATGCGAAGGCTCAGCGTTTCAATCCCCTGAATCAACGAGAAGGCAGTGTCTGGCGAAACTGCAGCCCCGATGTCACGCAAAAGTTGAACTCTGGCCTTGATGATGAAGGCAATTCCGTCTCCCAGGGCCTCTGTGTATACAACGCCGTGGTAGCTAGGGTCGGGTTTGTTTAGGCCAGGGAATTTGTCCGATTTGGACCATTCGAACTTTCCGCCATCTACGATCGCTCCAGCAACAACCGTTCCATGACCACCAAGGAACTTGGTTGCTGAGTGGATAACAATGTCGGCACCGTGCTCAAAGGGTCTGATCAAAAACGGGGTCGCTACGGTGTTGTCGACAAGCAATGGGATGCCGTGCTTGTGGGCTACCGTCGAAACCTTTCGGATGTCAAGTATTGACACATCTGGGTTTCCGATTGTCTCTCCGAACAGCAGCTTCGTGTTCGGGCGAATTGCGGCAGCCCAAGCATTCTCGTCATCTTGATCATCAACAAATGTTGTTTCGATCCCAAGCTTGGCGAGGGTGTACCTGAAGAGGTTGTATGTTCCACCGTAAAGCTTCGAGCTTGCAACGATGTGATCGCCGGCCTCAGCAATGTTTAAAACGGCGAAAGTGGTAGCGGACTGACCGGAAGACAAAAGTAGGGCCGCAGTTCCGCCTTCGAGTGCAGCGATGCGCTTTTCGGCAACGTCTTGGGTGGGGTTCATGATTCGGGTGTAGATGTTTCCAAATTCTGCAAGACCAAACAGCTTTCGAGCATGCTCTGCTGAATTGAAGGTGTAGGCAGTGGTCTTGTAAATCGGCACAGCTCTCGCGTTAGTTGCGGGATCGCTTACTGCACCGGCGTGAATCTGAAGGGTTTCAAAACCCCAGTTTGCTGCATTGGTCATTTCATTCTCCAGGTTAGGTGGTTTGCTGCTGTAATAACTATTCAGCGTTGGGCTTGATCAAGCAACTAAGCCGGTAACCAAACGTAACTTTACAACAAATGCGAATTGGCCAAAGAGGCCAATAGCGCCGAGCCCAGTGGAATAACAGAGTCATCGAAGATGGCTCTGGCCGAGTGATTAGTTGGCGCCGTTGTGTGATCAATCTCTTTCGGACAGGCTCCCAAGAAGACAAAAGCCCCAGGAACTTTGTGGACAATCGAGGCAAAGTCTTCTCCACCGGCGATTGGGTTATCCATTGCCACGTAGCCGGCAGAGCCAACCAACTCCTGCGCTATTGCAGAAACTCTCTCAACCGAGTGTTCATCATTGATCAACACCTTGGTGGGTTCACTAAATTCGATAGTGGCCGTGACTCCAAACCCTTCGGCAATCGAATTGATTAATTTGGGGGCCAAAATATGCAATTTCTCGGTATTGACTGCGGAAAATGTTCTAACTGTTGCCCCGAAGCTTGCTGTATCTGGGATGACATTATTGGTTGCATCATCTCCAGCACGGATCCAGCTGACGTTCACTATCACCGGATCAAACTGGTCGAAATTTTTATTGAGCATGGTTTGAAGGCTCGAAATGGCCTCGACCATTGGTGCTACTGGGTCTTTTGATAGCCAGGGCATCGAACCGTGTCCACCGGATCCGTGGAAGACAACGTTCATGTCGCCTGCACTTGCCATCATTGCTCCAGGCTTGCAGGCAATCGTCCCTACCGGCAAGGAGGTAAAGACGTGAAGGCCATATGCAGCTACTGGCCGACTTCCGGTAATGTCCAGCATTCCCTCTTCGATCATTACATCCGCGCCGTGGTGACCTTCTTCGCCCGGCTGGAACCAGATTGCGACATCGCCTTTTAGTTGGTCTTTTATCTCGTGCAGAAGTTTCGCTGCTCCGACGCCTGCTGACATGTGAAGATCATGACCGCATGCGTGCATGTAGCCGTTTATAGAAGCAAAGTCCAAATTGGTTTCTTCTTGCACATGAAGAGCATCCATATCTGCCCGCAGAAGCACAGTTGGACCAGGGCTGCCACCGCGAATTACTAGAACAATAGAACTCAGAGACTTTCCGAGAGTTATCTCGCCCAACCCTTCTAGTTCAGAAATTAACGCCTGTTGGGTTTGGGGCAAATGAAGTGCAAACTCAGGTATTTGGTGCAGTTTTCTGCGCAGCGAAACTAGATCTTCGAGGAGATTACTGGCTGAAACTAAGAACTCACCGGGTGTTGGCATGCTTGCTCCTTTGCTCTATTTATCTTTGCACTATTTAATGGAGGGTATGTTCAATCAAATGCACGCTCGGTGGCAGGAATTACTGGCTGACCAAAAAAAACTACTCTACGAAATATCTTCAGTTTTGGCGGGTCAAGAACATGTGGTACCGGAAAAGCAGAACATCATGCGAGCTTTCAGGTTTCCCCCTGAGCACTATCGGGTACTGATCGTCGGCCAAGACCCTTACCCGAATGCCGTTCACGCCACCGGGTTAGCTTTCTGCGTCCCGGAAGGAACAACCCCGCTTCCACCAACCCTTCGAAACATAATCAAAGAGTTGCGTGATGACCTCGGTCGCGACTTTGTGGCGACCGGGGATATTTCCAATTGGGCAAATCAAGGCGTCATGCTCCTAAACCGATCGCTAACTACCCGTGTCGGCCAAACTGCCGCGCACTTCGACATCGGCTGGGATATTTTTACCTCCAGGGCAATACAGGTTCTTCAAGAAGTTCACAAGGGCAATTTAGTGGCGATTCTTTGGGGACAGCGAGCAGGAGAATTAGCAGGAGATTTGAATCTGTCCAGGGTATTAAGGAGTCCGCACCCTTCTCCGCTTTCGAGCTATCGGGGCTTCTTTGGCTCGAGGCCGTTTTCTAGTTGTAACAAACTATTGACAGAATCACAGCTACAGCCAATTGATTGGAGCTGTTAGTGGTTGATAGCAAAACTCGATGGGCAATGATTCGTCGTCAACGGCAGAACCCTGCCCTGCCAGTCCCCGAAGTGCTGATCCGGAACGTTGCGACAGAGGATTTACCCGCAATCAAAGACATTTACAACTACTTCATCAGAAATACGGTCATCACCTTTGACGACGTGCCCCTGAAGCTTGACTACTGGCAAGAGAAATATGACATGGCCCAAAAGTTCGATTTGCCTTTTTTGGTGGTGGTGCGTGGGTTCGATGTTCTGGGGTTTGCGTTGGTTTCTCCATGGCGACAGCGAGCCGGTTATCTAAAGGTTGTGGAGAACTCGATTTATCTGTCCGCACCTGCAACCGGTAAGGGCCTGGGTACGAAGTTGTTCACCGCGCTCCTGGAACGCTGTCGAGCTGTGGGTATCAAAGAAGTCATTGCTGTGATCGCGGATCGCGGTGCTCACGCATCGATTGCACTTCACGAAAAATTTGGGTTTGTGCAGCAGGGGCATTTGGCCAACGTCGCCAATCGCTTCGGGAAGCCAATAGGAAGCTACTTGCTATCGCTGAAGCTGCCAAAGTCCTAAACCTTCTAGGATTTTGCCAGCAGCGCTCTTAGTTACCCAGCAAATGCATCTCCCGAAGCGGAAGTGTCCATCGCATCAGCTTTTGAAGCCTGAAACCACTTCCTGCCTTCGCAGCTGAAGCTTCGTCACTAACGGTTATGCCGGTGCGAGGCTCTGCCTCAGACTCATTCGGTGTCACTATGTTGACCAAGTCCTTGGCCAAACAGAGCCACATCCATCGAGGACTGAATGTTCAAGATGTGTTTAGTGCTTCGCTTGCGCCACATGGATTCTTTTCTAGATGAATCATGGAAAAACACGGGGACCGGGGACTGTTCAACTCTTACACCGAAGGCCTCACCGAAACGCCTCGGAATTTCACCGCCGCATGTCAAACCGGGAGTGAAAGTATTTCCAGTAGTGAGGGTATTTCCAGCTACATTTAGCTGGACCACTCTGGATCCCCACAATGGCCGAGAAGCTAAGTTCCTAATAACCGCTTGCGGCTGATCCCTGGGCAACGTCCATGGTCATTCCAGCGAAGAAGAAATTGGTGAGCATTCGTGCGGCGGTCAAGGCAACTCGATTAAGTCGCTCAATTGGCGAAGCCGATTCTGGAACTGGAATCAGGTGAGTGTTTAGCCCGTGCCGCTTTTTTATCTCGATGATCATGCGCCGCGTAGCATCTTCGGGGGAATGAATTTTGACCATGATAATGCTTCGGTCCCGGACCATCTGTAGCAAGCGAGAGACCGAGGAGCGCGAGACCATTAGCTCGTCGCCAATGGCGTCCATGGTCAACTCCTGGACTTTTCGTGGGTTTCGTCCAACATAACGAAAGTACTGCACACATGTGCAAATTGGTTGGAACTAGGGTCCAGTCACTAATTTGGAAAATAGGTTGCACGTAATCACGCATTTTTCAAAGAAGAGAGACAGGGTCAGAAATGAGCCAAAGCACGGGACAATCCTCTCGACTTACCGAGCTGAGAGGCAACCCCAAGGCTCAGGTGCTGATAATCGGTGGCGGCATCAACGGCCTGGCAACCTTCCGTGACTTGGCCCTTCAGGGCGTAGACGTCGTCCTCGTTGAGCAAAACGATTACTGCTCCGGGGCATCTGCAGCCTCCTCACACATGATCCACGGTGGTGTTCGCTATCTGGAAAACGGCGAGATTCGTCTGGTCAAAGAATCCCTCCAAGAAAGAAACCGTCTTTTGAAAGCGGCCCCTCACTACGTAAAGCCACTCAAGACCACAATGCCGATCTTTTCAATCTTCTCGGGCCTCATCAGCGCTCCAATTCGACTCTTTACCCACGCGCAGGGCAAACCAAAAGAACGCGGCGCTATCTTGATCAAGGTCGGACTGCTGCTTTATGACACCTTCGGACGAAATGGTGGAACGATGCCAAGGCATCGTTTCCTCGGACAGAAAAAATCCAAAGCTGAAATGCCTTCGCTCAACAAAGACGTCAAGTTCACGGCCACTTATTACGATGCAGCAATGGACAATCCAGAAAGACTTGCTCTTGATGTTTTGTTTGACGGCCTAGCAGCCGGTTCGAATGCAAGAAGTTTCAACTACGTTTCAGCCACCGCTCACGCGGGCGGCAAGACAGTTTTGAAAGACATATTTACCGGCGAAGAGATTGCATTCGCAGCCGATGTGATTGTAAACACCACCGGGCCTTGGACTGACATGACCAACCAGAACTTAGGTTTCGACACCGGCTACATGGCCGGCACCAAGGGTTCCCACATTGTTCTGGACAATAAGGAACTGTTTGAAGCTTGTGACAACCGAGAAATATTCTTTGAAAATCGCGATGGGCGTATCGTATTGATGTATCCAATCTTGGGCAAGGTATTGGTTGGCACCACAGACATTTCTCACGACATGAATGAGCCAGCGTTGTGTACCGACGAAGAGGTTGACTACTTCTTCAAACTGGTTGCTTACGTTTTCCCAAAAATCAGCATTGGTGAAGAGCAGATTGTCTTCAGGTACTCCGGTGTTAGGCCGCTCGCTGCTAGCGGAGACATCAACCCTGGAATCGTTTCTCGTGATTACCGAATCGTTCGAACTTCGGGCGAGAACGACGTCCCAGTTCTTAGCTTGGTGGGTGGAAAGTGGACAACCTTTAGGGCTCTCGGAGAGCATCTTTCATCAGATGTGTTGAAACTGCTGGGCAAAAACCGAGTTCTGTCCACGCAGAACCTTCCGATCGGTGGCGGAAAAGACTTCCCAACTGCCCCTGAAGCACAGCAGAGGTGGACTGAAGATCACCGAGGTTCGGTCTCCAAAGAGCGTGCCATGCAACTTCTTCTTCGATACGGCACTCGCGCCAAAGCAATTTTGGAATACATCGCTGCCAATCCTGAGACTATGCTTACGCACAATTCCGGGTTTTCAGATTCCGAGATTGAGTTCGTGGTTATGAACGAGAGCGTTTATCGACTCGAGGATCTTGTCAACCGACGCACCAACCTAGCTTTCACCGGATCAATGAGCTCGCCTTCACTTCAGGAGCTGGCAAGAATTCTTCAGAAGTCCCTAGGCTGGGACTCAGGCAAGGTTTCCTCGGAAGTTTCAGGTGTCCACATTGAGGCAGGGGGCAGGGTTTGAGCAAGCTAGTTCTAGAAAACATTTCTCTGAGACAAGATTCAGAAGACGTCATTTACGACCTCTCGGCGACCTTCAATAGCGGAATTAACTTGCTGATTGGTCCATACAGCGGGTAAGACCACTTTGATGAGAATCATGGCTGGATTGGTCAAGCC